>CAVXVM010000133.1:0-7207 GCA_963765025.1 uncultured Acidobacteriaceae bacterium | reverse complement strand
CACGCATTGCTGGTGTATGGTTTTTACGCAGGCAACGATGCGCGGATCGGCGCCACCGTGCCCGGGACGATCGATGCAATGAAAGCAGCGGGCAAGTTCTACGAGCCGGTCACCTATGACGGTGCAGGCCACGGATTCATGCGCGCGGGCGAGGATCCGGGCAACACCGTCCCCGGCAACAAGACAGCGCGCGAACAGGGCTTTGCGAGGCTGGTGAAGCTGCTGAAAGAAATGAAGCCAAACTCAGGCGGCGCGGGCGGCCAGGCAAAGGAAACGAGCGCGCCAGCGGCGAAGCAAGCCACCTGCCACGACGCCGCCTAGCTGGCTTGTCTTGCGCCAGCGGGCAGAGGGTCGGCAGCTTCGGATTCTGCGGAAGGCATCGCTTGGCCGCGGCCCAGAAACAGGTCGACGTACTTGCGAGTTGTATCCGTGAGCATGTGCCCGTTCACAACCAAACGCACTCCTTCTCTTCCCATTCTCCTGCGAAGTTCGGGATTGCCGGCCAGCCGCTCCATTGCATGACATAACGCTCGCACATCGCCAACCGGCACAAGAATGCCGGACTGCTTGTCGCGAACAATCTCCGGGATCCCTCCCGTGTTGCTCGCGATTACCGGAAGTCCGAACGACATGGCCTCAAGTACCGCAAGGGGACATGCTTCCTGCCATATCGAAGGCTGACAATAAATGTCTGCCGCGTCGAAGACTCCCGTATCTGTTGGATTACTAACGAGTCCCGCGAAAATTACTGCGTCTTCTATGCCAAGTTCCGCTGCAAGTCGGCGGTACTTTTCCAATTCGGGACCATTACCCACGAGCAGGATGCGGATGCCCGAATGTTTTTTCAGAAGTAAATTTGCTGCCGCCAGCATGATCTCGACGCCCTTGACCTGGATCATGTGGCACACCTGCATGATCACGAGATCCTGCTTCGCAATGCCAAGACGCTCACGGATTGATGCCCTCAATTTAGGATCGACTGGGCGAACTTCAACTCCGTTTCTCACCAGGTAATTAGTAGCTGAAGATGTGCCGAATGCCGTGCCCGTTCTGCGTGTGAAGTCCGCCACGCTCACAATGGCAGTCAGCGGCATTGTCAGAATGCGACCGGCGATCCTCCGCGAGATCCTCAAAGGTGCCGCGCGTAGCCCGAACGGTCTGGATGAGTGGTCGTTGTAAAAAATCCTTTTACACCCCGCGAACCTGGCCAACCAGGGGAAACAGCGCATGACGCTGTGAAAGGCATATACGAACACCTGGGGCCTGTGCTTCCGAAGAACCTTCCATAGATCGCCGGCGCAGGCAAGACCAAGTCCCTGTTGATTATCTAGGCGTTCGATCGTTATAAATGGACCACAAAAATACTCTCGGAACTCCTGCGTTATGGGTCCATCGAAACACAGAACGGAATCCCAACCGGCGCTGTTCAGGGTGGATGCAAAATTACGGAGATACCTCTCAATGCCGCCGATCTTTGTCGGTGGCAATCCCAGAACAAACATCAGCTTTGGTCGCTTCGATGGTGAACGCAGGGGGAGTTCCATCAGGTGGCGCAGCCTTTTTTTGAGCTATTTGATTCCGTTTTCGTCCAACCACATCTCAGGGAAGTCTGAAACAACCAATCGCATGATCGGCGGCACTCCGTAATGCTGGTTCACGGTTTTTTGGGGGCCCAAAGAACCTACGAAACGCCGCGGGTTCGTTTCCTAGGATGTACTCAAAGCAACATCGGTTGCCCGGCGCTAAGTGCAAATGTAGATGCTACATGTGCAAAACCAGTGCCTGCGGCGCCGAGGCTTCGATACTGATTATGGTACAAGCCGCGCGCGAGCGAAGGCTACTGCCGCAGTTCGACCAGTGTGGCGCCCTGACCGCCTTCATTCTGCGGTGCCTCTTCAATTCCCGCCACATGCGGATGCCCCTTCAGAAACTCCCGCACCCCACGCCGCAGAATTCCCGCACCATGCCCATGAATCACGCGCACGCGCGGCAGACCGGCCATGAAGGCGCGATCCAGATACTTTTCAAGTTCCCCGGTAGCCTCATCGACGGTGCGGCCGATGAGGTTGATCTCCATCTTCATGTCGTCAGTGTTGGCGCTGGTGACGGTGACGTGCACACCTTTTTGGCGGCGCGCAGCCGCCAGCGGATCGGCTCGCTCACCACGCGCAGCCTCCACTTCAGAACGCGAAACCTCGGACAAGTCAGCGCGTTTGACGCGCATCTTGATCGGCCCCAGCGCCACTTCAAAAACGTCCTTCTCCACTTCGCGCTGCACCACCGCCACTTTGCCCATTGACTTAATCAGCACGCGGTCGCCCTCCGCCACGTGCTTCAGCAAATGCGGCTGCGCGTTGGCATCGCCCTGATCGGCACCGGTGCGGTGCGCGACGACCGTCTGGTTAAAGCTCTCCTGAAACTCGCGGCGCAGCCTTGTTATCCGCCGCTCTGCTTCCTTCGACAACTTTTGTTGGGCGGCGCGATCTTCAATGGCCCGTACCGTCTCGCGCATCTGGAATTCGAAATCCTTCAGCAGCGAAGCAAGCTTGGCCTCAAGCTCGCGTGTGCGGTTGCGGAGTTCCACATCGCCCTCGCGGGCCAGCCGTGCACGCTCCTGGTTGAGCGCATATTGCTGTTCGCGCGCGGCCTTGCGGTCCTCTTCGAGCCTGGCAAGATCGTTGTGCAGCCTGTCAAGGAAGCGCGCAATATCCACCTGCTGCGAGCCGAGACGCTGGCGCGCGGCATCAATGATGCTCGCGTTGAGTCCAAGCCGCTCCGCTGTTTGAATACCCGCCGACGCGCCGGGCACGCCCAGCCGCAACTGGTAGTTCGGCGCCATGGTCACTTCATCCACGCCCGCCGCCGCGTTGATCACGCCACTCGTGTTGGCCGCGTAGACCTTGAGCGAAGTGTGGTGTGTGGAGATGAGCGACCAAGCGCCCGCCTCAAGAAAAAAGGCGGCAACGGCGACAGCGAGCGCGGAGCCTTCTTCAGGATCGGTCGACGAACCGAGCTCGTCCAGCAGCACCAGCGAATTTGGCCCTGAGAGGCGCGAAAGGCGGTCGAGATTGGTGATGTGCGCGGAGAAAGTGGAGAGCGCTGCCTCAATGGATTGCGCGTCACCGATGTCAGCAAGAAACGCCGTGAAAACGGGAAAGCTGGCCGCCGCAGCCGGTACCGGCAATCCGGCCTGCGCCATCATCGCCAGCAGCGCCGTGGTCTTGAGCGTAACCGTTTTGCCGCCGGTGTTGGGCCCGCTGATGATGATCTGGCGCTCGGCCGAGGTGAGCTCCAGCGTAAGCGGGACAATTTTGCCGCTGCCAGTTCGCAAACGCTTTTCAAGCAACGGATGACGCGCGCCCTCAAGCCGCAGCAGGTCAGGCGTCATCGCCGGCGCCACGCAGTCGTAGTCGCGCGCAAAGCGGGCGCGAGCCTGCAGGCTGTCAACCAGCGCCAGCACGCGCGCGCCTTCCACCAGTTCATGGGCATAGCCGCCCACATGCCGCGTAAGCGCCACGAAGATGCGATGAATCTCAGCCTGCTCCTCTTCAAACAGGCGCACCAGTTCGTTGTTCTGCTCGATGGTTTCAAGCGGTTCAACGAATACGGTCTGGCCCGAGGAGCTGGCGCCGTGAATCACGCCCGGGATGCGCCGCTTGAGTTCGCTGCGCACGGGAATCACGAAGCGCTCGCCGCGAATGGTGATCAGGTCCTCCTGCGTTGCGCCGTCGCTCGCCAGCTTGCGCAAGGTGGCGCGCAGGCTCTCTTCAATTTGCCGCTGCTGGCGCTCCTGCTCGCGACGGATGCGGCCCAACTCCGGTGATGCGTTGTCGGCCAGCGATCCATCGGGTTGAATGGTGCGCTCAATTGTCTCGGCCAGTGGCCGCAGGCTCGACGTCAATGCGGACGACAGCGCCGACAGGCCCGCCAGCTTGCCAACCAGCCGCGCCGGAGGCGACTGCAGCAGCGCCTGCCATGAGGCCACATCGTTTGCCAACCGCGCCACGGCCTGCAACTCGGCCGCCTCAAGGGCCGCGCCGGGAATTTGCGCCTTGGCCGCAAGCTGCGTGGGATCGAACAACCCGCCGAGCGGAACGGAGACTTGCTCGGCAAGAATCTGCCGCACTTCACCTGTGAGCGCATGCTGCTGCCTGATCCATTCCGCATCCGTCGAGGGGCGCAAGTCGAGAATGGCCTGGCGGCCAACAGGCGATGCTGAGAAACCCGCCACCAGCGCGAGCAGCGGCTCCCATTCGAGCGAGGCAAAGTCCGCGTCAATCACGGGCGACGGAATGGGATCGAGCAAAGGCATACAGGCCTATTATCGCAGCGTTGGATAGACATACCGCTGCACCGCCGACTTTAGATCTGCCCCGCCCGGACTGGGTTTTGCAATTCGCCTTCCCAACGGGCGACCACAGCCGCGGCCATGCAGTTGCCCACCACGTTCAGTCCCGTTCGCCCCATGTCCATCAGCGTGTCCACACCCAGCAGCATCAGCACCGCCGTTGCAGGAATCTGAAATGATCCAGCCACGCCCATCAGCACCACGAGCGTCGCGCGCGGCACGCCGGCTATGCCTTTGCTCGACAAAGCCAACGTGGCCAACAGCACCACCTGCTGCAGCACACTCAAGTGCAGGCCGCCCGCCTGCGCCGCGAACAGCGCCGCCATGGCCAGGTAAAGCGTCGAGCCCGTGAGATTGAAGCTGTATCCGGTTGGAATCACGAATGAAACAATCCAGCGCGGCACGCCGAACTCCTCCATGCGCTCCATCGCCAACGGCAGTGCAGCTTCTGACGATGTAGTCGCAAATCCAATCGCGGCCGGCTCTGCAACCGCCGCCGCAAACTTGCCCACAGGCACCCGCGCCATTATCAGAATGGGCGCAAACACAAACACCACAAAAATAATCAGCGTCACGTAGCAGGTGATTGCGAGTTTGGCGAGCGGCAGCAGAGTTGCGACGCCCATGCTGCCCACCGTGTATGCCAGCGCCGCACCCGCTGCCACGGGGGCCGACACCATGATGATCTTCGTCATTTTGAACATCGTCTCGGTGAGCGACTGCAGCACGTTCACCAGCGGTGCCCGCCGTGCATCGGGCAGAGTAGCAAGCGCCGCGCCAAACATGAGCGCAAACACGGCCACCTGCAGAATCTGGTTCTGCGCGACCGCCAGCGCAATGTTCTCAGGGAAAATATTCAGGAGCACCTGCTGCCAACCTGCCTCGTGCGCGATCGGCCCCGCCGTCTGCGCTGCCACCGGCAGCACCACGCCAACACCGGCCTGCGTGATGTTAATGGCGACTGCGCCCAGGATCAGCCCCAGTGTTGTGACCACCTCAAAAAAGATAATGGCCTTCAGCGCAACACGGCCCACTCCCTTCAATTCTCCATGGCCGGCGATTCCAGTGACGATGCCGCCAAAGATCAAGGGAGCGACAATCATGCGGATTAGGCGCAGAAAGATTTCGGCAAGATACTGCGTTTGCGCGGCAAAGTGGGGCGCGTCCACGCCCAGTTCGGCGCCTGCCAGCATGGCAAAGAAGGTCCACACCAACAGCGATCGGCGCCGCACGGCAAACGGAATGAACAGGACAAAGCCGCCGCAACGCAGCGCGAGGCCGACAAATGCACTTGCGCGAAGGAGTTCAACCAACGTGCCCGCGACAAGCAACACCGCCGCCGCAATCGCAAGCGCGCGCGCAAACCCGCTGCTTTCGGCGGGAGCTGACAACGACTTTTGTTTGATTTGTGCGGAGTCGTTCTGCGGTGCGTCGCTCGTCATGAAGGCGCCCTGTTTTTCAAGGTCCTATTATGGTACTCCGCGCCCGCCATCCATCGCGACGTGCCGGGATTTCCCTCCCGGTCAGCTCGACGAGGTTCCCGACGTGGCAGCCTTCGAAGGCGCGGGACTGGGGGCGCTGGAGCTGGCGTCACTCGAGGTCTTTGTCTCGGTCTTCGTCTCTGACTTCGTTTCCGATTTCGAACCCTCAGACTTGGTTTCGGATTTCGAACCTTCAGAATCTGAAGAAGACCCGCTGCTCTTCGGCGCGTAGTCGTTGACGTACCAGCCGGCCCCCTTGAAGTTGAGGCGCGGGGCGGTCAACGGCCGCTCAAGAACGCCATGGCATTTGGGACACTCCGTCTCAGGCTCGGCACTGAAGTTTTGAATTTTCTCGAATTTATGGCCGCACTGGGTGCAGCGGTAGGCATACAACGGCAAGGTTCTTTCCTCTCCGGGAAAACATCGACCACTATCTCTATTGTACCGGGAACGGGCAAATTATCTGCAACAGGTACGGGCTCTCAGAAAGCCGACGGAAATGGCGGACCGGCAGCTCCCGTCTGGTTGCCATCGCGGGAGCTGCCGGCCCTTTGCTGTTTCAGAAGTTCAAGCGCGTCCTGATTCAGTTTGCCTTGATGGAAACCGAAGCAGTGTGATCTTCCCAGGCCAGGGTCAGGGTACCTCTGCCGTTGCCGTTATCAGTAATGGTGTAGACCAGGTTCTCAACCATTGCCGCTGGCTTGGCCATGGTCATTTTGGTCCGGCCCAGGTCCTTGGTTCCGTCGTACGCCAGACCCCATTCACCGGTTGCCTTGCTCACAATCAGCGACCAGTTGTCGGGATCGGAAATATCCACAAACAACGTATAGCTGCCCGCGGGAACGGCGAGATCGCCCAGGGTTAAGTCGCCTGTGGACACAAGAGCGGTGGCCTCATTGGCGCCGGCGCGCCACACTGGGTAGTGCGGATCCTTGCTGATGCGTCCGTCCTTACCGAAGATCTGGCCCTCGCGGCCCTTCACGCCGGGCGAACTGTAATTGATGGTGATGGACTTGCCGCCGATGGTGGCTGTCGCAGTTGCCGGCGGGCTTGGCCGGGGCTTCTTGGGAGCCGTTTGCGCAAGCAGGGGCATGGCGGCGATGAGAGCCGCGGCGATAAAAATTCTTCTGTTCATGATGATGTTCTCCTTGGGCTGAGCCCATTTCGCCTTAAGCGAACCCAACTGGACGATTGTCGCACCATCCGGCCCGGTTGGGGAACCGTGAAAGAAGGACACCGAGGCAGCCCCTCATCGAGCGCGACGCCTGCTATGATGCGGCCCAAGGAAGATGCATGGCTAACACCTTTGAATCGAACTCGCCCGGAGCCCGTTTTCGCCTTGCTCTGCAGGAGGAACGGCCGCTGCAGGTGGCCGGCG
>CAVXVM010000132.1:0-6726 GCA_963765025.1 uncultured Acidobacteriaceae bacterium | reverse complement strand
ATTTTTCTCCCCGAGGGAAGGCATGTCGTAGTCGATGCCAAGGTGTCGTTGAAAGACTACGAGGAATCTGTCAAAACTGAAAGCGACACAGATCGGCGGGCGGCAATCGATCGCCACCTTGCCTCCGTCCGTCGCCACATGAAGGAGTTGTCCGAGAAGGACTATCAGGCCCTCCACGAGTTACACTCCTTGGACTTTGTCGTCATGTTTGTGCCAATCGAGCCCGCCTTTGCGCTGGCAATTGCCGAGGATAGCGGGTTATGGGAAGAGGCATGGAAAAGGAACGTGCTGCTCGTAAGCCCCAGCATCGCTTCAAGCTGGCTGCCTGCGCACAAGGCAGCCCGCGCATCGACCCGATGGTGGCCTTGCGCGACGAATAGCGCGGAGGCTGCCGCAAAACCCGGCGAATGTGCCGGAGGTTGAGTCTCGCAGCAAAATCCTGCACAACACATCGTTGTGTCGATTTGAAGGAGACTCCATGCAAACCAACGACCCGGTGCGGGAATGGGCTGGTCGTGATTGAGCCGACAGACCAAGGTGCGCTGAAGCTGATCGGGCCGGTCGACGAAGTTTGTGTCTCCGAGATCGCGGTTGCGAACGGAGGGTTCTGCTGGTTGCGCTGCCCCGTAAAGAAGTTCGGGTTGTCGAACATCAGCGCTCCGCCAACACGAAACACGGTCTTGCCGTTGCCCTCTGGATCGAACGATGCGCCGACATTGGGCGAGAACTGCAGGTACGAGTTCTTGGTGAACTGCTTGGTCACGCCCGTGTCACCGTAGTACAGAATGCCGGCCGGTGCTTTGGGGTAGACCGTGCTGACCGTGTTCGACAGGAAGTCAGCCATGTTGAACTCAAGGCCGCGGTTGAAATAGTCGTGCGGCATTACGTTGGGCCCCCAGCGCAGGCCGCCGGTCAGCGTCAACCGCGACGAAGCGTGGTACGTATCCTGAACATAGAGGTTCGGAATCGGGCCGCGCAGCGCGTTCTGCTGCTGCTTGCTCTGCTGGAATGCGCTCAATGTGCCCTGAAGAAAATCAAGGTTCTGATCGCCAATCGTGCTTCCGCCCTTCGGTCCGCTGCCGCTGTAGGAGCCATTGAAGGTGAAGGTTCCGTTCGATTCGTATTGATTGCCGATGTTCAGCTCGTTCTGAACCCAGCCTCCGCCAAACGACATCTGGTGTTTGCCTCGAACCCAAGTTACGTCGTCTCCCAGGGCAAGCGTGTTGTCGTTGAAGTGGGAGACTGAGTTTGTGCCGCCGCCAATAGTGAATTTGCCTTCCGTAATCTGCAGGCCGTTTGCCACCGCGTTATACATCGTGATGCCGAGCTTGTTGGGATTGATGTCGTTGGCGTTGTATCCGCGGTTGTTTACGCGCCGCAGAATTGTAACGTGAGCGGCGTTCACCATGTTTGGAGTGAATGTGTAGGCATCGCCAAGCGTGAAGGTCTGCACCCGCTGAATGTTTCCAGATTGCGTCGTGACCAGAATGTTGGTAGGAAAGAAGTACGCCGGGAACTGGTACCCATCAACGAAATACCGGCCGTAGATGTTCTGCTTGGAACTGGCGGTGTAGTCGACCCTGGTAACAAATTCGTTGTCAAACAACTGCGACGGGATGCTGTAGAACACAAATCCGCAGTTGTTCGGATCAAGGCTCGAACTGATTGCGGGCAGATACTTCTGCAGGGCCAGCGCTTGGGCGTTATACGTGGGCGCTGTCGCATATTTGTTCCCAGGCAATGGTGTTCCCGTCAGCGGGTCAACCAGCGTAATTGGCGCATGGCTGGAGTTGCAGGGATTGCTTCCCGCGGTTCCCGGTACGCCATCTGTGACGGAGAAGTCGCCCGCCAGGTTGGCGGCAGTGGGCACCGTGGCTTGCGTTGAAGCTTGCGCCTGGCGGTTAATCGTGCGTTGATATCCCGCGAAGGCAAACATCTTGTTGCGCTTGATGGGGCCGCCGAACGTTCCGCCGAACTGGTTCTGGTGCAGGGTATCCTTGGCAGTGCAGGTAGTCGCAGGCGCAACGGGCGTGCAACTGGAGAAGAAGTTCTGTCCGTCGAGGTAGTTGTTGCGAATAAACTCGAAGCCCGTCCCGTGATATTGGTTGGTTCCAGAGCGGGTTACAACGTTCACCATGCCGCCCACATGTCCGCCGTCCTGCGCGCCAAGAGCCGTCGATTCCACGCTGAACTCGGTCACCGCGTCAGGGAAGGGATACGGCAGGTTGCCGTTTGCCATGTAGTCCTGGTTGTCGCCGCCGTCGAGGCGCCACAGCGTGGTGTTGCCGCCGCCGCCCGCGATTGAAACCGAAATCGTCTGGTAGCTGTATTTGCTACCGGTAAAGTCGCCGCCGGGCGCAGGGCTCGAGCCACCCGAGGCTACGATCAGATCGGTCATATGGCGGCCGTTCAGGGGCATTTCGGTCATGGCCGTGTGGTCGATCGTTTGCTTGAATGTTGGGTCTTCAGTTTGCAGGGCGAGACCCTCGGCCTGCACCTCGACCTTCACATCCGCGGCGCCAATCGAGAGAGCGGCATTTACCGCAATGTTGCTGCCGACTTCAAGTACGATCCCGGTCTGCACGTAATTTTGAATCCGGGAGCGGCCACCTGAAGGTTATAGGTGCCAATAGGGATGCCGGGAAATAGATAGTTGCCGGCACTGTTGCTAACAGCGGTGCGCTTTACCCCGGTCGACTGATCGGTCAGGGTCACCGGCGCATTTGGTACAACCGCACCCGTTGAGTCGGAAACGGTGCCTTGTATGTTGCCGGTTCCGGCTAACTGCGAGTAGCCCATACTGGCGAATAGAAGCACGGCCATGCAGCAGACGAGGGTTGCCCAGCGGGCTACCGTTCTTTGCGCATTGAAGCGTGTGTATAGCATTGAAGCCTCCAAGTGGTTATTGACTGTGAATTGAGACCAACCGGCGTCTGGCTGGGGCCTTTGAGCGATCGCCCGCGAACGGCGCAACTTTCCCATGCTCTTTTGACTCACCGCACACTTTTAACGAGGTCAGTCCACGTCTGTCAAGAGTTATTTTGAGAACCAGGAGGGAATGTCGCGTAAATTCGCAACAATGATGGGCTTATCTAACACTTTTGTTGCAGGGCGCTTGCTGGGAGGTCTGACCTTAATGATAACTAAGATTCGCATCTCTATGAATCCGCGATGAATCACTTAAACCACTCTGGCTTTCCGCGGGTGTCGGGCCGGACCCAAAAGCCGCAGCCTCACGATAACTCTGGATTGTGATGAAAGGGGTCAGCCCCGCGCGTGGTCCTAGGAGGCGGCCGGCACACGCATTGTTTCAAGGGCCGTCTTGAGGCCCGAAGCAAGAACCTGCTGTGTCTCTGGAGTGAGCTTTTCGCCGTGGCTCGTCAGGTAGAAGACGTCAATGGCGGTTTCGCCTTCAGTGTCGATGAGGGCAACTTTGATGTTGCATTGCATGGTTGAAAGGGTCAACGCGATCTGACGAAGAAGACCGGGAAGATCCTGCGCGACAACCTGGAGAAGTGTGGAGTGCGTGGAAGATTCGGAATCGAATTCGAGCCGGGTGGGCACTTCGACCTTGAGGTTGGAAGGATGATTCAGGTGGCGGCGGGCCTCAAGGAGTTGCTGTACCGACACCTTCTGCGCCACAACGTCATGAATATTGGCGAGGAACCGGTCCTTCTCGCTTGGGTTCAGTTCAATGGTGCGAAAGACGTCGGAAAAGTGGAATGAGTCAACGATGACGCCAGCCTCGTTTGAGAATGCGCCGGCTCGAACGATATTCATGCCCCAGGCCGCGAGGGCGCCAGCGACATCGGCAAAGAGGCGGGAACGGTCGCGGGTGATGACCGTCAAGTCAAAGAGCTGGCGATTGGGCCTTAAATCGAGCTGAACGGGATCCTTGTCGAGGTTGAGAGCCATGTGAAAGTGGTTGCGGATCTGCTCAGGGAGGCGGGTTTGAAGGTAGCGCTGGGGAAGGCCCTCAAGGAACTGCCCGAGCGCGTCGTATTGGGCTGAGGGGACCATGGATCGCAGGCGGTTGAGCAGGGTGGGATCAATTGCGGCGTGGTAGCGAACCTCGTCAACGGAGCGGTCCATGAAGTTTGCCGTCGACATGTAGAACTGCCACAAATTTTCGGCCTTCCACGGCGTAAGGGCGTCAGGATTGACGGCCTTGATGTCGGCATACGTCATGATCGTGAGCATCTTCAACAGCTGCGGACTGCCGATCTTCTCAGCAAATTGGCGCACGTTTTCAAGGTCAAAGATGTCGCGGCGCAAAGCAGCCGACATTTCAAGATGCAGGCGGATGAGCTTGAGAATCGACTCCCGTTCCTCAGCGTCAAAATCGAGACGGGCGAGGAATGCATCTGCCAATTCGACGCTCTGGCTGGCGTGTTCACCAGTGCGGCGTGCTTTGCCGGTGTCGTGCAGCAACAGGGCCAGCAAGAAGAGGTCGAGGCGATCGATCTCCGGCAACAGCTGGGCCAGGCGATGCTCGAAATCATGGGTGGGCTGGCGAAGGCTATGGACGTTGTCGATGGTGAGGAAGGTGTGCTCGTCGACCGTGTACCGGTGATAGGAATCGCGGATGACCAGGGCATCGATCCCATGGAATTCGGGGATCAGCATTTCGAGCACGCCGAGGGCGTGCATGGTGCGGAGAGCGTGGGCTGCGTGTGGCCCAAGCAGGACCTCGCGGAGCGAGTTCCATAGATACGGACCCTCAGGGATGTGAATGGCCAGAACGGGCAGAGCGTCGGTGATGCGGTCTTCAGCAGCCTGGGAAAGGGTGTAACCGTGCGTGGCCATCATGGAGAAGACGCGGAGGATGGCGCTGGTGTCATTGAACTGCGCGCCGGGCTGGATATCAATTCGGCCCTGGTCAAGAAGGAACTCAGTTCCAGCGATGGGAGTGCGGCGGCGGCGGAATTGGCGATAAAAGCTGACCGGAGCGGGAAGATGCTCCATGAGCAGGGCGGCGCGCCGATAGACGATGCGGGCGTGCCGGTAATAGGTTCGCATCCAGTAGGAGGGATCGGCAGTGCCGCGGGTTTCAAGGCCGATGGAGAGAGCTGCCGCTTCGTCCTGAGATTGCCAGTCGAGCGTGTTGTCGTCGCGACCATGGCGGAAGTGAAGGAAACATCGGGCGGCGGCCAGGAAATCGAAAGCAGCTTCAGCGTCTCCGCGCGCGCTCTGGAAGACGCCGCCTCGCTGGCGCGGCCACTCCTTGGTTTCTTTCAGGTGGAAAAGTACGGCAAACCAAACCGCCAGGTGGTAGTCGCGAAGACCGCCGGGGCAATCCTTGAGATTCGGTTCGAGGTGAAAGATGGTGTTGCCGTATTTGGCGTGGCGGGTCCGAGCGATTTCTCCCAGCTTCTGGGTGATGGTCGTCCACTCGCTCAGGACCAGTCCCGGGAGGGTGACCTGGTGGAGTTGCTGGTAGAGGGGAAATTGTCCGGCGAGGAAACGGCGGTCGAGTGTGGCCAAGGTGAATTCAAGGTTGTCGGGGTCAAACCGGCCCGCTTCCTTGACGGTACGGGAGCTGGGACTGGCACGGAGGCCTATATCCCACATGCCCTGGATGATGGCCCGAACGGCCTCTCTGGACTGCTCCTCGGTGCGTTCGTCAGCAAAGGCAAACAGGACATCGATATCGGAATAGGGGAAGAGATCCTTGCGTCCGTATCCGCCGAGGGCAAGCAGGGCGGCATTCTGGGGCGCTATCCCGGAAAAGGCTCGGCGCCACATTTCAATGAGGATACGGTCCACAACCGCCGATCGGCGGCGGATGGCCGCAGTGCCGTCGCCTGTGCGCTCACAGGTCTGGCGGACAAGCGCCATCTCCCGCAGATACTGATCCCGAAGGTCGTCAACCGCCAAAGCGACTGGATTCATAGTTGGTTGTGCGTGGCTCGCCGAAGCTAAAAGGATGTTCCTCAAGCATAAGCGATCTTTGCGCGGAAGTGAATTTTTGATTACGCGACGTTTGAAATCGGAGGCGGAAGCCATTCGTGCGCGACCGCCATCGCGGCAAACAAAAATGTTGCGTCCTCAGATTCCTCGAAAGTTGTATGGGGCGCTTGTCCAAGCGGTTGTCCGCACTATAGTTACAGACAGGTTCTACAATTTCGGTTTGGATCGACGGCTGCGGCCGAGCTCCGGACGAGCAGCTCAGCCTGGCTCCCTGGGGCGGGGATTGAGTTTGGCCGGATTGCGGCAGTAGCGAGGAGGACGTTATCAGTACCCGAATGCGGATGGCGGATCTGCTGGTTCAGGCAAAGTTGGTCACTACGGAAGATGTGGCCAAAGGTCTGGAGCGCATGGTTGGAAGCGGCGGCCGACTGGGTGACAATCTGGTGGCGATCGGGGCCATCGACCAGAAAGTGCTCAATGATTTTCTGCACCGAATTCCAGGCGAACCTGCTGATATCAAGGCTACGGGGATCGACGAACTCGACCTCATGAGTTTGTTGATGAAGTTGATGTATTCAGGCCGGCTGGAGACGTGTCGCCAGTTTGTGGAGGCGATCAAGCTGCCGTATCCAATCGTCATCGAACTGGTGACGATGGCAATCGACAGGCATCTAATT
The DNA here is from genome assembly GCA_963765025.1 of uncultured Acidobacteriaceae bacterium. Classification (GTDB taxonomy): domain Bacteria; phylum Acidobacteriota; class Terriglobia; order Terriglobales; family Acidobacteriaceae; genus Telmatobacter. Next base: position 139 of record CAVXVM010000132.1, on the reverse strand, counting down.
CATTCGCTTGGAACGCGCGGCTCAAGCGGGCCGCTCGATCTGGCGTACTCGTTTACCGAGGAAGGCAAGCGATGGACGCTCGATGCGCTGGAACGGCTGCGCTATATCGGTCCCGCGCCGGTAGCGATCGACGACTTTA
>CAVXVM010000131.1:0-82953 GCA_963765025.1 uncultured Acidobacteriaceae bacterium | reverse complement strand
GCAAGCTTACGGTCTGGCGGCGGGATCGCCGCTTGCGGCAGACCTTGCGGCAAACCCTGGCGATGACGGCGCCCCGGCCGGCCAAGCAAGCCCCACGCCGCCTTGCCAAACCCCTAAATCGCGCCGCCGCCGCCCCGCCGCATCGCCCCTGCCGCGAGGTTAGGTTGACCCGGCGCTAAGCCCATCGAGCAAATTCGAGCCATCGGCTCGTCCAATCCACCCGGCGCCGCGGGGCCAAAGTCGCCGCGTCAATCCCCGCCGCTTCGCGCAAGCTCAAAGCGAGGCGGCGTTTCGCGGCAGACGACGGCGCCGGGTGGCGCGCCGTCCCCCAACGTGATCGCGACGCCTCTTGCGCGGAGGAGGCGCGTCCGGTCAGGCCCGATCGCGCCGGTCAGCGCGGGGCGGGCGCGGGATCGGCGGCGGCCCGCTCCAGCAGATAGGTCCGACGGCGCTCCTGCTCATAATCGCCGAGCCCGCTCCAGTCGGTTATCCCCGCTTTCCAGTCGACCTGGCGCCAGCGAAACTGGAAATAGTCACAGAAGAACGTGATCAATTCGTGATTGGGGATCGCCAGAATGGATTTATAACGGTCGGCCGCCTTCACCTTCAACTCGTCGGACGACCTGGCCCTGAAGCGGACGATCGGCCCCTTGCCCTGAACCATTCTGGTGTCGAGGACCACGTGTTTCGGCCGGAGTCGGGACAATTGCTGAAAGACGAATCGCGGATCGGACTGTTCCAGAGAATCCATGACACAGCACGACGTCGAACGCTTTGGGATCGAACTTGCGCAACGCCGCGGGTATCTCCGAATTGATGAACCGATAGGCTCCCGCATTCACTCCGTATTCGGTGAACGCCTTCTTGGCCGTCTCGACCGCCGCCGGCGAAACCTCCACTCCCGACACATGGGCGGCCCCCGCATCGAGCGCCGCCAGGCTCCAGAAGCCCGTGGCGCTCATGAGGTCGAGCACACGAGCGCCTTTGAACAACTCGCGGTTGCGGGAATAGATCATTTCATAACGCTTCTGCAATCGGACGGGGTCGGACGCGCTGGAGCCGGAGCCCGCTCCCGCGGCTCTCTTCCTCATGAACCGGTCGTAGCGGTTCAGCGAGCGGGTCGATCCAACTTGACTCATTGCAGTTCGGCTCCTGTGAAAAAGTTCCGCTCTCGCGCGTGGCGAGTCCGGTTATCGGGCAAGCGCGGGCAAGCATCCCATTTCGCCCGGCGCCGTTCTCTCCTACCTCTATGTCGGCGCGGCGCAAAGGGGAGCCAGCAATCCTTTACGGGCGCCGCCCGCCGCCCGCGACGCGCGCCCAAGCGCCGATCCGTCATGAGCGTCGCGACAGGCGACCCCGCGCAGTTCCTGTCCCGGCCCGCGCCCGAGCCCCGCATGACCATTACGGTCCCCTTGGCGAGGCTGCAAGGCCTCACGCGTCGGTCGCTCGCCGGCGCGGCGTCCCCGCCCCTTGCCGCCGCATCGAAGCCTTCGCCGGGCGCGCCCGGCCTCGCAACCGGCCGCGGAGCAAATCGCGCCGCCTTCGCCTTCAACCGCGCCCATCGGGCGAAACTGAATCAAATCGTCTGCATCGAATCGATGGTAGCCGAACAGGCCGGCCGCGTCTCCCTGTTGTTCGGGGCGTCATCCGCCGGACGCCGATCGGATCGCTCGAAAAGGAACCCGGCCCCCTGTCTCCCCTGAGCGATCGAACCGGCGAAACCCGTCCCGTCAAGCCGCAAAAAAACATCAACTCAGACATCCTGGCAGGACCTCGACGCGCGCCGCCGGCTCGCGCCGCGATTTCTGGGAGCGCAAGGCTAATGGCGAGAAGGTCGGAACCAGCCGAAAGGTCGAAGCCGGCGGATCCCGTCCTGACGAAATCCAGTCGGCTTGGCGCGAATCCCCGGTTCGCCTCGCCCTTCCGGCGCAAGCGGCGGCGTCGGCCCGCGGCGCGCCCGTATCCGCCCCCGGCTGGCCGTTCAGCGAGCCTTGCACCTGGCCGCCCTATTCGAAAAGGGAGGATTTTGGCGTAGCGGCCGGCCAATCGGGCGTCAAGTTGACGCCTCTCGAGGAATACAGCAAGAGTGACTTCGGCATGGCGCAATTCTCTCGTATCGCGATCGTCGGATTCTGCCGATCGATCCGGGCCAGGTCATGATGAGGCTGCTGGGGCTTCTGGCGCAGGGTTCCGCGCTGCGGCTGGCGACGACGATTCTGGCCAGCGTGCTCGGCGGCGTCGCCGAACTGAGCGCAACGGTTTGCGTGTTGGAATCGTTCCGCACCGGCTCCGTGCTGTGGTGGCAGTTCGCCGTCATCGCCGTGCTTGCGGTGCTGATCGGGCGGTATGCGCGCGCCTCCGTCAACAAGCTGTCGGCGCAGTCGGTCATCCGCATGCGGCGGCGGTTGGTCAGAATCCGTGCTCCATGTTCCATTGCTGGAGCTCGAGCGGATCGGCGAGGCGCGGCTGCTGGTCGCCTTCACCAGCGATCTCGTCAACGTCGCTTCGGCGGTCCGCAATCTCGCGTCGCTGTCGGCCAGTTCCGCGATTCTGGTGGCCTGTCTGGCCTATATCGGATGGCTTTCGCCCAAGATAATGCTGGTCACGGCCGTGTTGTGCGCGGTGTGCGTCGGCGGCGCCGTTATTCTGCGCAAGCTCGAAAGACGGCATCGCCACTCCGGACGCGAGGCCTGGGATCGGGTCGTTCGCGTCTTCGGCATGGTGCTCGAAGGCGCCAAGCAATTGAAGCTCAACCGTTCGCTCGCCCGCCTGGTGTTGCTGTCTTTTGAACATCGCGTGCGGGAGCAGCAGCAGTCCGCCGGCACGCGAGGCCGCTATTCCGATCTGGTCGCGACCTGGAGTCACGCGATGTTCTACGTGATTCTGGGCGTCGCCGTGTTCGGCCCGTTCGGCAACGCTCAGTTGAGACTGGAGTTCGGGGTCCTGGCGCTGCTGCAGATCCGCCGTCCTCTCCGGTCGCTGATCACCGACAGCGGCGCGCTCGCCGACGCCTCGGTCGGCTTTCAAAGAATTGCGGCGATCGGCCTTAAGCTTTCAGGCGACGAGACGGCGCGCAGCGGCGCAGCGCGCGGCGGCGCGCGATACACGCCGCCCGCGTCGCAGTATTGGCGGGCGCTCAATTTGCGGATGGTTCAATTCCGTTATGGCGGTGGAAATCGCAAGGACAATTTTGCGCTCGGGCCGTTGGAGATGACCTTCCGTCCCGGCGAACTGATCTTCATCGCCGGCGCCAACGGCAGCGGCAAGACGACGCTCGTCAAGGTCCTGACCGGACTGTACCCGCCGACCAGCGGAGACATTCGGTTCGACGGCGCCGCCGTAGACGAAGGAAACATCCACTGGTATCGTGCCAACTTCGCGGTCGTATTCGCGGATTTCTGCCTGTTCGAAGGCGTCGGCGACCTGCCAGCCGACCGTCTTGGCCCGCAGGCGGAGCAGTTGGCCGTCCGGTTGGAACTCAATCGAAGATCGCTCGCGGCGCTGGCGTCTTCGGGGGGTTCGACCGCGCTCTCTTCGGGCGAGCGGCGGCGGATAGCGCTGCTCAAGGCCGTCCTCGAAAATCGTCCGATCCTTGTGTTCGACGAATGGACCGCCGATCAGGATCATCGATACAAGGATTTTTTCTACCGGGAATTTTTGCCGAAGATGCGGGATTCGGGGAAGCTGGTTATCGCGGTGACGCACGATGAGGAATATTTCCCCCTGGCGGACCGCGTGCTCTGGCTCGAACGGGGGGAGACGCCGACCTGGAGAGAGCCCTCTTCCTTCTTGAAGGCGGAGGAAGTAATACCCAACTCGCGCCAACCCGGCGCGGAGGCGGCGGCGATCGACAAATAGCTCCGACGGGCGTCGAGCGGGGTTCCGGCTTCACTGACAGACGACCGTTCGGAGGCCGGGCGGGGGGAGAGCGGGGCGGCGACATTGGGCGGCCGATTCCAGCGGACCGCCCGACAGAGTCCTCAGCTTGTCGGAATATTTGCCACACTATGCAAAGTTAGACCCCCTCGAGTCACCTCTGCGGAGCCAGGATAACGATGCCTCATACCGCTCGGTTGAGCCATCCGAAAGATATTTCCCTGGATCAGCGGGCTCTCCTGGACCGGAGGCTCCGCGGAGAGCCTGCCGGCGTCGGCTCCGGACCGACGATACCCCGGCGCAGCAGCCAGACCACCGCACCGCTGTCGCTCGCCCAGGAGGGTCAATGGCTGCTTCAGCGACTCTTTCCCGACAGCGCGGTGCTCAACACCTTCAGGACCCTGCGCTCGACCAGACCGTTCGAACTGGACGCGCTCGAGGCGGCGCTGACCGAGGTCGTGCGCCGCCATGAGATTCTGCGGACCAATTTCCGCGTCATCGACGGAACCCCGATGCAGGTGATCCGGCCGCCCGAGCCGGTGACCATCGGCGTGCTCGATCTCGGCGATCTTCCGTCGGCTGAGCGCAAGGCGAGGCTGGTCCGCTGGCTGCGAAAGCGGACGGCCGAGCCTTTCGATCTCGCCGAGGACGAGTTGTTTCGCTGCGATCTGGTCCGCATGACGGATCGCGATCATGTCGTGCTTTTCAACCTTCACCATATCATCTGCGACGGGTGGTCCCTCAGCGTGCTGGTGCGCGAGACGACGACGCTCTACAAGGCGATCAGGAAACGCAAGCCTTACCCGCTGACCCAGCTCCCCCTTCAGTGACGGCGACTACGCGGCATGGCAGCGTTCGCGGCTGCAAGGGGACGCCATCGAAAGGCAGCTCGCGTTCTGGCGTGCGCGATTGGCCGATGCGCCGCCGACGACAGTTCTGCCATACGACCGGCCGCGCCCTCCCGAGCGCTCGTTCCGCGGCGCCCAGACCGGCGTCAGGCTCGAACGGCCGCTGGTCGCGCGGCTGCGGGCGCTCTGCCAGAGCGAGCAGGCGACGCTGTTCATGGTCATGATCGCGGCTCTGGCGACGCTGTTTCACCGCTATTCCGGCGCGACCGACATCGTGATCGGTTCGCCCGTGGCCAATCGCAGCCTTGCCGAAATCGAGCCTCTCATCGGCCTCTTCATCAACACCGTCGCGTTTCGCCTCGATCTGGCGGGGGATCCGACTTTCGTGGAGTTTCTCCGCCGCGTCCGCGCCGAGGCGATGGAAGTGTTCAACAATCAGGACGTCGCGTTCGAGAGCGTTGTCGCCGATCTGGGCGCGCGGCACGAAAAAAATCGCGCGCCGCTGTTCCAGACAATGTTCGTGATGCAGCCGCCGCGCGCTGCGGCGGTCTTTTCGGAATTCGGCGTCGACGCCGCCGAGCTCGCGCCGCGCGGATCCAAGTTCGATTTCACCTTGTCGCTTTCGGAAGGGGAGGACGGCGACATCGGCGGCGTCATCGAATACGCCACTGATCTCTTCGACCAGGCGACCATCGATCGCATGTTCGGGCACCTGGTGGCGCTGCTCGAGGGAGCCGTCGCGGATCCAAAGCGGCGGATTTCGGCGTTGCCGCTGCTCGGCGAGGAGGAGCGCCGGCGGGCGTTGATCGGCTGGAGCGTCGCGCCGGCGCCCTACCCGGAAGCGCGGCTGCACGATCTCTTCGCCGCCCAGGCGGCGCGCACGCCGGATGCGCCGGCCTTGCACTTCGCCGGTCGCCGGATCGACTACCGCACGCTGGAGAGGAGGGCGAATCAGCTGGCCTGGCGCCTGCGCGGCCTCGGCGTCGGGCCCGACGTGATCGTCGGGCTTTGCATGCGGCGCTCGCCCGACCAGGTCGTCGCCCTGCTCGCCATTCTCAAGGCTGGCGGCGCGTATTTGCCGCTCGACCCGGGTTATCCGCCGGATCGGCTGGCTTACATGATCGCCGACGCGCAGCCGCGCGTTTTCGTGACCGAGGCGGCGCTCGCCGGGCTGCTGCCGGCGCGGCGCGCCCCGGTGGTCGAGGTCGACTCCGAATGGTTCCTGATCGAGTTGCAGCCGTCGACGGCTCCGCCCGCCGCGACCCTTCCCGACAATCTCGCCTATGTCCTCTACACCTCGGGGTCGACCGGACGGCCCAAAGGCGTGATGGGCGCGCACCGGGCGATCGTCAATCGACTGCATTGGGACCCGCCGCAGCCCGTCCGCGACGAGGTCTACGCCTACAAGACCACGCTCGGCTTCATCGACTCGCTGTGGGAAATCTTCATGCCGCTGATCCGCGGCCAATCGACGGTGATCGTTCCCGAAGAATCGGCTGGCGATCCCTCGCGTTGCATCGATCTTCTGGCGCGCGAGGGCGTGACCCGCATCGTGCTCGTTCCGTCCTTCCTGCGCAGCCTTCTCGACAGCCCGAAGGACCTCGCGGGGCTTCTGCCGAAATTGCGCCACTGGGCCTGCAGCGGCGAGGCGTTGACGGCGCCGCTCGCCGCCGCCTTTGCGGCGCGGCTTCCCGACGCTGAACTATTCAACATCTACGGCACGTCCGAGTTCTGGGACGCGACCTGGTTTTCCGCGCAAGGCCGCGACGGCCGCGCGGGTGTTCGCATCGGCTCGCCGATCGCCAACATGCGCGCCATCGTTCTGAGCGCCGACCTGGAGCTGACGCCGACCAACGTCGTCGGCGAACTGTTCATCGGCGGCGTCGGGCTGGCCAGAGGCTATCTGGGGCAACCCGGCTTGACGGCCGAGCGTTTCCTGCCGGATCCCTTTGGAAACGGCGAGCGGATGTACCGAACCGGCGATATGGTGCGGCGCGGCCCCGACGGGGTCCTCGAGTTCGTCGGCCGGCGCGACCATCAGGTCAAACTCCGCGGTCACCGCATCGAGCTTTCGGAAATTGAAATGGCGCTCCAGGATCACCCCGGCGTGCGGCAGGCGGTCGTCGAGTTGCGCGACGATCTGCCCAGCGGCGAGCCCGGCCTCGTCGCCTATTTGGTGGCCGAAGGCGCCGTTCCCATCAATTCCGTGCTACGCGAGCATCTGGAGGCCAGTTTGCCCGATCACATGACGCCCGCGCATTTCGTCTTCCTCGCCGAGCTGCCTCTGAACTCCGAGCGGCAAGGTCGATCGCAGCGCCCTGCCGGCTCCGCAGCCCAGACAGGAGCCGTCGCGCATCCGCGTTGCGCCCAAATCCGAGGTGGAGAAGCAGCTCGCCGGCGTCTGGAGCGAAATCCTCGGGGTCGAGGAGATCGGGATAGACGACAACTTTTTTGAACTGGGCGGGGGCTCGCTGACGCTCGTGCGGGTTCAAAACATGATCGGACAGCGGACGCACCGGGACATTCCCATCACCGTCCTTTTCCGGTATCCGACGATCCGCGCGTTGGCGTCCTATCTGGTGGAGGGACATCGCAACGATGTCCTGGTCGGATCGACCAAGCGCGGCGAAGCGCGCAAGAGATTCCTGGCGCGGCGCGCCGGAACTGAGGTGCATTCTGGTGAATGAGGCATCATTGGAACAGACAGAGAATAGCGACCGAGGGTCGCGCGTTGCGATCGTCGGCATGGCGCTGCGTTGCCCGGGAGCGGCGAACGTCGCCGAATTTTGGTCAAATCTGAAGAATGGGGTCGAATCCGTCTCGATCTTCAGCGAGGAGGAACTGCGGGAGACAGGCATTTCCGAAGCGGTGCTGAGGCTGCCGAATTTCGTCAAGGCCGGCGCCCCGCTGAAGGGACTCGACCTGTTCGACGCCGAATTCTTCAAATACAGCGCGCGAGAGGCGGAATTCATCGATCCGCAACACCGGGTGTTTCTGGAATGCGCCGTGGAGGCGCTGGAGACCGCCGGCGTCGATCCGGCGCGACACCCCGGCTCGATCAGCGTGTTCGCCGGCGAAGGGCAGACCCTCTACGGCAACCAGATACTGCCCAACAAGGGGGTGATCGGCGTCGACCGGCAAATGGCCGTGATCGGCAATGACAAGGACTATCTGGCGACGCGAACCTCATACAAGCTCGGCCTGCGCGGCCCGAGTTTCACCGTGCAATGCGCGTGCTCGACATCGACTGTCGCCGTCCATCTGGCGGTGCAGAGCCTGCTGTCGGGCGAATCCGACGTGGCGCTGGCTGGCGGCGTATCGGTGTCGTGGCTGCGCGGCAAGGGCGGCTATTACTTTGTCGAAGGCGGCATTCTGTCGCGAGACGGGCACACGCGCGCGTTCGACGCCGACGCCAGCGGGACGGTGTTCGCCGACGGCGTCGGACTCGTCGTTCTCAAGAGGCTCGACGATGCGATCGCCGACGGCGACGACATCCAGGCGGTGATTCTGGGAACCGCGGTCAACAACGACGGGGCGACGAAAGTCAGTTACACCGCGCCCGGCGTCGACGGCCAGACGGCGGTGTTCGCGGAGGCGCTGGCGGTCGCCGGCGTCTCTCCGGATGCGATCGGCTATGTCGAGGCGCACGGCACGGGCACGGCGCTCGGCGATCCCATCGAAATCGAAGCGCTGCAGCGGGTGATTCGAACCAAGACCTCCAGGAAGCAATTTTGCGGCATCGGCTCCCTGAAGTCGAACATCGGCCATCTCAACACCATTTCCGGGCTAGCCGGCATGATCAAGGCGGCCCATTGCGTCAAGACCGGCGAGATTCCTCCAAGTCTCTTTTTCGAAACGCCCAACCCGAAGATCGACTTCGCCGCCTCGCCCTTCTACGTGCCCACAAAGCTCATGAAATGGACGGGTCCGGTTCCGCGCCGGGCGGGCGTCAGCGCATTCGGCATCGGCGGGACGAACTCGGAAATCATCATCGAGGAGCCGCCGCCCGCGCTCTCCGGGCCGAGCGCCAAATCGATGCACGTGGCGATCGTCACGACCAAGAGCGCGACGGCGCTGGAGGCGGCGAGCGCGCGTCTGGCCCAGCACCTTCGCGAGAACCCCGACGAGAACATCGCCGACGTCTGCCACACTCTGGCGACGGGCCGCACGGTCTATCAACATGCTCGCGCTGTCGTTTGCGCGAGCACCCAGGAGGCGGCCGAAGCGCTCGAATCGAACGATCCCAGCGCCGTCGTCGAAGGGCTGCGCAGCGCGCCCGCGCAGCCGGTCACCTTTCTGTTTCCCGGCCAGGGTTCGCAACACATTTTCATGGGTCGCGAGCTCTACAAGGAGGAACCGGTCTTCCGGCGTGAGATCGACCGTTGCGCCGAACTGTTGAAGCCGCACCTCGGACTCGACCTGCGCACGCTGCTGTTCCCGGCGGCCGAGGCGGAGACGAAGGCAGACGAGCTTCTGCGCGGCACGCAATATGCGCAGCCCGCGATTTTCGCGGTTTCCTACGCCGTGGCGAAGCTGTGGATGAGTCTCGGCGTGCGCCCCGCCGTCGCGCTCGGTCACAGCATCGGCGAATTCGCCGCCGCATGCATCGCCGAGGTCTTCTCGCTCGAAGAGGCGCTGCGCGCCGTCGCGGCGCGGGGCCGCCTGATGCAGAGCATGCCGGAAGGAGCGATGCTCGCGGTGATGGCTCCGGCGCGGGAGGTCGAGCCCTTGCTGCCGCCGTCTCTGGCGATCGCGGCGATCAACACGCCGACGGCCTGCGTCGCATCGGGCCCGGGCGAGGACATCGCGGCGCTCGAGAAGCAATTGTCGGCCAAGGGGATTTCCTCGACGCCGCTGCATACGTCGCACGCGTTTCATTCGGCGATGATGGACGCCGCGGTCGGCCCGTTCATCGAGGTGATGCGCGGCATCGACCTCAAGCCGCCGCAGATCGCCTATATCTCCAACGTGAGCGGCGAGTGGATCACCGACGAGCAGGCCACCGATCCGGTCTATTGGGGCGAACAGTTGCGGGCGCCGGTGCAGTTCCACAAGGGGCTGTCGACAATTCACGACCAGGTGTCGACGGTTCTGCTCGAAGTCGGTCCCGGTCGCGCGCTCGGCAACCTGGCGCGTTCGCTGGTCGGCGAAGCGGCGAGCAACGTGATCCAGTCGTCGCTCGCCCATTCCGCGGCCCGCGGCGTCGGCGAAGTCAAGACCCTGCTGCGCGCTGGGGCGGAGCTATGGCTCGCCGGCGTGCCGGTCGATTGGGGCCGGCGCTATGAGGGGGAACGACGCCTCAAGCGCCCGCTGCCGACCTATCCGTTCGCCCGCCAGCGATATTGGGCGATCGATCAGGACCAGCCGGCGCCGCCGGCCGGCGCCGGCGCGGCGCCTCCGGCCGGATCGCTCATCGGCGCCGAGCCCGCCGGCGCGGCCTCGGATCGTCTGATGGAGACCGTGTCCTGGAAGCGGCTGCAATATTCCGTGGACCGGGATCTGGATCGGCGGCGTCCGAACTGGCTGGTCTTCGTCACCAAGGAGAGCCTGGACCAGCGCTTCGCCGAGGCTTTGAGCGATCACAGCGGCAAAGCGACGATCGTCGAGAAGGGCGGCGATCTCGAGCAGCTCGGCGAGCGCCGCTTCTCGCTCGATCCCAACCGCGAGGAGGAGCTCAACGAGCTGTGCGCCGAGGCGGCCAAAGGGCTGGGGGCCGAGCAGCGGCTTCGAGTCGTCTATTTCTGCGATCCGTCGCGTCCGCGCGCCGCCGAGGAGGTCGCGTCGGAATATCGCCGGAAAGTCGATGACAAGGTCAACGCCCTGATCGTGCTGATCCGTTCGTTGATGCGGCACGCCGACGCCAAGAGCGTCAGCCTGACCGTCGTGACCCGCGACGCCCAGTCGATCACCGGAGGCGAGACGATAGACCCGATGATGGCGCTGCCGATCGGACCGTGTCTGGCGGCCATGCACGAATACCCCGGGCTGCGTTGCCGAAATCGTCGACGTTTCGCGCTGGGCGCCGAACGTCAACTCGCTGGCAAAATATCTCGTCGCCGACATTATGGAGCCGTCGCCAGGCGTCGTAACCGCGTATCGCGGCAATATCCGGTGGGTCCGGACGGTGGAGCCAATTCCGCCGTTCCTTCTGAAGAACCAGCAGGCGGCCTTGCGCCAGAACGGCGTCTACCTGATCACCGGGGGATTGGGAGACCTCGGCCTCGCCGTCGCCGAGCATCTGGCGGCGCGATACCGGGCGGGACTCATCCTGATCAGCCGGACGCCGCTGCCGCCGCGCGAGGAATGGGGCCGCATTCTGGCCGAGGCCGAGGACGACGATTCGCCTCGTTCGTATGATCCGCGGCGTCGAGCGAATCGAAACCGCCGGCGGCCAGGTGATGGTGGGCGCGGCGGACGTCTGCGATCTCGCGCAAATGCGAGCCGTGGCGCGCGAGGCCTACGAGAAGTTCGGGGACGTCAACGGAGTGATTTACGCCGCCGGGGTGTCCGGCAATACGCCGATCGGGTTGAAGACGCCGGAGGAAGTGGACGAAGTGCTCCACTCCAAGATTCTCGGGCTCGCGGCGCTCGAACAGGTGTTCGCCGACCGGAAGCTGGATTTTCTCGCCTTGTTCTCTTCGACCAGCGCCATCTGGGGCCGCGTCGGACAGGCGGACTACACCGCCGCAAACGCCTATCTCGACGCCTATGCGATCGCGAGCTTCGGCCGGGGCAAGTGGCCGACGATCTCGATCAATTGGGACAACTGGCGAGAAGTCGGGATGGCCGTCAATACGCTTCGCGCGGCGCCCGGGCGAGCCAAACCGCGCCAGCTCAAGATCGGTCTGAGCACCGCCGAAGGCGTTCGCGCTTTTGCCGAGGCGCTGGCGGCGCGGCATCCCCAGGTGATCGTCAGGGCGGCCAGTCCTCAGCGTCAGTCGAAGGGCGGATTGCGCGCCCCGGCGGCCGCCGCCGGGGCGCAACCGGCAGCGCCCAAGACGAAGCGCTATCCCCGCCCCGCGCTCGCTCAGCCCTATCGGGCGCCCGCGACGGAGCTGGAAGGGGCGCTGGCGACCTTGTGGACCGAGTTGCTGATGATCGCGCCGATCGGCCTCGACGACAATTTCTTCGAGTTGGGGGGCCATTCGCTGCTCGCGCTGCAGCTCCTGCCGAGAATTCGCGACAAATACCGCATCACGCTCGAACCCAGGGAATTGTTCGCCAAACCGACCATCGCGACGCTCGCCGCTCTCATCCACGAAAAGCTGGTGTCTGATATCGCCGAGAGCAATTCGCAGGACAAGACCGGCCTGGTGGATGTCGACGCGATCGAGCCGCAATGATCGAACGGATAGGCGGCGCGGCGACCCTTGTGATCCGGGCGCGCCGGCCTTCCCGCCGCCAGAGGCCGAGAATGGGCGAGGGCGTTCGCCTGTTGCGATGACCGCGAGGGGTCGCGCGGGGCGTCAATCCGCGGCGGTCGCCGGCGGCAGGTCGTGCTCGCGCCGAAAGCGCGCCGCCCACGCGACGTTCGTCGCGTCGGACTCGACTCTCGGCGATGGGGGCGCGAACCGCGTCGGGCTCGTCGCCTTGCGCGTCGAGCAGCTCGACGATGCTGCGAACGACGCCCGCCCGGTCGGCGAGCAGGTCCTCGTAATTCACGACGAACGGCGTGATGGCGTTGATCTCGAACCATCGCAGCCAGCCGAGCCTCTGCTGCTGGATATCCTCCAGGCATCGAGCGATCGAACGCTCGTCGTATCGCAAGGCGATCGGCGCGGCGCTGTCCATCGACGTCCAGGCGTCGGTTTGCATCGCTTTCGCCATGGACACCGCCTGGGCCAGCTTGTCCCGCCGATTGAGGTAGATATAGGTCGTCGGCGACAACAGCCCGATCATCGATGGGCACCATTTCAGCGCCGCGTCGAAGTGATGGAAATGCGCCTTCATTCCAAACACGCCGTTGCCGGAGGTGCGGCAAGCGAGCAGCTTTGCGAAGTAATCCTCCGGCGAAGCGGCTTGCAGGCGTTCCGCCATCACCTCCCGCAGCATCCTGCCCTCGCCGATATTGAGATATTCGGCCGGCGCGCCAAGCAAGCCGGTGCGCCAAAGCTCCGAGCAAAAGAGCGTGCTGCCGCAGCGATACGAGGAGGCCGACCACATAGGACCTGCGCAGCGGAACCGATCGCGGGAAATCGAGCCGGGCGTCCATCCAATTGCGAAAGGGCGCCGGAGTGTCGGCGCCGCGCCCGGCGACGCGGGCCTGATTGTCGGACGATGCGCTCTTCACGTCGGCGCCTGTCGCTCTGTTGGTTCGAGACCGGCCGGCTGCAGCCTCTGCGAGGAGAAGCTATACGGCAACTTTGACGCAGCCTGGTCAAATGCCCGTGCGGAGCCGGCGGCGACGTCGGCGCCGATGAACCGGCAATTCAAAGGATGACCCGCAAATACGAGTCGATCGGCGCGGTCCGATCCCACTGGCCGGGATAGCCCAGCGACACCTCGTGGAACTCGACGCCCTCCTGCTCGAATTGGCGCCGGATGTGAAGATGGCCGTAGACCACCGCTTTGGCGCGGAAGCGGCTGTGCCAGCCGTCGGTGAGCTGCGTGCCGCACCAGGGCGCGAAGCGAGGCACCCGCGGCAAAAAGGCGTGTTCGCGCTCCAGCGGATAGTGGTTCACAAGCACGGTCGCGTAGTCATCCGGCAGCGCGGCGAGCCGCGCCGCCGTCTTCTCCACACGCGCCGCGCACCAAGCCGCCCGATCGGGATACGGGACCGGATCGATCAACATCTCGTCGGCGGTCACGATTCCCTCCGCGGCCGCCCATTCGACGACGTCGGCGACCGCCACTTCGTCCGGCCGGAAGCTGTAGTCGTAGAGCGTGAACAGCGGCGCGATGACGATCGGCTGCTTGCTTCCCGGCCAGATTGGATAAGGATCCTCGGGCGTCAGCACGCCGAACGAGCGGGCCAGCGCGACAAGCGCGTCGTAGCGCGCTTCGCCGCGCGTCGCCTGCGGCGATCCCGGAGCGCTGTCGGTGGTCCACAGCTCGTGATTGCCCGGCGTCCAGATCAGCTGCGCGAACCGGAGCCGCAGAAACATGAAGGCGTCGGCAAGCTGAGCCTCCGAATCGCCGATGTCGCCCGCCAGGACCAGCCAGTCCTTCGGTCGCCGCTCGATGGAATCGAGGGCCTTTCGGTTGATTTCGTGACCGAGATGAAGGTCGCTGATCGCCAAAAGGTTCATGCAGGCCGACGTTGCGCAGAATGTTGGCGTCTCGATGGCTCATTCCGGCGATCGGCCAAAGGCGACGCCGTCTGCTTCAGGGCGTCAAGATCAAGCGCCGCTCGCGCCAGGCCGGCGTGGGCGCGCCCGTCATCTTCGGAAGTCATGAGGGCGAGGATGATGGCTCCGCGGACTCGGCGGGCCTGGAGTTTCAATTTCACCTCGCAGGCCCGCAGTGTTCAGGATATCTGCAACCAACCGTCCGGGCAATCCGGCGATTTGCAACCGTCCCTCGGCGCCGCTCGCGCATGCGAGGACGGCGGGCGCGCGTGCGCTTCTTTGCGGCGCAGCATTCGGTCGGGGGATCATTTGATCCGAAGTTAATCATTCCTCTCCTTGCGCCGCGCCGACCGCCCATGCCGCGCGTTCAAGACGCAAGGCGCCGGCGTCGGTCGGCTACGGGTCGCCGCGAACTGGAAAATATTCTGGCGTTGTCCGGGCCGAAACGATAATCTCGCCCAACTTTCGTGCAATGCCTCACGGCGCACAAGACACTGAGGTTGCAATCATGAGGATTTGGTATGCCCTGCCGGTTGCCGCGACCGTCGCCGCGTTTTCGCCGCCGGCCTATGCGGACATGACGGTGAAGAGCGAGGACGGCACGTTGGAGTTGGCGGTGCCCAACGGCTGGCACGAAGGCAAGCCGGAAGGGCCATCGTCGAAGATCGTCGCCCTGGACGGCAAAGGCTCCCGCGTCGTCGTGCGCGTCTATCCCAAGGAAGATTTCAAGGGGCCTCGCAGATCAACGCCGAGCACCTTCCCGGCCTCATCGATCCCAGCCTTCCGCCCGAGCAGCAACCGCTCCTCGACTCCTCCAACCCCAATCCCGTCGCCCATCCGCCCCAGCCTCTGCATCCTGACCGGTTCACCCCGTTGGAACAGGCGCCAACCGAGCCCAGCGCAACCCCGGCCGCACCTTCCAGTGGGACCGCCGCCTCAAAACCAAAGCCAGCCGCGCCCCCGAGGAACCAGTAGCCATGCCATCCATGTCCATGCTTGGTCCCGACACGCGGCGTCAGTTGGAGATTCGCCACTATCCCCTCCTCGTATACGTCCTCGTTCCGCTCGCCTCGCTGGTCCTCCAGGCCTGGCTTCCGCGCGTCGTCAGCCCGTATGACTTCTTTGACCTTCCCCTGGTGGTCACCGTCTACTTCGCCCTCGGCCGTCCCAGCCCCGTTCAGGGAACGGTCATGGGCGCCGCCATGGGACTCTTTGAAGATGCACTCTCCCATCACGCCATCGGCATCAACGGCATTGCCAAAACCACGGTCGGCTTTCTGGCCGCCTCCCTCGGTATCCGCATTGACGTTGAGAACCAGACCATCCGTCTCGTCCTCATCTTCGTGCTCTCCCTGCTTTCCAGCTCCCTCTTCGTCTTCATCTACCGCTTTCTTCTCGGACTCGATCTGGAATGGCGCTGGCAAACTGAGCTCTTCCGCGCCGTCGGCAACTCCCTCATCGCCCTGGTGCTGTTTCCCCTCCTCGACCGTCTGCAGATAAGGGACTAAAAGCAGTGATCAGTGGTCAGTGGTCAGTGATCAGCCGCAAACACTCCCCATCGCGCTTTTGCTCACCACTGACCATCGGCTTTTTCTGACCACTGACCACTGATCACTGACCACTGTCGTTCCACCAGCGGTATCCTAGAAGACAGAGATACATGAATTCCCTCAGCGGCCAACGCGGCGAAAAACTCTCCCCACTCAAGACAGCGGTGGTGCAGTACGGCATCCTCATCATGTTGCTCGTGCTCTCCTCGCAGTTGTGGCGGATGCAGGTGCTCGGCGCTGAGAACTTCCGCTTGCTCGCCGAGCAGAACCGCATCCGCAAGGAGCCCATCCTCGCCGCCCGCGGCAAGCTCTTCGATCGCGAGGGCCGGCTGCTCGTTGACAACTATCCCTCTATCTCCTGCTTCCTCGTCCGCGAGCAGAACCACAACGTCGACGCCGATCTGCCGCTCATCGCCAAGGGCCTCGACATCGATCTCGAACAGCTCCAGGCCACACTCCGCCGTTACCGCGCCGCGCCCGGATATCAGCCCATCCCCATCAAGGCTGAGATCACGCCCGACGAGCAGGCCTTCATTGAGGCTCACCGCAACGAGCTCCCCGAGCTTGAAACCATCGACGAGGAACGCCGCCTCTATCCCCGCGACGGGTTTGCAGCCCATCTCATCGGCTACGTAGGCGAAGTGAGTGAAGAAGACCTCAACAATCCCCGCTTCGCTTACTACACGCCCGGCGACGTTGTCGGCAAGGCCGGCGTTGAAGAAACCTACGACCAGCTATTGCGCGGGCAGGACGGCTCGCGCGACGTCATCGTCGACAGCCATGGCCGCGAAGTCGGCTATCTGCGCACCCAGCACGCCACCCCCGGCCAGGACCTCAAGCTAACCATCGACGAAGACCTGCAGCACGCCGCCGAACTCGCTCTTGGCGCCCGCAACGGCGCCATCGTCGCCATGGATCCGCGCAACGGCGAAATCCTCGCCATGGTCTCCCGCCCCAGCTTCGATCCAAATGCCTTCGCCGTCCGCATCAACCGCAACGACTGGAACAAGCTCATCACCGATCCTGACCACCCGCTGATGAACAAGACCCTCCAGGCCCAGCTCGCTCCGGGATCCACGTTCAAAATCCTGATGTCCGTCGCCGGCCTTCAGGAAGGCATAGCGCAGGACATGCACATCAACTGCTCCGGCGGATGGGGGCCTTACGGCTTCTTCCATCACTGCGACGAGCATCACGGCGCAGTCAACATCCAGAACGCCATCCCCTACTCCTGCGACACCTTCTACTACATGCTTGGCGACAAGCTCGGCATCGACAGGATCGCCAAGTACGCGCAGGAATTCGGTTACGGTCAGCGCACCGGCATCGACCTGCCCGGAGAGCAGGCCGGCCTCATGCCCTCCGCCCCGTGGAAGCTCAAGAACTACCACGCCCGCTGGTATCCCGATGAAACCCTCGACGTTTCCATCGGCCAGGGAGCCGTTGAAGCCACCCCGATCCAGCTCGCCCGCATCATCGGCGGCATCGCCTCTGAAGGACACATGGTCCGTCCCCACGTCGTCTTTCCCAATCAGCTGCCTGAGGACTTCCGCAAGGGCCTGCTCGACAGCTTCCCCGGCACCGGCGACGCCTATGTTCCCATCGACTTCGACAACTGGATCACCGTCACCGACGGCATGTACAACGTCACCCAGCCTGGCGCCTTCCACACCGCCGGCGGAGAGCACCTGGAGGGCATCGACTTTGCCGGCAAGACGGGCACCGCGCAGGTGATGAGCCATGAAGCGCTGGGCAAAACCAACGGAGGCCGCGCCACGGAGCCCAACGTCTGGTTTGTTGGCGTCACGCCGCGCCGCAACCCTGAACTGGTGGTAGCCGTTCTATTTCAGAATGGCAGCAAAAGTTGGTTCGCTGCGCGCATTGGAGCCAACGTCGTGTCAGCTTACGTTGACAAGCAGCGCCTGCTCGCTCACAACCTCCCACCCACCAAAACCCAGCCCCCCGTCCAAATGGGCGCGCTCTGGACCGTTCCCGAATCCCCCGCGGCCCACGGCAAGCCCGCAACCCCCGCCCATGCTGAAAGCGCAACCTTCCTCGTCAAAGGCGGCCAGATCGTAGCCCAAAGCAAAACCCATCCCGCTGACGTAGCCGAACTCGCCACCGCCCGGAGACCGCAATAATGGCCATGCGCCGCATTCTCAGCTATCGCGAGTTCGACTGGTGGCTCCTCGCCATGGTGCTGCTGCTCTGCACCATCTCTGTCTTTGAAATCTACTCGGCCACTCTCCACACCAAGTACGTCGGCTTCCACTCGAAGCAGCTCCTGTACATCACCTGTGGCCTGGTCGTCATGTTCCTCTTCTCAAAAATCGACTACCACCGCCTGCTCGACTGGTCTCCCTGGGCCTACGGCGTTTGCCTGTTCGCTCTGGTCGCCGTCCGCATCTTCGGGCACAAGGTCCTCGGCGCGCGCCGCTGGATCAACGTCGGCCACATGCAGTTTCAGCCCTCCGAGTGGGTCAAACTCATTCTCATCCTCGTCATGGCCCGCTACATCGCCAACCTCGGAGGCCGCTCGCTCACCTGGCGCGACATCTTCAAGGCCTTCGCCCTGGTTGGCCTTCCCATGTTGCTCGTGCTCATCCAGCCCGATCTGGGAACCACCCTCACTTACATGCCCATCCTGATCGCCGGCCTTTTCCTGGGCGGCATCAACGTCAAGCAGTCGCTCATCCTCGTCACCGCCGCCAGCGTCTTCCTGGTCGGCGCATGGACCAGCGGCAAAGTCCTCAAGCCCTACCAGAAAGCCCGCCTTACCAGCTTCGTCAACCCTGACAACGACCCCCGCGGCGCAGGCTACCAGCTCCTCCAGTCGCGTATTGCCGTCGGGGCGGGCGGCATCTGGGGCCAGGGCGCGGCCAAGGGCTCACAGACCCAGGGCGACTTTCTCCCCATCCCCCACGCCGACTTCATCTTTGCCGCCTTCAGTGAGGAGCACGGCTTCGTGGGCGCGATTTTCGTCCTCCTGCTATACTTCTCCATATTGATGCGTTTGATTCAGAACGCTCAAACGGCCGCTGACCTGTCCGGTTCCCTCATTATTATGGGAATAGTGGCTGTGTTGACCTTTCAGATTGCGGTCAACGTGGGCATGGTCGTAGGCTTTATGCCAGTCACCGGAATTCCTTTACCGTTAATGAGTTACGGAGGTTCTTCGGTGCTGTTTACGTTCCTGGCGCTGGGTGCGGCGATGAATGTCCGCATGCGCCGGTTCGTTAACTAGGGCGTCCCGACCCTTTTGGTCCCGGCGCCGATATCAAGTTCGCCCCTTGCTTGCCCTTGGACAGTCCTGGACAGCAAGAGCATTATTTTCAAGCATTTCGCCGGCCAGGTCCGGATGGATCGCGCCCGGCAGGATTGGGTTCATGAGTACGCAGAGACGGGACAACCGGAACACCCCAGCGACCGGCATTTGTCGCAGGGACTCCCGGTGCCGCAGGGGTTTTGGCCGCAGGATTGGCGTGGGATCTTCGGAGCTCAGCTCCGCTCCCCGAGCGCCATTCGTCCTTGCCCGCACCCCCGGCCTAACGGCGACCGTTCATTTCGCCACAAACTCTCTGCACACGGATTCCCGCAACACTCAACTCGTTCGGCTGGTCCCTCGGGACAACTGCCGCGGTTCCTGGCCCCCTGGGGTCACTCCACGCTCAGTGCCGCCGCGTTTGCGTAGACCTGGTTTTCCGCCCCTCCTCTCCCCTTCCCGCCTTGTGCGTCTCCATCTCTCCTTGCCGCGTGTACCGGTTGCCATAGGCCGCCGGACGGAAAGGTACGATGGCAAAAGAGATTTGCATCTCCAGCACGCCGCATGAAACGCGGCTTGCAATTCTTGAAGACGATCAACTCGCGGAAATTTATTACGAACGCGAAAACGAGTACACCCTGGCAGGGTCCATTTACAACGGGCGCGTCACCCGCGTCCTGCCTGGCATGCAGTCCGCCTTTGTAGACCTCGGTCTCGAGCGCGACGCCTTCCTCTACGTAACCGACTTCATGGAGCTTGAGGACTCTGAAGAGTCCGACGAGCTGGAAAAGGCTGCCGCCAGCGGCGCCAACCAGCCTCCCCGCGAAGTCCGCCACACCAACGGCGGCCGCCCCGCCCAGCCGCAGCAACAACAGCGTCCAGATGCGAGTCCTGCCCAGCGCGGTGACCGCGTCCAGCGCGAACGTCGCCCCGCCGACGATATCGTGATCGAATCAACGGAATCTACCGCGGCCGACTCCCTGGCCCCCGCCGAATCTTCAGCCGACGGCGCATCGAGCGATTCGGAAGGCCCCGGCGGTTCACGCCGCTGGCGCGGTCGCCGCCATCGCCGCGGTGCACGCGGGCAGTCCGGTTCCTCCGAGGGCGGTCAGGCTTCCTCCTCTTCCTCCCTCGAAATCACTCCCGAGCCCAGCGAAACTGAATTCGCGCCTGAGATTCAGGCCTCGGCCAGCTTCTCTAGCGAGCGTCCGTCCAGCTCCAATCCTCGCCCTCCGCGTAGCTCGTCGCCCGAGCCGGTCCCTTTCGTTCTCCCCGGAGAGTCGCTCCGCAAGTACGGCGGCGCACCGGCCGACGATGCTCCCCGCTCCGCCGAGCCTCCCGCTCCGGTACGCCCCAGCGGCTTCGCCAAGCCCTCCACGCTGATCGACACCCCCATCGAGTGGGACGGCAGCGGCCTGCTCCCCGGCGAGTCCATCTCCCGCCATCGCAACCGCGAGTCCGAACCTGAGAGCGCTTCTGAAGTTGCTCCCACGCACGAGGTCACACCCGAACCGGCCATCGAGCACCACGAGGCTGAGGCTTTTTCACCCCACCACGTCGAAGAACTCGAGTACGTCGAAGAAACCCAGGAATCCGAGCTCGAAAAGCCCGGCGCTGAGCCGGAGTTTGAAGCCAACCAGCACGAAGCCGAGTTCCTCGGCCGCGACCTCGATGACGGTCTCGTCTCTGAAACCACGACGGCTGAACACACCGCCCACGAGTTTACAACCGCAGAGCTGGAAACCGAGTGCATCGAACCAGAGTCTGGGCCCGAATCCGACGCCTCCGCCTCGCACAACATTGACCCTCTGCCTCCGCACAACTTCCGCCTCTTCGGCTTCGGCAAGAAAAAGGACGAAGAACAAGCGTCCAAGCCGGCAAGCGCCTCGGTAGCGGCCGTCTCCTCCTACGCCCCCGGCGCAGGCCATATTGAAGAAGAGGTCATCGAGGGTGAGGAGTTCGACACCGTAGCCCATCCTCGCCATCGCAAGGCTGTCGAGCACGACCTTGACGAATACGAAGAAGAGACTCTGCCCCCTTCCATGCGCACCGGCGAGCTCGGCGAAATGCTGCAGGAAGCGCACCTCGACCACAAGATCCAGCTGAATTTCGACGATAAAGGCGGCGACGACGAATCCTTCGACGAAGATGAGGACGAAGAAGAGGACGCCGCCGGAACGCAACCCGCCGACGCCACCGGACAGCCCCGCCGCGATCGCAACGCGCGCGGAGGCCGTGGTCGTGGCCGCGGAGCCGCACCGCAGCAGGGTAACCGCCGCGGTGGGCCCACGCGCCGTTCCATGCAGACCTCTGATCTGCCCATCATCAGTGACCTGCTCAAGCCCGGCCAGGAAATTCTCGTCCAGATCGCCAAGGAGCCCATCGCCAAAAAGGGCGCGCGCATCACCTCGCACATCGCCCTGCCCGGCCGCTTCCTGGTCTTCATGCCCACCGTCTCCCACATCGGCGTCAGCCGCAAAATCGCCTCGGACGAAGAGCGCCAGCGCCTCAAGCGCATCCTCGTTCATGAGCGCGGCGAAGCCTCTGGCGGATTCATCGTCCGCACCGCCGCCGAGGGCGCCTCGGAAGAAGATCTCCGCGCCGACCTTCGCTTCCTCATGAATCTGTGGAACGACATCAAGCAGCGCTCTGACGCTTCCAAGTCGCCCGCGCTCATCTACCACGACCTCTCGCTGATCGAGCGCATCCTGCGCGATCAGGTCAGCTCCAACTTCGCCAACATCTGGGTCGACTCTGAAGCCGACTACGAGCGCATTGTCCGCTTCCTCAACCGCTTCTCGCCTTCCCTCGTGCGCCGCGTCAAGCTCTACACCAAGGAGACGCCGCTCTTCGAGCACTTCGGCATTCAGGACGAAATCTCCAAGGCGCTCCGCTCCAAGGTCTGGCTCAAATCCGGCGGCTCCATCGTCATCAACCAGACTGAGGCCCTTGTCGCCATCGACATCAACACCGGCAAGTATGTCGGCAAGTCAGCCCGCCTTGAAGACACCATCGTCAAAACCAATCTCGATGCGGTCCCGGAGATCGTTCGCCAGATTCGCCTCCGCGACCTCGGCGGCATCATCGTCATCGACTTCATCGATATGGACGAGCGCAAGAATCGCTTCAGGGTTCTTGCCGCTCTTGAAGAAGCCCTCAAGGCCGATCGCGCCCCCACCAAGGTTCTCCAGTTCAACGATTTTGGTTTGGTCGCCATCACCCGCAAGCGCGTCAAGCAGTCGCTCGAGCGCACCCTCAGCGTGCCCTGCGCCACCTGCCAGGCTACCGGCATGGTCAAGAGTCCCACCACGGTCTGCAACGAGATCTACACTGAGCTGCGCAAGATGAAGCGCCACTTTGAAGGCGCTGACGTGCTGCTCCGCGTCCATCCCGAAACCGTCAAGGTCCTCAAGCAGAACAACGCCAGCTGGCTCGTAGAATTCGAGGAGCTCACCACCAAAAACATCCTCGTCAAGAGCGACCCCACCCTCCACCCCGAGCAGTTCGACATCCAGGGCTGAGGCAACACGGCTGAAAACAGCCGCTGATCGCATCAACAGCAAACACAAAAGGCCGGAGCAAAAGCTCCGGCCTTTTCCTGTTCCCTATTCCCTGTTCCCTCCCTATTCCCTGTTCCCTGTTCCTTGTTCCCTGCTCCTTCACCTGATCACATGAATCGGAACGCCAACCTTCAAATTTCTCCAGACCTGTTCAGTGGTATACACGGGAGCCTTGAGCGCAATCGCCAGCGCCAGGCACGACCGGTCTCCCAGCGACAGTCCATATTTTTCCGTCGTCGCGATCAGGCTCCCGGCGACCTTCGCTTGTTTTGCGGTGAAGGGCTCAGGCTCCGACTCTAACAAAAGGGCGTCCGACCAGGCATCGTCCGGATCGTACCCTTTCTTGACGAGCTTGGTTTGCACTTCGGCGAGGTTCACCGTGCTCGCAACAGCAACATCCAAGATTTCTTCGGTCAGTTTTTCCGCGCCCGGTTCGCGAAAAATTACGGCGAGAATTGCCGAGGCATCCAGAACAACCTTACTCATTCTTGGCCGCCTCGCGCCGTTCGGCGCTCAATTCGTCAGAGACCAGAGTGCCCGGTTTGACATACCGGCTGGCCCGCTCCTGCGCACGCCGGATGCGGCTACGGATCGTTGATATCCGCAACTCCCCGTCAACCACCCGCAAATCCAGCACCCCGCCGGCGGCGAGTCCCAGCGCCTCACGCATCTCCGCCGGAATCACAATGCGCCCCTTTTCACCCACACGCGTCCGAGCCCTCAATTCACTGCGTTCCATCAGCTCCATAGTGTCACCCTTCAACTTAAGTGACACTATCTTATCACAGTGCCACAAATCTAGAAAGTGGGAAATCCTCCGCTCCTCCCACCGCCTATATTCACCACGGCGCAACCTTCTTCCTCATTTCGGTGTCTAACCCTTTGCCGGGCAAACTACGCCTCGACGTACTTAAATCAATTCATTCCTTGAGGTTGAGACATGTCATTCCCCCTTTGGATTTCGCTCAAGCGGCGTTTCACGTTCCGCTTCGTTTTCCTTGGCTCTGTTGTCCTGCTTGCCTCAAATTTGGCGAGCGCGCAGACCGCAACCCCTCAAAATCAATCCGGCCAGACCGGCTTCTCTTCGTCAAACGACCCCGGCCTCACCCAACTTGCCGAGTCCGCAGCTCCTGAAGGCCTGGCCGCGCTGCCTTCCGCGCCCTCCCCCTCTGCCTCCGCCGCCGGCCAGGAGGGTCACCACGGCTGGAAGCAGAACCTCGTTGACAAGTACGCCCTCGAGTTCGGCGGTGGCGCCTCAATTCCCACCGACAAGACCTACATCACCTGGGGCGCCGGGTTCACCGTTGGCGGCGGATACAACTTCTCCAAGCGCTTCGCTCTTCTGGCTGAGTACCAGTTCCTCGACAACAAGCTTCCCGGAGCCATCATCGCGGAGACCGGCGCCAATGGTGGGCACGCCCACATCTGGTCGCTCACCCTCGATCCAGTCATCAGCCTTTTGCCCAAATCCAGCAACGACGTCTACATCACCGGCGGCGGAGGCTTCTATCGCAAGGTCACCAGCTTCACTGATCCCCAGGAGGCCGAGTACTGCGACTACTACTACTGCGGCATCACCACCGTCAACGCCGTCGTAGGCCACTTCTCCTCCAACCAGGGTGGCTTCAACATCGGTGGAGGCTATCAGCACCGCATGGGCGGCATGTACCAGGACAGCAAGATGAAGCTCTTCGTTGAAGCCCGTTACATCGACGTCCTCACCCCGGCCGTCACCACCCAACCCAACGGCCTCGGCACCACCACCGTAGCCGCCGGAACAAAGCTCATCCCCGTAAGCGTCGGCATCCGCTGGTAAACCAATCCCCCCGCGCAACGACAAAGCCTCCAGCAGAGCCGGAGGCTTTGTCGTGCGTAGCGTCTTAAAGTACGTGCCCTCTCAAAGGTGTGTTTGCAGAAGAGCGGCCCCGCCCACGATTAAGACTTCGAACGGCGAAAGAAAAATCCAGGGAAGGTCCTTCTAGTCCCTAGTCCATATTCCATTCCCTAGTCCCTATTCCCTGTTCCCTATTCCCTATTCCCTGTTCCCAGTTCCCTGCCTCATCGACTCAACCCCTGCCCCAGTTGCGACAGCTGGTCGAAATGCGCATCCACAAACGACGCATTCTCCGGCGTAATCGTGTTCGGCGGATAGTCCTTCACCTGCCCCATCTTCTTCATCCCCACGTACATCATGTCTGAGACGTAGGCCATATTGATCAGCAGCCACTCCCGGGTCCCCAGCCCGCTCGCGCGCACAATCGCCGCAATCTCCGGAAAGCTCGTGTCGATAGCCTTGGCTCTCCGATCCAGCGAAAAGTGTTGGTTGTCCAGATCGTCCGATTTCTTCCTCAGCGCCGCATTGCTCTCCAGCAGCTTGTTCACCTTCACTGAGGCTGTAATCGCCGTCTGCACTTTCTCCATCGTCAGCTTGTAATGCCAAGCCTCCTGGATATCCGGGTCAAAAGTCGCTCCTGCCGCGGCCACTGCCCTTCCGTTCACAGTGGTAGTCAGCATCAGCAGGCAAACGCCGGCCAGGAACGAAACAGCTCTGCGAAGTCTCATCCGATTCATTTCCTCTCTTCGTCTAATTTTTCCGTTGGGGACAGGATCAAGCGACAGCAAGTCCAGAATCGGATTCTACCGCCTCACGCAATTCACACACCACATCTTTTCACCGCGCCCGGCGCCATCCTCCCGGTCGTCGCCGTCTCCATAAGCGGCCCGCCTGCTTGTCCGCTCACCGTTGCTCATCAGCGACAGGCAATCCCGGAGCAACCCGCCTGGGCTGCGGTAATGTCCGCGCGGGCGACAATTCAGGCGCAACCTCAATTCTGGGCCCCCGGGCGTTTCCGGGGGCTCCAAGTAACCGTCGTCACAGCCCAGCTTCGAGGGATGGACTAGATTACTGCCGAGGCGAGACAGACACCGCAATCTTATGCCTATAGCCAACGCGCAAAGCCACAAATACCGGGAATTGCTATTGGCCTTGGCGGCCATCCTCGCGGCGCTGACCATTATCTACAGCGCGGCGTGGATGTACTACATTCGCAGCCCGATTTCGGCGCCGGTCGAGGTGGGCTATGACGGATCGTACTCTCCCACTGGAATTGAGATTGACAGGGTGTATCCAGCCAGCCCGGCGGAGAAGTCCGGGCTCAAAGTGGACGACCGCATCGTAGCCATCAATGGAAGCAGCGCAAATTCGGCATCGCGATGGGAGGAATTGGAGTCAAGCACTTGGCAGAGTTCACGCCCCGGAGACCCGGTGACTCTCACTTTGCAGCGGCCGGGACAATCACAGCCATTGGCAATCACGCCTCGGTTTCGCGCCAGGCAAGGAACAGGCGACACCAGGACCATAGCCCGCACAATTGCAAATCAGATACTGGATTCGTACCCGCTGCTATTCCTCATTGTGGGCTTGGCTGTCCTGTTTCTGCGAATAGAAGACGGGAATGCGTGGCTGCTGGCCCTTTTGTTCGCGACCTTTATTACATCTGCTGATATGCCCGCCGGGTTTTCTGCCGCGCCGGAGAATCTCCGGTCCTTCCTGCTCGCCTATCGGACCCTGATGGGCAGCGTCATCACCGGGCTGTTCTACTTCTTCTTCGCGGTTTTCCCTGCGCGCTCTCCAATTGACCGCAAGGTCCCCTGGCTGAAGTGGGCACTGCTGGCAATCGGCGCCTGCCTGAGCCTTGGGGGTTTCCGGAACGGCGACTCCAGGGCATTGCCTTTGATCCTTGCGGTCTTGCCTGGCCGCACCGCCGAGAATGCCCGAATAGTCATCGTCTACAGCTCTATTTTTCTTGGGCTCATTTCACTTTTGTGCAACAGGTTGAGCGCCAGCAAGGACGACCTCCGCAAGATCAAAGTTCTTTTCTGGGGAACCGTCGTCGGAGTCACGCCATCCGCGGCGATTGCCCTTGCGCAAGATGTTTTCCATGCCGAACCATCCTATTGGGTCATTGTCGCCAGGGTAGTTCTGCTCTTCCTGTTTCCTCTCTCGTTCGCCTACGCTGTGGTCAAGCATCGGGTGATGGACATCCCCGTACTGCTCAAGCGCAGTGCCCGCTACTTCATGGTGGAACGCGGGTTTGTCGTTCTCATCCTTGTCGTCTCAGTAGGCCTGACGTTGTGGTTCGGACAGGCGTTCTCGCACTATTTCACCGCCGGCTCAAAGGCCGCCATACCCATTGGTGCGGCGTTTGGCGTGCTGCTGATCTCAGGAGCAACCCAGGTCCATTTTCGCGTTCGCACGCAACTGGACCGCGCTTTTTTCCGCAGCTCCTATGACGCTCAGCAAATCCTGGAGGACCTTGCCGCAAAGACTCTTAATACCAGCAGCCGCGACGGCCTGGCCGTGCTTCTGCGGCAGAACATTTGGGACGCGCTGCACCCGCGTTCCATGTTCGTTTACCTGAGGGCCGGCAACGGAGAGTTATTGGCGTATGCGGGCAATCCGCCAGCGGAAGCCATGACGCTGTCGAGTACGGGCGCCGGAATCGCTGAACTGGCTGGCCGCGCCGCGCCGTTGGAATTGATCTCCGAGACAGTGAGAGGGACGCAATTGGCGCCGCTCGACCCGGAATGCCTGGTGCCAATTCGCGGTTCCAGCGGAGGAATGCTGGAAGGGGTGGCCGTGCTCGGTTCCAGGCTTTCAGAAGAACCGTATTCAGCCAGCGACAAACGTCTGTTGGCATCCGTTGCCAGCCAGGCGGGAATCGCGATGCGCGGCATCACGCTCGGGGAAAAGATGGCCGAGCAGATGGAAGCGGAGCGCCGTACAGAACAGGAAATGCAGATCGCACGCCAGGTGCAAAGCCGGCTGTTGCCACAGCAGGCTCCATCGCTACAGACGCTGGAATGTTGCGGTCAGTGCATTCAGACGCGCGCCGTGGGAGGTGACTATTACGACTTTCTCGATTTCGGCTCGGGCCGTCTCGGCCTGGTGCTCGCCGACATCTCGGGAAAGGGAATGTCCGCCGCGCTGCTCATGGCGAACCTGCAGGCCAATTTGCGCGGACAGTACGCCCTGGCGCTGCAGGATGTCTCCCACTTGTTGCGCTCCGTCAATCAACTCTTCTACAGGAACACCGAAACCAGCCATTACGCGACCATGTTCTTCGCAGTTTACGACGATCGGACTCGGCGCCTGCGTTATGTCAACTGCGGTCATAATCCTCCGATCCTGGTGCGGGCCAATGGGGAGGTTGAGCGGCTTTCGGCAACCGCGACTGTGATGGGATTGTTCGAGGAATGGGACTGCACCGAGGCTCAACGCGAGCTTGCCGCTGGCGACGTCCTCGTGATTTATACCGACGGCATCTCTGAAGCGGGGCCGAACGAAGAGGAAGAGTACGGCGAAGAACGTCTGATCGCGACGACTCGGAAGCATCGGGAGCAATCAGCCGGCGAAATCCTGGACAACATTCTCAACGATGTGCAGCACTTCAGCTGCGGCAGGCAGGCCGACGACATGACCCTGATCGTATCCAGGTGCTCATAGCCGCATAGGATGGGCCGAGAGCTTGAGGTTCCTCACCTTCTCGGGGTCGGCTAACTTTGACCTCCGCCTCCTGCGTGCTGGATGATCGCTGCTGACTTGGCATCCAACTGTTTTCCTGGATCTCAGAGTGCTCCGGTTGGATTACCGGCAATGTGCCGTGGTCGCGGTTGGAGAACCGCCCACCCGGCATTGACCCTCCAGGAAACAACATTGACGCCATGAGGATCGTCCCGGCCCGACAGAGCGCCGGCACTGCATCGGAAACTTTTTGCAGAGAATTAGCCCGCTTTTCGGTACGCTTGAAACAGATCCAAAGTAAAGAACCAAAAAGGAGGGCAGGAGAAAGACCTCCTTTCATTGAAACAGGCCATCTTCGCGGCGCGCGTGCGCAGAGGAGACGAAAAACATCGGCAATTATTCATAATCATCGGCAATATTCCTGACGATTCGTTTTCGGGGCGGTTCCGGCGCGGAACCGTTGCATGCTGCTCTTCTGCTGGCACAAGAGTCCGCGGGACGTGGCCGGAAATGGGTGAACGATGGCCTCAAAAAAGGCTGTACTGAGCAACAAAAGGAAGACTACCAATAACCTGAAGTCGGCCAACAAACCGGCTTCTCAAGAACAACCGATGCCCGAGATCAAAGGTAACCCGGGCAGAAAACCCACTTGCAAGCCAAGTGGCAGAAAAGCAACGGCAAAGGTCAGGCCCCCAAAGCCCGGCGTCGCTGGAAGCACTCTTCGCAATGCTGTCAACACGGCGGTCGTGTCTCAGTCTGGCAGGATCGCTGATGCGCTGGTCAAGGAAACCGTCCTGGGCAATGTCGGCAGCGCAAAACTGCTCATCGAGTTCACCGGCGCCATGAAAGCTGACGAACCGAAGAAGAGGAAGCGCAGAGGCCTATCCCTGCTAGAGCAGCTCGCCTTGGAGCCTCAATGGGATGGTCCCCGCGACACAACCATCGGCGCCCCCTTCGGTCCCCTCAAGCTCGAGTTCTGAGCCGCCTCGACATCCCCGACGCAACAACCAACACCCACCCTCGCAGCCACCTCCGGCCAGCGAGGGTGGGCCCTCCCGTGTATACGCAGCACTCACTTCACCGCAGCCCCTTCCGCGTATACCGCTTCCTCCACAACGTCTGTTCCACCAACTCCATCGCCCGATCCTCCAGCGACTGGTGCCACGGTACCAGCCCATACACCAGGTCGCACTCCAGCGCCCGCGCCATCTTCCCCAACCGGTCCAGGCTGATCCTCCCCTCCTGTTCCGCCCGCTCCATCTGGAACACCATCTTCGGCGTAAAGTCCATCACCCGCGCAATCTGTTCTGCCGCAATCCCCGACGCCAGCCGAACCGCCCGCAACCACCCCTCCCGCGGTCGTGAATTCTTCCTCGCCCTTCGATAAGGCCGAATCTGCCGCTCCAGCTCCAGCCGAGCCCGCTCCCGCATGATCTTGATCATCGCCCACTCCCTTCACCTTTCGCTCAAACGCCAAAGGGGCCCGTTTCCGGGCCCCTTATGTGCGCAAATACGCACAAAAACACCTCAAAAATGCGCCAAAACAGCGCTAAAAGTGCCTTTTAAGCAGCGAATAACACCATTTTCGCGCGTTTTCAGGTAATTCTCTGCAAACCTTTGCTCTAATTCGTAACTATCCTGGGTTTTGAAACTCCCAATTCGGAACTTTTCTGGGGTAAGTATCTCGAAAATCGTAACCACTTAGACGATCATTTCGACGTGTTTCGTAACCATTTAAGCGACCATTTCACCCTGTTTGGGTCGTATATTTGCGAACATTCAGCAGGTTTTGTAACCCTGAATGGTTCCATTTCACGCTGTTTCGTAACCATTTAGACGACCATTTCGCACTGTTTCGCAACCATTGAGACGAACGTTTAACGTTGTCGAAGTACCACAAATGGTTCCACTTATCGCCCGATAAGTGAGCCGCCTCACCCCCCAAAACCCTCCAAAAAACAAATTCGTTTCCCGCAAAACCAAAACTGAAAGCTGAAAGCTGCTTTATAAAATTCCCAACACCCGCAGCCGCACCAGTCCTCCCGCCAGCACGCCCATCGGCGTCAGCGCGACCAGCGTCAGCTGGTACCAGACCGGCTGTTTCCCGCGCGCCTGCAGAGCGCTCAGCGCGGCCAGCGCCAGCACAATAATCCCCAGCGCCATCACGTGGTACATCGGGTTGGCAACTGCCACCCACGCCGTCACGTAGCCCCCTGCTGCCGCCGCAAGAAACGAGTAGCCAAGGTTCACAAAGATATATCCCGCCTGCGGCTTCCCCTCATCGCCAACCCAGCTCGGCGTAAGCTTCGTCAGCAGAGCCGTCAACGCGGCCACCAGCGCGGCCATCGTCACAAACCCCGCCACTAGCGCTTCAAATGCATGAAGCGTCACCATGGCTTCCATTCCTTTTCAGTAGGCGTTCCCACGTCGCCGCGCTCGATGCGCTCAAGAAATGCCCGCGCCAGTTTGCGTTCCCCCGGATGACTTTCTCCATGCATCGTGCACAAGTCAAGGAACTCGTCGACCAGTGCATTGCGCTCTTCCATCTGCGCAAACACGCCCTGCAGCGCTAGCGCCAGTTCGCGCAGCCGCTGCGCTTCAGGCCAGATCGCAGTCTCTTCGTCGCCGCCCACGTACTCTGAGAAAAGTCCCTTGCGTCCGCGCGCACACTCGTCGAGACAGGCGAGCAACTGCTCGCTGAAGGCGCGCGCCAGTATCTCCAGTTCGCCAGGCTCTGCTTCGTCGCGCGGGTCAATACTCATCTCACTTGCCTTTCATCGCGGCTTCCACTTCATCTGCCGTATGGGCAAGCGCTCCGTCCAAATCAACGAGCCTTCCATCCGCACCCACAATGAAATCGCACTCAATTCGCACGCCCAGCTTCTCTTCAGGAATGTAAACGCCCGGCTCAATCGTAAACACCATCCCCGGTTTCAATACCGCCGGATACACCGCCGGATCATGTACGTCGATGCCGAGCATGTGTCCCAGCCCATGCAGCCAGTACTGCCCCAGCGGCTGTCCATGCAGGTCTTTGCCATGCGTGTTGATGTAGTTGTAGGCCGCTGTGTCGAGTGAATTCGGATCGTGCCGGTCACGATCGTTAATGGTGGACTTTCCCGCCACGAACGCGTCAATCGCTGCCTGTTGCGCGCCCAGCACAATGTCGTAGATCTCTCGCTGGCGCGCCGTGAAGTGTCCGTTCGCGGGAACCGTGCGCGTAATGTCCGACGCGTACATCGAGTACTCGCACGCAGCATCCACCACCACGATGTCGCCGTCTTCAATTGTGCGTGCGTTCTCCGCATAGTGCAGCGTTGTCGAGTTCGGGCCCGATCCCACAATCGCCGCATAGCTCGCGCGCTCGCAGCCGTTCTCCATCCACGCCGCAGTCATCTTCCCGGCCACCGTGCGCTCAGTCACGCCCGGCTTCACGGCCCGCATCATCACGCGCTGCCCGGCAATCGACGCCGTCGAAGCCTTCGTCAAGAGATCAATCTCTCCCGCGTCCTTCACCACCCGCAACTCGGCGGTCGGCGTGATCACGTCGCGTGCCATGGGCAACGAGTCCATCCCCAGCGTCGCTGCCGTAAACTTCAGCAGCGCCTTACCCTGCTCCGCCTCCGGCTGCATCCACACGTTCACCATCAGCCGTCGGTCCTTGTCGATCAACCCATTCAACGCCGCCGGCAACTCCGTCATCTGCTCAACATTGTCCACTCCCGTCGCCTGAGCAACGCCAGCAGAGGCAGCATCCAGCTTTATCCCGGTGTACTTCTCCATGCGCAGGTCGCGCGATGGCAAAAAGAGAATCTCTTTGTACGTCCGCGGCTCCGCAGCCTGCGGCGCATCCGCCACCACCATCAACGCAGCTCCCGGCTCAGTCCATCCAGTCAGGTAATAGAAATCTTCATCCTGGCGATATGGCGTCAGATCCAGCAGCGGCTCTTCGGCGGCAAACAGCACCGCAACGCCGCCATGCAGTTTGGCGGCCAGCGCCACGCGACGAGCGTGATAGACACTGGCAGGCTGCTTTTCAAGCGCGCGCAGGGCAGGAGCCACCGCCAAGACCACCAGGACTAATGCCATCATTCGCAAAGATTTCATTCTGTTATTGTCGTCCCTACCCAGCCCCAGTGCAAAGCGGAACCTTCCCCCCTCGAAATGGCCATTTTCGACCCTTTTCCACCCTCTTCCCCATTGAATTTCCCGGCAAATTCGCCTATGCTAAGGATGCAGACGAATTTGTCCGCCATGCAACCCGTGAACGCACCGGCTGGCGGAGAGAGGAGTGGGCTCATAGCCCACTTTTTATTTGCGGTAAATTCCGCGGGGAATGCACCCCGATTTACGACCGCTTTTTTGAAGCGGTGAAGGAACGATGGCAGTAAGTTTGGACGCAATTCGATCGGCAGCAGCAAGGGTGGCTGCCTCGCACGGGCTTGATCTGGTGGACCTGGAGTTCATTGGCCCCGCGAAGGAGCGCACCTTGCGCGTGTTTCTCGAGAAGAATGCCGAGGGACGCGAGAAACTGAAGGCGGAAATCGCTGCAGGCGCTGAGGGCCTTCCGGAACGGCTGGTCGAGGGCTCGCTGAGCGTGGAGCAGTTGTCTGGCGTAACGCACGAAGATTGCGCCGCTTTCAGCCGCGACTTTGGCGTCCTGTTGGATGTAGAAGACCTTGTGCCCGGAGCGGAGTACACGCTCGAAGCGAGTTCGCCGGGTCTGGACCGCAAGCTGAGCCGGGCAGACGATTTTGAGAGATTTGCAGGCTGCCTGGTGAAGGTGCAGACGTTTGAGGCGATTCGCGGCAATCGTCATTGGCAGGGGCGCCTGATACCCGGAGCTCCGGCAGGCGCGGCAAAAAACATAACGCTCGACCTGAATGCGGTCAAGCAGAACAGCAAGAGCCGGAAGGCCGGCGTCAGCACCGTCGAAATTGCCCTCGGCAACATCGAGAAGGCGCAACTGGTGCCCGAAATCTAACAGCTTCTCCGAAGCAAGCTTTCGGAACAACATCAACCGCGGAAGGGAAGCATTTCACCCCTTCTGTAATCACCAACTGAACCGGCATTGGAGCTTCGATTCCGGGTTCCAGGCAGCAATCGAGAGAGTAAGCAGAGTATGGCCAGCGTTCTATATCAAAGCATCGAACTCCTCAGCCAGGAGAAGGGCATCGACCCCGGCATCGTTGTCGGCGCAGTCGAGGAGGCCATCGCCCTGGCCACGCGCAAGTATTACAAGACTCAGGAAAACATGCGCGGGGAGCTCAACAAAGAGACAGGCGAAATTACGGCCTACATCTACAAGACCGTGGTTGCGGACCAGGAACAGGTTGAAGATCCGCTGAACCAGATCACTCTGGCGGAAGCCAACGAACTGGCGCCCGGCGTCGAAGTCGGCTCCGAGATTCGCATGTACCGCGATACCAGTCCGCTGGGTCGCATCGCCGCCCAGTTGGCCAAGCAGGTCATCTTCCAGAAGGTCCGTGAAGCCGAGCGCGACACAGTCTTCCAGGAATACGCGCACCGCGAGAAGGAAGTGCTGAACGCCACCGTGAAGCGCATCGAAGGCCAGGACGTGATCTATGACCTCGGCAAAGCTGAAGCCCGCTGCCCCAAGCGCGAGCAGTCGCGCCTTGAGCAGTTCTCCATCGGTGAGCGCGTTCGCGTAGTGCTGCTCAAGGTGGACCGCGCCGCCAAGGGTCCGCAGGTCATTGTGTCCCGAGCCGCGCCTGAGCTGGTTTCGAACTTGTTTCAGTCTGAAGTGCCAGAGATCTACGACAACACCGTGGTCATCCGCGCCATTGCGCGCGAAGCCGGCGAGCGCACCAAGATCGCCGTCCAAAGCCGCGACAAGGACGTTGACCCGGTGGGCGCCTGCGTGGGCATGAAAGGCATGCGCGTGCAGTCCATCATCCGCGAACTACGCGGCGAAAAAATAGACATCATCGAGTTCTCCGACGAGATCACCACTTTTGCCGAGAAGGCGCTGCAGCCGGCTAAAGTGAGCCGCGTTTCAATCACCGATCTGACTGACAAGCAGCTTGAGGTCATCGTCGATGACACGCAGCTCTCGCTCGCCATCGGCAAGAAGGGCCAGAACGTCCGCCTTGCCGCCAAACTGCTGGGTTGGAAGATCGACATCAAGAGCGAAGAAGAGAAGCGTCAGGAAGTCGAACAGCAAATGGGGACCTTCACCGGCGGGCCTTCGACGCCCATCGAACAGGTCACCGAGCTTGGCGACGGCATTATCCAGAAGCTGGTCACCGCCGGCATCACCACCGTCGAAGCCCTTGCCGACATGACCCCCGAACAGCTCGAAGAGATTCCAGGCATCGGGGAAAAGACCCTGGAGAAGATTTCGGTCGCGGTTCGCCACTACTTCGGCCACTTTGAAGAGGGCGAAGCGGGCCATGTGCCCGAGGGCGCCGCGGCAACTGAGGAAGCTGAAGCAGAGAACTCCGCGGAAGTGATTCAAGAAATCGAAGGCGTGGCCAACGAGGAAGCGGAAGCCAAATCTGAGGAAGTGGATCAAAACGAAATCGATGCAATCGGCGCCGGAGTGGTAGCTGAGCCGGATGCCAATGAAACCGAAGACGTAACAGAAGAACAGGCGGCCAAAGAGGACGGCGCTTAAATGCGCCGCACCCTTCAAAGCCGAGGTGGCGACCAACGAAGTTTGATCAACATCCAACGCCGCGAGGTAGCTATGAGCGACTAGCGGCTCTGGGAATGGGATTTTCGAAAAGAGGCGGATGAGTAAGGTTCGTATCAACGATCTCGCGCGCGAGATGGAAGTCAAGAGCAGACAGATTCTTGACGTATTGGCGGAACTCGGCCTGGGCGCAGGCAAGACCCACTCCAGCAGCCTTGAGAGTGATGAAGCCGACAAGGTTCGCGCGCAATTTGAGCGCGGATCGCGCGCGGCCGGCCATGGCAGCGCCGCGTCCTCTCGCGCTCAGCAGCCCATCGCACCAAAAATCGACCTCTCGCACATCTCCAAGCCCGGCGACGTGCTGAAGGCCATTCTGGCGAAGAAGAAAGAAGAAGAGGAAGAAGCGCGGCACCCGCACATGCCGACCAAGCCGGCAGCACCAGCGCCCGCTGTGCCGCCGCCGGTTGTCGCCGCAAAGCCGGCAGTTGTCGCCGCTCCTCCAGCGCCGCCCGCCCCACGCAAGATCGTTCCACAACCGCGTTCGGCCCCGAACATCGTCTCTCAGCCGACGACACCTGCCATTGCCTCCAAACCGCCAGCCGGTCCGGTGGTTGCGAAGGCTCCAGTGGGCGCAGTTTCGCGCCCAGTTGTGGTCGTTGCGCCGCCTCCAGGCACTGTGGTCGTCAAGCCACCCGCGGCTGCTCCAAAAGAAGAAGCGCCGCGAGCTGCTGAAAAGCCGCCCGTAGTCGCAAAGCCTCTGGTTGCTCCTGCAGCCGCGCAGCCCACCGCACCTGCCGTCACTGAGGCTCCAGCGGAAGCCGCACCTGTCGCTGCCGTAGAGGCAACTCCGGTTTCGGTTCAGGTAGCTCCTGCGCAACTGGATGCCCCGGTTTCCACCATCTCGGCTGAGTCCGCGGCAACTGCGATTGAAGGCGCGCCGGCAAAGGCTCCGGCCCCTCCAGCGCCTCCTGTTCGCCGCATGGTGATGCCGCAGACCGGACCTCGGCCCGTATACAAGGCGCCCATTCTGCCACCAGCCGAACCGGGCACGGGCAACATGGCTCCAGGCGCTGGATTGCAGCGCGGAAGGCCCATCTTCGATCGCCGTCCTGCTGGCGCTCCGGGCAGCTATCCGCCGCGCACTCCCGGTAGCGGCCCTTCGGCTCCCGGCCAATTCCCGGGCGGACCACGCCCCAAGCATCCTACCCGCACTCCCATGGGCGGTTCAGGAGCTCCCGGCGCACCCGGTGCACGTCCCGGCTTTGGAGCCCGTCCCGGATTTGGCGCACCAGGAGCGCGTCCCGGCTTCGGCGCACGCCCCGGCGGCGCAGGTGGTGCCCCGCCAACAGGCGAGGCTCCCCGTCCGCAGCGTGCTCCATCGCGCGGTCGCGGAGGACGTCCGCAGTATCCGAAGACCAAAGAAGGCCCGATGAAGGGCTTTGTGCCGCCGCCACGCTACAGCGGCATGCAGCTCAGCGGCGAGCCAGTGCCCATCACCCGCGAGATTACGGTCACTGAAGGCATCAGCGTGAAGGACCTGGCGGAGAAGCTAGAAATCCGCGCCAAGGACCTCATCGCGTCGCTGTTGATGAGCGGCATCTTCGTCACCGTCAACCAGTCCCTCGACGCCGAGATGGTCAAGGACGTCTCCGCCAAGTTTGGCGCCGGCGCCACCGTCATCAGCTACGAAGAAGAAATTGAGAACCAGGCCATCGAGGAAGTGCTCGAGGCGGAGAACACGGGCGAGCTCGAAGTTCCGCGGTCTCCCGTTGTAACGGTCATGGGGCACGTCGATCACGGCAAGACTTCGCTGCTCGACGCCATTCGCGAAACCGACGTCGCCGCCGGAGAAGCTGGAGGCATTACCCAGCACATCGGCGCCTACAAGGTGAAGTTCGCCAAGGAAGGCTCGCCTGCTTCCGGCCGCGAAATCGTCTTCCTCGACACTCCCGGTCACGAAGCCTTCACGCGCATGAGAGCGCGCGGAGCCAAGGTCACTGACATCGTGGTGATCGTTGTTGCCGCCGACGACGGCGTCATGCCGCAGACCCTTGAGGCGATCGACCACGCCAAGGCAGCAAATGTGCCGATCATCGTTGCCGTCAACAAAATCGACAAGCCTGAGGCAAACCCCGATCGCGTAAAGAAGCAGCTCGCCGACCGCGGACTCATTCCCGAGGAGTGGGCGGGTGCGGGCCAGGAAAGCACCGTCTTCGTCGAAGTCTCGGCAAAGAAGCGTATCCATCTCGATTTGCTGCTCGAGATGATCTGCCTCGTCTCCGACATTCGCGCTCCCAAGGCCACACCGGGACGCAAGGCGGTTGGCTCTGTCATTGAAGCCAAGCTCGATCGCGGCCGTGGCGCTGTTGCCACGGTCCTCGTTCAGGACGGAACCCTGCGCCTCAACGACAGCTACATCGTGGGCAACACCTTCGGCAAGGTCCGCGCCATGTTCGACGATCGTGGACGCGCACTCGAAGAAGCTGGCCCGTCCACGCCGGTTGAAGTGCTCGGCCTTGAAGCCATGCCCGACTCCGGCGATACCTTCCTCGTCGTAGCCGATCGCGACAAGGCCAAGGGCATTGCCCAGTACCGCAAGATGAAGGAGCGGGAAGCGCAGCTTGCCAAGAGTTCCCGCGTCTCTCTCGAAGGTCTTGCCGAGCAGATTCGTACAGCCGGCGTGAAGGACCTGCCGCTGATCATCAAGGGCGACGTTACGGGATCGGTTGAAGTGCTGGCCGACTCGCTCACCAGGATGTCTACCGAGAAGGTGCGCATCAAGGTCATCCACTCCGGTGTCGGTTCCATTACCGAAAGCGACGTGCTGCTGGCCACCGCCTCCAACACCATCATCATCGGCTTCAACGTGCGCCCCGAGCGCAAGGCGGCCGAATTGGCGCAGCAGGAAGGCATCGAGATCCGCCTGCACTCCATCATCTACGAGTTGCAGGATGAAATCCGCCTGGCCATGATGGGTCTGCTTGATCCCACGTTCAAGGAGAACTACGTTGGCCGCGCTGAAGTCCTCAACATCTTCCGCATTCCCAAGGTGGGCACCATCGCCGGCTGCCGCGTACAGGACGGAGTCATCCGACGTGACGCTGAGGTCAAGGTGATGCGCGGAGACGAACAGGTCTTCAAGGGCAAGATCAACTCGCTCAAGCGCTTCAAGGACGATGCCCGCGAAGTATCCAACGGCATGGAGTGCGGTATCGGTCTGGCCGGCTTCAGCGACCTGAAGGAAGGCGATTTGATCGAAGCCTTCTCCACGGAAAAGCTCGCAGCCGACCTGGGAGCCCTCACTTCAACAAAGGCGTAACGCGCCCAAATCGATCCGCAACTGGATCAAAACGGCCCGCTGCTCACACTGAGAAGCGGGCCGTTTTTCTTGCGGTTGACGCAACCACCTCCGAATCTACCTGCTGTGACCTGCACGCCTTTCCACCCGTCACGACCGGGGGTTACACTAGACGCCTCTTCCAATCAAGGGAAACATGCGATGTTGAGTTTTCTTCGTCGCCGCTTCGACGAACTGGCGACCATTGTCTTTCTGCTGCTGGCGCTCGTCCTCACCATTCTGCACCCGCCCGTCTACGCCACGGTGGGTGGTCTCGCCCTGGCGCGATGGGTTCTTTGGAGCGCCGGCATCCTGCTGGTGGCTCTTCTGATCGGGGTGCGCCTCAACACGCGCATTCGCCCCGTGCTCGACATCGTGCTCCAAATCGGCCCAATGGTCGTTGCCGTGGTGGGGTACGTGAGCCTCAGGCTCTTCAACGCCGGCGCAATCACAAACTGGCTCGGCATCTCATCAAAAGACCCGTGGATGATGGCGGCCGACATCGCACTCTTTGGCAAAACTCCCTACGTCTGGTTCGGCCTGTGGGGGTTCACCAACACTTCGTTCCTGCTGGCAATCTCCTGGTTCTACGGACTCTATCCCTTCTTGCCGGTGGCTGCGCTCGCCTGGTTCTGGTTCAAGGGCGACCGGGTTCAATTTCGTCTCATCCGCCGGACGGTTCTCATCTCACTCTATTGCGGATACCTGTGCTACATCCTCATTCCCGTCGCCGGCCCGCTCAGCCTCATGCCCAATGCAGCGCCCAGCTACATCGAGTCCACGGCCGGCTACGCATTCCTCGCAGGAAATTTTCGTTACCCGTTTGACTGCTTCCCCAGCCTGCATACCGCCAACCCCTGGTTGCTGGTCTGGCTGTGCCGTGGCAAACTCCCGCTCTGGCTCATGACCGCCACCATCTTCGCTTGCTGCGCCATTACCCTCTCCACCCTTGTCCTCGGTCTCCATTACGGCATCGACGATCTCGCAGGATTGGTGTGGATATTCCCCATCTCGCTCATTGCTCGCAGCACGCTTCCTCGCGAAGCAGCCAGCTGAGCGTCTCCGCCGCCTCCACCTATTCGTTGGCCTGGGCGCTGATCAGGATGCGCCGGCCTAGCACGCAGCTGTCCATTATCCTTGAATCATCGGGTGCTTACCTATTCCCCACCCCGATCAAATCAGGAGGGTCGCCATGCCTCTTGCAAGCGGAATCACCAGCATCCGCGGAAAACACTCCGTGGATGAAACCATCGGCAAGCTCAAAGCAATGCTCGACTCCAAAGGCGTAAAGATCTTCGCCATCGTCGATCACAGTGGAGAAGCAGCAAGCGTGGGAATGCAGATGCCGCCGACCCGACTGATCATCTTTGGCAATCCGAAGGCAGGCACGCCCGTCATGCAGGCCGCTCCCGGAGCCGCCATCGATCTCCCCCTCAAGATTCTGGTTGCCGAAGATGCCGATGGCCGAACATTGATCTCGTGGAACAGTCTCGACTATCTGCAGACGCGCCACAACATCCCCGCGGAACTGATGCAGAATCTGGCTGTCGTTGAAGCACTGGCGGCAAAAGCAGCCGAATAACTCTCGAACCCACCACTGTCTTGCGCCCGTGCAATTTGCCCGCATTCCGCCCTCACCGCTCAGCGCGCGTCAACGTCGGTGTAACCTCAAGGGCTGTATAATTCGTGCGGCTCGCCAGGGAACAGGATTGAGCCTGCGAGCAACCTCAAAGGGGGCAAGCTTGAATCATCTTCGCAATGCTGCAGTGGGCCACCAACCTGCATTTATAACAACGATGAGAGGCGCGATGCTCTGCTTCGCCCTCGCCGTCACCGCACTTTCGGCATCGGCGCAGACCATCAATTTGTTTCCCGCCGACGCCCAGTCGCAGTGGACCCGGATAGCCATTCCGGCTTCAAAGCCTGTCAGCGACATTCCGCAATGGCACATCGACGCAGCCACGCGCACCATCGTCTGCGATGGAAACGGCGGTCACGATTGGCTGCGCTTCAACAAGGAACTCGGCAACTTCACCTTCCATCTCAAGTGGCGCTTTACCCCGGTCACCACCGGCAAGCCGAACTACAACAGCGGTGTCTTCTTCAGGAACGACGCCGACGGCAACATCTGGCACCAGGCGCAGACGACCCAGGACGGTGGCTACATTTTTGGCCTCACGCCCGTTGACGGAAAGCCAACGCCCTTCAACCTGCAAAAAGACATGAAGGAAAACCGCATAAAACCACCCGGGCAATGGAATGTCTATGACATCCGCTGCGTCGCAGACACTTGCACGCTTGCCGTGAATGGCGAGATTGTGAACACCGCGAAGGTTGGCCTTCAGAAGGGCTATATCGGGCTGGAATCGGAAGGCTATCAGATCACGTTCAAGGACTTCAAAGTCCGTGAGCTGCCCTGAAGTTGAACTTGCCCTGACCGTGAAGTTTGTCGGGCTGCCCTTTTGGGCGCCCGCGCGGATGCGGTTAAAGTGCCGACCGATTCCTATCCGGAGATGCGCCAGCTCACAACGGAAAACGTTCCAGCGCCAGCGCCGCCCGTGCCACAGTCCTGCTCTGCCTGACAGCGTCGCCGGGGGTGAACCGCGCCAGGCGGCGGAGAATTGCCAGTTGAGTTCGGAGCATGTCTCCTTCGCCGCAGGCAGCAAGCACACGCCGCGTTGCCTGCTCGGCCAGTGCCATCGACTCGTCTGCGAGCAGCCCGGTCATGGCCGCGGCTGTCTCCGCCTGCGGCTTGCCCGCCTCTCGCAGCTTGAGCGCTCGAAGCAACCCCGACTCCAGCGCAAACACCTGCATGATCATGTCGCTCAGGTCGGCCATCACTTCCTGTTCGTCCTGCAAGGCTGTCATAAACCGCTGGCTTGCCACGCCCGCCGCAAACAACGCCATCTTTTTCAGGGCGGCCAGCACTGCTGTCTCGCGACCCAGCGGCTGCTCCTCGTCTGCGCCGGAGTCGAAGCTCGGCGGTTCCATCACTTCGCCCATCAGCGTCTTGATGGCCGCCATCAGCGGCAGTTGGCCGGCCATGGCCCGCTTCATCATCCACCCGGTAATAATCAGGCGGTTGATCTCGTTCGTTCCCTCAAAAATGCGGTTGATGCGCGCATCCCGGTAAGTCCGTTCCGCCGGATACTCCTCCACGTAGCCATACCCGCCCATGGTCGCCACCAATTCATCAGCAACCAGCGAGAGCATCTCCGACCCGTAGACCTTCAGGATCGAACATTCCACCGCGTACTCTTCAATGCGCCGTTGCACTTCGCGCTGCGTGAGCGGCTGCTCGGCCTTCGCCTGCTGCATGCCCGCTTCAATCATGCCCGCCGTCCGGTAGGCCATGCTTTCAGCGGCATACAGGCGCGTGGCGGAGGAGGAAATCTTGCGCTGAATCAAGCCGAACTCCGAAATGGTCTTTCCAAACGCGCGGCGCTCCTTGGCGTATTTGATCATGCGCGCAAGTGCATAGCGAGCTCCGCCGATGCATGCGACACCCAGCTTGAACCGGCCTACGTTGAGCACGTTAAACGCGATGTGGTGGCCCTTGCCCGGCTCACCCAGCAGATTTTGAGCGGGCACTTTGCAGTCGGCCAGTATGAGCGGGCAGGTGGACGAGCCGTGAATTCCAAGCTTGTGCTCTTCCGCGCCTACAGTCAGGCCGGGAGTGTCTCGCTCAATCAGGAAGGCAGAAAATTTCTCTGTTCCACGGGCCGGGTCCACGATTTTGGCGAACACCGTATACAGGCCGGCGTTTCCGCAATTCGTGATCCACATTT
This sequence comes from uncultured Acidobacteriaceae bacterium, assembly GCA_963765025.1. Classification (GTDB taxonomy): domain Bacteria; phylum Acidobacteriota; class Terriglobia; order Terriglobales; family Acidobacteriaceae; genus Telmatobacter. The sequence goes on along the minus strand of CAVXVM010000131.1, from coordinate 41,266 downwards.
TTTCGCCGTTCAACGTGTAATAGGCTCCGTCGGCAGAGAGTACGGCTCGCGTTCGGACATTCATGGCGTCGGATCCTGAGGTCGACTCAGACAAGGCATACGATCCGATCCACTCGCAACTCGCCAGCTTCGGCAGATAGCGCTGCTTTTGCTCGTCGGTGCCGTACCACACCAAAGGCAGGGTCGCGATGCCGACATGCGCGCCAAACGCCGTCGAGAAGCTCGCAAGAATCGAGACGTGGTCTGTAATCAGCGTTGAGCTCACCTTGTCGAGGCCCATTCCGCCATACTCTTCCGGAATCTCCACTGAGGTGAAACCCAATTCGGCAGCCTTGCGCAGCAACCCTGCCATTACGCCTGGCTCCTTGGCCTCGATGGCCGCAACGTTGGGTTCAATCTCTTCCCGCGCAAACCTTGCCGCCGTAGCAGCAATCTGCCGCTGTTCCTCGTCGAGGTCTTCCGGGGTAAAGATCTCAGCGGGGGTTCGGGTCTCAAGCAGGAAACTGCCGCCCGCAGCGGCAACGAAGGGCGATACGGATTGCGTGCTCATAGCGAAACCTTCTTCACCTGATACAGACAGTACGCCAACGGGATTACTGATACATGACATTACGCCAACAGGATAGAGACGTTCAACAGGGCAAAAGGCGCGCAAAAGATGTGTGCGTGCAAGCACACAGATTTCAGGGTTTTTGGACAGGAGGGCTATTCTTGCCGATCCCGATCACCTGGATTCAAGCCAATTCAGGTATTCCGGCAGAGCGTGAAGCTGATCCACGCGGACAGGAGGCCGAGTTGCCCGCAAAGACAATCCTCGCCATGGAAGAAAAACAGCAGCATCGCCTGGTGTTTTGCACCCTCAAGAACGAAAAGGGTGTCGAGTTCGAGAGGAGTGCGCTTTCCAAGGGGATGAGTCTCCGTCAGGCGCGGATGCTCGCGGGTTCGCCCGACCATCGGCGACGGGTTTTGTTGCGCGGACGAGAGGAGGGCGGCAGCTAGGGACGGAGAGGCAAGGGCGAGCAGATGGCCGATCCGCGAGGGATTCATAGTCGCTCCCTGAGCTCGCGGGAAGGCCTTCAGGCAGCCGCATTCCGCGCACGGACTTCGAACACGGTGCCTTCAACCTTCTGCAGGTAGGCAACCATGTCGAAGAGATTCCTGGACTGCGGGTTACCGGTCGGGCTGAGCATCCGCATCAAACTCTTTGGTGAACGGCCGAGTGCGGTTCCGAGCTTGGGAAAACCAATTGTCCCGTTGATATATTCGCGGAGCGCGACCTTCGCCGTATCCAGATCGCCTGCGACCATCGAGCGGACGGCTTCAGCGAGCAACGCCCGACGAAAGTCTTCTTTCGCCAATTCTTCCTTGACCGTTTCTCGAAAATCTCGTGTGAGCGCCATCTATTCCTCCCGCTTGCGTCCTTTGTACTCAGCCCAAAGTAACTGGGCTGTTTCAATATCGCTTTGCTGCCGCCGCTTGGACCCTCCACCGAGAAGAATCACCAAACGGTCACCGTCTTTTCCGAAATAGACCCGATAGCCTGGCCTGAAATCCATTCGCAGTTCGAAAATCCCGGCGCCGGCCCCCTTCGCAGACGAGAAGTTGCCCTCTCCTATACGCAGCACTGCCGCGATGACCCTCGCTCTGGCGCCAACCTCAAGATCGGCTACCCACTTGCGATAGCTATTCTTGCCGCGTGCATCGATGTATTCCCGAACTTCGATCACGCCTTAGGGTAACACATATGTTACCGAGGATTCACGGCGAACATCCGGTCTCTTTCGAAGGATGGACTAGAGGCCTCGAAAGCTGGCCGGCGAGGCAGCTGAGGGCGCGGCACTCAAAACCCTGAATCGCGTACAATTAGCCTTATCAGACTCCTTGGAGGTCCCATCCTGCTCGCCGCGCTCGTGACCCGACTTACACCCGTCGCCAGCTCACTCCATGGGCTGGTTTCGAGCCTTGCCGTGCAGTGGATCTTCGCCGGCCAGAATGGCCTGCGCCACTATCTGAAAGCCCAATTCGGCGATCAGACCTTCAAGGGCCTCTACCACTGGAACCTCTTTGATGCGGCGGTTCTGCTCCCCTACTTCACAGTGATGATCATTCTGGCGCTGTATGGCGTTCACCGCTATACCATGTGCTACCTCTACTTCAAGTACCGCAAGAACTACAACCCCAATCCTCCCATGCACTTCGACGAGCTGCCCAGGGTCACCGTCCAACTGCCCATCTTCAATGAGCAGTTCGTCATAGACCGGCTCATCGAGGCCGTTTGCGCCATGGATTATCCGAAGGATCGCCTTGAGATCCAGGTGCTGGACGACTCCACGGACGAGACGCAGGAAGTGGCAGCGGGGATTGTGGCCCGGTATGCAGCCCTGGGTCATCCGATTGAGTACATTCACCGTACCAACCGGAACGGATACAAGGCCGGGGCCCTCGATGCCGGATTGAAAGTGGCCAAAGGCGAGTTTGTTGCCATTTTTGACGCGGACTTTGTGCCGCCGACGGACTGGCTCATGAAGGTGATCCACCACTTCGCGGAGCCGGGGATCGGCATGGTGCAGACCCGCTGGTCGCATCTGAACCGCAACTACAGCATGCTCACGCAGATTGAGGCGATTCTGCTGGATGGGCACTTTGTGATGGAGCACGGCGCCCGTGTGCGCAGTGGCGACTTCTTCAACTTCAACGGGACGGCGGGGATGTGGCGGATCCAGGCTATTACCGACGGCGGCGGATGGCAGCACGACACCCTGACAGAAGATACGGACCTGAGCTACCGCTCGCAGCTTGCCGGATGGAAGTTCAAGTACCTGCCCGATGTGGAGTGTCCGTCTGAGCTGCCCATTGAGATGACGGCCTTCAAGACCCAGCAGGCGCGGTGGGCAAAGGGGCTCATCCAGACCAGCATCAAGGTGCTGCCGCAGGTATTCCGGTCGGATGTGCCGCGCAAGATCAAGGTGGAGGCGGTTTACCATCTCACGGCCAACCTCAGCTATCCGCTGATGGTGATCATGTCGGCGGCGCTGATTCCCGCGATGATTTGCCGGTTCTACCAGGGCTGGTTCCAGATGCTGCTGATCGACGTGCCGCTGTTTACGGCGTCGACGTTTTCGATTGCGGTGTTCTACTTGATGAGCGAGCGCGAGCTGTTTCCGAAGACGTGGAAGAGGACATTTTTGTATCTTCCATTTCTGATGGCCTTGGGGATTGGCCTCACCGTGACGAATACCAAGGCGGTGATGGAGGCTCTGTTCGGCATCAAGAGCGCATTCGTGCGCACACCCAAGTATCGCGTTGCCAAGAAGGGCGAAAAATCGCAGGCAGCCAAGTATCGCAAGCGCCTGGTGCTTGCCCCCTGGATCGAGCTCCTCCTCGGCTGCTATTTCTTCGCGGCGATTCTCTACACCTTCTCAAACCAAAACTACTTCACCGCGCCGTTCCTGATTTTGTTCGTGATCGGCTACTGGTACACCGGCCTGATGAGCCTGCTTCAAGGCCGCTTTGAGCGCTGGCGCTCGGGTGCCCCAGCCGACTCCGACGAGACCAGCCCCAGGCCGTTCCCCGTGGGCGTCTGACGGGCGCAAACGTCCCACTTTAGCCTTCTCCGCTACAATAGTCTTCAAGCGCCTGCCGCCCGGGGACATGAGTCCGCCGGCCGCCAGGCGCATCAGAGCATATGCTGGCACAAAACCTGACTGAAGCCCTTACGTTCGACGACGTCCTCCTGGTGCCCGCTTACAGCGAAGTGGTGCCCGCGCAGGTGAGCACCCAGACGCAGTTGACGCGCGACATTACGCTCAACACTCCGCTCCTCTCCTCGGCCATGGACACCGTAACCGAGTCGCGCATGGCCATTGCCATGGCTCAACAGGGCGGCATCGGCATTGTCCACCGCAACCTGACCATCGCTGAGCAGGCGGGCGAAATCGACAAGGTAAAGCGCTCAGAGAGCGGGATGATCGTTGACCCGGTCACCATCGGGCCCGATCAGATGATTGCCGACGCATTGGACGTGATGCGCCGCTACAAAATCTCCGGCGTTCCCGTCACCCAGGGCAAGCGCCTGGTGGGTATTCTCACCAATCGCGACCTTCGCTTTGAAACACGCACCGATATTCCCATCGGCGACGTGATGACCAAAGAGAATCTCATCACCGTTCCCGTCGGCACAACGCTCGAAGAGGCAGAGCTGATCCTGCACAAGCATCGCGTTGAAAAGCTGCTGGTCGTGAACGATCAGTACGAGCTCAAAGGTCTGATCACAGTCAAGGACATCCAGAAGAAGTTGAAATACCCCATGGCCAGCAAGGACGAAAAAGGCCGTCTGCGGGTGGGCGGCGCCATTGGCGCAACAGGCGATTACCTTGAGCGCGCGGCTGAGCTGGTGCGCGCCCGGGCTGACGTGCTGGCTATCGACTCCGCGCACGGCCACTCCTCGCGAGTGCTCGAGGCCGTCAGCGAGGTCAAAAAGAGTTTTCCGGGCATCGGCGTGCTGGCCGGCAACATCGCCACCTACGAGGGCGCCCTGGCGCTGATGGACGCGGGCGCGGACGCGGTCAAGGTTGGCATCGGCCCCGGTTCCATCTGCACCACGCGCATGGTCACGGGCGCGGGCATGCCGCAGATCACAGCGATTGCCGAAGCTTTCCGTGCTTGCCGCGAGCGCGGAATCCCGGTCATCGCCGACGGAGGAATCAAATACTCTGGCGAAATCACCAAGGCCATCGCTGCCGGCGCGAGTTCTGTAATGATTGGATCGCTGTTTGCCGGCGTGGACGAGAGCCCCGGCGAAACCATCCTCTACCAGGGACGCAGCTTCAAGAGCTACCGCGGCATGGGTTCGCTCACTGCGATGAGCCAGGGCTCGGGCGAACGCTACTTCCAAGGCACCGCGGATATGGCCAGCGCCGAGTTGGGCACCGAGGGCGTGGTACAGCGCGAGCGCGCCAGCCAGAACCGGCTGGCAAAGTTTGTTCCCGAAGGAATCGAGGGGCGTGTCCCCTATCGCGGTCCGCTTGAGTCCATGGTCTACCAGCTTGTGGGTGGCCTGCGCTCGGGTATGGGCTATCTGGGTTGCGGCACCATTCTGGAGCTTCAGGAGAATGCGCGCTTTGTGCGCATCTCGGGCGCTGGCCTGCGCGAGAGTCACGTCCACGACGTGATCATCACGCGGGAGGCACCCAACTATCATGTCGAGTAGCCGCCGGAACCCAACTTACTGGGTGAGTGCCTGGCTGCCGGTCCTCATTGGGCTCTGCATCATTGCCATGGAGTCGACGGCGGCTTTCGGCTCCGATCACACCTCAGGGCCGTTGCGTGCGATCTTTCAGGCAATCTTTGGGACCGTAGGCGACGCCAACTGGGAACTCATCCATCACCTCATTCGCAAGTCTGGCCACTTTATTGGTTACGGTTTGCTGGGACTGGCGTGGCTGCGTGCCTGCTGGATGACCTCGCCCAACCCTGTATTTCTCAAAGCCGCAGCCCTGGCCATGCTTGGCACTGCCATGACTGCCAGTGCTGACGAATACCACCAGTCCTTCCTCTCAAATCGCACATCTTCCGTGGGTGATGTCTTGCTGGACTGCACGGGCGCACTCGTGATGTTGTCGATTGCGTACCTGTCGATGCGGCTGTTTCGGTCCAAATGGCTGCCAGGCCGGGGATAATCGCGGTCGTTATTCGACTGGAATCTCGAGGACCGTGGTTTAAACTGATTTGCGTGAACCAGCCTCCCCATCCCGACCCAGCCAACTACTCCAGACGCCGTGAGTATGCCCTTGCTAAGAAGTTTGCCGAGGGTTTGCGACCCACCGTTCAAATTGTTTTGATGGACTGGCACCTGCCGGGCGGTGTCGTCGCAACCGTGCTTGCAGCCTTTGATGGAGCAGCCAGCGTGTACATGAGCGACGGCAGCGAATTGGTAGGTGGAGGCAAGAGTGCAGGTTCAATTCGCGATGCGTCCATGCAGGCCATCGAGATCGCCGGCCGGTCGCTCGGCGTCTTCGGGGAGGCTTTGACGACCAAGCTTCCAGAACCAGGCGAGGTCTGCTTCTATATCCGAAACGGCGCTGATCTGCTTCGCGCGGTAGCCACTGAAAAGGAACTGAGACTTGGAACGGACGCTCTGACCGATCTTGGCGATGCAATGCAGAATATCTACACCCAATATCGATTGCACGAACCCCAGCAAAAGCCGGCGCCTGAGGCCTGATTCAGTGTGAAACCCAAAAATACGGGCGTCCGCCGTGGCGGACGCCCGTGTGACCTTCTGAACGAAGGGAAAAGACTCGCCGGAAGAGTCTGCCTAGGCGGCTTCTGCGGGGGGCTCTTCCTTCTTCTGCTCGTCCAACTGCTTTTCCAGTTCGGCGCGCTTCTTGGCCTTGATGTCTTCGCGCTTCTGGCGCTTCACTTCAAGCTGCTTTTCAGCGCCAAGCAGTTCGATGAACGCTTTCTCCGCGCCGTCGCCCTGCTGGAAGCCCGTGCGCACGATGCGAAGATAGCCGCCGTTCCGGTCGCCGTAGCGAGGAGCCACGGTCTCAAACAGCCGCGTGACGGCCTTGTCGGTGGTGAGGAAGCTGAGCGCCTGACGGCGCGAGTGAAGATCGCCCTTTTTGCCGAGGGTGATCATCTTTTCCACGAGTGGACGCACTGCCTTGGCCTTGGCGATGGTGGTCTCCACGCGGTCTTCCACGATGACGGACGTGACCAGGTTGCGCAGCAGCGCGCGACGGTGGCTGGTGTTGCGTCCAAGCTTGAATCCTGCATTGCGATGGCGCATGATGCAACTCTCTTTCGATAAAAGTGATCAGTGAACAGGGGTCAGTGCTCAGGGTCTAATGATCGACTTCTTCGAAATCTGATCACTGACCTCTGATCACTGACAACTGCCTTTAAAAGTTCTCCGTCTCGGTCGGCAACTGCAGGTCAACGGAATCCAGGGGCTCGTCCTCGTCGTCGTAGCGGCCGTAGCTGGCTGCCAGGGCGGTCGCAGGAGGAATGCTCGTGGGTCCGGGAACGGCGTTGCCGTTTTCGTCGATCTTCATACCCAGCGAAAGTCCCATCTGGGCAAGAATTTCCTTGATCTCGTTCAGGCTCTTGCGGCCGAAGTTCTTGGTCTTCAGCATCTCGGCTTCGGTCTTCTGCACCAGCTCGCCGATGGACTGAATGTTGGCGTTCTTCAGGCAATTGTAGCTGCGAACCGACAGTTCCAACTCTTCAACCGAGCGATTGAGGTTGTCGTTGCGGAGCAGGATGCGGCCTTCTTCGCCGCGGGCTTCCGCTTCGATTTCCTCCTCGAAGTTGATAAAGATGTTCATGTGGTCCTTCAGCAGCTTGGCAGCCAGGCCCACGGCATCGGCCGGAAGCACGGCGCCGTTGGTCCACACTTCGAGCGTCAGCTTGTCGTAGTCGGTGATCTGGCCGAGACGCGCAGCTTCCACAACATAGTTCACGCGGCGCACCGGGGAGTGAACCGAGTCTACGGGAATAAAGCCCAGTCCCAGATCCGCATCGAAGTTCTTGTCGGCGGAGATGTAACCGCGGCCGCGCTTGAGGCGCATTTCCATGTCGAGCTTGCCGCCCTCTGAGAGCGTGGCCAGATAAATGTTCTTGTCCAGAATCTCAACGTCGCCGTCTGCCTCGATCATGCCGGAGGTGACCACGCCGGGCTGGTCAGCGCGCAGATAAAGCGCCTTGGGGCCATCGCCCGCCAGCTTGAACGGAACCTGTTTCAGATTCAGGATGATGTCGGTCGCGTCTTCAACCACGCCGCCGATCGACTGGAACTCGTGCAGAACGCCTTCAATGCGGATGGCCGTAACCGCCGCGCCCTCGATGGAGCTGAGCAGCGTACGCCGCAGGGCGTTGCCGATCGTTGTGCCGAAGCCGCGTTCAAACGGCTGCGCGCTGAACTTGCCAAATGTCTCGCTAAGCGTCTCGGCATCCACTGCCAGCCGCTTCGGTTTTTGAAATCCTCTCCACAACATAGACATCTCTCGTTTCCCGCGCGGCATGTACGTCGCGATGCATTTTGCGGCGGCCGCGCAAGTTCTCCTTCAGTTGGAATTCAGTGGTCAGTGATCAGTGATCAGTGGTCAGTAAGAACCCGTTGGGTCAACTGTCCATTGTTCACTGTTCCCTGTTCACTGTTACTTCGAGTACAGTTCGACAATCAGCTGCTCGTTGATCGGCAGGTTGACTTCAGCGCGCTTGGGCAGGTGCAGAACGCGGCCGGAAAGATTCTCAAAGCTAGCCTCAAGCCACGACGGCACGGGATTTTGTGCAGCATACTGCGCGCCCTGCTCCACGATCAGCAACTTCTTTGCACTATCGCGAACGGCGATCTCATCACCAGCGTTCACCTGGTAGGACGGGATGTTCACCTTGCGTCCATTGACGGTTACATGACCGTGACGAACCACCTGCCGGGCCTGACGCCGCGAAATCGCAAAGCCGAGCCGGAACGCCACGTTGTCCAAACGCCGCTCGAGCTGCTGAATCAGCAGTTCGCCGGTGACACCTGACGCGCGGTTGGCCTTCTCGTAGTACTCGCGGAACTGGCCCTCGAGCGTGAAGTACATGCGCTTGGCCTTCTGCTTCTCGTGCAGCTGCAGGCCGTAGCCCACGATCTTGGCCTTGCGGTCCTTGCCGTGCTGGCCCGGGGGAAAGTTGCGCTTCTCGATCGGGCAACGATCAGACAGGCACTTGGTGCCCTTGAGGAATAACTTGGTGCCTTCGCGACGGCAAAGGCGGCAGACTGGTCCGGTATAACGTGCCATTTCTTCTCCTGACTTCGGATGACGGCCGGTTTACGCGCAGTGCGCTTCGTCCCGGCCCAGTTAATTTCGAGGGACTGAGGGACTTGGGACTCAGGGACTAACGCTGCAGATTGCAGCTGTTTTTCTAATCCCTAATCCCTGTTCCCTATTCCCTGACGCGTCTTAGACGCGTCTCCTCTTCGGCGGACGGCAGCCGTTGTGCGGCACCGGCGTTACGTCGCGAATGGAGCGCACTTCGATGCCGGCCGCAGCCAGCGCGCGAATTGCGGACTCGCGGCCCGAACCCGGACCGGCGACGCGAACATCGACCGCACGCAAGCCGTGATCCCGGGCCATGCTGGCTGCGTTGGAGGCCGCCTGCTGCGCCGCGAACGGCGTGCCCTTGCGCGATCCCCTGAAGCCAAGCGAGCCCGAGCTCTTCCAACTCAGAGTGTTGCCCACCGGGTCGGTGATGGTAACGATGGTGTTGTTGAACGAAGCCTGAATGTACGCAATGCCAAACGGCACATTCTTGCGTTCGCGCTTCTTGAACTTCTTGTTCTTGCCCGCCTTGCCGGCTCCGGCTTTCTGCTCTGGTTTCGCCATTTAGGTTTTACCCGTCGCTTTCTTCTTGCCGGCAACTGTGCCCTTGCGCGGGCCCTTGCGGGTGCGGGCATTGGTGTGGGTACGCTGTCCGCGCACCGGCAACGAACGCCGATGACGCGTACCGCGATAGCTTTGAATGTCGATCAGGCGCTTGATGTGCATCTGGACGTCCTTGCGGAGATCGCCTTCGACGTCTCCTTCGTCCTCGATCACCTGACGGATGCGGTTAACCTCGTCTTCGCCCAGATCCTGGATCTTCTTGAAGGCATCAACATTCGCCTTCTCCAGAATCTTCTTGGCGCGCGGGTTCCCGATCCCGAAGATGTACGTGAGCGCGATCCGTGCCTGCTTGTTGCGCGGCAGATCAACGCCAGCAATACGTGCCATTTGAATTCCTTTGCTGCTTCAGGTTGTGTGCCCCCGGCCTCAACCGGTTCGCACGGGTTATGCTCTCTGCCTCCCGGGGTTCATCGCAAGCCTTGACTCAGGCTAACTAGCCCCGTTTCAGTGGTCAGTGGACAGTGGTCAGTGATCAGTTCCGATTGCTGATGCGAGCGGTTTTTCTGTTCACTGTAAGCTGTGCACTGCCGTGGAGGATCGAGCGAATACCAGGCCCTCTTAGCCCTGGCGCTGCTTGTGCTTTGCGTTCTCGCAGATCACCCGCACAACTCCCTTGCGGGTAATCACCTTGCACTTCACGCAAATCTTTTTCACCGATGCACGAACCTTCATTGTTGTTACCCTTCCTTCAATCTTCTAGCTTCGAGCCCATTGATCCGCCACCCGCTTAACCCCTCATTGCATAGGCTAGGAGCTGGAAGCTAGGAGCTAAGAGCTTATTTGTACCGGTACACGATTCTGCCGCGATTCAGATCGTAGGGGCTCAATTCAACGGCCACCCTGTCGCCCGGCAGAATGCGGATAAAGTTTTTGCGCATCCTACCTGAGACATGGGTCAGGACCTCGTGATTGTTCTCGAGTTTGACCTTGAACATGGCATTTGGCAGCGTCTCGGTGACCACCGCCATTACCTCAATCGCATCTTCTTTCGACAAACCGCATCCCGCTTCTGGTGCTCACGCACCTTTGTGTTTTGGACCGGGTGTATCTACTCGGTCAGAATTCTCGCTCCGGTGGCCGTCACCGCAACCGTGTGCTCAAAATGAGCGCTCATGCTTCCGTCTTTGGCCACTGCCGTCCAGCCGTCGTCCAGCACCATCACGTCGGGCCTGCCGGCATTCACCATGGGCTCGATCGCAATCACCATGCCCACTTTCAGCTTCATGCCCCGGCCTGCTTCGCCAAAGTTCGGCACCTGCGGATCTTCGTGCATGTGGACCCCGATGCCGTGACCCACAAAATCCCGTACCACTGAAAATCCTTCGCCTTCAACAACGCCCTGCACTGCGGCTCCCACATCGCCCAGCGTCGCCCCCGGACGAACTGCCGCGATACCCGCCTTGAGCGACTCTTCGGTCACCTTCAGCAGTCGCGCCGCATCGGGATCAATCGCGCCCACAGGTACCGTGATCGCCGCGTCACCGTAAAAGCCATCCACCACCACGCCGAAATCGACAGAGACGATGTCGCCCTCTTTCAAAACCCGCTTCGGCGAGGGGATGCCGTGCACAACCTCGCTGTTGACCGAGGTGCAAAGCACGCACGGAAAACCGTGGTACCCCTTGAATGCGGCCTTTACGCCCAGTTCTGCCAGCCGGGCTTCAGCGGCCTTTTCGAGATCGAGTGTCGTGGCTCCCGGCTTCACGCGCTCGCGCACCAGCTCAAGAACCTCGCGCACCACCTGGCCCGCGCGCCGCATCTTCTCGATCTCCTGGGACGACTTGAGTACAACCGCCACCTGACCCCAACCTTCCAACATTCTCCGGTGAATCGACAGGGGACCGTTCGGGCCCCCACGATTCATCCGTACCTTGGTCGCTGCTTGCTGACCACGCGCACAAAACCACCGTCCAGCTGCGCTATCCGCGCAACCGTTCCACGGCGGCAACAATTCCGGCCGCAATCTGGCTGATCGGCCGGTCTCCATCCACTTCAGCAAAACGTCCCTGGGCCCGATAGTGCTCGACAACCGGAGCCGTCAGAGCCACATAGGCGCGCATGCGCTCCTTGAAGACCTCTTCCGTATCATCGGCTCGCTGGGTCAGCGCCGCACCTTCTACATCACAGAATCCATCCACTTTCGGCGGATTCACGTAGACGTTGTAGATGGTCTGGCAGACAGGACAGTTCCGGCGCCCCGTAATTCGGCGCAAGAGTTGATTATAGTTCACTTGGATGCTGACAGCAACCACCGGCAGACCGTCCGGCTGGGCCGCCAGCCGCCCATCCAGCCACCCCGCCTGGCCCAGGGTCCGGGGAAATCCGTCAAGAATGTAACCCCTTGCCGTATCAGGCTGTTGCAGGCGAACTGCAACCATCTCGTCCACCAGAGAATCCGGGACCAATTCCCCCCGTCCCATGATCTCCTGCGCAACTTTGCCGAGGGCCGTCCCCTGCTTTACGTTACCGCGCAACAGGTCGCCTGTCGAAATCTGCGGAATTCCCCAGATCTTGACCACTTCTTTTGCCTGGGTCCCCTTGCCGGAGCCCGGCGCTCCCATTAAAAGAATCGGGCCGGGGATGATCTTCCGATCCAATTCCCGGCCCTGTTCGACTTCGAGATTCATTGAAGACATTACCAGGTTTTCCTTCCGCGTATGCGACCGGAGCGCGGGGAAAAGCCATCATAATGCCGCATGATGAGCTGCGATTCGATCTGGTTAACTGTATCCATGGCCACACCCACCACAATCAGAAGTGAAGTGCCGCCAAAGTAGAAGTTGACCCCCATACCGTGAATCGCCCAGGTCGGCAGGCTTTCAAAAGCGCGGCCGACGAGCCATAACTTGTCAAAACGGATGCCGGAGATGAGGAAGGTGGGCACCAGCGAGATGACGATGAGATAAAGCGCGCCCACAAGCGTAATGCGCGTGAGAATGTCGTTGATGAAGTCCGACGTCCGCTTGCCCGGGCGAATTCCGGGAATGAACGATCCCGATTTGCGGAAGTTGTCGGCGATATCGTCCGGCTTCATGATAATCGACACGTAGAAGTAGGCGAAGAAAATGATGCCCAGCATGTCCAGCAGCTCGTACCACGGATATCCGGGAGCAAGCGCCTGCATGATCGGCTGAAGGAAGCGGCTGTTCTGCACCCACTCCACCTGGCCGAACAACATGGGGGCCGAGAGAATTGAGCTGGCGAAGATGACCGGCATCACGCCGCCGGAGTTCACCTTCAGCGGCAGGTGGCTGGATTGGCCGCCCATCATGCGCCGGCCGATGATGCGCCGCGCGCTCTGGATGGGGATGCGGCGCTCAGACCGCTCTACAAAGACAATAAACGCCACCACGGCAACCATGCCCGCAACCAGCACCAGCATGACCAGGAATGTGAGCGAACCCCAGGCGTCGGTCTGGACCTTCTGCACCAGTTCCATGACGCCGCGGGGCAGACCGGCCACAATGCCTGTAAAGATCAGCAGGCTCATGCCGTTCCCAATGCCGCGATCGGTAATCTGTTCGCCAAGCCACATGATGAACGCTGTGCCGGTGGTCAGCGTGATCACGGTCATCGCAATGAAGCCTGCGCCCGGATTCAGAACCAGACCCTGGCGGGTGAGAATGGCGGCAATGCCGATGGACTGCAGTGCGCCCAGAAGAACAGTCAGGTAGCGGGTCCACTGCGTAATCTTGCGGCGGCCCAGTTCGCCTTCCTTCTGGATGCGCGCCAGCGGCTCATACACCACGGTCAAAAGCTGAAAGATGATCGACGCGGTGATGTACGGCATGATGCCCAGCGCAAAGATGGTCATGCGCCGCAGCGTGCCGCCGCTGAACAGATCCATCAGGCCGAGAGCCGACCCATTCTGCCCGTTGAACATCAACTCGAGCTGGTGGGCGTTTACGCCGGGCGTGGGAATCCACGCGCCCAGACGATAGACAGCCAAAATGCCCAGGGTGAAGAGCACGCGTTTGCGCAGGTCGGGAATCCGGAAAATATTGAGAAATTTCTCAAGCATCTTTGCTAGTCCGCTTCAGGCGATCAACCGCCAAAGGAGTCGTTGACTTTCACCATCAATCTTAGTGCATTTCCGGATTCCTGAAGAGGATACGGGAACGCTTCAAGCACTGCATATGCGGGCCGTCACACGAGTTGAAGAAAATCCGGGCCGGCAAACTAACATTGAATGAAAAACTTGGCTGAAGAGGCTCATCTGCCCTCTTCAGCCCGGTATTTCCCGCACCAACCGCGGGTGCCCCATCCCTGCTGGTTTTTTCTGCCGCAAGGGTGGGATACCAGGAATCATGCAGTCGCCGGCGCCGCTGCTCCACCCAGAACCACGGCCTTGCCGCCAGCCTTCTCAATCTTCTCGACGGCCGACTTTGAAAACTTGTGCGCGTGGATGGTGATGGCGCCGGTCAGCTCGCCTGAGCCAAGGATCTTGATCAGCGCCCTCTTGCTCGACGCGAGACCCAGCTTCTTGTAGTCATCGAGACCGATCTCGGTGACCTTGAGATCGGCGATCGTCTCGGCGATCCGGTCCAGGTTCACAACTGTGTATTCGGTGCGGAAGATGTTGGTGAAGCCGCGCTTGGGCAAACGGCGGTGCAGCGGCATCTGGCCGCCCTCAAAACCGCGCATCAGGCTGAAGCCCGAACGCGAGCCTTGGCCCTTGTGGCCACGAGCCGAGGTTTTGCCCATGCCGGATCCCATACCCCGGCCCACACGCTTGCGCCCGGTGTTGGCATTCTTGGGCGCGCGCAAATTCGATAAGTTCTTTGCCATTTTTTCCTCGCTATAGCGCCGGAAGGGTTGAGCCCATCCGACTCGCGTTCTGTCAGTGCGCAGATGTCAGGCACTTGCTCTTACTGTGCACTGTTCACTGCAAACTGTTCACTAGCCTTCGACAATCCGCACCAAGTGCGGAACAGCCTTCACCATCCCGCGCGTAGATTCTGTATCGACACGCTCGACGATCTGGTTCAGCCGCGTAAAGCCCAGCCCCTTCACCACAGCCTTGTGCTTGAATGGCGTGGAGTTCTTTGAGCGGTAATACTGAATGCGAATCATCTTGACCTTGGCCGCAGCCTTGGTTGCGGGCTTAGCGGCCTTCTTTGGCGCGGCCTTGGGCTCGACAGCAGCGGCGGTAGTTTTCTTGGTCTCTGCCATGGCTTACATCTCCTCCACGGTCTTGCCGCGCATGGTCGCCACATCGGCCTTGTCGCGCAGTTGCAACAGCGCGGCGAAGGTGGCCTTGACCACATTGTGCGGGTTAGGAGAACCGAGGCTCTTGGTGAGCACGTTCTGCACTCCGGCCGAAGTCATCACGGCGCGCACCGCGCCTCCGGCAATCACGCCCGTGCCTTCCGGCGCCGGCTTCAGCAGCACCTGTCCGGCGCCGTAGCGGCCGAGAACGAGGTGTGGAATCGAGGTCTCGGTCAGGTTGACCCGGATCAGGTTCTTCTTGGCCGCTTCAATTCCCTTGCGAATTGCCTGAGGAACCTCCTTGGCCTTTCCGGAACCGTGACCCACTACGCCCGAGGCGGCGTCGCCCACGACCACCAGCGCGGCAAACGACATGTTCTTGCCGCCCTTCACCACTTTGGTTACGCGATTGATGGCCACCACCTGATCCTTCAGGTTGTACTGGTTGGCATCGAGTTTCTTCTTCAAGATCGTCATTGCTTTCCTTCCAGTGGTCAGTGAACAGTGATCAGTGGTCAGTCTTGATGTGCTGCTGACCGTCGCTTCTACTGTTCCCCGCCGCCTGTTTCTTTACGTCAACTTCTTAACGCCCGGCTATCAGTTTCAGTCAGCGTCAACAACTGATCACTGACCACTGTTCACTGATCCCTGCCTTTAAAACTCCAGGCCCGCCTCGCGGGCTGCATCGGCCAGCGCCTTGATGCGGCCGTGATACAGGTAGCCGCCGCGATCAAAGACCACCTTCTTGATGCCCTTTTCGACTGCCTTCTCGGCTACAGCCTTGCCGATCTCCTTGGCCGAGGCGATGTTGCCGCCGGTCTTCAGCTTCAACTGCAGTGATGAGGCCGAAGCCAGCGTTTGTCCCGTCTGGTCGTCGATCACCTGCGCGTAAATATGGTTCAGCGAGCGGTAAACATTCAGTCGCGGCCGCTCCCCGGTGCCGGACAGCTTGGCACGGATGCGCGCGTGAATGCGCTGGCGAATTGCGTTTCTCTTGGTCTCGGTAATCATGGTCTCTCATTCCTATCAGCGGAGCCGCCCGGCGGCCCCGTTCGGTTATTTCAGATTTCTGAGTTCAGTTCAATCCGGGTCTTGGTTTTTCTTATCCCTGATCTCTGACCCCTGTCTTTACTTCGCGCCCGTCTTGCCGGCCTTCTTCTTGAGCTTCTCGTCGGAGTAGCGCACGCCCTTGTTCTTGTATGGATCAGGCTTGCGCAGCGAACGCATATCAGCGGCCACCTGGCCCACCTTCTGCCGGTCGATGCCGTTCACCGTCAGGTGGGTCTGCTTGGGGTCAATCGTTACATCGATGCCGGTAGGCAGTGGAAATTCGATGGGATGCGAATAGCCGAGCGTGAACACCACTGTGCCCTTGCCTTTCAACTCGGCGCGGTAGCCGATGCCCACAATGTCGAGCTCGCGGGTCCAGCCCTTGGTCACGCCCACGACCGCATTGGACACCAGGGCCCGCGTCAGTCCGTGCAGCGCGGCATTCTTCTCGTTGTCCCGCTCCACGTTCAACACACCGTCCTTGGTCTCGAGCGAAATACCCTGGGCGATCATCGCCGAAACTTTGCCCTTGGGGCCCTCGACCAGAACCGTGTTGCCCGAAACTGTGTACTTCACGCCCGCGGGCAGCGGGATCGGTTTCTTTCCAATGCGCGACATGTTTCAATCCTTCTTCTGGCTTGCGAGTCCCGAGAAACAGTTGTCAGTGATCAGTTGTCAGCGATCAGTTTCAACACTTCGTCGTTCCACTGCAGCCCGTAAAACAGCTTTTAGCTTCTAGCTCTCAGCTCGTGACTTCCGCCGCCAACTTCTTCTGTCATTGCACAGGCTAGAAGCTAGAGGCTAAAAGCTGGCAACTGTCTTTACCAAACTTCGCAGAGCAACTCGCCGCCTACACCTTCGCGGCGAGCCTGCCGGCCCGTCATCACGCCCTTGGGCGTGGTCATGATCGAGATGCCAAGACCACCCTGCACGCGCTTGATCTCGTCGCGGCCAATGTACACACGGCAGCCGGGACGCGAAATGCGCGCCAGGTCGCGGATGGCTGCTTCCGTGCCGCCGTACTTCAAGTACACGCGCAGCACCAGCTTGCCATCTTCTTCCTGGGTCTTGTAGTTCGAGATATAGCCCTCTTCCTTAAGAATGCGGGCAATCTCGGTCTTCAACTTCGAAGCCGGCACATCCAGCTTCTGATGACGCGCCCGGATTGCGTTCCGGATCCGCGCCAGAAAATCTGCTACAGGGTCACTCAGACTCATTCCTTCTCCTTCATTCCCCGTTCGCCCGCCTGTCCGGCGGGAACCTGCGGGAATGCCTAGTACAGTTATCAGTTTTCAGTTGTCAGCTATCAGTTTTCGGCTACTTCACTTCCGCAGCCATCTGCCAGCACCCAACAAAGAAGCAACTGACAACTGATCACTGAAAACTGACAACTGTCTTTCTTACCAGCTCGACTTCACGACGCCAGGGATCTCTCCCTTGAGCGCCAGCGACCGGAAACACAGGCGGCAAACGCCGAACTTGCGCAGAAACCCTCGCGGCCTTCCGCAGAGCTGGCACCGGTTGTGCTTGCGGCAGGCGAACTTCGCTTTCCGCGCGTCTTTCACTCTCTTTGCAGTAGTTGCCATAATCCTCTTATCCCGCCCTACGCGCCTTGCCGGAAGGGCATTCCGAAGTGCTTCAACAGCGCGCGCGCTCCGTTGTCGTCCCTTGCCGTGGTCACGATCGTGATGTTCATGCCCTTCAGCTTTTCCACCTTCGAGTAGTCGATCTCGGGGAAGATCAGCTGGTCGCGCAACCCAAGCGTGTAATTGCCTCGCCCGTCAAAACTCTTTGTCGAAACGCCGCGAAAATCGCGAACGCGCGGCAGAGCCGTCGAGATCAGACGGTCAAGAAACTCGTACGCCTTGTCGGAGCGCAGCGTAACCATGGCGCCAATCGACATGCCCGCCCTCACCTTGAAGGCCGCAATCGACTTCTTCGCCTTGGTCGTCACCGGCTTCTGGCCAGCAATCATGGTCAGATCGGCCACCAGCGGATCCAGCAGCTTGGTGTTCTGCGTCGCTTCGCCCAGACCCATGTTGATGACAACCTTCTTCAAGGCCGGCACCGCCATCGAGTTCTCAAGACCCAGCTCCTTCTTCAGAGCCTGCTTGATCTCCTTGTGATACTTCTCTTTCAATCGTGCTGCCATGTTTCTGCTCTCTTTCTTCCGTTCCTCGGAGTGGCCGTCCGTTGCCGTCGGCCGTTTACCGTTGCGGAAGGGGACTTGCCGTCCAGGCAACGCGCTTCGCGTCTCCCAATTCGGCGTCGTGGTTCCGACTACTGCTTTGTGGGCAGCGTCTGCCCGCACTTCTTGCACACGCGCACCCGCGACTCGCCCTCAATCTTGTGGCCCACGCGCGACGGCCCGCAGTTGGGGCAAACCAGCATCACGTTCGACACGTTGATCGGCGACTCCTGCTCGGCGATACCGCCCTTGGTGCGCTGGCCGGTCTTGCTCGAAATCGTCTTCTTGACCACCCGCACGTGCTCCACGAGAACCGTGCCCTTGTCGGGAAATACGCGCAATACCCGGCCCGTTTTGCCGCGGTCAGTTCCCGTCAGCACCTTGACCGTATCGTTGCGATGAATATTCAAACTCGGCATTTTCTCTCCCAGTAAACAGCGAACCGTCTTTACTGTTCCCTGCTCCCTAATCCCTGTTCCCTGCCCTTACACCACTTCCGGCGCGAGCGAAACGATCTTCAAAAACTTCTTCTCGCGCAGTTCGCGGGCTACCGGCCCGAAGACGCGCGTTCCCACCGGCTCGTGCGCATCGTCGATCACCACCGCCGCGTTCTCGTCGAAGCGGATGTAGGTTCCGTCGCGGCGACGATGCTCCTTGCGGGTGCGGACGATGACTGCCTTCACAACCTTGCCCTTCTTGACTGTTCCGTCGGGCGAGGCTTCCTTCACGGCTGCCGTCACAATGTCGCCCAATCCGGCCTTCTTGCCCAGTCCGCCGCCCAGCGGCAGAATCACTTGCAGCTTGCGCGCGCCGGAGTTGTCGGCCACCGCGAGCATCGTTCTCATTTGCACTGCCATGGGTTCTTCTCCTTCTCGCTCGCGCTACTTGATGGCTGCGTCGGCAGCGTCTTCAATCTGGCCGAGCGACGAACGCCGGACAATCTCTTCAAGGGACCAGCGCTTCAGCTTGCTCAGCGGACGGGTCTCGCGAATCCGCACCACATCGCCCATCCGCGCCGAGCTCTGCTCGTCATGCGCATAGAACTTCTTCGTGGTGCGCATGATCTTCTTGTACTTGGTGTGCGGCTTGCGCATCTCGACCTCGACCACAATGGTCTTCTGCATCTTGGTCGAGACCACCTGGCCAACCTTTTCGTTGCGCCGTGCGCCGCTTACCGGCGCCTGCACTGCTTCAACTGTCGCCGTCATTTAGCGTGCTCCTTTCTTCTTGCCGGCCTTTACTTCCACTGCTGCTGCCGGCTCGGCGGCCACACCCGCGCCAATTTCGCGCTCCCGGGCCACCGTTTTGATCTGTGCGATCTCCTTGCGCAGCTGGCGGAGCTTCTTCACTCCGTCGTTCTGCCCCAGCGAGACCTGAAAGCGAAGCCTGAACAACTGCTCGGCGGTCGTCTTCTCGTGGTGCGTCAGTTCTTCGTCGCTCAAACTGCGAATCTTTGCGAGTTCCATCTGTTTCCTAGCTCCTAGCTTCTAGCTCCTAGCTCTTAGCTTCTCACTGCCCCTGCGCAATTCCTTCGATCCGACGCAAAGGGCTGGAGGCTAGAGGCTAGTGGCTAGAGGCTGTATCTTTACTTTGCCTCGGCCACGGTCTTCACGGCCCCAGGCCGCATCACGAACTTGGTTCTCAAGGGCAGCTTGTTCGATGCCAGCCGCATTGCTTCTTCGGCCATGGCCGGCGTCACGCCTTCCATCTCGAACAGAATCTTGCCCGGCCTCACCACGGCTACCCAGTGGTCAAGCGCACCCTTGCCCGAACCCATTCGAACTTCGGCGGGCTTCTTGGTAATCGGCTTGTCGGGGAACAGGCGCAACCATATCTTGCCGCCGCGCTTGATAAACCGCGTCATCGCGATACGGCTGGCTTCAATCTGGCGGTCGGTAATATAACCGCACTCCAGCACCTTCAATCCGTATTCACCGAACGACAGCGAGGAGCCGCGCCACGCCTTGCCCCGGCGCTTGCCCTTTTGCTGCTTGCGAAACTTCACCTTCTTTGGCATCAACATGACGAAAACCCTCAAACTCAGTGGTCAGTGGTCAGTGATTAGTGGTCAGTTCCCTTGCGCCCTGCTCGGGCGTTCCGGTCACTCACAACCTAGTCCAACAACCAACCGTCTCAAATCTCAAACCAACAACTGATCACTGATCACTGACCACTGATCACTGCTTCTAGAACACACTCGTTCCCACTGGAGGCGCCTGACGGCGCTTCTGCTCGTAAATATCGCCGCGATAGATCCACGTCTTCACGCCGATCACGCCGTAGGTGGTGTTGGCTTCAGTGAACCCATAATCGATATCGGCCCTCAGCGTGTGCAGCGGCAAACGGCCCTGCAGATACCACTCCGAGCGCGCGATTTCGTTGCCGTTCAACCGGCCCGAGACCCGAACCTTGATTCCCTTGCAGCCGAAGCGCAGCGCCGAATCAACGCTCTTTCTCATTGCACGGCGGAAGCTGACGCGCTTTTCCAGTTGCAGCGCGATATTCTCCGACACTAGTTGCGCATCCAGCTCCGGCTTGTTCACTTCGATGATGTCGATGAACACTTCGCGGTTGGTGCGCTTGCCGAGCTCCGTCTTGAGCTTTTCAATCTCGGCGCCCTTGCGGCCGATCACGATACCCGGACGCGCGGTGCGGATCAAGAAGCGCAGCTTGTTGCCGGGACGCTCGATCTCAACCGAGCTCACGCCCGCAGCCTTCAGCTTCTCGCGCAACTCCGCCTTCAGCTTGACGTCCTCGACAAGGAGCTTGTCAAACTCGCGCTCTGAGAACCAGCGCGAACGCCACGGCTTGTTGACTCCCAGCCGGAATCCGTAAGGATGGACTTTCTGTCCCATACTTTTCCTCTCAAACCTTTCGGCCTACTTAGCGGCCTTTTTCTTGGTTGCCGTCTTCGCCGCTTTCGGCTCGCCGGCTTTCTTTACCTTCGCCGCCTTTGGTGCAGCAGCCTTCTTCTTGTCCGTCTTCGGTGCGTCAGCCTGCGCAGCCACAGGCTCTTCGACCTTGGTGACCAGGCTTGCGGATCCGGGACGCTCAGCAACAGAAAGGATGATGTGCGTCAGCCTGCGCTGATAGCGGAACGCGCGTCCCATGGGGGCAGGGCGAATGCGCTTCATGCGCGGGCCGTCATTGGCCACGGCCGTCTTGACGTAGAGATTGTCCACGTCGACGTCGGTACCCTTCTCGCCGGAAACGTACTTCGCGTTGTCCACCGCCGAAATGAGCAGCTTGTGAATCACCGGCGCGATGCGCTTCTTGGTAAAGGCGGCTGTCTCCAGCGCCTCCTGGACTCCGCGGCCCTTGATCAGTTCCAGCACCAGGCGCGCCTTTTGCGGCGACACGCGCTGAAACCTAGCTTCGGCCCGATATTCCTTTATTTCGACTGCCATGACTAACCTTCCTCAATCTCCGCCAGCGGCTGGCCCCATCGTGCGGCCTTGGTCCCTGGTCCCTTAGTCCCTAGTCCCTGTCCTTACTACCGCGGCTTGGCGCTTGCTTCGGCTGACTTGCCGGCTCCGCCCGTGTGTCCCTTGAACGTCCGGGTCGGCGCAAACTCACCCAGCTTGTGTCCCACCATGTTCTCGGTCACGTAGACGGGAACAAACTTCTTGCCGTTGTGCACGGCGATGGTGTGGCCCACAAACTCGGGAAAGATCGTCGAGCGGCGCGACCAGGTCTTGACTACCTTCTTGTCGTTGGCCTGATTCAGCACCTCGATCTTCACGGTCAGGTGCGCATCCACAAACGGGCCCTTCTTTGTCGAACGTGCCATAAAAACAGCTCCTAGCTTCTAGCTTCTAGCCTTTAACTTCTATCAATCGAAGCTAACTGCCGGCTATTGCCTGATATCTTGTCGTCCACAACTATCAGCTAGTAGCTAGAAGCTAGAAGCTGAAAGCTGCCTTCCTTACTTCGCCCGGCGGCTGACGATGAACGTATCAGTCCGCTTGTTGTTGCGTGTCTTGTAGCCCCTGGTCGGCTGGCCCCACGGGGTCACCGGATGACGGCCGCCCGAGGTCTTGCCTTCGCCGCCGCCGTGCGGGTGGTCCACCGGGTTCATGGTCACGCCGCGATTGGTTGGCCGGATGCCCAGCCAGCGGTTGCGTCCCGCCTTGCCGATGGCTACGTTCTCGTGGTCCGTATTGCCTACCTGCCCGATGGTCGCCATGCAGTCGGCCAGCACCTTGCGGGTCTCGCCCGAAGGCAGCTTCAGCAGGGCGTAATCGCCCTCCTTGGCCACCAGTTGCGCCTGAGTTCCGGCCGAGCGCGCCATCTGCGCGCCCTTGCCCGGCTTCAGCTCGATGGCATGCACCGTGGTGCCCGCGGGAATGTTCTTGAGCGGCAGTGCATTACCCACCAGGATGTCGGCTTCGGGACCCGAACTCACCGTCGCGCCTACCTTCAGCCCGATCGGCACCAGGATGTAGCGCTTCTCGCCGTCCGCATAGTTCACCAGCGCAATGCGCGCCGAGCGGCCGGGATCGTACTCGATCGTGGCCACCTTGCCCGGCACTCCGAACTTGTCGCGCTTGAAGTCGATCAGGCGTAGTTTCTGCTTGTGTCCGCCGCCGTGGTGACGCATGGTCAGGTCGCCCGTGTTGCGGCGTCCGCCCGTGCGCTTGCGGACCGTCAGGAGTGGCTTGTGCGGCGTATCCGTCGTCAGGTCGTCATTGACCAGCGAAGTCTGGAAGCGCAGCGTCGGCGTTATCGGTCTGTATGTCTTGATCGCCATTATCTTTGTCCTTGATGAGCTACCAGCTTCCAGTTGCCAGCTCTTAGCCCATCCTTCTCAAACAAACTTTCTTCACTTACTTCCGGCAACTCACTCCGCTCCACCATTCCGAAGCTAGAAGCTAGCAGCTAGAAGCTAAAAGCTGCCTTACAGATTGCTCACGTACTCAGGCAGCTTTTCGCCGGCCTTCAGCTTCACGTAAGCCTTCTTCCAGTCCGGCCGGAAGCCCGCGAACTTTCCGCGGCGGCGTTCCTTGCCGACTACATTGGCTGTGCGAACCGCTGCTACCTTCACCTTGAACAACGCTTCCACGGCCTGCTTGACTTCAGTCTTCGAGGCATCGGGCGCAACTTCAAACACCAGCGTGCCCTCGGTCTCTTTCACGCCCAGACCCTTTTCAGTAATCAGCGGGCGGCGGATTACGGTATATACAGTCGGCATTACGCGGCCTCCGTCTGCGCGGCGAGCTTGCGCTTCGACACGGAATTCTTGAGAGCCTCGGCCAGCTGCTCGATGGCGGCCTTTGAAAAGATCGCGCGGTCATAGCGGAGCAGGTCGTAGGGGTGCACTTCGTTATTCAGAACCAGCTCGACGCCTTTGAGGTTGCGCGCGCCGAGCACCAGGCCCTGGGTCAGCGTCTTGCCGTTCTCCACCAGAAGCGCCGTACGCGTCACGTTCAGTTTGTCGAGCGCCGCGCGGTAGAGCTTGGTCTTGGCTTCCTTGATCTCGAGGGTATCCACCACCGTCAGCTTGCCGTCGGCGAGCTTGGAGGCCAGCGCCGAGCGCAGCGCGCCCAGCAGCTTCTTGCGGGGAAGCGCGTAATCGTAGCTGCGAGGCTGAGGTCCGTGCACGGTGTACCCGTGACGCCACAAAGGCGAGCGCACCGACCCGATGCGAGCTCGGCCCGTGCCCTTCTGCTTCCAAAGCTTCTTGCCGGAACCGGCAACTTCCGTGCGGCTCTTGGTCTTGTGCGTGCCCTGGCGAAGGGAAGCGCGATAATGCTTCACGGCCTCCCAAAGGAGGGCTTCGTTCACCTGGTCGGGCGCAAAAATCGCGTCGGCCAGATCGAGCGAGCCGACCTTTTCGCCATTCAGATTGACTACATCCACTTTTGCCATCGTCTTCTTCCTGCGAGCTTCTAGCCCCTAGCTTCTAGCTTTTAGCTCTTCCTTGAATCGAGCGATCAACTTTGTTCCCGCATACACAAGCTAGAAGCTAAAAGCTATGAGCTTGTTATTTGCGCTTGTTATTTGCGCTTTCCGAGTTTCTTCGATGCCTTCAACGGATCGACCGTGCCCGATCCGGCAAAACCACGGCGCTCGCGAGGCGGCGTCTTGGCCTTCGAAATCAATACGTACCCTTCACGCGATCCGGGTACCGCACCCTCGACCATCAACAGATTCTCTTCGAGGTCGATGCCGCGAATGCGAAGATTGCGCACCGTGATCTGTGCCGCGCCCATGTGCCCGGGCATACGCTGGCCGGGAAACACGCGCGACGGAAAGCTCGAGGCGCCGATCGAACCCTGCACCTGGAACATGTGTCCGTGTGACTTTGGTCCGCCGCCAAAACCGTGCCTGCGTACCACGCCCGCAAATCCGCGCCCCTTCGAGGTGCCGATCACGTCCACAAACCGGGACTCGGAGAAGATGTCCACCAGAACCCGGTCGCCGGCCTTGACCTCAACCGCGCCCTCGGCGTCCAGTTCAAGCGCAACTTCCTTGATGACCTTGACCGGTGGCGCTTCCGTCTTTGCAAAGTGGCCCGCCTGCGGCTTGGTCACGTTCTTGGCCTTGACGAATTCAACCAGTCCGATCTGTGCGGCCTCGTAGCCGTCCTTAGCCAGAGTCTTCAACTGCGTAATCACGCAAGGACCAGCCTGCAACACCGTAATCGGGTGCACATCGCCCTTTTCGTCGAAGACCTGCGTCATGCCGATCTTTTTGCCTAAGATTCCTGTAACTGCCATGTCTTCCTCGCCTCATCATGCGATGTTGAATTCACCGCACTGCCGGAATGCTGTACCGAGCCTCTAGCTGCTAGCTTCTAGCCCCTAGCTCCGCTCGCTTATTCAATGTTTGCTTTCAGCCCGCCTCCGCACTGCACCAGCTGGAAGCTAGAGGCTAGAAGCTAAAAGCTATTTCTCAAATGCCTTGATCTCGACGTCGACACCGGCCGGCAGGTCGAGCTTCATCAGCGCGTCCACCGTCTGCTGGGTCGGTTCAAGAATGTCGATCAGCCGCTTGTGCGTGCGAATCTCGAATGCCTCGCGCGATTTCTTGTCCACGTGCGGCGAACGCAGCACGCAATACTTGTTCTTGATCGTGGGCAGTGGAATCGGACCCGCCACCGTTGCCCCGGTCCGCTTGGCCGTTTCCACAATCTCGCCCGTAGAGGTATCGAGCACGCGATAGTCGTATGCCTTCAACCGGATTCGAATTCTCTGTCCTACCATGAAATTCCCGTCTTCCCCGCAAGGGTCCGGCCTCTGGCCTTCCGCATGCGCACCTGAATTAAAGGGATCAGCAATCAGTGCCGATTTGCTCAGGCCGCATTGTTACCTCGGCCCTGTTCCCTGATCCCTGTTACCTTCGTCTACTTCACGATCTCAGCAACCGTTCCAGCGCCCACCGTGCGGCCGCCTTCGCGGATCGCAAAACGCAGGCCCTTTTCCAGTGCCACCGGCGTGATCAGTTCCACCTGCAGCGACACGTTGTCGCCCGGCATCACCATCTCAACGCCTTCCGGCAGCTCAGCCACGCCCGTCACGTCCGTCGTGCGGAAGTAGAACTGCGGACGGTAGCCCTTGAAGAACGGCGTATGACGGCCGCCTTCTTCCTTGCTCAGCACGTACACTTCGCCCTTGAATACCGTGTGCGGCGTGATCGAGCCCGGCTTCGCCAGAACCATCCCGCGCTCCACGTCTTCCTTGGCAATGCCGCGCAGAAGAAGACCGGCATTGTCGCCCGCCATGCCTTCATCCAGCTGCTTCTTGAACATTTCAACGCCCGTCACAACCGTCTTGCGCGTCTCGCGGAATCCCACAATCTCGGCTTCCTCGCCAACCTTGATCTTGCCGCGCTCGATACGGCCCGTAACCACCGTGCCGCGGCCAGAGATCGAGAAGATATCTTCGATCGGCATCAGGAAGGGCTTGTCAACCGCGCGATCGGGCCGCGGAACAAACGTGTCCACCGCTTCCATCAGCTCGTCGATCTTGGCTTCCCACTGCGCTTCGCCGTTCAGTGCGCCCAGGGCAGAGCCACGGATCACCGGAACGTCGTCGCCGGGGAACTGGTACTTCGAAAGAAGCTCACGCACTTCCATCTCAACCAGGTCGATCAGCTCCGTGTCTTCAACCGCGTCGCACTTGTTCAGAAAAACCAGCACGCAGGGAACGCCCACCTGGCGCGCCAAAAGAACGTGCTCCTTGGTCTGCGGCATCGGACCGTCGGTCGCTGCCACAACAAGAATTGCGCCGTCCATCTGCGCCGCGCCCGTGATCATGTTCTTGATGTAATCGGCGTGACCGGGGCAATCCACGTGCGCATAGTGACGGTTCTTGGTCTCGTACTCCACGTGCGCCGTCGCAATCGTGATACCGCGCTCACGCTCTTCAGGGGCGTTGTCGATCGAGTCGAACGAACGAAACTGGTTTTTCGGGTTGTGCTTCTGCAATACCTTGGTGATGGCTGCTGTCAAGGTCGTCTTGCCGTGATCGATGTGCCCAATCGTCCCAACGTTCACGTGCGGCTTGGTACGATCAAATTTTTCCTTCGCCATAAAAGTCCCTGCATCCCTTTCGTAGCTTGTACTGCACGTTTTCTACTCGGGGCGCCGGCCATCCGGCTCCAGCCCCAAAACCTTTGCTGCCTACTTGCCCTGCGCCCGGCCGATAATCTCATCGGCGATCATGCGCGGAGCTTCTTCGTAGCGCGCGAACTGCATGGAATACGAAGCTCTTCCCTGCGTGGACGAGCGAATGTCGTTCACGTAGCCAAACATTTCCTTGAGCGGCACAATCGCTTTGATGACCTGCGAACCGGCGGCATGTTCCATGCCCTCGATGCGGCCACGGCGCGAATTGATGTCGCCAATAATGGTCCCCATGTGCTCCTCGGGAACCGTCACTTCAACAGCCATCACCGGCTCCAGCAACACCGGAGAAGCCTTGCGCGCCGCTTCCTTGAACGCGATCGAGCCGGCAAACTTGAAGGCCATTTCGTTCGAGTCCACTTCGTGGTAGCTGCCGTCGAACAGGGTCACCTTGATGTCCACCAGGGGATAACCGGCCAGGATTCCGAGCTCGATTGCTCCCTGCACGCCCTGATCGATGGGCTTGATGTATTCCTTGGGTACCGAGCCGCTCTTGATGGCATTAATGAACTCATAGCCCGCGCCAGGCGTATTGGGCTCGATGCGCAGCTTGCAATGCCCGTAGTTGCCCGAGCCGCCGGTCTGGCGGATGTACTTGCCCTCAGCTTCTGCCGTCTTCCGGATGGTCTCGCGGAAGGCAACCTTGGGCTCGCCCACATTGGCTTCGACCTTGTGCTCGCGCTTCATGCGGTCCACAAGAATCTCAAGATGCAGCTCGCCCATGCCGCTGATAATCGTCTGGCCAGACTCGTCGTCGGTCCGCACCTTGAAGGTGGGATCCTCGTCGGCCAGCCGCGCCAGAGCAACACCCATCTTTTCCTGGTCGGCCTTGGTCTTCGGTTCGATTGCAACCGAAATCACGGTCTCAGGAAAAGTAATGGCGCCGAGCGCGATCTGATGATGCGGCGGGCAAAGCGTATCGCCCGTCTTCAATTCCTTCAAACCCACAACCGCGCAGATATCGCCCGCCAGAATCTCCGAGATGTCCTCGCGCTTGTTGGCGTGCATCTTCACCAGGCGGCCTACGCGATCGGTCTTGCCTGTGCGGGGATTGACGATGGTGTCGCCGGTCTTGAGCGTGCCCGAATAGACGCGAATGAAGCAAAGCTTGCCAAACGGATCGTTGATGATCTTGAAGGCCAACGCAGCAAGCGGCTCGCTGTCATCCGGCTTGCGGGTAACGATCTTGTCGTGATGCTCGGGGTCGATGCCTTCCACCGGGGCCTTGTCGAGCGGGCTGGGCAGGTAGTCGACTACCGCATCCAGCAGCGTCTGCACGCCCTTATTCTTGAATGCGCTTCCGCACAGCACCGGGAAGACCTTCAGATCGATCGTCGCCTGGCGGATGCCGGACTTGAGTTCCGCAATGGTCGGCGTTTCGCCTTCCAGGAACTTCTCCAGCAGCACATCGTCGGTTTCGGCAATCACTTCAATCAACTGCAAACGGAAAGCTTCCGCCTTCTTCTGCAGGTCGGCCGGAATTGGCTCGACGGAAAACTCGGCGCCCATGGTCTCGTCGTGCCACAGAATCGCCTTCATCTCGATCAGGTCGACAACGCCCTTGAAGTTCGCTTCAGCGCCAATGGGAATCTGCAGCGCCACGGGCCGCGCGCCCAGCCGCTTGCGAATGGTTTCAAGAACGTGCTCGAAGTCGGCGCCGTTCTTGTCCATCTTGTTCACGAAACAAATGCGGGGAACCTTGTACTTGTCGCCCTGCCGCCACACCGTCTCAGTCTGCGGCTGCACGCCGGAGACGGAATCGAACAACGCAACCGCGCTATCGAGCACGCGCAGCGAGCGCTCCACCTCGGCCGTAAAGTCCACGTGGCCCGGGGTGTCGATAATATTAATGCGAACGTCTTTCCACACGCACGTCGTTGCGGCCGACGTAATCGTGATGCCGCGCTCCTGCTCCTGCTCCATGTAATCCATGGTCGCCGTGCCTTCATGCACTTCACCAATACGGTGCGTGATGCCGGTATAAAACAGGATGCGCTCTGTCGCTGTCGTCTTTCCGGCGTCGATGTGCGCCATGATTCCGATGTTCCGGCAACGATTCAGAGGTACGGTGCGAGCCACGATGTTTTTCCTTGCGGGCGATTGTCCCGCGGTTGAGAAGCAGTCGCTAGCTTCTAGCTGCTAGCTTCTAGCTTGTTTTTTTCGGAACCGCACTTACGGTCCCAAATCCGCTTAAAGCCTCGATCGTCAAAAGCTAGTAGCTAGAAGCTAAAAGCTAGAGGCTGTTTTCCTACCAGCGGTAGTGAGCGAAGGCCTTGTTGGCCTCGGCCATGCGGTGCACGTCTTCCTTCTTCTTCATGGCCGCGCCGCGCCCGTTGGCCGCATCGAGCAGCTCGTTCGACAGCTTGTCGGTCATTCCCTTTTCGCCGCGGTTGCGGCCGTAGGTAATGAGCCAGCGAATGGCCAGCGAGGTGCGCCGATCCGGGCCGACTTCGATCGGCACCTGGTAGTTTGCGCCGCCCACGCGGCGGGTCTTGACCTCGAGCAGCGGCTTGCAGTTCTCGACAGCCTTCTTGAAGAGCTTGAGAGCGTCGTCGCCGCCGCCCTTCTCTTCAAGGGTCTTCATCGCGTCGTAGAAGATGCCCTGGGCCGTTGACTTCTTGCCGCCCCACATCATGGAGTTCACAAACTTGGTGACCAGCGTTGACCCGTACACTGGGTCCGGCGCTACTTCCCGCTTGGCTATGTGCCCTTTTCTCGGCATAGTTCTCAAAGTCCTTCGAGCGCCACGGCGCTCCGTTTCTGTTACCCCAGTCCGGGTCCAAAATGGCTCGCCCCGGAACCGCTGCTATCGAAACCCATTGAAATGGGCCCATTCAGGTGACCGTTTACATACAGCTAAACAGTCGAATCTTGTGACAAAACCCTGCTAAAAACGGCTTTTTAACGCGTTTTTGCGCGCAAAATGCGCGTTTTTTGCAGCTACTTCTTGCCCTTTGGCGCCGCGCCACCCTTGGCGCGCTTGGCCCCGTACTTCGAACGGCTCTGCATGCGGTTGGCCACGCCCACTGAATCCAGGGTGCCGCGAACCACGTGATACCGGACGCCGGGAAGATCTTTCACACGGCCGCCGCGGATGAGGACGATCGAGTGCTCCTGCAGGTTGTGGCCGATGCCGGGGATGTAGGTGGTGACCTCAATCCCGTTGGTCAGGCGCACGCGGGCAACCTTGCGCAGTGCCGAATTCGGCTTCTTGGGGGTTTGCGTGTACACGCGGGTGCAAACACCGCGACGCTGCGGCGAGGCCTGCAAGGCAGGTGACGCCGTCTTATACCGTGGGGCCGTGCGCCCCTTCCGAACAAGTTGATTAAAAGTCGGCAAACTGAAACTCCTTACCCCGTTAAAAACCTTCGAACACCCAACAAAACAGCCGCGCGCAACACCATCGGGCCATCTATGCCGCTTTGCGCCAATCCTGCCGGCGCGCACGCGCACAGAAGCCCTACTGTTACTGCTTCGCGTCTGCCTTCGTTCCAATCTCAGACGAGAACCGGGACGGTGGCCGGTCGTTTTCCTGATGTTTCCCGGAAAAGCCAACTCCGTTTCGCCGCTTCCGGCCCGCATAGCCCTCCAAGGTGGAGAACGCGCGGACTCCGATGCGATTTGCCTCAACCCTCAGCAAGAAGAAGGCTACTTTTGAGGCATGTCTGGCCGGTCAACTTCACCTGGTCCAGGAGTTCAACCCGTACCTTATTGCCGTACCGGGCTGCCCTCACGCAACCATCGTTAAGACACACGGATGGGTGCGTTCTTGCGGAACCTTCTTACAATATCAAGAAACGCCGGTGGGGTCAAACGGAAAAACAGAGATTAGGGACCTAATCCCTATTCCCTGCACTTCTCACACCCTGACAATCAACTCCGAGTAGAGCGGCCTCTGCACATTGCCTGACACCAGCCGCAGCGGCTCGACAATCGCCTGCGCCACCAGCAACCGGTCGAACGGGTCGCGATGCAACAGCGGCAATTGTGCGGCGGCAACCGTATGCCGCGCCGTCACCGGCAACTCGATCAGCCCTGCCTCCCGCATCTTCTCCACAAGCTCTTTCGCATCCACGTCGATCTTGCCCAAACGCGCCTTCACCGCGATCTCCCAGATGCTGGCCGAAGAAAAATAAACCTCAACCGCGTTGTCGATCATTTCGCGCCCCTTCTCATCGAGTCGCGGATGGCCCTCCATCAACCACAAAAGCACGCGTGTATCCAGAAGCAGCCGCATCAGCGTCCCTCAAATTCCGCAAGTACATCCTCGCGCAGTGGGCCATCGAAGTCGTCGGCAACGCTCATCCTGCCCTTCATCAGGCCAAACTGGACGTGCCGCTTTTCGGGCTCAAGCTGGGTCAGCCGCGCCACCGGCCTGCCGGCGCGCGCAATCACTACATCCTGCCCTTTTTCAGCCATTTCCACGTATTTTGAGAGTTGGGTCTTTGCCTCGAACATGTTGACGGTCGTCATTTGAGCCCCTTCAAGCGTCTTAGCTAGGCCTAGCCTAACGCCGAAAGCACTAAACTGCAACCGTAAAACTGTCTTCGGTCCGCGTCACCGCGTGGTAAAGCGTATCCCGCTCCACAGGTACCCGCCCGGCTTCGGTAATCAGCCGGCAAAGTTCCTTGCGCGTCATCCCCTGGGGCGTAGTCGCACCGGCATCGTGGTAAATCTTCTCCTCGATCACTGTTCCGTCCAGGTCATCAGCGCCAAACCGCAACGCGATCTGCGCAATCTTCGGCGTCATCATCTGCCAATACGCCTTGATGTGCGGAAAGTTGTCCAGCATCAGCCTGCTCACCGCGATCTGCCGGATGTCGGTCAAACCCGTCGTGACCGGCAAATGATCCAGCGCCGTGTTCTCCGGGTGAAACGCCAGCGGAATGAACGTCTGGAATCCGCCGGTCTCATCTTGAACGGCGCGCAGTTTCAGCAGGTGGTCTACGCGGTCTGCGTCGTTTTCAATATGACCGTACAGCATGGTCGCATTCGACTTGAAGCCCAGCTTGTGCGCCAGTCGCGCCGTCTCGAGCCACTCTTCGCCATCGATCTTGTGGTCGCAGATAATCGACCGCACACGCGCTGCAAAAATCTCCGCTCCGCCGCCCGGCATCGAATCCACGCCCGCATCCCGCAGCTTGACAAGCGTCTGCTCAATCGTCAGCTTGGCACGCCGCGCCAGGTAGGCCACTTCCACCATGGTGAAGGCCTTGATGTGCACCTTGGGGAACCGTTCCTTCAGTCCCTTCACCAGGTCGAGAAAATACTCGAGCGGCAGATCAGGATGCAGCCCGCCAACAATGTGAAACTCCGTCACCGCCTCTGAATAGCCAGAAGCCGCCGTCTGCCACGCCTCTTCGAGAGCCATCGTGTAGCCGGCCGGATCGCCCTTCTTGCGCCCGAATGCGCAAAGCTTGCAAGCCGCCACGCACACGTTGGTCGGATTGATGTGCCGGTTCACGTTGAAGTACGTCACGTCGCCGTGCATCCGTTCGCGCACAAAGTTGGCCAGCCAGCCCACCGCAAGCACGTCCGCTGATCCGTAGAGCGCCACGCCATCGGCCTCGTCCAGCCGTTCTCCGGCGAGCACCTTGGCAGCTATCGGCTCCAGCCGCCTGTCATGACTCCGAAACGAGCTCCCAGCCCGCGATTTGTTGGTCTCAACGCCCATAGTATCTATGATACAGAAACCCCGCCTACATTCCCTGAAAGCCTTGTTCCCTTGGTCCCTTGGTCCCTGTTCCCTGTTCCCTATTCCCTATTCCCTGTTCCCCGTTCCCTGCTGCACAACCACCCCATCATCGATCGACGCGGCCACCAGCCGGTCCCCCGCCGCCCGGATCAGCGCCGTCGGATACCCGGTCCGCCACAGCTTCCACGTCATCGTCTTGGGATCGATACCGAACACCTGGTCACTGCTACGCGAACTCACCAGAACCCGCTGCGACCCCGCATCAAACTCCAGATCGTCAATATCGCGAAACGGAAGCCGTCCGATCCACATCCACGTCTTGCCCTGGTCGCTCGAAAAGTAAACCCCCTCCCGCGCGCCAAGCCACATCGTCCCGTCAGGAAGAAACACCACACGATGAATTCGCGTCAGCATTGTCGGCAGCCCGATCGGCCACCACGACTTGCCCCCATCCTTCGACAGAACCGCCGCATCGCTCCGCACCGCAACCATCAGGTCTCCGTGAACAGCCACGGACAGGTAGTCGCCCGCTCCCATCACCGGCCCACCCTGCCAGCTCGCACCCTGGTCCCGGCTTGTCAGCAACCCAAGGCTCGAGGATGCCAGCCATACATCGCCCGACACATCCAGCGCATTCACGCGGCTCTCCAGTTCGATCACCGGAGCCTGCACTTCTTTCTCCACGTTCACTTTTGTCTTGTAGTGCGTCTCAACCGAGACCTTCATCACCGTATTCGCAATTACATTGCGCGGCTCCCAGTTCAGCGCCGCACTGGGCCCACCCTCCGTTTTACCGGCAGGCACTGCCGCATCAGGCGCCGCCGGCGGATCAAGCGCAAAAATCCCCTGGCTCGTGCCTGCCACCACCATCCCGTCCTTGGTCTGCGACAGCGCGTATACATCGCGCCCGTCAAGGCCCGCGGCAATCTGCTTCCACGCACCTCCGCCATTCTCCGACATAAACACGCCGCCAAATTTCTTGTCGTTCACCACGCCCGCAAACAGGTGCGTCGCATTACCGCGATCCACCAGCAGTGCCGACACCTTGCGTTCTGAGAATCCCTCATTCGACAGCGCAAATGTCGTGCCGCCATCCGTGCTCGTCATCACCCCGCCGCGATCGGTTGCCAGCAATACGTGATTGGAATCCCGCGGGTCCACAAAAACGTCGTTCACAATCACGTCATCGTCCGTCAGCAGTTTGAACGTCTTGCCGCTATCCAAAGTCTTGTAAAGTCCTTCGGTGGTCCCCGCGTACACAATCTCCCGGTTCGCCGGATCCTGTTTCAGCACCCGCGTCCGTCGCGCCGTCGAAGGAATCCCTTCAATCTTGCGGAACCTCGCTCCTGCGCTCTCGCTCTTGTAGATCCCGCTGCACGCGCTCAAAAAAACCGTCTTCGGCTTCAGCGGGTCCAGGATGATTGAGAACACATCGGAGTCGTCAATAATGCCCTGCTTGATGTTGTTCCAGCTCTTGCCTCCGTCGTCTGTCTTCCACGGCAGGTGCCACGTACCCGCATAAATCACGTTCACGTCGCCCGGGTCCACGGCCAGCGATTCCACTTCATGAATCTCGCGGCTGCCCGGCGGGCTGATCTCATTCCACGTCACGCCTGAGTCTTCCGAGCGATAAACACCTTCCAGCGTTCCCGCCAAAAGCACCTTCGCATCCGAGGGCGCCTGCATGAAAGAACGAATAGACTGCCCTTTCAGGCTCTCTACCTCGCTCCAGTTCTTGCCCTGGTCGTGGCTCACCCACAACCCGCCGCCCTCGTCCCTCCAGCCCGCCACAAAAATCGTTGCCGGGTCCGCGGCGTCCACCACGATGTGATCCAGAACGAGCGCATCCGAGCCATCCAGCTTCACCAGCCTGCGCCAGCTCGCGCCCCCGTTCACTGACTCGTAGAGCCAGCTGTTCGTGCTGCCCAGGTAAAGATGGCTTGGGTCTCCGGGAACCGCCGCAAAGGCGCGCGCATCGCCGCCTGCCGGGCCCACCACGGTCCACGCATGCTGGCTGTCTCCCGGCTTGCCTTCCGTCTGCTGTGCGTCAAGGCCCCGGCAAATTCCCAGCAGCGCCACCAACAAAAACAGCGCAGCCACAGGCCGCGCGCTTCCCCGATCAAAAAACTCCGCAATGTTCTTTCTCAAACAAACAGCTCCCTGGCAAAAAGAAAAATCACTAGAATGTCGCATCCAAAATTCAAAAGGCTGACCGGCAAGCCGGTCAGCCTCGAAGGATTGCAGGAGGAATCGCATGGTTTTGCTTTCGTCAGGCCTTCAGTCACGAAGGCCTGACTTGGCGGTTTAGCTCCGGCTTCGCGCCGGTGATTCTTACTTGGCTGCGGCGGCCTTCTTGTGGGCCGGGTGACGCTCGGCCAAAGGCTTGCGAACCTCAACCTTCACAGTCGTTTCATCCACGGGCGTCGTACCTGCTACATCGCTCGAGAACGTCGCGCCTGCCGGCACAAGGTAGTCTTCCACAGTCTGACCATCCGTGGATCCGGTTGCGACGCTGACGCGTGATGCGTCAATGCCCTTCTCCGTCACCAGGTAGTCCTTGGCATTCACACCGCGTTGCGCCGCGAACTGCTCAACCACTGCCTTCTTGTGCTTGGCCGCAACCTTCTCTTGCTTCGCGGTTATCGCACGCTCGGCGTCTGTCGACTCGCCCACCACTACCGCCTTGGCGTCCGCCTGCCGCTGCAGATCCAGCGCTACTTCATCCAGGCAAGCCTTGGCTTCGTTGTCTACACGTGTCGGACGCTTCTTGTCGGTCGCAAAGCTGATCGAGCAAAGCGCCTGCGTCTTCGGTGCTGGCGGTGGCGGCGGCTCTACGATCGTCACGTTGGTGGACGCCGATGCCGTGTGGCCCTTGTCGTCAGCTACGTTGCAGGTTATTCCAACCACGCCGGTCGGCGCGCCGGTGGAGGAGTACTGCGCCGTCGTGCCGGTGCCCGAAATCGTTCCGCCTGTCGCTGCATAGCTATAAGTCAGTGGACGGTTCTGTGGGCTCAGGCCGGTTGAAGTCACAGTCGCGCTTTCGCCAGGCTTGATCGTCGTCGGGTTCGCCGAGCAGCTGATCGTCGGTGGCTCAAAATCCTTCACGGCATACGTAGCTGAGCAGTCTGCGGTCTGGCCGGGCTTCAACCCTTCCTTGCCGGGCTTGCCTTCCTTCACTTCGCCCTTCACCGTGTAGCTGCCGGGGGCAAGCGAACTGGTGTCAATCGTCGTCGTCGTCGCCGTGCCCGAAGCACCGGATCCGCTCCACGAATAAAGAACGTTCAACTTCGGAAGTACGCTTCCAGCCGTCGCCGTCACCGTAACCGGCGTGCCTGGGAACACGGCGTCTGTCGGGTTGACTGAGCAGGCCAGCGTGATCGGAGGAGGCGGCTCGATCGTTCCCGCGTGGATCACAATGCCCGCGCTCAAACGAGCTGCGTTGATGTTGGCGCGGCCGCCATACGGCACCGCCCCAAAATCAGCATGCATGTACTGATAGTCCGCCTGGAAAAGCCGAATCGCCAGGTGATGATTGAAGAACGGCGTCTCGTAGTCGAGTCCGCCGCCAACCGTCAGCGCCGGTCCCCACTTGTTCGGTTCAAAGAACGGGCCGTTCACCTCGTCTGTGCCCACCAGTGCATGCGCAAACGGGGTAATGTTTCCATCCGGATAGCGTACGACCAGACCGCCGCCGAAGCCCATGAATCCATCGTCGTTGCCGTGCGTACCGATGTTGGCTCCCGGTGATAATAGGCTCGGCGCGTTCGACTGAACGCCCCACTCGTGGAAGTCCCATTCGCCCTGCACGCCGAGATAGCGATTAAAGTAGTAAGCAACACTCGCAATCCCGCCCACGTTCACAGCATCGTAGCTCGCTGAAACCGGCGTGCCGAATGCGTCTTGGGTGTTCACTGTTCCACGAGGTGCAAGATAGCTGTAACCTGCGAAGATGTCCCATCTCGATGGGTTATCCCCGGCGGCGGCTTTGGCCTTCGCTGGGGCCTGGGCACTCATGGCAACAGACAGCAATGCAACAGATGCCAGGGCAACAACCCGACCTGCAGACCTAAGAAAACGAGCAGACATGCGTTTATCCTCCGAATTAATGCTGGTTTACTAAATGAAAAAAGCTGTCAACGAGCGCTTACCCCCCGCTCGATTCGCCCGTTTTTCACAACTCCTGTGGAAAACGAGGCCTTACAGCACTCTTAAACTTACCATAGGACCATCCGCCCAGAACATTTTTTTCAACGAGTTACCAGTCTTACAACCCTCTTTTAGGGAATATGACTAACACGTTACCTAAGTAACAGTTGAATCCCATTTAAGCCTTGCTCTCCCGCCTTCAGCCCACATTCAACGTCTTCAAAAGGCTCCGGCGCTCCCGCTGGATCTTTTCTTGTAGAAGCGTTATTGCGTAAATGAGTTGCTCCGGGCGTGGCGGGCATCCCGGAACGTAAACGTCCACGGGAACCACCTGGTTCACTCCCTGCACCAGCGCGTAGTTATTGAAGACGCCCCCTGAGGTCGCGCAGGCCCCCATGGAAATCACCCACTTCGGCTCCGGCATCTGGTCGTAAAGGCGCCTTAGCACCGGGGCCATTTTCTGTGAAACGCGGCCGGCCACCACCATCAGGTCCGACTGCCGTGGAGAAGGCCGAAAAACCTCAGCGCCAAACCGCGCCACGTCGAACCGCGACGCACCCATCGACATCATCTCGATCGCGCAGCACGCCAGCCCAAACGTCATGGGCCAAACCGAGTTCTTCCGGATCCAGTTCACGGCATAGTCCATTGAAGTCAGAAAGACGCCCTCCGGCTCTTCGTAGCCGTAGTTCACTTCCTGCAACTTCAGCCGGTTTTTCGCGCTGCTCTCCAGCGCTCCAAAAAGATAATGATCCCGTTCGGCTGTCGGCCCCATAGTTCTACTATATCGCGCATGGGGTCCGGGCTGAATGGTCAGAATCGCACACGGCCAATTTTTTCGCTCGCGCTATTTCCCTCAGTTTCCCATGATGGCAAGGCACCTTCCGTCTTTCAGTGAGCAGGCCAACAGCCTCCGTTCCATGTTCCCTTGTTCCCTTGGTCCCTGCTTTGTCACTCAGAACAACCCGCCCGCACCGCCTCAACCCCCTTCGCCGCTTTCCATCCCGCCGGCAGCCACAGCGTGATCGTGAATTGCATCCACCGGAGTTCGCCCCTCGCCGGCACCTGAACTGACAACTGTCCAGGCGCCTGTCCCGGCTCATCCGTATGCTGCGTCTTCGACGATTCCATGGCCCATCTCTTCGCGAACGGCGCCGCATCTCCAGTCCCCGGAACAATCCGCGCATTCAGAATCTGCAACTGCCCCGCCGATGCCTGTTTCATCAAATCCATCAGCCCTTTGCCAGCTCGTGCTTTGGCCTCGCTCCCCCCATGCAATTCCACATACAGCTTCTGTCCCATCCGCAGCGCCCCGGCATCGGTCAAAAACCGAAAGCTCCGCGGATTCCACCCGATCGCATCCTGCGCCCGCAGCCCAAACGTCGTCCCCACTTCGCGTTCGCCGATCGAGTCGTAGGGAGGTGTTGCCAGCAGCAACGCGTCTGGAAATCCCACCCCCGGTTCGCGGTCCACCGCAAGGTCCCAGCCGCTGTATCCGGCATTGCCCGCCTGAATCGGCAACAGCCGAAAAAACCATCCCTGGCCAAAAGCCTGCTTCCACTCCTGCCCGGCCGGCACCTCGCCTGCAACCGTAACCTTGGTGCAGACCGGGCCTTTCGCCGCGCTGGCAAAGCCAGCCGAAGCCAACAAAACCGCCGCGCAAACCACCGCCAGACTCCTAACAAGCCACCCCTTGCGGCTCAAATTCATAGCGTCTCCACATTCTTTCTGTTTCTGCCCCGAAACATTTTGGCCGTCAAGATGCAATAAAGAATCAAAAGAAACTTGCGTTCGCCCCCGGTCTTCATGACAATGTTAGGAAAGCGCAATTACTCTTCGCAGAGCTTGTGACTGTCAGCCGGCAATCTGGGGCCAACGGCTTCTTGTGTCCTGCACAAAATAGGTCGCATTCAGCACCAGCGCATGAGCAATGCCGGCTGCTTTAACCACAATTGCATCTTCTTCTTGCTCTCACGTTGGAATACCTGTTCGGAATACCTGCTTTTGGAGCTGAAATTAGAATGTCCAACCTCTCCGCACGTCGTTTCCTTCTGCCCGCCCTGCTAGCTCTTCCAGCCGTTGCCTTCGCCCAGACGCCGGCAGCATCCACTGCCGTTCAAGGCCCCGTCACCCAGGCTCAAATCAGCGCCCTTCAGCAGGCCGTCCAGAACGCCCAGGCCGCCGGTGACAACGCATGGATGCTCGTCTCCGCCGCCCTCGTCCTACTCATGACCGGACCCGGTCTCGCCCTCTTCTATGGTGGCCTCGTCCGCAGGAAGAACATCCTCGGCACCATGATGCAGAGTTTTGCCATGATGGGCCTGGTCACCGTCATCTGGGCAGTCGTCGGTTATTCGCTCGCCTTCGGCCACGGAAACCTCTTTCTCGGCAGCTTTGAGCACCTCTTTCTCCGCGGCGTCACTCTCACGCCCAACCTCGACTACGCTGCCACCATTCCCGAGCAGACCTACATGGTCTACCAGCTCATGTTCGCCATCATCACCCCCGCCCTCATCACCGGGGCCTTTGCCGAGCGCATGAAGTTCAGCGCCATGGCTCTCTTTCTCTCCCTCTGGTCCATCTTCGTCTACTGTCCAATGGCCCACATGGTCTGGGGCGTCGGTGGCCTGCTCAACGCCACCGGCGGCCACATTCCCTCGCTCGACTTCGCCGGTGGCACGGTCGTCCACGTCACCAGTGGCGTCTCCGCCCTGGTCACCTGCCTCTATCTCGGCAAGCGCATCGGTTACCCACAAACCAATATGCCGCCCCACTCCATGGTCCTCAGTTTCATCGGCGCTTGTCTGCTCTGGGTAGGCTGGTTCGGATTCAACGCCGGCAGCGCCCTCGCCGCCAGCCCGCTCGCCACCAGCGCCTTCATCAACACTCACTTCGCCGCAGCTTCCGCCGCCATCGGCTGGACCATCTTCGAGTGGTTCCACAACGGCAAGCCCACCGCCCTCGGCGCTATCTCTGGAGCCGTCGCTGGCCTCGTCGCCATCACCCCCGCTTCCGGCTTCGTCCAGCCCTTCCCAGCCCTCCTCATCGGCCTCCTCGCCGGCTTCTTCTGTTCCTTCATGGTCTTCAAAGTCAAGAGCTTGTTCCGCTACGACGACTCCCTCGACGCTTTTGGCGTCCATGGCGCAGGCGGAACGCTCGGCGCCATCCTCACCGGCCTCTTCGCCACCCAGTCGATCAACGCGATCTACGGCCCTGGCGTCGCCACCGGAGCCATCGACGGCCATTGGCGTCAGGTCCTCAACCAGCTCGCCGGCGTCTCCATCGCCTGGGGCATCTCCATCGTTGGCACCATCATCCTTCTCTTCGTCGTAGACAAAATCGTCGGCCTCCGCGTATCGCCTGAGCACGAAGCCGCCGGTCTAGACCTCTCCCAGCACGGTGAGGAAGGCTACGACCTCAATTCCTGATTTTTGTGTTCATTTGTCACAGGGAGTCTCGACTCCCTGTGGTACTCAAAATAGATACGGCAGGGTCAGGCCAACGTGCCCCCCCGCCTGATACGCTGTCAAACGA
This sequence comes from uncultured Acidobacteriaceae bacterium, assembly GCA_963765025.1. Classification (GTDB taxonomy): domain Bacteria; phylum Acidobacteriota; class Terriglobia; order Terriglobales; family Acidobacteriaceae; genus Telmatobacter. Next base: position 1,385 of record CAVXVM010000131.1, on the reverse strand, counting down.
GGCATTTTCCGTATGCTTAAGATCGAAGCCGTTCTCCAGCCTTCAAAACTCGACGCTGTCAAGGATGCACTGCTCGAAGCAGGCATTGAAGGCATGACCATTCTCGAAGCTCGCGGCCATGGCCGCCAGAAGGGCCACACCGAGTTCTATCGTGGCCGTGAATACACCGTCGACCTCCTCCCCAAGGTAAAGATAGAGTTGGTTCTCCACGATGATTTGAAAGAGAAGGCCATTCAGGCCATCATCGGCGCTGCCCGCACCGGTCGCATCGGCGACGGAAAAATCTTTGTCAGCCGCATCGACGAAGCCATCCGCATCCGTAACGACGAGCGCGGCGAAACCGCCCTCTAATCTCAACCAGCAGGACAAGCCGAGCAGCCTTCGGCGCAACGTCAGTGGCCTGTAATGGCCGCGGTGGGCGCAGACGGTGAAATGCGATGGACCTTCAGGTTGTTCAGCGCATATTCAATAAAGCGCGGTTCGAAGTGCGGCTTTATTCCGATGAAGCGGCACGCGGCCACCACCTGGTCAACGATGAACCTGGGCTGAAACGCTGCAAGATCGAGATTCTTTTCCTTCACGACTTTGTAGCAAATGATGTTGAAGGTATCGTCGCTCAGCTCGAGATGGTGCTTCGCGCATTCATTCTCGAAAATCTTTCTGTAGATCTCCGGCGAGGGCGATCCGACTTCGATCTTGTACGGAAGCCGGCGCAGAAAAGCCGGGTCCATCAGGTCTTCCGGTTCCAGATTCGTTGAGAAAATTACCAGCTCTTCAAATGGAATGCTGAAGCTCTTTCCCGTGTGCAGATTCAGGTAGTCCACGCGATCTTCGAGCGGCACAATCCATCGGTTCAGCAGGTTTCGCGGGCTCACCAGCTGACGGCCGAAGTCGTCGATGATGAAGCATCCGCCAAGCGCCTTCACATGCAGTGGGGCTTCGTAGAAATGGCCTGTTTCGTCGTATCGCAAATCCAGCATGTCCAGCGTCAGTTCGCCGCCGGTCACCACAAACGGTCTCCTGCAGGCAACCCAGCGAGCATCGTACTCCGCGGACCGTACGAAACTGATCGCCCCGTCGTCCTTCAAGTCTGTCGTAGTCACAGGTATGTGAATACTGGGGTCAAAATAGCGAATGATCTGGCCCTCGACTGAGATCGCATAGGGAACGTAGATCACGTCGCTGAAAATGCTTCCCAACGCATGAGCCACGGATGTCTTTCCATTTCCCGGCGGGCCGTACAGCAGCATCGCTCTGCCTGAGTTCAACGCCGGCCCGTACTGTTCGATCATGGTGTCCTCAAGAATCAGACTGCCCAGTCCGCCGCGGATCCGATCGAACGTCACCAGTTCGTTGGTCAGCTTCTGCAGGTTCACGCGAAAGGT
>CAVXVM010000130.1:0-12576 GCA_963765025.1 uncultured Acidobacteriaceae bacterium | reverse complement strand
TTTTGCGCCTTTGGTTCAGTTACGTACTGCTTATTCACCGTCTCAAGAAACGTGGACGGCGCAATTCCCTGCCCCTCGGCGTAGACAAACGACTCGCCCAGCGCATGAATCATGGCGCAGATGAGGAAATTGCCGCCGAGTTTGACCGCATGGGCTTGGCGCGGCTCAGTGCCGACAACCGAAATGCCCCGCGACATGGGCTCAAGCACAGGACGCGCCCGTTCAACGGCACTCGGCTTGCCGGCGGCCACAATCCACAGCCGGCCCTCGTGAGCCACGCTGGGCCGCCCGAACACCGGCGCGGCCACAAAGTCGATTCCCCGCTTTTCGTGTTCCACAGTCAGACGCTCGCTCAAGGCTACGCTGATCGTGCTGCAGCAGATGTGGAGCGCGCCGGCAGAAAGCGCATCCAGCAGGCCGTTCGAACCAAAAAGCACTTCCTCGACAGCCGCATCGTCAAAGAGCATGGTAACCACGGCGTCCGCGCCCAGTTCGGCCTCGGCCGGGGTAGCCGCGGCAATCGCGCCTTCGCGAATCAGCGGCTTGGTGCGCCCCTCTGACCGGTTCCACACCGCCAGTTCATGACCGGCAGCAACCAGGCGGAGCGCCATCTCCGTGCCCATTTTTCCCAAACCCAGAAAGCCAATTCTCATCGCTTGAAAAAACCTTCCTTCCGCATTGATACCCCAGATTCAGGTCCAGTCAATAGGATGACGGACACACATGAATCGAGAAGACAAATCCGGAAATACCGTCTCACTGGGCGAAAAAGTGCGGCGCTACCGGCCGATACACTGGATTCATGACACTTCCCCAGGTGATCCTCCTGGCCATTATCCAGGGCCTCGCCGAACTGTTGCCTGTCTCCAGTTCCGCACACGTGGTTGTTGCAGAAAAACTGATGGGCCTTGACCCGTCTGCGCCGCAGATGACGCTGCTGCTGGTGATGCTCCATACCGGAACCATGTTCGCCGTCATAGTCTACTTCTGGAAAACGTGGAAACAGGCTTATTTTTCAAGCCGCGAAGCCTTCAAGCCCTTCGCCGTGAACCTGGTATGGGCGACCCTGCTGACAGGCATCGTGGGCGAGGTACTCAAGAAAATCATTGAGCTCACTCTGTTCCGCGGCGCGCCGAAGGCGGAGATCGAAGATCTCTTCAGCCGCCTGGAACTGATTGCACCCGCCCTGGCGGCAGCCGGACTGCTGATCCTTTTTTCCGGATTGCTGGAAAAGCGCAAAGAAGACTTTGCCGGACGTTCCAGCTCCGCCCCTGAAAATGCTCTCACCACTCCACAGGCGGGATGGATGGGCATCGTCCAAGGTCTCGCACTGCCGTTCCGCGGCTTCTCGCGATCAGGCTCGACCATCTCCGCCGGAATGCTGGTGGGCGCACAGAAGCAAACCGCAGAGCGCTTCAGTTTTGCCATGGCCGTGGTGCTGACACCGCCCGTGGTGGCCATGGAGGCCATGCGGCTGGTGAAGTCCGCACATGCCTCCGCCACGCCGATCGACCTGCACGCATCGCTTGCGCTCAGCCTGGTTGGAGCCGCGTGCTCCTTTCTGGCCGGACTGCTCGCCCTCAAGTGGCTGAGCAACTGGCTCGAATCGGGCCGCTGGCACTGGTTCGGCGTCTACTGCCTTATCGCCTCCGTCGCCGTGTTTTACTTGCATGCGCGCGGGTTCTAGACAGCTGCAGCGGGTTGCGCGGATTTTGGCGCAGCTCACATCTTCTGCATCAGGATCGTACCGCGCTCGGCGCCAGCAACTGTCCCGCTCAACACCACCTTCTGCCCCACGCCGGTCATGGACACGATGAGCACATTCCGCGTGCCCGGCTCGCGGCGAACCAGGTGCGTCACATCGGTTCCATCCTGTTCGAGCTTCAGATCGCCGATGCCGGTCACCGCGCCCGTCTCTGCGATCAGCCGGATCCGGTACTGCGTGGCCTCCGTCATCTTGCTCGATAAATCCACTTGAAATTTGCCGTCAACCCAATGCCCCACCGTGTTGTCGGCCCACAACTTCGCCGACTCGTTCCACGTTGCCGGTGCGGGCGCACCCACGTGGAACGCCGCCAGGCGCCGGATGCGCGCTTCACCCACACTTTCGGTGACCACCAGCCGCAGCGCGCCAAACTCTCCCGCCGCAACAGGCACAATCCTCTTGTGCCCGATGGAACTGCCTGCATACAGCTCGCTCCACTTTCCACCCGATTGCCCTTCAAGCCGAAAGCCGCGCACCCGCTGACCGTAGCGGAGATCTTCCTCGAGAATCACGTGGTCCACGCGTTGGGCTGCGTCGAGCTTGAGCCCAAGGCGCTCGCCGTTCCCTCGAGTCACTGCCACACTCGTACCGAATCGCCGCCTGATCTCGTCGCCAAATTCCTTGGCGCGTGCAAAGTCCGCATCCGCCATGTGCCCGCGCCGGTTCGGGGGGATATTCAAGAGCAACTGCGCGCCTCGGCCCACCGATCGGTAGTACACCTCGATCAACTGGTCGAGCGTCATCAGATTCTTTTCGTTCTTCGTGCTCCAGAACCAATTTGGCCGGCGGATCGACACGTCGCATTCAACGCCCACCCAAGCGTCGCCGTCAGGATCGCCCAACAGCGACGTCGATGTTCCACTTGTGGCGTCGGCCTTCGACTCCGCATTCCACAATGGGTAAGGCGCGAAGCCCATCTCGGTGCCCACCCAGCGGATGGTCGCGTCCGGCCCCTGAAAGATGGCCGCATGCGCCGCGTACTTGCTTACCAGGTCGTGCGCCGGCACCACGCTCGACCCATCGAACCACACTTCCACCATCTCCCCGTAGCGCGTCAGCACTTCCGTGAGCTGCTCGCGATACATCGCGTTGTATTTGGCCTGCGTTGCCGCATCCTTGCAGACACCGCCCAAGCCCGCGCCAAAATTCCTGTCGCGCGGCGAGAGATACACCCCCAGCCGCAGCCCACGCTTCTTGCACGAAGCCGAAAGATCTTCGAGCACGTCGCCCTTGCCGCCTTTCCACGGTGTGCTGCGGATGCTGTATTCGGTGGTCTCGGTCTGCCACATGCAGAAGCCGCCCTCGTGCTTGGCCACAAACACGATGTACTTCGCGCCCAGGTTAACCGCGCACTCGGCCCAGTTGTCGGTATCGATGTCAGGATTGATTTCACTGAGCGGCGTAGAGAGATCGTCGCCCTCCTTGTCCTGCCACGTGTTCGGCGCAATATGGACGAACATGCCAATCTCAAGATCGTGCCATGCAAGCTGATCGGCAGTAGGGATGGCACGGGGAGCCATGCCTGCTTGTGCGTGAAGTGCGCGCATGGGCCACGCTGCCACAGCAGTCGCAGCACTCTTGAGAAAGCCCCGCCGGTCAAACTCTGAAATCAACATTCGTGTCTTGCCTTTCTATCGCGAATCCGGAAGGTTGAATTCTATGAGCCGAGGCGCAGCCTGCGCAAAGCTCCGCCGCCACGACGGAAATGCGCTCGCAAAATTCGGTTCTTTTCGAAAGGCTAGAGGGCCCGAAATCAGTTCGGGGTGCCGGCAGTTTCGGCGGAGTCAAAGGTGCACTCGCCGCACTGGCACGCGCGACGCAGATACTCCCACGAGTAGATTCCGCCGGAGTGGCCGTCCTGCCAGTTGAACTGCAGAGCGTAACGGCCGACAGGTTGCGCGCTTTTGGGCTTCGCGGGAGGCGTATACATGGGCAGCACAGCAGCAGGCTTCGGCTTTGGTTGCCCAGCCTTGCGGCCCTCCTGTTTGCGCTGTTCGATGCAGGTGGCACAGGGACAGGCTTCGCGCAGCCACGCAAAGGTCCACGAACTCTTGTGGCCGTCAGCCCAGTCAATCTCAAGGCCCTTGCCCTCTGACAAAAGCACGCGCACCTTTTCCGGCGTCATTGCAATGCGCGCCAGCGGTTTGTTCTCAGCGTTCTCGCGCTCTTGCTCTTCCTTCGTGGCAAAGCGAATGCCTTCGTGGCTCATGAGTACAGTTTACAGCGGACAGTGGTCTGCCCTCGGCCCTTGTTCCTGTTTTCTAATCCCTAATCCCTGTTCCCTATTCCCTGTTTTTACCCGTTTCTCCAGAAGAACCATGCCGCCATCGACAGCCCGATGACGACCACCATTGCGCGCAGCACCTTTTGTGGAATCAGCCGCGCGAACCGCGCCGAGCTGTAGCCGCCGATGGCGCACACCACCATCGCCAGCAGGCAGAAACGCCACACCACCTGCCCGTCCACAACAAAAATGAGAAAGGCCACTCCATTTGCCATCAGGTTTGCCAACACCTTCAGCGCGTTGATGTCGTGGATATCCTCGTAGCCGAACAGAGACAGCATCGTCATGAACAGGAATCCCGCGCCCGCGCCGAAGTAGCCCACATAAAAAGCCACCGCCACGGTGGCAATGAACAAAGGAAGCCGTCTCGGGTGCGAGGGCGCATGCACTTTACCCTTGCGCCGCTCAAGCCAGCGCGTAACCGGTCCGCTGGCCGCAAACATCGAAGCGGCAAACAGCAGCAGCCATGGAACCAGGCGCATGAATGTCTTTTGCGGCGTATTCAGCAGCACCACCGCGCCAGCCGTGCCGCCCAGCAATCCAGCCAGGGCCATTGGCCACGCCGAGCGCAGGTTCTTTTGAATTCCGCTCCAATACGCTGCCACCGCGGTCAACTGTCCCGGCCACAGGGCGACCGTATTCGTGGCGTTCGCCTGCACTGGCGGAATTCCGACGCCCAACAGCGCGGGAAACGAGAGGAACGACCCGCCGCCGGCAATGGCATTGAGCACTCCGGCCAGGAACGCAGCCACCACCAGCCAGACCCAGCGCCAGTCAATCGATGCAGGAAGAATTGAGGGGAGAACCATCCCCTTTATTGTAGTGGCCGCTGCGAAGTACCCACAACACGGACGCCAAGCTCTCGAAAAACTTCTATCGTCAACAGAACCGACCGAGTATTCTCTTCACATGCCAAGGCTTCCCCGCCGTCGATCGTTTCAGGCGAGGCTCGTATTCGCCATCGTTGCCTCAACTCTCACCCTGCACGCTGCCACGCCCTCACAGGCCAGCCCGGCACAAAGCCCGGCACTGGCCATTGACGGACTGGGCAAAGGTGTGACGCCGCTCAGCGGCCCCTGGCAGTTTCACCTCGGCGACAATCCTTCCTTTGCCCAGCCGCAGACGGCCGACGGAACCGGCATCGACGGCTGGGAAGCGCTGAGTCCGGACGCGAGCTGGGGCGCACAGGCCCATCCCGCCTACACCGGCTACGGCTGGTACCGGAAACACATCCACCTGACCACATCGCCCGGTGCGGAACCCGACATCGCAATGCTCATCCGCCACATCGACGACGCCTACGAGATTTATTGGAACGGCAAGCTGGTTAGCCGTTTCGGCACCATGCCGCCCAACCCATCGTATCTGTGGTCCCCACCGCCGCAGACCTTTGGACTGGGGCCCATCCGCGACGGCGTGCTGGCGTTGCGCGTGTGGAAGGCGCCGTTGAACTCCTTTGACACCGATCAGCTGGGCGGGCTCTATGCTGCACCGGTCATCGGAAGCCCAAGTGCGATTGCGGCTCTCAAGGCGCAATCGGATTACTCATGGCTGCGCAGCCGCCAGTATATGTTCGGATTAGATTCGCTGTATGTCCTGGTGGCTCTGCTTGGTCTGCTCGCCTGGCTGCGCAACCGTTCGCAATACGTACTGCTTTGGCTCGCGGTCTTTTGCGGTGCGCCTCCCTGCTCTTTGTTTCTGGTCGGCCTGCGCCTTCCATTCACCTACAACTTTGCGCTCGGCTGGCTGCAGCCCGTCCTGTCTATTCAGGACATCGGCCTCTGGTTCCTGCTGCTCTACCTCCTCAGACTCAATGAGATTCCGTGGCTTTACCGCCTTACGCGCATCATTGCCATTGTCAGCATCGTCTCCGCATCGCTTGACGGCTTGCTCACGTTGAACGACTGGAGCGATCCCCGCATCACGATGTGGGCGCAGATCGCAGACGCTGTTCTGACCGTGATCTTCACCGTACTTGAGGCTTATCCGTTGTTGCTGGTGGGCATGGCGCTGCGCAAGAAGCTTGACCGGGCAACATGGCTGCTTGCCATTGCCGCCTTCATCGCCGAAATGCTTTCCGTGTTGCGCATTGCGCTGGAACAAGGCAGCCGCTATACGCACTGGACCATCGGCAGCAAGCTGATCGCACCGCTGTTTACCATCAACGGGAACGTTTTTATTCCGCAGACCATCACCAACTCCCTGCTGCTGCTGGCCATCATCTACGCCGCCTACCGCTATGTTCGCGATGCGATTCAACGCCAGGGCGCGCTGGAGCAGGAGTTCAAGAGCGCGCGCGAGCTGCAGCAGGTTCTCATTCCAGACGTGCTGCCGGAGTTGCCCGGCTTCGCCGTGACCAGCGCCTATCGCCCGGCACAGGAGGTGGGCGGCGACTTCTTCCAGATCATTCCCCTCGAGGGCGAGAGCGCGGGGTCCACGATGATTCTGCTTGGCGACGTCAGTGGCAAAGGCCTTAAAGCCGCCATGACCGTCTCGCTGATCGTCGGCGCGGCGCGCACCCTCGCAAAATTTGCTCCGCACCCTGCCGACCTTCTCTCCGAACTGAACACACGCTTGTTCGGCCGCATGCAGTTCGGATTTACCACCTGCCTGGCGATGCGTCTTTCGCCCGACGGCCGTTGCACCATCGCCAGCGCCGGACACCCCGCGCCATTCCTCAATCAGCACGAACTCGATCTGCCCGGCGCGCTTCCGCTCGGTGTTGTCGCTGAAGCCATGTACAAAGAGGCAACCTTCAACCTGCGAGAAGGCGACCACTTTGCGCTTTACACCGATGGCCTGCTTGAAGCGCGCAGCCCGAGCGGAGAAATCTTCAGTTTCGCGCGGCTCGACGCACTGTTTTCCTCGCGGCCCAACGCGGACCAGGCTACGCAGGCCGCTGTCGACTTCGGCCAGGACGACGACATTACCGTGTTGACGCTCACGCGGCTGGCAACCGGCCAGAGAGCGTCAACCGCGCTGAGCACACCCGGCTTCGTGCCTGCCTGAGGGTGGGAAGTCACCAATGAAGTTGCAGCATATTGTTGAAAAATAAGCAGATCACTTCTATTTCTAAATATTAGCGTTTTACACTCATATTTTATGAATCGAATCTGCTATAGTTTCATCAGATTGGTTGAGTGGCTGGGCCATCAGCCGACCCGGCCATCAAGAATCCATAACCGGAGGACAATTTCAATGGCAATTACTCGTTGGGACCCATTCCGTGAAGTCGTCGCATTGCAGAACCGTGTGAACTCGTTGTTCCGCGACATGAACGAAACCGACAGCCCGTTGACCACTGCTGCTTTTGTGCCGGCCGTCGATGTGTATGAGGACGAAAAGAAGGTGATGCTGAAGCTCGAAGTGCCCGGCATCGAACAGAAGGACCTGGACGTGAGTATCGAGAACAACACGCTCACCGTGAAGGGCGAGCGCAAATTCGAGAGCGAGGAGAAGGAAGAGAACTTCCATCGCATCGAGCGCCGCTACGGCAGCTTCTTCCGCACCTTCACGCTTCCTTCGACGGTTGACACTGAGCATGTGCAGGCGAGCTACAATGCAGGCGTGTTGAAGCTGGAGTTGGCCAAGAAGCCCGAGGCCCAGCCAAAGCAGATCAAGATCAACGTGGCTGCGTAAAGACAGATACTGGCTGCCGGCTTTTAGCTTTTCTTGTGGCTGGGGCGGCAGCATCTTTCATCTTCGCGCCGGGGAGCCGATCGTTTTCTGCTCTCCGGCGCTTGGCTTATTGCATCGAATCACGAAGGAACAAAATTTCTTTAAATGGCGGCTGCTTGCTGGCTCCCGGCACGAACAAGCCAGGAGCTGGAGGCTAGAAGCTAGGAGCTTTTTCATGGCGATACGTGGAGACAAATTTACGGTGAAGTCGCAGCAGGCGATTCAGCTCGCGCAGGAGCACGCCGCGGAGCTCGGCAATCCCGAGATGCAGCCGGTGCACCTCTTGCTTGCGCTGCTTGAAGACCGCGAGGGCGTCATTCCTTCCGTGCTTGAGAAGATTGGTGTGCCTACGGAGCGGCTGGAGAGCGATCTGCACGGGATCGAGGACAAACTGCCTCGCGTCTCCGGTGCGGCAGCGCAGCCGGGCCTGAGCTCCACGCTCAACAAGGCGCTGGACCAGGCTTTCAAAGAGGCTGCCAACTTCAAGGACGAGTACGTTTCGACTGAACACCTGCTGCTGGGCATCGCCAGCCTGAAGAGCGACCCGGCGCGCGAAGCCCTGGTGGCGCTGGGCGCGACCCACGACGCAATCCTGCAGGCGCTCACGTCCGTCCGTGGATCGCAACGCGTGACCGACCAGAATCCCGAAGGTAAATTCCAGGCGCTCGAAAAATACGCCAAAGATCTCACTGAACTCGCCCGCCGCGGCAAGCTCGACCCCGTCATCGGCCGCGACGAAGAAATTCGCCGCGTGGTGCAAGTCCTCAGCCGCCGTACAAAGAACAATCCCGTCCTCATTGGCGAGCCCGGCGTGGGCAAAACTGCCATCGTCGAAGGCCTCGCGCGGCGCATCGTCTCAGGCGACGTGCCGGAGAGCCTCAAAGACAAGCGCGTTATCTCGCTCGACCTCGGCTCCATGCTGGCCGGCGCAAAATATCGCGGCGAGTTTGAAGACCGCCTCAAGGCCGTGCTCAAAGAGATTGACGAAGCCAACGGCCAGATCATTCTGTTCATTGATGAGTTGCACACGCTGGTGGGCGCGGGCGCTGCCGAGGGAGCCATTGACGCCAGCAACATGCTCAAGCCCGCCCTGGCCCGCGGAGAACTGCGCGCCATCGGCGCCACCACGCTGAACGAATACCGCAAGTACATTGAGAAGGATGCGGCGCTCGAACGGCGCTTCCAGATTGTGTACGTGGGCGAACCGAACGTGGAAGACACGATCGCGATTCTGCGCGGCCTGAAGGAGCGCTACGAGGCACACCACAACGTGCGCATCAAGGACGCGGCCATTGTTGCGGCGGCCACACTTTCGCACCGCTATATCAGCGATCGTTTTTTGCCTGACAAAGCTATCGACCTGGTGGACGAAGCGGCGGCTTCGCTGGCCATCCAGATCGGCTCAGTGCCGACGGAGATCGATCAGCTGGAGCGCGACGCCACATCCCTCGAAATCGAGCGCGCGGCGTTGAAGCGCGAAACAGACTCGAACAGCCGCAATCGCATGAAGGAAGTGGAGCGCGAGTTGGCGACCTTGAAGGAGCAGATTACTGCCCTGCGCGCGCGCTGGACCAGGGAGCGCGAGGCCATCAACCGAGTGGGCGAGCTGAAGAAGAAAATCGAGTCGCTCCGCTTTGAAGCCGAGGAGCAGACCCGCAAGGGACAACTCGATCGCGCCGCACAGATCCAGTATGGTGAACTGCCCAAACTCGAGGCGGAGCTGAAAAAGCTGAACGCCGTGCAGGACGACGCTGGAAAGGAAACTGCCGGCGTTGCCCGCATGCTGAAAGAAGAGGTTGACGAGGAAGACATTGCCAAGATCGTGAGCAAGTGGACCGGCATTCCTGTCTCCCGCATGTTGGAAGGCGAAGTGACAAAACTCGTCCAGATGGAAGACCGCTTGCGCGAGCGTGTCGTAGGTCAGGATGCCGCGTTGACCGTTGTCGCCAATGCCATCCGCCGTTCACGCGCCGGCCTCAGCGATCCAAAGCGTCCCATCGGCAGCTTCATCTTCCTCGGACCCACCGGTGTGGGCAAAACTGAAACCGCCCGCGCCCTCGCCGAGTTCCTGTTCGACGACGAGCAGGCTATGGTCCGCATTGACATGAGCGAGTACATGGAGAAGCACGCCGTCGCGCGCCTCATTGGCGCGCCTCCGGGCTACGTTGGCTACGACGAAGGCGGCCAGCTTACCGAGGCTGTACGCCGGCGTCCCTACGCCGTCATCCTCTTCGACGAAATCGAAAAGGCGCATCCAGACGTCTTCAACGTACTGCTGCAAGTGATGGATGATGGACGATTGACAGACGCCAAGGGCCGGACCGTGGATTTCAAAAACACGATTCTCATCATGACGTCGAACCTCGGCGCAAGCATGCTCATCGGCGACGCGCTCAAGACCGAGCACGACTACGACATGGCGCGCGAGAGCGTGATGCGCGTGCTGCGCGAGCACTTCCGTCCGGAGTTCCTGAATCGTGTCGACGATACGGTAATCTTCCGCTCGTTGGGCAATGCGCAGTTGGGTCAGATCCTCGATATGCGCCTCAACGACCTCGGCAAGCTGCTGGAAGACCGCGCCATCTCATTGGAGCTGACCGAACCGGCGCGCCAGCTCATCCTGGCCGCTGGTTCCGATGCAGCTTACGGCGCTAGTCCGCTCAAGCGCGCGCTGCAGCGCATGGTGCAGGACCCGCTCGCCATCAAGATTCTGAATGGTGAAGTCCTGCATGGCTCGCATGTGCGCATCGACGTGGATCGCAAGTCGAACCAGCTCCACTTCGAGCCCATGACCCGCGAGGCCATGGCGTAAGTCGGCTAGTCTTCAGCATGAAAATCGCGTGCCCCATCCTTCGCTTTCTTGGGCGAAGGGTGGGACGCTGCGAACACCGCTCTCGATCCCGATTCAGCAACTCTCGTCACTTCGCGGGATTCAACACCGGTATCAACCCCACAAACCCGCCCGCCATCAGCATCATCCCGATCAGCATCCAATTATCCAAATCCCAGAAAACTACGAAGAGCGCGCACCCCAGCACAATCATCACGACCGCCGAGCGCTTCACATTAGGTAGCCCCCATAGAACCAGACTCTGCGCCGCCAAGCCAATAATCGCCAACTTCGCCAGCGTGGTTGTGAGCAGGAAGGCGCCCTGCGGCTCCGTCATACCGCGAAACGTTGCAATCGCTCCATCCAGGTAGCGCGGATCCACCTCGCCCAATCCGCGATAGAACGCCGTCCACATCCCGAACACGCCGCCGAGATAGATCGTTCCTGCGGCAGTCACAAACATAGCCACAGCGCTGAGCCGGGGGCGCTGGCTGCGCGATACGCGGTACAACCCGTATCCCGAAAGCAACAGAAACGGCAGAGCCAGGTATCCCAGAATGTGCGGATCCTGCATCATTGGCCAGTGGTTCTGCGCCCTCACCAGCGCCGTCACCACATCCGTGGGATCGCGCGGAACGTAGTGCAGTCTGAAGTGAAAGAAATCAGAAGCGTTGCGGAAATGCATCATGAACACGATGAGGAACAGCGCCGGAAAAATCATCATCACGTACAATCCGCTGCTGCGTTTCGGCTGCGTCGAGAGCTCGTTCATAAATGAGATAATGGCGTGAACTAAGTGACAGGTGCAATAAGATTCGAACCTCTCCGGCACTTATGAAACAGAAATCGCAAAGTGTCTCGAAAACCGCTCCAACCCAGCGCGAAGACGACGCCCGCGCCGTTCGAACGCGCGAACGTATCGATGAGGCTTTCGTGGCCTTGCTCTTCACCCACACGTACCTCAGCATTCGCGTCAGCGACATCTGCAAGAGAGCTGGCGTGGGCCGTGCCACGTTTTACGCACACTACAAATCAAAAGAGGCGTTGTTGCAATCGCAACTCGTGCGCATCGCTATGCCCATGATCAAGCCAAGCCCCCGCTCGCCTGGGTTGCTGGACTGCCACGACTTCTTTGCTCACCTGCGCGCCGCGCCGCAACTGTTCCGTTCTCTCATGAGCGGCGGCGAGGGCTCCGGCGCGCGCGCTGTGCGCGCTGCCATGCAAGAGCGTGTCGATCAAATCCTGATCGACCAGCTGCCCCACTCGGCCAACCTGCCGCCTCCCCTCTTGAAACGCTTTTTCATTTCCACCCTTCTCACCGTGGCCCTGCACGGGCTGCGCCCCGATGGCGTCGAGTCCGGCGACGAAATGCAGCGCCAGTTCGAGAAACTCGTCGCAGCAGGCCTGTCAAGCTGACGAGTACAAGGCGCCGAGTGCCCCATTTGAGCCGCACTTCGGTTTGCCTTCGGCGGGATCCTGTAAAGCCATTTACAGAATGTCTTGCGCTTCTTCAAACAGTTCTTGCCACTCCTTCCACCGCGGCATTAAACTCCCCCAATGAACCTGTCGACGCGTCACCTTCTTCCCCTCGTCGCCGGCGTTGTTCTCGCCACCATCGCCCCCTCGAACCTCCACGCCCAGGACTGGGCCAAGCCCCGGCTCGAGGCGTCACCGCGCCATCGTGAATACGTGGCAATCAAGCATGGCGACCGCACCATTCAGGCGCTGGTGGTTTACCCCGAGGTGAGTGCCAAGGCGCCGGTGGTCATTCTGATTCACGAAATCTTTGGCCTGAGCGACTGGGCCAAGGAGATGGCCGATGAACTGGCCGGCGAGGGGTTCATCGTGATTGCTCCTGACCTGCTCTCGGGCTACGGGCCCAATGGCGGCGGCTCAAGTGAGTTTCCCAGTCAGGACGCGACCGTGAAGGCGGTGTCGGGCCTGGATGCTGCGGGTGTGATGGCGGATCTGGACGCGGCTGCCGACTACGGCAAGAAGCTGCCTGCGGCCAACGGCGAA
>CAVXVM010000129.1:0-6811 GCA_963765025.1 uncultured Acidobacteriaceae bacterium | reverse complement strand
TCCCAGCTCCGCTTTTCCTAGATATAAACGTCATCGAGATAGCACCACTTCCAGTCTTCCCCACGCTCGGCAGACTGGATCAGCGGATGCCCTGTTTCATTAAAGTGTGCCCGCGCATGACGGCCCGGCGACGAATCGCAGCAGCCCACATGCCCGCACTCCAGGCACATGCGCAGATGCAGCCACTTCTGGCCCAGTTTCACGCACTCTTCGCACCCCTTCGTCTGCGGTTTCACCTTCTTCAGGTGCTCCGATACGTGACTGCATTTGGCAGTCGCCATGGTGGCCTCCTTGCGGGAAAATTTCCTGCTCAACCACCTAAGCATACTGCCCCTCCTGCCGGGCGAGACCTAAATCGCCTCGCTCGGTCACGCCCTCACTCCGTCCAGGCCTTCGCCCGCTCCACCGCGCGCTGCCACTGGCCGCGCCGCGCTTTACGCTCAGCCACGTCCATCTTCGGCTCGAAACGAGTGTCGCCCTTCCGCTTGGCGCGCAACTCCTCCGGCCCCGCCCAGAATCCTGTCGCCAGGCCCGCCAGGTAGGCCGCGCCCAGCGCTGTTGTCTCCGTCACCTGCGGACGCACCACCGGCACGCCCAGCACATCCGCTTGGAACTGCATCAGCAGATCGTTGACGCTCGCACCGCCATCCACGCGCAGTGCCGCCAGCGGAGTTCCCGTCTCGCTATGCACCGCCTCCAGAACGTCCGCCACCTGGAACGCGATCGCCTCCAGCGCCGCACGTGCAATGTGCCCCGGCTTGGTGTCGCGCCGCAGCCCGATCAGCATGCCCGCCGCGTGCGCGTCCCAGTGCGGAGCACCCAGTCCCACAAACGCCGGCACAAACACCACGCCCCCCGTATCCGGAACGCTCTTCGCCAGCGCCTCTACATCTCCAGACGAACCAATCAGCTTTAGATTGTCGCGCAGCCACTGCACCACGGCCCCGCCGATAAAGATGCTCCCTTCGAGCGCATACTCCCTGCGCCGTCCAGCGCTGGCCGCCAGCGTCGTAATCAGCCGGTGCCGCGACCGCACAAACTCCGTCCCCACATTCTGCAGCAGGAAGCACCCGGTCCCGTAGGTGTTCTTTGCTTCGCCCGGCGCTCCAGCAGAGCTGCCCGAACAGTGCCGCCTGCTGATCGCCCGCAATTCCCGCGATCGCTGCACCGCCCAGCCCCAGCGTTGTGGTCACTTCGCCCACCTTTTCGCTCGACCACGCCACCTCCGGCAGCATGCTCGCCGGAACCCCGAAGATCTTCAGCAGTTCCTCGTCCCACTCGCCGTTCACGATGTTGTAAAGCAGTGTCCGCGACGCATTCGTCACATCCGTAACATGGCGCTTTCCGCTCGTCAGGTGCCAGATGAGCCAGCTGTCGATGGTCCCAAACGCCAGCTCGCCCCGCTCCGCGCGCGCCCGAGCCCCTTCGACGTTGTCGAGAATCCAGGCCACCTTGGTCGCGGAGAAATAAGGGTCCAGCACCAGCCCTGTCTTAGACGACACAGTCTCTAGAACGCCACTCGCCTCCAAAGCCTCGCACTTGGCCGCCGTCCGTCGGTCCTGCCACACAATCGCCTTGTGAATCGGCTTGCCGGTCGCTCGTTCCCAAACCACCACCGTCTCGCGCTGATTCGTGATGCCAATCGCCGCAACATCCCGCGGACGCGCCCCGATCTTGCCCAGCACCTCCACCGCGCACGAAAGCTGGCTGGTCAAGATCTCCGTGGGGCCGTGCTCCACCCACCCCGCCTGCGGGTAAAACTGCTCAAACTCGTGCTGTGCCGTGGCGGCAATCGTCCCCGCCTCGTCAAAGAGAATTGCGCGGGAACTCGTCGTTCCCTGGTCCAGCGCAAGTACGTATCCCATAGTCGTCCTTCACCTTTCGGCAACCAGTCAAACACGCCCGGAGGGTTTTGAGCAAGGATGCCTCCTCCACTGAGTCCGGTAAGTTCAAGTATTCATTGAAGATTCGTCCTGCCGGCCCCAACGATTGCGCATAGAGGTACGATCCGCGCAAATCTTAATCGAATTCCTGCGCGGATTCTCGTATCCTTAAAATGGATCCCCCCACCTGGCTGGTGGCCAATCTGACGAAGGAGACTCTAGATGGCAGATACGACCAAGAAAGCCAAAGCGCCCGCGAAACCACGCAAAACCACCGTGAAGAAGGCAACGGTCGCCAAAAAAGCAGCCTCGCACATGCCCACACGCGAAGAGATTGAGAAGCTCGCTCGCGCCTACTGGGAGCAGCGTGGCTATCAGGACGGTTTTGCTGAGCAGGATTGGCTTCGTGCCGAGCAGGAACTGCTCAAAATGGCCTCCTAGGCCTTCCAAAGCTGATCAATCACGTCTCGCACTTGACGGTTGAGTCCGGGGACAATTGATCTTGCGCCTCAAAAGCTAACCAACACATGCGGCATGGGTTGCACACCAACTGCCGGCGCATCCCCTAGGGCGCGGCGGTCCCGAAAAACGCGTTGTTACCAGACTTCAGGTCACGACCATACGTGAGCATCACACTCGCGCCCAAAACCGTGAACCTGGCCTCGGCTCCCACGTCGAAGATCCACCCGCCCTGCGGCAGCCCACTCGTGGGCGCTCCCGTTCTGGCCAGGTCCAGCAGCGGACCGGCTTTGAGGCTCAGCAGCCCATTGCTGAAGATGCGCCGCAGCAGATCTGTGTTTGAGAGAAAGTAGCTGCTGCCCAATGGCGAGCTGCCCTTGCGCCCGTCGCGGGTGCCGATCTGCCCTCGCACCCAAAGATCCGAGTCCCTCTCCATCCCCAGCTGGAACAATTCGTCAAAGGGCGCGTTTCCAGCAGTTTGCCCGGCCCGCAACCTCTGCTCAAACTCGTAGTTGTCGCCCTCTGCCTGCGGAAACCAGCTCAACCGCGTCGAATCCTGCACCCGCGCAAACAGATTCGGTGCTCCCGGTACTTGCGCCTGTGTTGACCACGCTCGCGCAAGTTCTAAACCACCCCCGGCTGTCACGGTGAATCTGTGCTCCGGAATCTCGATCACCCGATCCTCCGCCGACAGCAGGTACTTGAGTTCAAAGGCTGGAACCACCAGCGCCGGCGGCAATGCCGTTCCTGCCACCACGCTGCGATAACTGCGATGGGAAAGCTCTGCTCCCGTCGACCATTGCACCCGCCCGCTCGAGAAACTCGTGATCGACGCCGCAACCGCCTCGCGCTCCAGGTTCAGCGAACCCAGCACCGGGGCCGTGCCGGTAAAGGAGTCCCGTATCGCCCAGTCTTCGTTGCGGCCATCCGCCTGCAATTGCCAGCGCCGCTCCGGCCGCCCATGAAGCGGTGCGGAGAGGGCGACCCAAACCCGCCGCTTCTGCGCATCGAAGCGAAACAGCGACTCGAAATTCATCGCAGATCCACCGATGTTGAAGTAGCTGGGATAAATCGTCTCGTAGGCTGCGCCGCCAAACGTCGATGCCAGGCCCTCCGCCCAGCTCGAACCAAAGCCATCCCGCTCCGCAGCCTCGAACTTCGCGTCGAACTTCCCGTCCTGCCGCGTCTCCAGCGTCAGTTTGTGCCGCGCAAAGATGCCCAGCCCGTTGACCCGTGCTTCCGTGCTTTCAAACTCACGTTCGGCGAGCACTGCCGCTGGCGAAAATGCGAACGCACGGTCCAAAACCAGCCGCTGCACCCGCAATTGAGGGTCGAATTCAATTGCATTCACGTAGGGCTTCCCAATGCGATTCCAATACTTGAGCGCCGCGTTTATATTCCCCATCAGCAGGTAAACGGTCCCAGCAAAGTCGTTCGCATATTCGTCTTTCTCGTCCAGCTTCAACCCTCGCCCCACCCACGCAGCCGCCTCGGGATAGAGCTTGCGTTCAAACGCGATGCCCGCCAGCTCAATGTCAAAACGTTTCTGCAACGGACAAGCGCGCTCGCCCTCCATCAGCGCAGCCCGCGCTTGAGGCCACTGCTGCATCCGCGCCAGGGCGATTCCGAGTTCAAAGTCCTCGTCCGCTGAACGACCGGTCATCGGGCTGGCCAGAAGCACAGCGCCCGCCCAGTCCCTCTGTTCGAAATGCTCGTGAATTTCAGAAGTATCGGACGAGTCCACAGGGCATTGCGCCCCGCCAACCGCCGGAATCAGCAGCAACGACAGGAATCCCGCGAGAACACGCACGCTTTCGTCCTTTCCTGTCGCTCGAGAAACACTGAACCCTAGCGCGCAGCCCTTGCGGGCAGGGCCAGGAGCATCCAGTTCTGCGCCGCGCTCCACTCCCGTTCGAATCCCGCTCGCTCCCGCGTCAGCAGCTTGCGCTCTGCCGGGTCATTCATCGTCACCAGGCCGTGCGCGCCGTCGATTCCATCAATCACGATGTAATGAAGCTCGCTCTGGCCGCTCGGCTTCAGCGCTGCGATCACCGGACGTCCCTTGCCAATCTGCTCTTCCAGATCGTTCCAGCTTCCATTCAGCGCGTACACGTCGAACCCGTTCCGGCGCAGATAGGTCTCCATCTGCGCCGCCCCGACCCCTCGATGATGTCGCGGATGCAACTCGCGCTCAATGCCGCCCACATCTACATCGCTATGGCCTTCTGGCGCAGCCTTCTGTTGCGTTTCCCAGTACTGCATCACCATCGCGATCGACGCCGCTCCGCATCCATCCTTGGGCTGACGCACAAACGGCACATCAATCCATAACGGTGCAGCGACAGCCGCGCCGGACCCCATTGCATGGGTCTCCGCAACTTCCGCGCTCCCGGTCAAACCGCTCCCCATCAACAGCAGAAAAGCAATGCGCCGGGCATGGCTCCGGGAGATCAACGCAGGGCTATTACGATGATGACGATTGCCGCTATCAGAACGATGATCAGCAACTCATCAGTCGACAGGTTTCCGCCCGCGATCTTCTGTTGCACGCTCGCGGCACGCGCTGACAAATTCGCGAGTTCCTCATCTGAAAGCGTGGGGATCGCCCTCTGCACCTCTTCGGGATTCATATGCGCATCCCGAATGGCCCGTTCGGCCGCCGGCAAAGACACAAGTTGCGTCAGGTTGGTGATTTCCCGTTGGCGGGTCGCCGAGGAATCCTGCAAGCTCTGCTGAAGAGCCTCTGCACTCACCACATGATCCTGTTGAGCCGGATCGGCAAAAATGTTGACGGGGAAGATGAGTACAACCACCAGCGCGCCCGGCAAAACTCTTTGAATCAAAAACATGCAAAGCGGTTTCAGTCTCATAGGGGGGAGGCTCCAAAGACCGTATTTTGTCATCCCCCGTAGGATGCTGAACTTGAAATCCTGAGTTGCCAGAGCCTGAGGCAAATCCCCTTGATCGAGTCTTGACCGAATCGATTCAGCCAGCCGCTTCTAATGGCTAGTCGCCGCATAATCAGGCACTTTCGGCGTAAACCTCTTCGCCACAAACTCCTGAAAAAGGTTTCCAGCAGCGCTGCCCAGCGTCCCAAGCCCTGTCCCCTCAAGAGTCAGAGCCACTCCATTCCGGCTCGCCGCCGGATAGTAAAGATTCGAGATGCCTCCAGCTGCCAGGCTTCCCAGAAACCCTGAGTAGGCAATCTGCGTGCGTCCGTTGTCGCCCTTGCACACCACGGCCCACGCAATCGCATGCCAGATCCGCGAGCGAGTCGTCCCCGTTCCCTTGTAGAAATAACGCGGATCCTGCTTGAACAAAGCGGGAAGAACGGCTCCGCCCAGAAGGTTGCCGATAAAGCCGTCGGCATAGTTGGCTCCGTAGCGCTTGGCGTACCCCTGTGCGCCCTGCCCATAGCCGCTCAAGGAGTTTTGGGCCTGCTCCATGCCCGCCACAGCACCCGTCGACAGCCATGTGAAGGGATCTACTGTCCACCTCAGCACCAGCGCGTACTTCTCCCGCTTGGTCAGCGGTGGCGCATTCGGATCATAGGTCACGTAGAAGTTGGGAATCACGCCCAGCACGCGCTGGTGCACTTCTTCGTGGAACTCTTCTTGGGCGATGTCCGCCTGCGTCGCCGTCACATTCACCTCGGCGGTCGCAGTCGCCATCGGCAGCACGATGGTGTGCGCATCATAGCTCTCGCCCCAGCTCAAAACCCCTGAAACAGTCTGCGTGCTGAATCCCTTTGAAGACACAGCGAGTTCGAAACTCCCTCCCGGCACATTCAGGAAGTTGAACGCGCCGGAGCTGTCGGTCGTTTGCGCTCGCACCGTGCCAGTGTCCTTCAGCGTGAGCGTAACCAGGGCTCCTTCGTACTCTTCTCCATCCGCGCTGGCCACCACGCCCCGGATGTTCGCCGGCAGATTTGCTCCCGTTGGCTCCGGCGCCCGTGTCCCGCTTCCACCATCTGCCGGGGAAACCGGTACCGAGCTCTGGGCCATGGCCGCCGGGCTCCAACCCAGCAGCGCAACGCAAAAAAGCGCAATCAGGCATCGGATGGGCAAACAAGCCCATCCTCCAATCCTGCGTTCCCCAATTCTGGACTGTTGATCTATTTGCTCCCCGCTCAGACCCGGCCTCAATGCCGCAAAAGAAGATATTCCTCAATGAGCGAGGATCTAATGCTGCTCTCGACTTAGACGGGCAAAGCAGGGCAACGGCAATACGTGGTACTATGTCCTCTACTGGTTCGTCCGGGTCGAAGCCCGCCAGGACTGGTCCACGGCATTGTCAACCACTTCCCGAACCAGATGGTGCAATCCCACCGGCCCGGTGAAGAACCAATGTACATGGCCGGCCGCTTGCGCACAGCTTCCAAACCACCCAAGACCTTGATGCTATCGGCATCGTAGGACTGGGCGGTATTCGTCTCGGGTTCTATAGGCTTACTCACGTGACTGCACGAC
>CAVXVM010000128.1:0-31104 GCA_963765025.1 uncultured Acidobacteriaceae bacterium | reverse complement strand
AGCCACGTTTGGGGTGAGAGCCGCCCTCCACTTCCACTCTCCGGGTTTTGCCTTCGAACTGACCGGCGGATGGATCGCCAGGGGAGCGCTCATCGCTTTTGCCGGCTCGCTCTGCGGAGCACTGTATCCGGCCTGGATGGCCGCCCGAAAAGACCCCATCGACGCCCTGGCCTACGAGTAGCAGGCCTTGGCTGAGCCCATTTGCGCACCCGGTCCGTATCGCCTCAGGCCCTTGTCGGCCAAGGCTTATCACATGGTATTGTGACCCCTTTTCCACATCCGATTGGTCTCCAATTCAACGCCAATTGGCCCTCCAATGGTCGATTTTTGACACGCTATTCACATTTGTCTGCTTTAATGTCAGTAACAACCCAATTTGTAGTTCGTTATGTATTGATTTGAAACCAGCAATGGTCGGTTCCGTGCGTCTTGGAATCTGTCCAGTGTCTATAAATTTCTATGACCTTTTTGGCCCGTTCTAGGGCTGATTGAGCCGTTTGATTCGCAGTTTCTGCGGGCAATCATCAACAAACTTCAAGGTCGCACACCCCTTTCAGGAGAGCCAAAGACATGAAAATGCTTCGGATTTGTCGTCCCCAAAAGTGCCTCGCCGTGCTGGCCCTGGCGGCATTCTTTCTTTCATTCAATGTGAGCCGTACGTTAGCGCAAACCACGGGTGCAGGCAGCATCAATGGAACCGTCGAGGACGCTGCCATGGCAGCCGTCCCCGGAGCCTCCGTCTCGGTCATCAATACCGACACGGGCGTCATTCACACGTATGCGACCAATGCCTCCGGCCTCTACGCCGCCCCCTTTCTGCTTCCCGGCCACTACAAAATCGATGCCTCGGCCACCAACTTCGGCAAAGTAGAAAAGACCGGATTGACCCTCCTCGTCGGAGAGACTCTGACCGTCGATATCACCCTCAAGGTCAGCTCCACCACCACAACCGTCGAGGTGCAGGCAGATACCCAGATCCTCGATACCCAGAAGACCGAAGTCTCGCAGACCATGGACCAGGAGATGGTTCAGAACCTTCCTGTTGCCGCCCGCAACTGGTCGAGCTTTGTGCTCCTCACTCCGAACGTGACCCAGGACGGCTCCTCGGGCCTCATCAGCTTCCACGGCATCAGCGGACTCTACAACCAAAACTACGTTGACGGCGCAAACAACAACCAGATGCTGTTCTCTGAAGCGCGCGGACGCGCCTCGGGTGCTCCCTACGTCTACTCGGCTGACTCCATCAAGGAGTTCCAGGCGGAAACATCAAACTACTCGGTTGAGTTTGGCCAGGCCGCCGGCGGCCAGGTAAACGCCATCACCAGGAACGGCACCGACACCATGCATGGCGACCTGTTCTACTATCTCCGCTATCCGACGCTGAATGCGCTGGATCCTTATCCAAAATGGAATGGCCTCCATGGAAGTGCGTCGTCCAATAAAGTGTCGGCGGCCGCACTCCTAACTCAGACCGTTCACCAGCAAAACCAGTTTGGCGGTTCAGTCGGTGGCCCGTTTATCAAGAACAAGCTGTTCTACTTCCTCACCTATGACGGTTTCCGCCGCGTGGGCCGCGCTCTCTACTACAACACCAACACCATCACAGAGACGGCGACCGCCCAGAACGCGGCAGGCACGGTCATTTCGCCCACCCAGTGCCCGGCGACCATCACGACGACCATGTGTGCTGCAGGCATCCAATTCCTCATCAACGTAGGTGAGACTGCGCCTTCGCGCTACGCCAAGCAGGACCTGTTCTTTCCGCGCCTTGACTATCACATCAACGACAAGAATGACGCCTTTGTTGACTTCAACTGGGCCGACTTCGGCTCAACCAATGGATATACCGCAACGCCGTCAATCTCCGGAGGGTCTTATACGGCGAACGGCCCAGCGTACTATCATGAGCGCTTCCTGGTCGGCGGCCTCACCACCACCTTCAACAGCCGCATGGTGAACCAGGTGCATGGCCAGTGGGGCCGCGATCTGGAGACGGACGGCGCCAACGACGCAGCTCCCTCAATCGCTATGGGCGCCGTCACCTACGGATTGCCAAATGCCTTGCCGCGTCCCGCCGAACCGGACGAGCATCGCTTCCAGGCGTCCGACGCGTTGAGCTGGGTCATGGGTCGCCACACGTTGAAGTTCGGCGGCGACGCGAATATCGTTCACGAAGTCATGGTCAATCTCTACCAGGGTGGCGGACTCTACAGCTACTCGGGGGAAGGTACAAACGCGAGTGAATTCGCTTACTGGATCGCGGATGCCTTTGCCGGGCAGTCGGGCAATACTGATCCCTATGCCGGCTATCACTACAACAGTCTTGTTCAAACCGTGGACACGGTGAACACCAAGGCCGGCACGCAGGGCACCGACGACTTCTGGATCAAAATGTACGACCTCTTTGCCCAGGACACTTGGGCGGTCAATCGTAAGCTCACGGTCACTGCCGGTCTGCGCTGGGATCTGCAATTGACCCCGCCGCCGGGCAAGATTAACAACAACTACGCACCGCTCTCCACCCTGTACACGCAAACCATCAAGAACGTCGCCACCCGCGTCGTTCCACGCATGGGTTTCAGCTATCAGCTTGACCCCACGACCGTCATTCGTGGCGGCTACGGACTCTTCACCGCTCTCAACCAGGGTTCGACCTACTACGCCATGCGCGTTGAGAACGGCGTGGTGCAGGTCAATTACAACTACTTCGGATGCATTGGGACCTGTAACTCATCGTTTGTCCCCGCCAACACGGTTCAGTATCCGAACGTCCCCTTCCTGCCTACGGGCCCGGCGCTGTCAACATCACTGGTTCCGACTGGGGGGACCGTTCCCGCAGTCAAGGGCCCGGCGCTCGCCGGACCTACCAGCTTCCATGGTCTCGATCCCAACTTTGTTCCGCCGTACTCCCACGAAGTAGACCTCTCGGTGGAGCAACTGCTGCCCGGCGGCCTTTCACTGCAGGTTGGATACGTCGGCACCCGCGGCATGCGCCTGCCGGTATTCGTCGATGCGCAGTTGATAGGCCAGAAGCCGCACGGCATCAAGACCTACAACATCGTTAACGCGAATGGCAACCTCGTCAAGCAGATGACCGTTCCTGTCTATTTGCCCAGCGACCGCCGCTATCAGAATGGCGCAACACAGTACGCCAGCACGCAGCTTCCCACTCTCAACACCGGCTTCAGCGTGGCCAATACCTGGTACAACGGCATGGGTGTGACCCTGCACAAGCAGTTTTCAAAGGGCCTCGAGTTTGTGGCCAACTACACTTGGGCACATGCAACAGACGACAGCCAGGTGGCAGGAACGTTCGGCACCTTCTACGGCGGCGACACTCCGCTCGATCCCAACAACATCCGGCTTGAAAACGGACCGTCCGACCTGGATATCCGCAACCGCTTCACCTTGTCTTTTGTCTACCAACCCACCTTCAGCATTGCCAACCCCTTCGTCCGGAATGTGGCGGACGGCTGGGTCTTTTCCGGGAGCGAAATTGCTTCCAATGGCGAGCCGGTCTCGATGGGTCAGAACGGTTCCACCATCTTCGCTGGGTCGGCCTCGAGCGCAAATCCGCTCAGCTATGGTGACGACGGTGGCATCTACGGCGGCGCAATCAGCTCTGGCTCAGGACTCGTGACTGCCGGCCGTCCTCCCTACATTGGGCGCAACAGCATCCCGATGCCCGGCTGGAACGACGCCGATCTCCGGCTCGGACGCAAGTTCGCCATCCGCGAAGGTATGTCCTTTGACGTCAACCTTGACGCGTTCAACTTCCTGAACCAGGTCATCATTCAGGGCGTGAACAGCACCTACGGCACGTTCGCGCTGGCTAACGGCAACATCACGCTGCCTTCGGGCGCCAAGGTCGCTTGCTCGGCAACCGGTACCGCCCCGTCAGGCTCTTCGTTGCAGGGCTGCTACAGCCCGTACACGGGTTCCGGCGCCACGGCCTTCAACCAGAAAAATACCACCAGCAGCGGCCTCTATGGCCCACGCCAACTGCAATTCTCGGCGAAGTTCACCTTCTAACTCCTGGGTTCTCTCAACCAACGGCGCGGCAGCCTCGGCTGCCGCGCCTTTCTTTTGCGCCCGCAACTCCGCCCCGCCCCAATGCGCGATACTGTTCTGTTGCACGCCGTGCCCACCAAATCCGGCACCAGGACTCCAGCATGAACTCCGAAACCACCACTCTCGTCAGCATCGAAACCATCCGCGCCGCGGCCGCTCGCATCGCCACCGTTGCCGTTCACACGCCCCTGGTGCGCGCCCCGTTTCCCGGACTCTCCAGCTACGGCACTTCGAAAGACATCCGCCTCAAGGCCGAAAGCCTTCAACCCATGGGCGCCTTCAAAATGCGCGGCGCTGCCAACAAGATTTTTCAGCTCACAGCGAGCGAAATCGCTCGCGGCGTCATCACCTACTCGAGTGGGAATCACGCACAGGCCGTAGCCTATGCGGCGCGCGAAGTGGGCGCCAAGGCCGTCATCGTCATGCCCTCCAATGCTCCCGCCATCAAGCGCGCGGCTACCATCGCCTACGGCGCGCAAGTGGTGGACGTCGGCAACGCTTCAAGCGAGCGCCTCGCCATGGCAGAAAAGCTGGTTCGTGAGCACGGCTACGTCGTCATTCCGCCCTACGACGACGACCAGATCATCGCCGGCCAGGCCACCTGCGGCCTCGAAATCATCGAGGAATGGCCCGATGTCGACCTGGTACTCACCCCGGTGAGTGGCGGAGGCTTGCTCAGCGGTGTCGCCGCCGCCGTCAAACAACTCCGTCCCCAGGCAAAGGTCTTCGGCATCGAGCCCGAACTTGCAGGCGACACCGCGGAAAGCTTCCGTACCGGCAAAATCGTTACCTGGGGCGCGGAACTCACCAGCCGCACCATCGCCGACGGCCTGCGTACGCAGAGTGTCGGCGAGCGCAACTTCGCGCACATTCAGGCCTTCGTTGACGGCATCATCACCGTAACCGAAGCCGAAATTCGCGCCGCCATGCGCGCCATTGTGGCGGCCACGCGCCTTGTTCCCGAGCCCAGCGGCGCAGTTCCAGTGGCCGCGCTCCTGTTTCACGCCGCCGAGTTGCCGGAGTACCGCAGGGCCGCAGCCGTCGTCTCAGGCGGCAACGTTGACCCCGCCCTGTTGGCCGAGGTGCTTACCGAACGCGGTCTGGGGTATCGAGGGGCTACAAAACCTCCCTTGACGCATCCCAGCTGAGGGTGCCCCCGGTCCCTCGCACTCGGGGACCGGGGAATCAATATCAATTGAGCGCCCAGTGCGAGGTAGGGATGAGCCCGCCAACCGTCAGGACATCCCTACAATCCTTCCGCTTTGTTCCAAATCAACCAAACGACCCCGACTCCCCAAGCTCACGTCACTCCGAATGCGGCGTCGTTCTTATATCATGAACCGCGTGACAAGAAACCGCCTCATCCTGCCCGTCGCAATCTCGCTCGCGATGCTCTGCGCTACCGCGCCCGCCATCGCCCAGAAGAAGCAGCCCCAGCTTGAAAAGCCCCTCGCCGGACCGCGCGCCACAGCCCTCCAGGTCACCTGGCTCTACGTTGCCGCCGACAAGAATTCGCAAAAGGTTGACCGCGTACAGATCGGCCGCGAAATGGTTGTCGCCGAAAAGAGCGGCCCATGGATCCGGGTCTACGCCAACACCGACATCGAGGAAGTGCAGGAGTCCAAAGACACCCCGCTCATTGGAGACGCCAACGATACCCCGCCGCCCATCTCCGGCTGGATGCAGTCCAAGGGTGTCGTGATTGAAAACACCCCTAATGGCGACCAGATCCTGATGGGCGCGGCCGCCAACCAGGAATCCCTCGCCTCTGACCCGCGCGGCCCCGTCAACGCGGCCCAGAGCGCCCGCCTGCTCTACCGACGCCTCGTCGAGATGTTCCCCAACTCGCCCCTTGTGCCTGAAGCCGCGTGGCGCTCGGCCGACATCCAGTGGCAGATTGAAAAGGCCGATGCCTCCACTCTGCGTTCCTCCCATGAGAAGGACCCGTATATGCGGGAGCAGATGGACGAAGACGGCCTCAAGAAGGTCATCAAGTATTATCCGCACACCCGCCAGGCCGACCTCGCCGCCTTTGACCTGATTGACAATAAACTCTGCGGTGACTGGCAGGGAGCGGTGCAATGTCCTGAGAAGGAATCAGAGATCTACGAAAAGTATGCCGACGAGCACCCCGACGGACCCCGCACCGCCCGCGCCCTCTATGAGGCCGTCTACCGGCAGGCCGTCCTCAAAGACATGTTTAGCGCCAACGGAGACGACAAAAAGAGCCAGAATGCGCTGAATCATGCCCATGAGCTTGCCGCCAGGCTGAAAGATCACTTCAGCGGCACAGATTATGCTTGGCGGGCCGGAGCGCTGGTGTACAAATTGGATGAAGGCATTCCTGTCTACGGGATTGACCAGGAGTGAGCCGGGCCCCCCAATCCCCTGGCTCCTGGCAGACCCGCTATAGTTCGCTGGAGGCTTCTTGAGTCCGTACATTCAGTCCATCATCCTGGGGATCGTTGAAGGCCTGACCGAGTTTCTTCCGGTTAGCTCCACCGCGCACCTGCGCATAACCGAAGCGCTCATGAGGATTCCCCTCGACGATGCCTACTGGAAGATGTACACCATCGTCATCCAGTTGGGCGCCATTGTCGCGCTCATCATGTTGTTCCTCTCCCGCATCGTCGACCTCCTCCGCACGTTTCCCGAGGGCGACGACGGCCGTAACAACTGGTTCACGCATCCCATCTCGCTCACCATCATCGCCTTCGGGTTCACTTCTGTTCCCGCCCTGGTACTGCGCAAGTGGAGCGAGCGGAACCTGGCCAGTCTTACCGCCATGGCGCTCGCCCTCATCATCGGCGGATTCATCATGTGGATCATCGACTCCCGCACCAGCCGCTATGAAGCCGCCACGGGCCACGTTGAAGACATGACTCTCATGCAGGCCATCTGGATCGGCCTCTGCCAGTCGCTTTCGGCCATCTTTCCCGGCACTTCGCGTTCCATGTCCACCATCGCCGCTGGACAAATGGTCGGCCTCAGCCGCCCTGCTGCCCTCGAATTCAGTTTCCTGCTCTCCATTCCCACCATGGTCGCCGCCACGCTCTGGGACCTCTTCAAGGAAATCCATGCCAGCAAGTCAGCTGACGCGGCCGCCGCGGCCGCTGCGCATGTGGTCATGAATGGGGAACGCTGGATCGTGCTGATCATCGGCCTCGCTGTCTCCTTCATCGTGGCTCTGGGCGTGGTCGAGTGGTTCCTTTTCTGGGTGCGCAAGCACGGTTTCGCCATGTTCGCTCTCTATCGCATCCTGCTCGGCACTGCTTTACTCATCTGGGGCGCAAAAATCGCCGGCCTCTAGCGTTTGGAATGTCCTCCTGAAATCCCCGCGACGACTGAGGGATCTGCGGCTGCTTTTCGCACATCGCAGAAAAAGGCTCTGTGCCCCATCCATCGCGCTTTTGCGATGGGTGGGACAGAGTGACGCCCGGGCCTCATCGACCGCCGACACCCCACAATTTCTTTACATTTCAAGCTAAGCAAAGGAATATACTTAAATCCACACATTATAATGTGTGATATTCTACACATTGCGAGGTGTAACCATGCCGACCAACTTAGCCCTGGACGACAACCTGATCAACGAAGCCCGTCGCATCGGCAACCACGCCACAAAGAAGGAAGCCGTTACCGCGGCCCTGGACGAATACATCCGCCGCCGCAAGCAACTTGAGATCCTCAAGCTCGAAGGGACCATCGACTACGATCCCACCTACGATTACAAAAAGATGCGCAAGCTTGACCGGATCGAGCTGGAGCCGTGAAAGTTCTAGCCGACAGTTGCGCCTGGTCGCTCTTGTTTCGCCGCAAAAGCCGCGCCGAAATGAACGGCGACGAGCAATTCGCACTCGCCTCGCTCAAGGAGGCGATACGGGATAGCCGTATCGCTATCGTGGGCGCCATCCGGCAAGAGGTTCTCTCGGGGATTAAGGAGTTCGCCCAATTTGAGAAACTGCGGACAGCGCTCCAGGCATTTCCTGATGAGCCGCTCGTAACGTTCCATTACGAGGAAGCCGCGCGCTTGTTCAACATTTGCCGCAGCCGCGGCGTCGAATGTGGATCGACCGACATCCTGATTTGCGCAGTCGCAGTAAAGATGCAATACGACATCCTGACCTATGACAAGGGCCTGAAGCGCTGCATTCAGGTTCTGCGGACCGAAGGCCTCCTGAAATAATTTGTTTCCCTACGGGGGTCCACAACAAGGTTCCCCCTCCTCTGTCGTGCACGGAATCCACAATGCAGCCGGGGATAATAAAAGTTGCTCTGGGATTCTTTCTCGTCGTACTGCCGGCTTTCCGGCCGAGTTCGTCCCGGATGCTAGTGCGGCGGTCCCAGAGGATAAAGCGCCCCGTCATGAAGCCCATTCGCATTGTTCTCTCGCCAACGCGAAGCCGACCCCTGAACCTGTTCCTGGGGCTTGTGCTGCTGCTGGTCTCGCTCCTCGTTTTTTTCGCGCTCGCCACCTACCACGCCACTGATCCCTCGCTGAACACGGCCACCGTCAGCGATCCCACCGGCGCATATGCCGTGCACAACTGGATTGGCCCCTTCGGTTCGTATCTCAGCGATCTCCTCCTCCAGACCCTTGGCCTTACGGCCTTCCTTCTGCCCTTGTGGCTGGGCGGCATCGGCTACTCCTGGATGCGCTCGCGCCCCAGCGGCTCCGCGCTGCTGCGCTGGATGGGAACGCTGCTTGCCCTCACCTTTCTGCCCGCAGTCTTTGGCCTCACGCCATGGCACTGGCGCTGGATGCACATGATCCCCGTGGAAGGCGTGGTTGGCCGCCTCATGGCCGGGCTTCTGGTCAGCTACCTCAACATCCAGGGCGCCTGGCTTGTGGCCGCCGTGTTTGCCCTTGCCGGCCTCTACTTCGCCTCTGCCATCAGCTTCTGGGTCATCAAAGAAGCCGTGGAGAATTACTGGCTCCATCTGCAAAGCGCTCTCGACCGCTGGAAGAACTGGCGCGAGCAGCGCGCCGAGCAACGCGAAGAAAAGGAATTCGAACAGGGAATGGGCGGCGTCTCCAACCGCGATCGCGATTACGCACCGCCGTCGACTCTCGAGTTCAGCCCAGCCTCCGGCCCCATCCAAGCCGCAGGCCTTAACTCTGACGCCGAGCCGGACCACCAAGAATCCGTCCGCCGCCCCGGCTTTCTAGCTGCTTTCTTCAATCGCCGCAAGCGCGCCGCCCAGATTGACCCACTCGACGACGTCCCAGCCTTCCGCCGTGCGCCGCTCGAAGCAGCCGATCTGAATCAGCCAGCTTCGGCCCCGTCGCGCATGGAGCCCGCTGAAGAAATCATCCCCATCACCCAGCGCCGCAGCATCTGGGAACGCGCTGAAGCGGAAGCAGCAAGCCACGCCCCCGTGCAGCCATCCAGTTTTCCTGCGCAGAATGTTGTCCCCATGCAGCAGCCCGCGGCCGCGCTCTTTCCTGACGACCGCTCCGTCGCCCCGACCCAAGCGCCTGTTCGCCCCCTCGCGCCCGCTCCGGTTGCCCCGCGCCTCGAACCCGTTCCCGCCCCAGCCCCCTGGCCCACCGGCGAAATCGCCATTCACGGCCGCGCCGACAATGAAGTGCGCTCGGCCACTGTTGCTCCCAAAAACGTCAGCGGATTCAAGCTGCCGCCCAGCACTCTGCTCCTTGCCGGCGAAGGCCCACAGAAGGTGCGCGAAGACGAACTCCGCGAAGAAGCCAAGGTCCTCGTTGAAAAGTGCGCCGAGTTTGGTGTGCGCGGCCAGGTGGTGCAGATCAACCCCGGCCCCATGGTCACCACCTATGAGTTCAAGCTCGAAAACGGCGTGAAGTATTCCCGCGTCACCGGCCTGGGCGACGATCTTTGTCTCGCCATGCGCGCCGAGAGCATTTTGATCGAGCGCATGGCCGGCAAAAATACCGTCGGCATCCAGGTCCCCAATCACGAGCGCGAAACCATCCATCTGCGCGACGTGCTGGAGAGCGAAACCTTCGCCAAGGCAAAATCGCGCCTCACCCTCGCCATGGGCAAAGACATCAACGGCCGCATCGTCACAGCCGACCTCAACGCGATGCCCCATGTGCTCATCGCCGGATCCACGGGCTCAGGCAAATCGGTGGCCATCAACGCCATGATCATGAGCCTGCTTTTCCGCACCACGCCGTCGCAGGTGCGCCTCATCCTCGTTGACCCCAAGCGTGTCGAACTCGGCATGTATGAGGGCATTCCCCATCTCTTCACGCCCATCATCACTGAGCCCAAGCTCGCTGCCAATGCCCTGCGCAACGCCGTGCGCGAAATGGAGCGCCGTCTCAAGCTGCTCGCTTCGCGCAGCGTCCGCAACATCGACCAGTACAACAAGCTCTTTGAAGGCGTCATGCCCTCGCTCTTCGACGAAGGGGAAGACGAGGAGCCGCTGCCCTACATCGTCATCATCATCGACGAGCTTGCCGACCTCATGATGCTCGACAAAGCCAACGTGGAAGAATCCATCACGCGCCTCGCGCAGATGGCCCGCGCCGTCGGCATTCATCTCATCCTCGCCACGCAGCGCCCCAGCGTCGACGTCATCACCGGCCTCATCAAGGCCAACGTGCCCACGCGCATCAGCTTCCGCCTGGCCACCAAGGTCGACTCGCGCACCATCCTCGACACCAACGGGGCTGAAGCTCTATTGGGCCGCGGCGACATGCTCTTCCTTCCTCCCGGAACCAGCCGCCTCATGCGTCTCCACGCGCCTTATGTCAGCGAAAAGGAAACCGCCGCCGTCGTCGCCTTCTGGAAAGAGCAGGGCCAGGCCGAATACGTCGAAGGCTTCCTAGAGTCGCCCAGGGATGAGCGCCCTAGCGTTGACGGCTCCAATCCCGATCCCGACGAAAACGACACCATGTTCGACGACGCCGTCCGTCTGGTTTTCGAATTCGGCAAGGCCTCCACGTCACTGCTGCAGCGCCGCCTTCGCATCGGCTACGGCCGCGCGGCCCACCTCATCGACCTCATGGAGCGCGACGGCCTCGTCGGCCCTGCTGAAGGCACGCGCCCCCGCGAACTCCTCAAGGCCCCCGGCTGGCTCCACGAAGTCATGGCCAGCAGCAACGAATAAATCAATCCACAAAAGACATCTTCGGCAGAAGATCCCCTCCGCTCAACCCTTGCGCCGGAGACTCATTTTGCGTACACTCATGTGTACACATGGAGGAATCCGATGCCTGCGATCAAGGTTGGGGTACGAGAGTTTCGGGAGCAGATTGCTCGTTTCCTTGAAGCAGATACGCCTGTGGCTGTGACTCGCCGCGGCGAGACCCTTGGCGTATATGTGCCGACTCCCCGCAAGCAAATCAAGCCGGCACATCTTGCCGAACTAAAGGCCGCAGCAGACCGGCTCGCTGAAGCATTGGCCGATGTCGATGAAGATGAATTAGTCGCGGAGTTCAAGCAGGCCCGGGCCGGAGCCGCGGCGAACGCCAAGCCAGTGCGTCGACGCAGAAAGAGTGCCGTCCGCTGAAATGATCGTTCTGGACGCCAATATTCTGATTCGCGCGGTTTTGGGTCGGAAGCGCCTCGGGTTCGTCTATGAGCGCTAAGAGATCATTTAGATATCAAATCGCCGAATCGAGAGCGGTGTTATCCTGAAGCGTTCATTCGAAAGGTGCGCATCGCTATGGCATTGTTGATCTTCTGGAAGAACAACAAAGAAGAGGTCCTGAAGCAAACCATAGAACAAGTAGTCTCAAACGCGGGAGACGGGGGGCTTCGAGACGATACAGAATGCTCCGCGGAGTTTCGGGGATTTCTGAAGGTTGTCCCCAGCGAACAACTATTTGGTTACGCCCGCCACTGTTTGGAGAGCGCATTCAACAAGAGCGGCTTAGTCCTACAGGATATCGTCAATGAACTCGGGAGGAGGTTAGACTTCGAGGCGGAGGACGGCCTCTATCAGGGCAGGAAGAACGCCGTTGGATTCGATGGGATCTGGCGTTACAAAGAACAGCCCGACCTCATTATTGAAACGAAGACCACCGACTACGTAACGATTTCGCTTGAGAAACTTGCCAATTACAAAGTGCGCCTGGTCGACGACAAGAAGGTTCAACCAAACGCATCGATTCTGATTGTTGTTGGAAGGGAGGATACGGGTGCCCTTGAAGCGCAGGTGCGGGGATCGCGATATGCATGGGATATGCGCCTCATAAGCGTTGAGCGCCTAATCAAACTGGTTCAGATCAAGGAGAAGTCAGACGATCCGTCCACCGTTCATCAGATCCGCCAGCTTCTTCAGCCATTCGAGTATACGAAGATCGACAAGATCATCGACGTCATCTTCACCACCGCGATCGATGTAGAAAACCAGCAAGGCAGCGAACAAGAGGCGCCGATTGAAGAGGATGAGCACGAGGGCGGAAAGCAGATTAGGACTGCTCCAGAGCTCTTGAATGCAAAGCGGCAGAGGGCCATAGAGGCGTTCGCAGCACTCAAGGGAAAAGAGCTTGTAAAACAAAGCCGCACGTTATTTTGGAGCCCAACAAAAGAGCTTCGAGTTTGCTGCGCTGTATCGAAGCGCTACGAAAGCGACTATCAACCCTATTGGTATGCGTATCACCCCAAATGGGATGCTTTCTTAGCAGATGCTGAGGAAGGTTTTTTTATTCTCTCGTGCATGGACAGGGATGAAGCATTCGCTGTGCCTTACAGTTGGCTCGCGGCGAACAAGAAAAACCTGAATATGACGGAAAACGGAGATCGATCTTACTGGCATGTTCCGGTGACGACTCTCGACAATGGACACCTCGCAATTAATACGTCAAAGATCGGAAGCAAGACGCCATTAGAGCCTTACCGATTTCCCCTCTAGGGCTGCGCGTCACCGCAAGTTCTGCAATAGATGGTATGCCATGATCCCGCATTGGAAAACCCCAACCAGATCGAAACTCCACACTCTTGCTACCTTGGCTCCGCACACGCGCCCGCTTGCGAATCAGCAAGGTACGGCGATCTTGTACGCGATTCGGGCCTGCGGGCAGACAGCGCACCGCCTCTCTGTGCACGTAGAGAGCAAAGCGGCTCCATTTGACCCCGCCGCACTTTCCACCCCCGGCCCTGTCGCAACCACGGCGAGCTGTGCTACACTTCGTCGAGTAAACGCTTACCCGATGCCACTCGTCTCCTGTTTTGTCCGTTCTTCCGGGATTCTCTCCGGTTGGCCTCGCAGGATCCGGTTTGTTCAACGCGGGCTCTGGTTCCCGCTTGACAGATGTCGGGGTAAAACCATTTACTTAAGGGCGATCGTTCACCGGATCATGTGAACGTGTTCGGCCGATTCGGGTGACTTGCATGTTCTCGTTCGTCTCATCTTCACTCTCTGCCGGCTCCTTCGGCTCGCTTCCGGCATTGCTGGCCTTCAGCACGGAACCGCTGGCGCATCTGCGCCTCCTCGATATCTTCGTCATCGCCATTTACTTCGTCATGGTCATCTGGATCGGCTTCTACCTCAAGGGCCGCTCTAACACCAGCGAAGAGTTCTTCATGGCGGGCCGCGAGATGACCGCATGGATCGCCGGCCTGAGCTTCGTCTCCGCAAACCTCGGCTCGCTGGAGCTCATGGGCTGGGCCGGCTCGGCCTACCAGTACGGCATCCTCGCCACTCACTGGTATTGGATCGGCGCCATTCCCGCCATGGTATTCCTCGGCCTGGTCATGATGCCCTTCTACTACGTGTGCAAAACGCACTCGGTCCCCGGCTATCTCGACCTACGCTTTGGCGGAGCGGCACGCAGTGTGGCCGCCTTCTCCTTCGCCACTGAAATGATCCTCATGAGCGGCGTCAACATGTTCGCCATGGCCGTGGTCATGAAGGTAGTCCTCGGTTGGGACATCAGCTTCAGCATCTTCGTCTCCTCCATTGCGGTTGCCGTCTACGTGGGACTCGGCGGCCTGCGTTCCGCCATTTTCAACGAGGTTTTGCAATTCTGCCTCATCTGGGGTGGTGCACTGCTGGTTCCCATCCTCGGCCTTATTCAGACCGGCGGCGTCGCCGGCCTCAAGCGCCAGATCATGACCAACATGCAGTCCATGACGGGCGTCCACAGTGACAGCTACTTCCATATGTGGCGCGATACGGGCAGTTTCGCCGCCAATCCCATGGGCGTCCATTGGACCGGCATCGTCTTCGGCCTCGGTTTTGTCATCAGCTTTGGTTACTGGACCACGGACTTCCTCGTTGTCCAGCGCGTGCTTGCCGCCCATAACCTGCGCGCCGCCCGCATGGCCCCGATCATCGCCTCATTCTTCAAAATGGCTGTACCGTTCATCGTCATTCTGCCCGGCCTGCTCGGCCTGGTGCTGTTGCAGAATCCCGATGGCAGCCGCCGCCAGTTAGTCGGCGAAGATGTGGTGGCCGCCTGCTCTGTCTCCTCATCTGGACAGGTCGACGACGCGGCCTCCTGCTCCGCCGCCATGGCAAAAACATCGCTGCCGCCCGAATACCAGCAGAAGGTTCTCAGCGGAGCACCCGGCGCCGAACTGCACAGCTACAACCAGGCTCTGCCTCTCATGATGGTCCGCTATCTTGGCCCCGGACTGCTCGGCCTTGGCATTACCGCTCTCATCGCCGGCTTCATGAGCGGCATGGCCGGCAACGTCAGCGCCTTCTCCACCGTCTGGACCTACGACATCTACAAGCCGCTCATCAACAAGAAAGGCTCTGACAGTCACTACGTCATGGTGGGCCGCCTTTCCATCTTGATTGGCGTAGCCGTTTCCATCGGCGCAGCCTACCTGGTGATGCACGCACACGGCATCATGGACTACGTGCAGGCGCTGTTCAGCATCTTTGTTGCGCCGTTGCTCGCCACCATCCTCTTCGGCATGTTCTGGAAGCGCGCCACCAAGTTGGCCGGCTTCCTCGGCCTGCTGCTTGGCATCGTCTTTTCAGCCGGCTTGTTCATGTGGGTCAAGCTGGTCCCCGCCGCGCTGGCTGACGTTGCCCTTTCGCCCGACGCCAAGCCAATGGCCGAGAATGTGTTCAGAGCGCTCTGGGCATTCGTCTTCGCCGCCATCGTCATCGTCGTGGTCAGCATGTTCACCAAGCCTAGGCCCGTGTCGGAACTCGAAGGCCTGGTCTACGGCGCCACAGTTTTGCCCAAGGAAGAGCCGGTGCCGTTCTATCGCAATGAATACGCGTGGGCGATCCTGGTAGCAATCATCTTCGTCGCATTGAATGTAATTTTCTGGTAACGAGTGAGAAGAGGTAAACACGCATGCATGGTTCCGGAATTCCCATCTGGTTCTTTATTGGAGTGCTGCTGCTGATCTATGGCGGCATGATCTTCGGCTACGGCATCTATGAATGGCAGACCGCCAGCTATCCGCCGCTGGTCCAGTTGACTGAGCTGCACACCCCCGTCTGGTGGGGCGGCGTGCTGGGACTGCTGGGTTTGTTTTATGTCGTCAAGTTTCGTCCGGGACGCGCAGGCAAGTAGAGTTCTCCGCGCCGTACATTAACAAGGAAACGCCGCGAAGGCGGCTTTACAAACAAGGGAGTGAAGAAAATGGCTACGGAACGTGCAATGACATTTGGTGTCGTGGTGGGCAATCGTGGATTTTTCCCGAGCCACCTCGCAAAAACAGGCCGCGACGAGATCATCAAGGTTCTTGAGGCCGCTGGCGCGCGCCCCATCGTTCTCGGGCCCGAGGATTCGACGTATGGCGCCGTCGAAACTTACGTTGAATCGCAGCGTTGCGCCGACCTGTTCAAAAAGCACGCCGACGAAATTGACGGCATCATCATAACCCTCCCGAACTTCGGTGAAGAGCGCGGCATCGTCGACGCCATTCGCCTCTCCGGCCTCAAGGTCCCGATCCTCGTCCAGGCCACGCCCGACCGGTCTGACGCCATGACCATCGCCACACGCCGCGACAGCTTCTGCGGCAAAATGAGCGCCTGCAACAACCTCATGCAATACGGCCTTCCTTATTCATTAACCACGCTGCACACTGAGGCGCTCGATTCACCCGAGTTCAAGGCCGACCTCGAATGGTTCTCCGCGGTCTGCCGCATCGTCAAAGGACTCAAGAATCTCCGCATCGGCTCCATCGGCGCGCGTCCCACGGCCTTCAACACTGTCCGTTACTCCGAGCGCATTCTTGAAACCAACGGCATCACCGTCGAGACCATCGACCTCTCTGAAATCTTCGGCCGCATCAACAACATGAAGGACAACGACGACGCCGCGCAGGCCAAACTCGCTTCCATCAAGTCCTACGTCACCACGGCCGGCATCGCCGACGCGGCCCTTCTCAAGATGGCCAAGCTAGGCGCGGTCATTGACGGCTGGATGAAGCAGGCCCACGTCACCATCAGCGCCGTGCAGTGCTGGACCTCGATGGAAGAGTTCTTCGGCGTCGTGCCCTGCACCATCATGAGCATGATGAGTGACAACCTCATTCCCTCGGCCTGCGAAGTCGACGTGCCCGGCACCCTCAGCATGTACATGCTCGCCCTCGCCTCCGGAACGCCATCCGCCCTGCTCGACTGGAACAACAACTACGGCAGCAACCCCGACAAGTGCGTCTGCTTCCACTGCTCCAACCTGCCCAAGCACTTCTTCAAGAGCGTCCGCATGGACTATCAGGAGATCATCGCCGGCACCGTCGGCAAAGAGAACACCTTCGGCACCTGCGTCGGCCGCGTCAAGTCCGGAGACATGTGCTATGCGCGTTACTCCACTGACGATCGCCGTGGCGTCATTCGCGGCTACACCGGCCCCGGCAAATTCACCGACGATCCACTCGAGACCTTCGGCGGCGCAGGCGTTGCCGAAATTCCGCAACTGCAAAAGCTCCTCCACTACATCTGCCGCGAAGGCTTCGAACACCACGTAGCCGCCAACTTCAGCGACGTCTCCAAGTCCATCCACGAAGCCGCCCGCTACATGGGCTGGGAGAGCCACTACCACCCCACCCTCGAAGACTAAGCAAAGCAGGGAACAAGGAACGGAAAAGGCCCCGACAAGGGGCCTTTTCGTTTGCTTTGTTTTTCAACCCTAATCCCTAATCCCTATCCCTGTTCCCTGTTCCCTGTTCTTCCGGCACCAGCGTCAACCGCGCCGTTAGAACCACCAGTGCCACCCACAGCACATCGGCGCCCAACAGATGTGCAATCTGCAGCCACAACGGCGCAAGCAGGAACACATCAAGCACCCCCAGCACATACTGCGCCGCCAGCAGCACCAGCACCAGCGCCGACAGCCCGCGATTGTCCCAGTGAGCCGAGCGCTGTGCCGCCCTCACCAGAATCCAGATCAGAAAAATGCTCGACAAAAACGCAACTGTCGGATGCGTCCACCGCCAGCGCACCAGCCAGCCGCTGCCCGCCGCAAAATCCTGCGCCAGCGCCTGGCCCAACGAACTGGCCGGGAACAGCGTATCGCCCAGCGCTGCCAGCGATCCGGTCACGCCCACAATCATCACCACCACCACGCCGGCAATCGCACCGAAAGGAGCAACCACGCGAATCCTGCTGCGGAGAAAACCCGCCCGCCGGCTAAGCAGGTGCGCGGTCATCGTCAGCGCCGCCAGCAGCAGCAGAGTATTCGTCAAATGCAGCGCCAGGTAGGGCGCGCGCAGCGGCGACTGGCTCTGTGCCGTCAACCCCAGCTTCACCAGCAGCGCTCCAAGGATCGCCTCAACCAGCGTAAATCCGACCGAGGCAGCCGCAGCCGTCCGTGCCAGGTGACCCTTCACAGTTGTCCTGAACGTCCACACCAGCAACCAGAGCACCGAGACCAGCGACAGCCCGCTCGTCAGCCTGTGCGTAAATTCGATGATGGTATCCACGCGCGGCGCGTGTTGCATCACCGTGCCGTTGCACAGCGGCCAATGGTCGCCACACCCCGCGCCAGACCCGGTGGCGCGCACCAGCGTCCCCCACAAAATCACCGCAACAAAATAAGCCAGCACGCTCCACGAAAAGCGGCGCAGCGCCGGCGAAGGGAGTTGTTTTTGACCAACAGGCATAGCAGCAACCGACATGAAAGCAGACTCCTGATTCAACACATAAGTGTAGAACAAAGGACCTCTTTGCTGCTTGTCTCCTCTTGAGCTAGCCGCAGAATTAGGAGTATACTATGTCTTACCTGGAGGTAAGACATATGGCAAATTCAGCTGTCATGAGTTCGAAAGGCCAGTTGGTCATTCCCGCAAAGCTACGAGAGGAATTGGGCCTTAAACCCGGAGTCCGCGTGATCTTCAAGCGGCAGGGCAATGGACTGCACATCGAACCTGGAAGCTACGCGGCTGTCCTTGCGCTGCGAGGAAAGTATGCGGGCATTGGTTTGGAAGAAAGTTTCGCTGAGGATCGCCGCCGGGAAAAGGAGAAGGCGGAAAAGAAACTGAAATCTCTATGAAAATCTACGTTCTTGATGCAAGTGCCGTGATCCGCTATCTGTCCAATGGCATCGGAGCGGAAAAAGTGGACGCGCTGATTCAGAGGGCGGTCAAGGACGAGGTGAGACTGCTCATCTCCGTGGTCAACTGGGGGGAGGCGCTTTATTCATTGGCGCTAAAAGCGGGGTTGGACAGTGCCAAAGCAGACTTGAAGACGATTAGTGCGTTCGTGACACCGGTCGATGTTTACGAAGCGCAAGCCGAATTGGCAGCTACTGTGAGGCTTCATTACAAGCTCGGATACGCAGATTGCTTTGCAGCCGATCTCGCGATCCGCATGAATGCAACGTTGGTAACAAGCGATCCGGATTTTGCCAAGCTGGGCAAGAGGTTGAAGATTATGGCATTGTCGAGGCACGGACAATGACGCTTGAGTAATTGGCAAGGACACTGCCGATTTGAAGGCGTGACAGTTTGGCAATGCCCTCTGACGGACAGCTCACTCCCCAAGCAGCCGCACCACGTGATTCACAATCATCAAATCTTCCGCCG
The DNA here is from genome assembly GCA_963765025.1 of uncultured Acidobacteriaceae bacterium. Classification (GTDB taxonomy): domain Bacteria; phylum Acidobacteriota; class Terriglobia; order Terriglobales; family Acidobacteriaceae; genus Telmatobacter. The sequence goes on along the minus strand of CAVXVM010000128.1, from coordinate 12,109 downwards.
GAGGAATCACGCGCACCATCACCGCCGAGCCCTCAGCTGAAATCGTTGCCGCTCCGCGCACGTTGTTTCGCTTTGCATCCACCACGATCCCCAGCGTCCCCAGTCCCGCGCAAATCTCCGCGCGCGAGTCAATATCGTTCTCTCCGATCCCGCCCGTGAACACCAGCATGTCCAGCCCGCCCAGCTCCGCCACGTAGCTGCCGATCCACTTCGCAATAGTCCACGTAAACTTGTCCACGGCCAGCCGTGCCTTCGCATTGCCGCCCTTGATCGCCTCGCGCAAATCACGCATGTCATTTGAGAGTCCACTCACCCCCAGCAGACCCGCCTTCTTGCTCACCGCCGCTTCAAGCTTGTCCGCCGCCGCCGCCGCGCTGGTCTCCGTCTCCGCAATCTTGCGCAAGATAAACAACAGCACGCCGGGATCGATATCCCCTGTGCGCGACCCGCTGATGATGCCGCCCGTCGGCGTCAATCCCATCGACGTATCCAGGCACTTGCCCCCGCGAATCGCCGAGATCGAAGCTCCATTCCCCAAATGCGCCACAATCAACTTCTCCGGCACATTCGGCTCCAGCTGGTACACAATCGACTCGTACGAAATTCCGTGATACCCGTAGCGCCGCACTCCCATCGTCGAGTACTCCTCGGGAATCGGCATGTGCGTCACCACCTCCGGCATGGTGCGATGAAAGTACGTATCGAGAATCGCAAAATTCGGGAGGCCCGGAAACAGCCGCAGAGCCTCGCGCATAATGTAGACGGCAATCGGCGTATGCAGCGGAGCAAAATCCGTGTAGCGCTCAATTTCGTCGATCAGCGCAGCCGTGATGATCTGGTTCTCCTGCACCGTCGGCCCGCCGCACACCACGCGATGCCCGATCGCCGCAGGGGCAGGGAAGTCGCCGGAGTGCAGCGCGTCGGCCACCAGCTTGAACGCAACCGATCGGTTCGGCAGAGCCGGCGTTTGATCCACCAGCTTCTTGCCGTCTGCATCCTTGATCCAGAAACTGCCTTGATCCGTGCCGATCCCATCCACCGCGCCTTCATGCAACTTGCGCCGTTCGCCGTTCCCGGCCTCATACACTGAAAATTTGATTGAAGAAGAACCGCTATTCAAAACCAATACAGGCAAAGACGACATGAATGAGTACCTTTCATCGATAGAGCTGATCAAGTCAGCTAGTAAATTTTAAAATCCAACCTTCAACTGCATAACAATCGACCGTCATCTTTCGTGAGTTCGAATCAACTGTGCCCATTCATCGCGGCTTTATCGCGATGGGTGGGCGGGTGCATCACCTCGAATTGAACAAGTCGCACCTCTTGGCTAGAGGCTAGGAGCTGACAATGTCACCCGGCCACCGCCAGTTCTTGATCTCCGGTAAATCGTCCCCGTTCTCGGCCACATACAACTTGTGCCGCTGAATCTCTTCCGAATACCATTGCTCAGCCGCGCCGATCATCGGCGCCAGCCGCTTCACGCGCTTGATCGCGTCCAGCGTCAACTGGAAGCGGTCGATGTTGTTCAGCACGCACATGTCGAACGGAGTCGTCGTCGTTCCTTCTTCCTTATAGCCGCGCACATGAATGTTGTCGTGGTTGTGCCTTCGATACGTGAGCCGGTGAATCCCCCACGGATACCCGTGGAACGCAAACACCACCGGCGTGGACGGCGGAAAGATTTGATCGTATTCCTCGTCAGGCAATCCATGCGGATGCTCCGAAGTTGGCTGCAGCGTCATCAGGTCCACCACGTTCACCACGCGAATGCGCAGATCGGGCGCCTTGTCGCGCAGCAGGCAAACCGCCGCCAGCGCCTCCAGCGTCGGCACATCCCCGCAGCACGCCATCACCACTTCAGGATCGCCCTTGTCATTCGACGCCCACGGCCACACGCCCATCCCCGTCGTACAGTGCGCCACAGCTTCGTCCGCGGTCAGCCATTGCGGCGCAGGCTGCTTGCCCGCAACAATCAAATTGATGTAGTTCCGGCTGCGCAAGCAATGATCCGCGACCGAGAGCAGCGTGTTCGCGTCCGGCGGCAGATAAATCCGCACCACATCTGCCTTCTTGTTCAACAGGTGATCGATGAACCCAGGGTCCTGGTGCGAAAATCCGTTGTGATCCTGCCTCCACACCAGCGAGCTCAGCAAATAATTCAACGACGCGATCGGCTTGCGCCATGGAATCTCCCGCGTCGTCTTCAGCCACTTGGCATGTTGATTCACCATCGAGTCAATGATGTGAATGAACGCCTCGTAGCACGAAAAGAACCCATGCCTCCCGGTCAACAAATAGCCCTCAAGCCAGCCCTGGCACATGTGCTCGCTCAAAATCTCCATCACGTGGCCGGTCTCTGACAGTTGCTCGTCCACCGGCAGCGTCTCGGCCATCCACGCTTTCCCGGTCCCTGTAATCACATCCTGGAGCCGGTTTGACGCCGTCTCATCCGGCCCGAACACGCGAAAATTCTTCGTGTCCAAATTCGCTTGCATCACCGCGTGCAGCAACTGCCCCAGCACCCGTGTCGACTCCACATCCTTCGCGCCGCGCTTCTCAATCTTCACGGCAAAGTCACGGAAGTTCGGCACCTTCAGCGGCTGCAGCAGCAGCCCGCCGTTGGCGTGCGCATTCATGCCCATGCGCAATTTGCCCTTGGGCGCAATCTCCGCCAGCTCCCCGTTGAAGTGTCCCTTCTCGTCGAAAAGCTCCTCAGGTTTGTAGCTGTGCATCCACTCGTCCAGCATTTTCAGGTGTTCCGGCTTCTCATAAATCTCTGAAAGCGGCACCTGGTGCGCGCGCCACGTACCCTCCACCGGCTTGCCGTCCACAAACTTCGGCCCCGTCCATCCCTTCGGTGTGCGCATAATCAGCATCGGCCATGCCGGCCGCGCCAGCTTATTCGGATCGCTTCCTTCCGCCCGCGCCGCCTTTTGAATCTCCGCAATCCGGTCCAGCATCGTGTCAAACACTGCAGCCGCCTGCTGATGCATCGTCTCCGGATCGTCGCCCTCCAGCGTGAACGGTTCGTATCCGTACCCGCGCATCAGGTCCTCGAGTTCCGCATGAGGAATGCGCGCCAGAATCGTCGGGTTCGCAATCTTGTATCCATTCAAATGCAGAATCGGCAACACGGCCCCATCCGTCGCCGGATTCAGAAACTTGTTTCCATGCCAGCTTGTCGCCAGCGGTCCGGTCTCTGCCTCCCCATCGCCCACCACGCACGCCACAATCAAGTCGGGATTGTCGAACGCCGCGCCATACGCATGCACCAGCGAGTAGCCCAGCTCCCCGCCTTCGTGAATCGACCCCGGCGTCTCTGGCGCAACGTGGCTCGGAATTCCATACGGCCAGCTGAACTGCCGGAACAGCCGCTTCAGGCCGTCCTTGTTCTGCTCAATGTGCGGATAAATCTCCGAGTACGAACCCTCAAGATAAGTATTCGCCACCAATCCCGGTCCGCCGTGGCCCGGCCCGATGATGTACATCATGTTCAGCCCGCGCTCGCGGATCAGCCGGTTCCAGTGCACGTAAAGAAAGTTCAGTCCTGGCGTCGTGCCCCAGTGCCCCAGCAGTCGCGGCTTCACGTCGTCCAGCGTCAGCGGCCGCTCAAGCAGTGGGTTGTCTTTCAAGTAGATCTGTCCAACAGAAAGATAATTCGCAGCCCGCCAATAGGCATTCATCGTGGCCAGCATCTGCGGGCTCAATTTAGCCTGGCTCGCTCGTTTCTTCTCCGTCGCATTGATCATGGCGCACCTCTTGGGGAAAGATCGCGTGCTGCCTTAAGCCTAGCAGTGCTTCCAAGCACCACCGGGTGACTGATGTCACAGCACGATGAAAAGAATCCCACTCCCCTTGGATGCAGAAATCTCCGCACCCTTCAATAAATCGGAGCTCCGCCCTGAAAGCCAACAATGCGCCACTATTCCCTGTTCCCTTACCCCTCGTCCCTGTATTCCCCCCGCCTTGACAAGGGCTACGTTTAGCGCTTCAATCATTGCGCAACAACTCACGGCCCGCTTCCGCCGGCCGCCTGGCGAAAGGCCCATCAGGCAATGGACGGCTTGCTTTGGATTGCCCAGCTGATTCTCGCAGTCACCTTTCTGGTGACGGGCTCAGGTAAGCTCTTCGCTTACGATCGCATGATGGGCGTGGTGGGACTTCGCCTCAAAACGCCCGCAGGCATCTCGCGTGCCTTCGCCGCTCTCATCGGCATTGCCGAACTCGCCGGAGCCATCGGCATTATTTTTCCACGTGCCTTCCTGCCCGCTGAACTCGCGCAGGGCCACCTGCTCACCCGCCTCGCCGCCGCGGATCTAGCCCTCATCATGGTCGGGGCCGGCATCTACCACCTGCGCCGCAACGAAGAAGCCGCGCCTTCAGTTGCGCTCTTTCTCCTTGCGCTCCTGGTCCTCTACGAGCGCTGGCCGCGCTGAACGCCCAGTGCCCCGTCCATCGCGCCGTCTTTGTATTGGTCGGTATCGGGGTCCCCGGCGAGCGGCCTTTGCTCGCTGGGGTGTCTAATCCCTGCTCTAGAAATGCTTCTTCAACTTCAGAATCTGCGACTCAAACCCATACCAAAGCGCCGCCGCCACAGCCGTCGCCATCACCAGCCGCATCGCCACAACAGCCAGGTTGCCCGCAACCCCATAGCCGGCGCGATCCATCCGCGCATCGAACCATCCAAAATAAATGAACACTGAAATGTGGCACATGTAGAGCCCGTAGCTGATGCGCCCGTAAAACTTCAGCGGCCCCGAGCGCAGCGCGGCATTCACCGGGCTCCTCGCCCCCGTTGATGCAATCAGCGCCAGCACGCCGCCGCCAAACCCCACCGCCAGTGCGGAGTCCAGATACGCCGTTCCCCCGGCGATGGTAGCCGCCGCACCAATCCCCGCAACCAGCCCGGCCAGCCCGATCCAAAGCCATGTCTGCCGGCTCATTCGCAGCGTGTAAATCCCCAGCGCCATCAGGCTGCCCAGCGCAATCCCGTCCAGGTGAATCAGCGTATGCGTCGGCGTCAGCCATGCGTGCTGTCCGTGCCGCAGCCAGGGCGAAATCACCATCGCCCCCATGAGCAACGTCGCAAGCATCCACGGCTTGCGCAGCCAGCGCACCACCGGAGCCCACACAAAGTAGTACTGCTCTTCAATCGCCAGCGCCCACGTCGGCCCAATTGCCGGCGGCAGCGTCAGATGAAAAAGATTCTGCACAAAAAAGATGTAAGCCAGCCACGGAGCGGCCTTCACCGCCTGCCACACCGGCGGTCCGATGAACCAATCTGAATTCAGGTACACGACAACCAGCAGCAGCACGTACAGCGGCCAGATCCGCAGCGCCCGCCGCGCATGAAAGGTGTGAAAGTAGTCTGGCTTGTCCCGCGTCCCCAGCAGGATTGAAGTAATAAGGAATCCCGACATCAGGAAGAACAGGATCACTCCCGCCCATCCCCAGATCGCCGCGCCATAAAGCCACGTGCCCTCAAGCCGCGGATGGCAGTGGTAAAGAACCACCCACAGAATCGCCAGGCCGCGCAGCCCGTCGAGTTCCGGCATGTAAGTCGGAAGCCAGTTTGGTCGTTGGATAGACAATAAAGCAGGTTAGCAGACCAGCGCCCGCACTAGAAACATATCGCGCCCGGCCGCGTGCCCCTGGTCGCGCCCGCCGTGGCGGATGAGACCAGGGACTCCATCCAGCCAAACCAGAGAGTCAACCCAGTCCCGAGTCCCAGGCTTTTGCTTTTCCTAATCTCTAATCCCTGTTCCCTGATCCCTGCCTCAAGGATGCCGCTTGTCCATTGTGCGCTCAGCCTTTTCCGCCTCGACCTTTTTATCCGAGTCGCAGCCGGTAGAGTCTGCCAGATCGACAGTCCCCAATGAATCGTTCACTATCATTTCGCTGTCTTGCTCTTCGTCCAAAGGGTGCTCAGCTTTGTCGGCTCTGGTTTTCCCGGTCACAGGTTAACCTCTACGCCAGTTAGATGCCGAAAACTCGCCGGATGCTTAGTCCCTTAGCCCCGAGTCCCTTAGTCCCTGCTTTATCGGTCCCTCAGTCCCTAAGTCCCTAAGTCCCGAGTCCCCGCCTGATCGGTCCCTCAGTCCCTCAGTCCCTTAGTCCCTAAGTCCCGAGTCCCTAAGTCCCGAGTCCCTCAGTCCCTGCTTCTACCCCGCCGCCAGTTGCCGCGCCCGCTCCGTAGCCCGCATCACGGCCTTGATCAGCGTCACCCTCAACCCGCCCTCTTCGAGCTCAAGGATTCCGTCAATCGTGCACCCCGCCGGCGTCGTCACCGCGTCTTTCAGCAGCGCAGGGTGGTAGCCCGTCTCCAGCACCATCTTCGCCGCGCCATACGCGGTCTGTGCTGCCAGCTGCGTCGCCGTATCCCGCGGCAACCCCACCTTTACGCCCGCCTCGGCCAGCGCCTCAATGATGATGTAGATGTACGCAGGTCCCGACCCCGACAGTCCCGTCACCGCGTCCATATGCTTCTCGTCCACAATCACCGTGCGGCCTACGGTCTCAAAAATCCGTTGTGCCAGCTCCATTGTCTTGTCGCTGACAAACCGTCCGCGGCAGAGCGCCGCCGCGCCAGCGCCCAGCGCCGAAGGAGTGTTTGGCATCGCCCGCACTACTGGAATCTCGATCCCCGACGCTTCTTCAATCGACCGCGTCTTCACCGACGCCGCAAACGAAATCAGCGTCTTGGCCGGCGTCAGAGCAGGCTTGATCTCGGCAATGATGTCGGGAACCTGGAACGGCTTCACGCCGATCAGGATCAGGTCCGCCTGGCGGACTGCCGCAAGGTTGTCCGTGCCCACGTCCACGCCCCACTGCGTGCTCAGCGCCAGCGCCCGCTCGGCATGGTTCACCGTCGCGTGAATCCGGTCCGGCGAAAACAGGTTTTCTTTCAGGAACGCCTGCAGCAGGATGCCGCCCATCTTGCCTGCGCCCAGAACAGCCACGCGCAGGTTGGGCAACTGTGCCGGTACTTCGGTGGACTCTACGGCGATCTCTGCCATGGTCTTGTCTCCGTCCGCCGCGGCGGAGCATTCCTGCCGCAGCAATCAATTTTCAGTTCATTAGCAGCCGCATCAACCCAAAGGGCAGCCCATAAAGGGAAAACCACCCCAGGGGAAATTTGAATTGACGCGTACAGATAGAAGGATACGCCGGGCGCCCCAGAAGCGACTGACAGGTGCCCCAGCGAAATTCAATTTTCCGACAAAGCAGCAGGGAATCGAACAAAGTCCCTCAGTCCCTCAGTCCCTAAGTCCCTGCTTTTGCCTTTCCTGTTCCCTGTTCCCTAATCCCTGCTTTATCTGCTCAACGCGGCCTCATTCGCAAGATAGCTATTCAGACCGTCCATGATATTCCCGTTGCGATCCGCACCCGGCCACGCCATGTTCCACAGCAGAGTGCCTCCCGGCGCCGTCAGAAACTTCTGTTGGTTCGCAATCGACACCGCCACCGTCATCATCCACGCGTTGTACTCGAAGACATAGGGCGGGGTTTCCTCGCCGGCCACCGGATTCTTGAGGTCGTAGACATGCTGGCCGATGTGCACAATCGCCCTGGTCTGCGCATCGCCTTCCAGCCGGTTCTGGTTTATTAGGCAGTTGTACAGCACACCGTCCGGCGAATCCTTCGTTCCTGGTTGGTCGTAGCTCGGTCCCGTCTCGCTGGTCACGCTGTAGATCAGGTTCACGCCGTTCTTTTCGCCCTGCTTGGGGAACTCCGCCACGTCCTTCGTCACCTGGTCGCCTGCCGGGCTGCCCGTCAGGGCCACGGCCGACTTCCTGGCCGCGTCGATCGGATCGTAGATTTCGCCATTGCCCCCAAACGGCGGCGCATCGCCCTTGGTAGCGGCGTCCGACTTCGTATAATCTTCTTCCTTCGGCGTTACGTCGCTCACTTGCTGGAGCACCAGCCGCGCCGGGTAGGCGTTCATGTTCCCAAACCCGCCGAATCCCGTCACCTTGCCGGTCTTGTCCCGTTGAATCGACGCATCCGCCACGCCGTCCAGACGCCCCACCAGCGTCGCCGACACCTGGTACCGCGCGCAGCCCAGGCACATCCCCGCGCCTTTGTTGTGCGCCTGCGACAGCAGACCGTCGAACGTCTTGAAGTCCTTGTTGCCCTTGTCCAGCGTTACCGCCGTCCGCGTCGGGGCCGTGTACGGTCCGGAATAGTTGTGAGCCGGCTGCACTTCCACCACCGCCAGAGGACCGCTCTTCGCCTTCGTCCCCTGCGGATACGAGAGCCAGATCGCGTCCACCTGGTAACCGCATGGGGACGTGTCCTTGATCGCAAACTCGTCCAGGCCCGCAATCACAATCCCCTTGATCCGTACGATCTTTCCGTCAAACGATTTCGGGTTTTTCATCACCGCACAAACCGTTGTATCAACCGCCTGGGCCTGCAATCCTGCGGCGCAGGCAAAAACAAACAGGGCTACTGCAAGTAGACGCTTCATTCGCAAATCTCCACTCGGTGCAACCTCTGCACCGGCAATCAAAATATGGTGGTGTGCCCACCACCGCTCAAAGGAACTGCTAAGAATATCACGCAAACCCCTCGCCTTTCCCAGCCCCACACCCCCTCCGAACCTTGATCCCAAGCATTCAGGCCGGGTGCCCCCGGTCCCTCGCACTTGGGGACCGGGGAGAGAACCAACTCCCCCTCGACCATTCTGACACCTGACCTTTGACCCCTTACCCATGCTCTTCCCCTATCAGCTAAACTCAATCACGTCCGGCAACCACGGCGCCCCGGCGAACTCTGATGACCAACTCCATCCGCGCTGCAATCCTCCTCCTCACCGCCGTCACCACCGCAACCGCCCCCCAGCTCCCCAGTTTTGAAGTCGCCGTCATCCGCCCCAGCGCCGCTGACGCCGCCGGAACCAACTTCATGCTCTCCTCCAGCCGCTTCTCCGTAACCAACGCACCGTTAACTGACCTCATCCAGTTCGCTTACAACCTCAAGACCAACCAGCAAGTCCCCAAAACCCCCGCCTGGATCGCCTCACAAAAATTCGACATCGACGCCACCATCGCCGACGCCGACAGGGACGCGCTCAACAAGCTCCCTGCAGATCAGAAGCTGGAGCAGTACCGCCTCCGCGTCCGCACGCTCTTAGCCGATCGATTCCATTTTCAGGCGAGCATGCAAACCAAAGACCTCCCGGTCTACGCGCTCGTCCTCGCCAAAGGCGGACCAAAGCCGGCTCTAGTGCCCGCTCCGTCCGATACACTCGCGCAGCGCACGCCTACTCTCGGCGGATTCTCGAGCGGCCAGGTCAAGGCAGGCGCGGTTTCCATGGCGGTTTTTGCCGATTGGTTGTCAGGCAGGCCAGACGTTCGACGGCCGTCCCGTAGTGGACGCGACCGGCCTCAAGGGCAGCTTCGATTTCACCCTCGTCTTTGTGCGATCCGGCGCACAGCCCACTCCCTACGACGCATCCAGCCCGCGCACCACCACAGCCCCAGACGCCGACGTCCCGCTGCTCACCGCGCTTGAGGAGCAGCTGGGCCTCAAACTCGAGCCCCGCCGTGCCCCGGTGGAAGTTCTCGTCATCGATCATGTAGAGCCGCCTACGCCAAACTAGTTTCTTGAGTCGGAAGTTCGTTCAAGAAATGTTCGTTCGTTGTGTGGCAGGGCAAGACTTCGAAGGAAGAGACAAGCTCCCGCGTAGCCGAATCAAATCTGTCTCGGACTAAACGGGCCCAATCGATCTTTCTCTTGCTGTTTGCAATGCGGCCCGAGCGTCTATTTCTTCGTCTTCGCCGGCTTGGCTATCAGGTAACCGCGGCGCGCCTGCACATCCACGCCTTCGCGATTCACCTTCACTTTCAGGCGATGATAGCTGCCGTCGGGCTTGATGTTGTCGAGAGAGAGTTCGAGAACGTAGATCACCTCGGGCGCCTCGGTGAGGGATTTGAATCCCGCGTCCAGATCGTTGCTGTTGTGAAAAAAAGTGCCGCCCGTGCCGTCGGCGAGTTCGGCCATCAGGTTTTCGTTCGCTTTCATCGCGCTGGCGTGAAACTCACTCCTCGATTGCACGGGAACCACATGCGTGTCGTCGCTCGCCACCAGGCTGGTGGTGTACAAGCCGCGGGCATCGAGCGCGCTGATGGTCACATTGGACTCGGCAGCAAGGTCGATGAGCCGCGATTCCAGGGTTCTGGATTCCTGCTCGATCGCCGGGAAGCCGGGAGAAACCAGGATCAGCGTGCGCTGACCTTGCAGCTTCGCCATGCTGCGCACAATCTCTGAAGTGGTGGCCAATGTCGACTCAACGTCCTGAAAGCCGAGCGAGAGTGCGCGGCGGGCGGCCGCATCCGCGAGCCTCACCGCCTCGGGAAGGTCGGTCTGCGGATTGATGCCGGGGTCGCAGTTGAGCACCTGGGCCAACGCATCCGCGTTTGCTTCGCTGTCGTGCTTGTTCAACATCAGGTCGGCCTGGTAGTAGTCGATCATCGGGCAATCGGATTTGTCGGTCGGCCGCGGAGACAGGCTCGCCATCGCTTGCACGAGTTTGGCCGGATCTCTGCTCAGGCCGCTGTTCACCTTTCCTGAAGTTGACACAACGCCCCCCAGAACCGAGCCGGTGAGCACGCCCGAAATCTCCTTCACGCCTGCCTTTCTGGCATAGGCAAGGTCATCAAAGTGCATGTGCATATCGTCGAAAAGAAAAACCACCACAGGCTCGGGGGTCGTTGCCGGTTGCGGCGCTGCATTGGCTGGCGCAGACGGCTGTTCTCCGCTCGCGGTCGCGTTCGCCGGCATCGCTTCCGGCGCTCCGCGGTGCTCGATATTGAATGCGGAGATCGCATGAGGCTTGTCGTTGTCGAAGACCTGGAAGTCCTCGACCTTCAGGCCATCCACCGTGTGGCCCTGCTTGTCGCGTACTACTACTGGAACCAATGCCTTGTTGACGTTGACTTGAAGGGTAGGGGGCGAGTCACGCGGCTGGTCTGCTTGCTGTGCGCTGACGTGTGCGGCGGCGAAGATCGGCGCCAGGCAAAGAACAGGAATTGCGCACAACCAACGATTCAGATGCACCCGGAATCTCCTTGTTCTGTGACGGCCATTCTAAATCTGCCGCTCACATTCGAGCTTTAGTTTCTATTTCTTGTTCTTGTCACGGTTGTGCGCAAAGTAATCGCCGCGCGCCCGCAACTGCAGGGTGGGAAACCAACTCCCCCTCGCGCCCTTCCAGTCCCTCAGTCCCTCAGTCCCTGAGTCCCTGAGTCCCTCAGTCCCTCAGTCCCTCAGTCCCTCAGTCCCTGAGTCCCTCAGTCCCTGAGTCCCTCTCTCCCTCAGTCCCTCAGTCCCTCAGTCCCTCAGTCCCTCAGTCCCTCAGTCCCTCAGTCCCTGAGTCCCTCAGTCCCTCAGTCCCTGTCTTTCTAATCCCTAATCCCTAATCCCTGCTTTTCTACTCCCTGCTTTTCTACTCCCTGCTTTTAGCAATCCAGTCATCAACCCGCTTCTCCAGCAAATCCATCGGAAGCGCGCCCGAGTCCAGTACCGTGTCGTGAAACGCCCTGATGTCAAACTTGTCGCCCAGCGCCTTCTGCGCCCGCGCCCGCAGCTCCAGAATCTTCAACTGCCCCACCTTGTACGCCAGCGCCTGGCCCGGCCATCCAATATACCTGTCTACTTCCGACTGAATCGTCGTCTCGTCAATCGCCGAGTGCTCGTGGAAGTAGTCCACCATCTGCTGTCGCGTCCAGTGCTGCGAATGCACGCCCGTGTCCACTACCAGCCTTATCCCGCGCCACACATCCGCCTCCAGCCGCCCGTAATCCGAGTAGGGATCCTGGTAGAAACCCGCATCCTTGCCCAGGTGTTCCGTGTACAGCGCCCATCCCTCAACAAATGCTGTGTACTCGTTGAACTTTCTGAAGCTCGGCACGTCCGTCTGCTCGTGCGCAATCGACAACTGAAGATGATGCCCGGGAACCCCTTCGTGATACGCGATCGCTTCCACCGGGTACAAATTACGGTCCGTCGCGTTGTAGGTATTGATCCACAACCGTCCCGGCCGGCTCCCATCGGGTGAGCCCTCGTCGTAGTACGCGGGAGGCGCCGTCTTCGCCAGAAAATC
>CAVXVM010000127.1:0-24102 GCA_963765025.1 uncultured Acidobacteriaceae bacterium | reverse complement strand
GAACCAGTTCCTGAGCGCGCATACTTTCGCGGGCAAACTTGCGGCGAACTCCGTGGCGCAGTACGCGCTGTGGCTGAACGAAGCGACACTCGTGCAGCACGACCGGCTGATTCGCTGGTGGCAGGACGAGATCGAGGGCACCGGACGCGTGCCGCTGATTTCGACCGAGCAGAAGCCGGAAGTGCTGCGCTTTGCGCAGGGCACGGACGCCGATCTTCGGCTGCAATGGCAGGAGTTTTTGATTCGGATGGTGGCCAACGCCTTCGGTCTGCCGCCTCTGATGCTGGGCCTGGAGGCGGACGTGAACCAGTCGACGGCCTCGGAGATGGCGGATGAAGCGTTTCGCGGGGCGATCTCGCCGCTGGCGATGCTGCTGGCTGGGCACATTACACGCGATCTATTCGCCAAGTGCATCGGCTGGCGCGAGTTCGAGTTTGCGTTTAACGAGTTGAGCGCGCGGGACGAGCAAACCGAGTTGCAGGTGCAGGTTCAACTACTGCAGGCCGGGGTGCTCACCATCGACGAGGTGCGGGCGATGCGGGGACTGGCGCCGCTGAATGCAGGTGTCAGGGAACTGGTGTCAGGGGTCAGCGAGTAGAGAACAGGGGCGCAGCGATCAGCTGACGGCTGAAAGCTGAGAGAGCAGGAGCGAGCAGATGCAATTGGAAGCGATGGCGGTAAAGATTCCTCATGTGGACAATCATCCAAACCGGGTGCCGTTTGAGGGGGTGTTGACGGTGGTGAACGCGGCCAGCGATAAGGCGCCGGCGGGGGCGCGCGGGCATCGTGTGATGCTTACGCGTGATGCGGCGGAGAAGGCACTGCCCTCGCTGGTGGGGATGGCCGTGGATTATCGGCCGGGATGGGACGGCCACGACGCGATTGACGCGGGGTTTTCCACGGGTCCACCCCGCAAACCACCCCATTTCCCGTCTCATTTTGTGGAAGCTTCTCAGCCGTCTTCAGGCTACAATTGCCTCAGAGGTTCCACATGCCTTCCGCAATGGTCACCTTCAACGGACGGATTACGCTCCCCAATCACGTTAGAAAACAGCTCGGACTCAAAACGGGCGACAATATCGAGTTTGTCGAAATCGAAAAGGGCAGATTTGCCATTTGCCCGCGCCCTGCCACTGAGCCCAGCCAGGTTTCCACCTTCACAGTGAGCACCCCGGAGATTGGACGCAGCACGGGAGTCCGCGAGCTCAAAGAAGCAATTCAGTAGACTGTCATCCTTAAGATTTGTCTAATCGGCCGCGGCAATCGCTGCCGGTGCGGTCGAATTGTCTCAATTCGACCCTGAACGCTACTTTGTTCGTCGCAGCCCCCCGGCATGCTTGGGCGGTCCATCCGCCTTCATTCCGTCAGAACCCGGAAGACACAAACGCGCATCCTGCGGGTCGCAGGGTGCGCGCTCAGTGGTATCGGCCCGGTGATAGCGGAATGATCTGTGCGATCTACTCTAGCTGCCTTAGCGGCCGAAGTGCGTCGCGTTCTTCTCGGTAAAGTGAGCCCACTTCTCCGGCAGATCATCCTGCGCGAAGATGGCTGAGACTGGGCAGGCCGGAACACAGGCGCCGCAGTCGATGCACTCGACCGGATCGATGAACAGCTGATCGGATTCGCCGAAGCCGTCCTCGTCTTTCTTGGGGTGGATGCAATCGACAGGACATGCGTCTACACAGGCGGTGTCCTTTGTGCCGATACAGGGTTCTGCAATGATGTAGGCCATCTCAAGTTTCTCCGGAGAACTTAACTGCTCGTCGCTGATAGTAGCACACCAGCCCCACTCGAAAAACCCATCTCGGCAATCGAGTTTTGCGATGCGGGAATCAGGAGACTATCGTCCCCTTTCGGCGCGCAGCTTGGCAAATTCCTGGGGTGTGGGAATCGGCGAAAGCCCCCGACCGGCGAACATCTCCTTGAATAACTCCACCAGCTCGCCCTGGATCAGTCCGTTTGAAGCAAGCACTTCGCGGCTGTCCAGTTTGAAGGGATTGCCGGCAAAGTCAGTAACCCGTCCGCCCGCCTCTTCCACCAGTAGAATCCCCGCCGCCGTGTCCCATGGATTCAGGTTGAACTCCCAGAAAGCCTCAAGCCGGCCCGAGGCCACGTACGCCAGGTCAAGCGCGGCCGAGCCCGCCCGCCGCACTCCGTGCGAGCGCAGCGTGAACTCCTGGTAGAAATGCACATTCGGGCTCGCATGCCGTTTGCGGCTCGGAAAGCCCGTCGACAGCAGCGCTTCTGCCAACTCGGGCACGCGCGAGACCTTGATCGGCCTGCCGTTCAGCCGCGCGCCCTGTCCCCGTTCCGCGGTGTAGATCTCATCGCGCAGCGGGTCGTAGATCACTGCGGCCACCAGCGTTCCGTCCTCGTCTTCGGCCTTTCCCGGGGGCCGCTGCTCCAGTCCCATTGAAACGCAGAACTGGGGAAACCCGTGCGCAAAATTCGTGGTCCCGTCCAGCGGATCAACGTACCAGCGGAACTCTCCCTGCATTCGCTCGCGCGTGCCCTCTTCGCCGTAGATGCCGTGGTCGGGAAACGTTTCGCCCAGCCGGGTCTTGATCAGTTTCTCCACCGTCCGGTCGGCTACCGTCACCAGGTCAACGTCGCCCTTGTACTCGGTTTCAACGCCCTGGGCAAAAAACTCGCGCAGCTTAGCGCCCGCCTCGCGCGCAATCTGCGCGGCCTTGGGAACCCATACCAGATTTTGTTCAGCAGGCGATGACGTGCTCGCGGGGCTCACGCGTGCTCCTCGTGAGCGGGCAGGCCCAATCCCGAGCTGGCACGCGGCGAGCGCCGTTTGCCCTGCTCGCTGATGGTGCGGATCTGGTGCTTGTAGATGAACAGGTTGGGCAGCCCGTCGCGCGTCAGCCGCAGCATGGCGTCGTCGAAGTATTCAATCCAGCCGCGCACGGTCTCGCCGTCTCGCAGCTTGATGGTCACAATCACCTGGCGGTCGCTCAATGAGCGTAGATAAAGAGCCTCCTGGCCGGTTTCGCCCGGCGGAGGGGTCTTGGAACGGCGGCGCGAGGACAAAGGCGAAGTCATGATTCCATTTTAGATGCGTTTTTCGTTCCGGCGTATTCAATCGCGCTGCACCAGCAGTCTTCCCGGCTGCGCGGGCTCTCCACTGCCGTTGATCGAGGACGCTTACGGAGCCAGGCTGCGAAGAGAAACTGCACTCGTACCCGGAAAGTCTGATGGCACCGGATAGGTCACCGGCCATTGCGCCAGCCATTCCAATGCCCGCGGAATGATGGTTTGCACAGCGGCATCGCGCAGGCCCGGCGGGTCGACATCTCCCGGCCAGACATGGCCGTAGGTCGAGATGTAGACGCGCCCCTTGCCGTAGGTCGTGGTCCACTCCACCGGCCACAGCAGGCCCAGCTTGGGATTCGAGTCCCGCGCATAGGCCAGCACCTGCAAATGCTCGGCCGGGCCGCGGGCATAGTAATAGACTTCCATGTCGGCCGACATCCAGGCTCGCGGCATGCCGGCATGGATGGGATCGTCGCCGAGCCGCGTTACCAGCACATTTCCGCGCTGGCCATGGGCTGTGCCGAGGCCTTCGCCCGCGGGAATGCGCACCAGTTCACCAGAATCGCTGACACGAATCGCGGTGCCATAGCCGGCTTCGCGCCAGCTGAGCCCGACCATCTGCTCGTATTCCTTCCAGCCCACGAAGGCGTTTTCAGCGGCGTGGTAGATGTAAACGCCTCCGCCCTTTCGCACGAACGCCGCGAAGTCACGCTTTACCGGTTCCGGCCAATCCGGTTTTGGTTTCAATCCCTCCAAAAGTCCGTTGTTGCCGTTTTCGTCGCAGGTCTGGATCACCACATCGTAATCGGCAAACCTTGGCCGCCAAGCCTGCCAGGCAGCCGAGCCAGTCTCCACTGGCGCCGTGCTGACCGCAACGTCAAATTCGCCCGCCGCCTGAAAAATCCCCCGCAATACCTGCGTGGTCTGCCGCCAGTCGTGGTTGCTGAATCCGTCCACAATGAGAACGCGGATTTTTCCGTGTTTGCTTTTGCCAAAACAGGGAAGTGCGCAGGCAAGCAGAATGACGAGCACGCAAAGAAGGCGCCGATGTTTCATGCCGTCAGGTTACAGCAACCGGCTTCCGATAGGAGGGGTCAATCTTTTGCGGCCCGGGAATCCCCGTAGTACCCCGTCTTGTGCCGCACGTCGAAGTCCGTGGCCGATGCCCGTGGCACCGTCACCCGAATCCGGTGGAAGATCCGTCCCGGTTCCTGGTTGTGCGGATAGTAGCCCAGCAGATATTGCGTGCGCAGATCGTCGCTCACCTGCTTGAAGGCTGCATCGAGGCCCCCACCCCCCACATAAAAGTACTTGCCGCCGGTCTCCTCTGACAGTGTGATCAGTGCATGTTCGCCGCCCGTGTCGCGTCCTGCGCTGGCCTCAATAGGCACGTCGATGAGCGAGTAGATCATCACTTCGCCACGCAGCGCCTCTTCCAGCGCCTGGGCATAGGTCGAGGTCTTGGCGGTGTCGTCGCCATCCGATACGATGATCAGCACCTTGCGCCCATCTTTCTGACCAAGGAGGTCAGAGCCTTGGCAGATGGCGTCGTACACGGCGGAGGACCAGTCGGGCTGGAGATGGTCGAGACTTCGATCAATGGTGGAAATTCGATTCGTGAACTGCGACAGGACCCTGACCGTGGTGGCAAACTGCATAACGCTCATCTCATCCTGCGGGCGCAGGATGGCGTGGGCGAATCGCTTGGCCGCGCTGGCTTCCTCGCTCAGGTCCTTCTTCACGCTGCCGCTCGTGTCGATGGCCAGAACCAGGTTCAGCGGCATCTCCGATTGCTTTTCAAAGACGGCAATCTGCTGCGGCCGCCCGTCTTCAGTCACAGCAAAATCCTCGCGCGTCAGCCCGGGCACGATGGCGCCGTTCTTGTCCGTCACGTTTACAAACACGTTCACCAGCCGCACATCCACATGCAGCGTCAGGTCCTGCGTTGCTGCCGGCAAGGCCAGGCCCGCCATCAGCACGCTGCCCGGAAGCAACGACCCAAGTAGCCGCGACCCCAGCCTGGGGATTCTAGATCTCACGCGAATCCACCTCGGCCTGTCCGGGCACCGTCTCTACCGCGATCCCAGCCGGAAACGGTTCGCCATCCGCCCATACCGCGCCATCCACAAACGTCTCCCGCTTCCAGATCGGCACCGTCTTTTTCAGCGTGTCGATCAGCCACCGGCAGGCATCGAAGGCCTGGACACGGTGCGCGGATGCCACCACGATCAGCACGCTCGTCTCGCCAATCGCCAGCCGCCCCAGCCGGTGGATCAGCGTCACCTGCCGCACGCCAAACTTCTCCCGCGCCTGGCGGCCAAGCTCATCCATTTGTTTCAGCGCCATCTCTTCGTAAGCTTCGTAGTCCAGGTGCAGGGTCTGGCGGCCGCGCGAGTTGTTGCGCACAATGCCGTCAAACACCGCCACCGCGCCATCTTCGCCGCGTTTGGCCTCTGCCACCAGCCTCACCGCATCAATGGGCTCGCGCGTCAGCGCCGTCAACACTTCCGCATCCATATCGGGGCCACCACCAGACACCGGCGGCAACAGCCCCACCTCGTCGCCCTCGCTTAGCGGGTCGTCGACGCGGGCATACTCGGCATTCACGCTCACTGCCATGCCACGCAACCCCTGTGCGGGCAGGCGCGACGCCAGCAGGACACTCAGATCCTCCAGCAGATCGGCCACCAGGGCGCCCTCAGGCAATTCCAGCGTGATCGCCGCCGGCCCCAGCCAATCTTTCGACACTCCAAAAGGAAGAACTCGTACGCGCATAGTCAATTGAGGCTCTTGAAAGAATACCGCCTGTTGCTTAGACGCAGCAGCAGTTATTCAGGAGGCGGCCGTTCCCCATGCTCGGCTGATTGTTCCGGGGCAATAGCGCATTCTCCATCATTCCCTCCAGATTCCGGTACAACCCGCGCCTTGGTTCAGCGTAGAATGTCATTCAACAAGCTACCGGCAGAGAAGGGGATCAAGAATCCAGGCACGGAAGAGCAAGACGAAATCCGTCCATGCTTCCCGCGTCCAGACCGCTGCCGGTGCATAAAAACTGGAGGAAAACATGGGTTGGAAATCATTCCTCGTTCTTATTTTTTGTGCCGCGATCGTAATTCCCGCACACGCGCAAAGTGCCACGGGGCCGCAGATGCAAAGTTCCGTATGCACGCTGGTCGACAGCAACCAGATGACAGTCAGATTCACGCCCCTGCCCGCAAACGCCCGGATCGATGCGGGGAAGGGAAAAGTCTGGAGCCCCGGAGATACGCCAATGTACCTCTTTTCGGAGGCTGCCTTCTCCCTCGGAGGCTCGGATGTGCCGGTGGGCGCGTACTCCATGTACCTGATCCCGAACGGCCGCAAATGGACGCTGATTGTGAACAAGGACGTGACCGCCGGCGACAAGTACGACGAGAAACAGGACGTCGCGCGCACTGAGATGAGCAGTGAACAGCTCCTGGACTCTCAGGCCTTCAGCATTGTTTTCGTGCGCCCGGCGCCCAAGCAGTGCAGTCTTCAAATCCTTTACGGAAAGTTGGCTTTATCGGCAGAATTCAACGAGAAGTGAGTAGCGCGTCCGATCGCGCAACGCGTCGTGCCTGAATATTTTGATACACCCTAAACAAGCTTGTAGAGAAAGCCCGTCGGCGTGCCCCACAGGTTGCGCGCGCGATCCTCATAAAAGATGCTGAACTCGATGCCGGCCATGTCGTAATCGAACAGCGGTACGCGGTCGAACGTATAGTCGCCTCGCACCGAATATTCATCGCCCCCGCAGTCGATCATCAGTGCATCGCCGCTCGAGAGCCGCTCGGGATGCGTGAGCAGCATGCACCCGATAGCGAACACCCCCAGTGCATACTCATTGCCCGCCATGGATACGCGTGTGCGCCGCGCCGAGCTGCCCCGATGCCGCATGCCGGCCTGCGCGCCCACCACCAGAATGTCGCTGCCCTCCTGCTGTTCGCCGAGGATCGTTACCGCCAGCTTCGAACGTTCCGTCTGCCGCAGGTACGTTTCCCCCAGCTTGCCGACGATGCGGTTCGAGAACCGGCGTTTCGACGTCAGGATCTCCAGCAGCATCTCCACCGCTTCGTTGTACGTCGAGGCCAGTGCCTGCCATCGCGGAATGGCAAACCACGCCTCCGCGCCCTCGGGCAATTGGCGCCGCGCAAGCCGCTCCTGGCAGGAGCCCAGGCTCGGAAACACCTTGCGCAACTCCGTCACCTGCGCCTCCACTGGACGCACCCTGTACGTCGGCGGATAAACGCGATTCGAGGGAGCCTCTTCGTCCTTGTACTTGTCGGTCACTGTATGGCGATGGATGATCTCCACCACCTTCTCCGTCACTTCGCACCTCAGTTTGCGGTCCACGTCAAGAACTGCCTGCACGCTCTGCCGGTCCAATTGTTCGATCGCCGTCTCGTACGCATTCTGCACGGCCTCACCCAGCGACTCCTTCAGCATCCGGTTTTGCTGTTCGGTCGTGTTGCCCGAAAGGTGCAGCGGAACAATCTGGTGCGGTGTCGCAGTGGTGGTTGCCATGGTTGTCGTTCTCCGCGATTTCGGGTGCTGGACTCACAGTCCTTATCGGCGAAACGGCTCTTTTCGACAGGTCAACATCACCAAAGTTGCCTGTTTTTCAGACAAACAAAGAAAAGGCCGGCAGGTTCGCCGGCCTTTTCTCATGTCTTCAATTCGCCAACTCAGGAGATGGAACTCGATGCGGCCGCAGCCGGCTGTTTGTCCGGCCGTGCCTTCATCAAGGGCAGCGCCACGTCCAGCACGTCCTCAATGCGGCTGGCGTAGTGAACCGTTACGCCCTCCATCATCTCCGGCGTCAGGTCCTCTTCCACGTTCTGGCGATTTTCCGCGGGCAGAATGATGGTTTCCACTCCCGCCCGGCGCGCCGCCAAAAACTTCTCCTTGATTCCGCCCACCGGCAGCACATTGCCGCTCAGCGTAATCTCGCCGGTCATAGCCGTCAGCGGCCGAACCGGTGTATCGGTCAATAGCGACGCCAGCACCGTTGCCATGGTCACGCCTGCTGAAGGGCCGTCCTTGGGAATCGCTCCTGCGGGCACGTGAATGTGCAGGTCGATCTCCCGCGTAAAGTCCTCCGCCAGGCCAAGCGAGGTGGCGTTCGACCGAACCCAGGTCAGCGCGGCCTGCATGGATTCCTGCATCACCTCGCCAATCTGCCCGGTCATCGTAAAGCCGCCCTTGCCCTTCATCTTGTTGGCTTCGATGAAGAGAATGTCGCCGCCGGCCGGTGTCCACGCCAGACCCACAGCCACCCCAGGCCGCTTTACTCGCTCCGCCACTTCGGTATCAACGCGTACCTGGATGCCGCCGAGGAATTCCTTGATCTCCTCGCGCGTGACCACCAGCTTTTCCGCGTGGCCTTCCACCACGCGCCGCGCCTGCTTGCGGCAAACCGTGCCGATTGCCTGCTCCAGTTTCCTCACTCCCGCTTCCCGCGTGTAGTGCCGCACGATGTACCGCACCGTATCCTCGGGAAACTCGATCTGCTCGGCCGTGATTCCGTTCTCCTTGATCTGCCGGGGAATCAGATACCGGTTCGCGATCTGCACCTTTTCTTCCTCGGTGTAGCCCTGCAGGAAGATCAGTTCCATCCTGTCCAGCAGCGGCGGCGGCACCGTATCAAGCATGTTCGCCGTGCAGATGAACAGCACCTTGCTCAGATCGAACGGCACGTCCAGGTAGTTGTCGCGGAACGTGTTGTTCTGCTCCGGATCGAGCGTTTCAAGCAGCGCTGAAGCCGGATCGCCCCTGAAGTCTCTCCCCAGCTTGTCCACCTCGTCCAGCATGATCACCGGGTCGTTGGTTTCCGCCCGGCGAATGCTCTGGATGATCTGGCCCGGCAAGGCGCCAATGTAAGTGCGGCGATGGCCGCGAATCTCTGCCTCATCGTGCATGCCGCCCAGCGACACGCGCTGGAACTTCCGGCCCAGAGCCCGCGCAATCGACCGGCCCAGGCTGGTTTTGCCCACGCCCGGAGGTCCCACGAAGCACAGGATCGGTCCCTTCATGTCAGGCTTCAACTCAAGCACGCTCAGGTAATCCAGGACGCGGTCCTTTACCTTCCGCAGTTCGTAGTGATCCTCATCCAGAATCTCTTTCGCTTTGCCAATGTCGATCTTCGCGCCTGAGCTCTTGGCCCAGGGCAGTACGGCAAGCCACTCGATGTAGTTGCGCGTCAGCGAGTAGTCGGCCGCCATCGGCGACATGCGCGCCAGACGCGCCAGCTCCTTCAGCGCTTCCTTCTTCACGTCCTCCGGCATGCCTGCCGCGTCGATCTTCTGGCGCAGCTCATCGTTCTCGCGCTGGCCCTCGTCCTGCTCGCCCAGCTCTTTCTGGATCGCCTTCATCTGCTCGCGCAGATAGTAGTCGCGCTGCGACTGCTGCACCTGGTCCTGCACCTCGGTCTGGATCTTGGTGCGCAGTTGCTGCACCTCCAGCTCCTTCGCCAGATGCTTGTTCAGCAGGTTCAACCGCTCCACAATCTCAGCCGACTCCAGCAGCTGCTGCTTGTCGTCGGTGGTCAAAAACGGCAGCGACGAGGCCACAAAATCCACCAGCTTGCTCGGCTCATCGATGTTGCTCGCAATCGTTCGCAACTCATCGGAGAGCGTTGGCGACTCGGTGACAATCTGCTGGAACTGCGCAATCACATTGCGCACCAGCGCCTCAACGCCCGAGCTGGCCGCCGGCAAAATGTCTTCCAGAGGCTCAACCTCGGCCACCATGAACGGCTCGGTCTGCGAAAAGCGCACCAGCCGCACGCGGCTCACGCCCTCGGTAAACACAAACCGGCTCTGGTTGGGCATGCGCACCACTTTGTGCACCGTCGCCAGCGTTCCCACTGTATGCAGGTCCGAAGGCGTCGGAGAATCAAGGCGCGGATCTAGCTGCGCCGCCACCACGATCGTCCGCTCTTCGCCCAGCGACTCAATCAGCTGGATCGAACTCTCCCGGCCCACCGTCAGCGGCAGAACGGCATGAGGAAACAGCACCGTCTCGCGGACCGGAAGTACCGGAATCCGCCGGAGCTCGGCTTTCGTGCCGTTTGTGCTGTCGGTCTGGTTGGTCTTGGAAGGCTGGCTTTGCATTGAGTGTCCCCTTATCAACTTTCCTTCATTAGACAGCGCAGAATTTGAAAAGTTTCAGGAATTCTATCCTGCCCTCTGCCTTCTCGCCCTCAAACTGCCTGCGCCCTGACATTTACGCCGTGACCCTCGGCCCGGTTCCCGAGCCCGGGCCGAGGGTCTCGGCCGAACTGCTGCGCCTTTCCGGCGCCTTTTGCCCATGTGCGGCCGGTTGCAGTCGATGATGGCCTCTAATCCCTTCATTCAGAATAGTTTGGATGTGACCCTCACGTCCCCCGGCTCACTTTTCAGCCGACTGGCCGCTTCCCATCGATCCTGTTTTATCCGCAGGCCTTTCAATGAGCAATGTTTGGATGCGAACCCGCTCGATGGGTCTATCGGCTAAACCGCCTCGAAGGTGAGGGGCTGCGGCTCAGGCTGGACTTTCGGGGGAAGGGTTGCCGAGGCGGCCGGAAACGGATCCCACGATGCAGGGTGTCTGGCTCTCAGCAGGCTCGTGCCCGCGACGCTTTTCGACAGGGAATTACCTTGAAGGAGCTGGCTTGGCCATGCCGTTGCTCTCGTTGTTCCCTTCGCCGCCTTCTTCGTCCTTGATCTTCGACTCGATTTGCGCCCACAAGTCGTCTGGTGGTTCTTCCACGGGGAACAGCTGGCGGGCAGCTTCGGCAATGGTCTCAAGGTCGGACAGCAGCGAGCGGCACAGTTCGCAGCTCCTGATGTGCGGGTCGTCGGCCGCATTGGCGCCAGAGCCGATCAGCTCGGGCAACTGCGCCTGGAACTCGGCACAATTCATCTTGACGGGGTCGTCGCTCATGTCTGCGCCTCCTTCCTGGATTGCGCGCGCAGGGCATCCCGCAGCCTCAGCCGGGCCTTGTGCAGTTGAGACTTGCTGTTGCCGATCGAACACTCGAGCATGGAAGCAATTTCATTATGCTCGTAGCCCTCCACGTCGTGAAGGATAAAAATCAGCCGGTAACCGGCCGGTAAATCCGCCACCGCCCGCTCCAGCGCCAGCCGGTCGATACTCCCGCTCAGCCTCAGGTCGGGCGCGCCAAAGCTGCGTCCGGGGCCCTCGTCCGGTACGGGCTCCATAGCCTCGTCGAGCGAGATCAGGCTCAGACCCTTCTTGCGCAACTGCATCAGAACCACGTTCACCGCCAGCCGGTGCAGCCAGGTTGAAAACGCCGAGTCGCCGCGGAACGTCGCGATCTTGCGGTGCAGTTGGAGAAACGCTTCCTGGGTCAGATCCTCTGCCTCGGCGATATTGCCCACCATGCGCAGGCATAACGAATAGATGCGTCTTTTGTGCAACGAGTAGAGATGGGCAAAAGCATGATGGTCGCCAGCCTGGGCCTTCGCCAGCGCCTCCGCCTCGACCGGATCAGGCGTCGCAGTCCTCGCATACACGACCCGCGTTGCCGCCTGAGCGGGTTGAGACGCCCGCGCGTCCTCACCAGAAGTCGTGTTGTCCGGCTGCTCGGCGGGGATCCTTGAACGGGGCATGGTTTCCTTGGGGGGGGAATCGGCCTTGAAACTGGGCGCTGCAGCGCAAGGGCCCTGTCCTCGCTAGTATAAGGGGAACGGGTAGAAACCCAAAAGCTGGAGCTTCGGCAGAAAGACCGGAGCGGGGCCCGGATGAAATTTTGCGCGTGGTTCCACTGTTGCGCATACGAGGCATTGCCTCGCGCTTTTTGGGAGAGATGGTCTTGCGGAGAGAGCCGGCAGGGGAGTTCTGCAGTTACGGAGTGGTGCCGTACAGGTTGCTGCTCGCATGCGCCCTTGTCTTCGCGCCCCCGGCCGCACTTTTCTCCTGGTCTCAGGCCCATGCAACCGGCTCTGCGGCCGAATCCTCTGCCCAGCTTCACAGCCAGGCGGGCAGACAGTTTCAGGGCCAGACCGTCGGCCATATTTCCTTCGAGGGCGTCAGCGCAGACCGGCTCGTCCCGCTTTCCGGCCATCTCCCTCAAATGGAAGGCCAGCCCTTCAGCGCTGAAAACGTGAGCGAAAGCCTGCGCCGGCTCTATGCCACCGGCCTTTACGACAACATCCAGGTTGAGGCCCAGCCGGACGGTGCTGGTGTTGACCTGGTCTTTCGCGGAACGCCGCGCATGTTTATTGGAACCGTGGGGGTCGACGGGGCCAAGGGCAGCACTATGAACGCGCAACTGCTTCGTTCCAGCCAGCTCTCTCCGGGTACACGCTTTACCCAGGCCAAGCTGTCCAACGCCCTTGAGCAGATGCGCCAGACCATGGCCGAGAACGGCTTCCACGAACCGAAGATTACGCCCACCCTCACCCCTCACCCCGATCAGCAACTCGTTGATATCTCGTTCGCGGCGGTCTCAGGCGTGCAGGCGCGCGTGGGCAAGGTCCAGGTTTCCGGCGACCCCGGCATGAGCCTGTCGGAATTCCGCCATTATGCCCACTTGAGAACAGGAGCTCACGTGGATCACGATACCGGCAGCCGTGCCCTATCCGGAGTGCTCAAACACTACCAGGGTGAAGATCGCATGGAAGCTGAAATCAAGATCGTCTCCGCGCAGTACGACCCCGGCTCAAAAACCGTCGACTACAACTTCACGGCCAGTCGGGGGCCGGTGGTCAAAGTCCTTGTGCAGGGCGCAAACATCGACCCGGAGCGCATCAAGCGCATCATTCCCGTTTATCAGGAGGGAAGTGTCGACGAGGATCTGCTCAACGAGGGCAATCGCCGCTTGCGGGACTACTATCAGCAGCTCGGCTATTTTGATGTCAAGGTGAATCACGAGCAGCGTACCCCCGGCGAGGGCGAAGTCGTCATCGTCTTCAATGTGCAGCTGGGCGAGCGCCGCCGCGTGCAGACCGTCTCCGTCACCGGCAATCACTACTTCGACTCCGCCACGCTCAAAGAACTGCTTGGGGTTCGTGCCGCCGATACCCTCGATCGCCACGGCATTTACTCGCAGGCCCTGGTGGCCGCTGACGTAGCCGCGCTGCAGTCGCTCTACCGAAACAACGGCTTTTCCAAAATAAAAATCACGCCTGAAACCAGCACGCCTGAAACCAGTGCCGTTGACAATGCTGCGCCCGTAAAGCCTGAGCCGGCAGCACAGCGTGTCCCCGCCACCGCTCCCTTGGCCGTCACCTACCGCATTGATGAGGGAGATCAGCTCCGCGTCGGCGCGGTACGCATGGAGGGCAACGACCACGTGGAAGCTGCCAAACTCACGCCTCTGCTCAATACCGCTGCCGGTCAGTTGCTCTCGCCGCAGAACCTTTCCGGCGACCGTGACGCCCTGCTTACTGAGTACCTGAGCCGCGGCTTCGAGCAGGTGAGTGTCGAGGTGGCGGAGCAGCAGGAACCGAACGACCCCAGCAAGGTCGACGTCGCCTTTCACATCAATGAAGGCCCGCAGATATTTGTGCGCAATGTGCTCGTCACCGGCCTTCATTACACGCGGCCTGGTGTGGTCCAGCGCGCCATCACGCTGCACGCCGGCGATCCGCTCGACCAGACCGCGCTGCTCAACACGCAAAGAAATCTCTACGAGCTGGCGCTCTTCAATGAGGTGGACGCCGCGGTCCAGAATCCCACCGGCGAAGCAACCCGCAAGACCATCCTCTTGCAAGCCGTTGAAGCCCGCCGTTGGGCGCTCACCTACGGCTTCGGCTTTGAGGCACAGACCGGAACGCCGCAGAACAACTGCGCCGGTGCAACCGCAGGTGGCGTCGCCTGTAACCCCAACGGAAAAACCGGAATCAGCCCGCGCGTGCTTGCCGACCTCACCCGCAACAACCTATTCGGCCGGGAGCAGTCCGCCTCGCTGCAGGGGACCTACGGCCTGCTCGAACAGAAGATTGATCTGCTCTTCCAGGCTCCACATTTTGAGGGTAATCGCAACTTCGGCATCACCTTCTCAGGCGGCTACGCCAACAGCCAGGACGTCACCACCTACGTCGCTTCGCGGCTTGAAGCTGGGTTTCGCCTTACGCAGAGCTTTCAAACGCCGGGCACTTGGCTGTCCAAGGCCAACACCTTTATTTACGAGTACGACTTCCGCCGCGTCAAGGTCTCGGACAGCAGCCTGCAGGTCTATCCCGGCGAAATCCAGGAGCTGGCCACCGCGGTCCGTGTTGCCGGACCCGGCGTCACCTGGATTCGCGACACTCGCGATTCTCCGCTCGACGCGCATCGCGGAACCTACACCAGCTTTCAGGAATTTCTCTCCGTCCACCAGCTCGGCTCCGAGGCGCAGTTCAACAGGCTCGATCTTTCCAACTCCAGCTATTACGGCTTCGACAAAAATCGCTTTGTGCTGGCCCGCAACACGCGTTACGGCCAGGTGCGCGCCTTTGGCACCGGATCGAGCGAGCTCATTCCGCTACCCGAGCGTCTCTATTCCGGCGGTCCCACCTCGCTGCGCGGCTTCTCCTTCAACGGCGCCGGCCCGCGCGATCCTGAAACTGGCTTTCCCATCGGCGGAGCCGGAGCGCTCGTCAACACCACGGAGTTGCGCCTGCCTCCGCCCACGCTTCCCTGGCTTGGCGACACCGTCAGCTTCGTCCTCTTTCACGATATGGGCAATGTCTTCACCAATGCCGGCGACGCCTGGGCCAGCTTTCTGCATTTCAATCAGCCCAATCGCGATGCGTGCAAGACTCTGACGCCTGGCACAGCTCAGAATCCCCCCAGCCCAAGCGGCCCCACCAACGGTCCCGTCACCTCCACCGGCCATCAGGGGATCTGTAGCTTCAACTACTTCTCGCACACACCCGGAATCGGCCTGCGCTACCATACTCCGGTCGGACCCATCCGTTTGGATTTCAGTTACAACCTCAATACGCCCATCTACCCGGTTAATGTCGACTACTCGCTCTCCGATCCGTATAGCAACCCTCACGTCGGCGAAGCAAAGCACTTCAACTTCTTCTTCAGCCTGGGGCAAAGCTTCTGATGCGCATGCGACGTCTAATCCGGATGAACCTCTCGTGCCCCGGCCGAAGTCACTTGAGCGCGAGTGTTCGGCACGCGTCCATTGCCGCAGGCAGAGATGTTGCGAGCGGTATCGGTATGCGCCTTGCTGCCGTCCTTTTCGCCGGCCTCGCAATCTGTCCGGTTCCCGCCCAGTCCCTGGCCGCCGCTTCTCCCGTGGTTATTGACCGTGTGGAAGCGGTCGTCAACCGTCACGTCATCCTCACCAGCGACATCGACGAGGAGATTCGTCTCTCGGTTCTCGATCCTGTCCGTGGAGGCATGAGCACGCTCACGCGCACGGCAGCGCTCGACCAACTCATCAGCCGCACTCTCATTGAGCAGCAGATTCGCCGGGAAGACGAGCAGGCTGCCGAGCCCATGCCCAACGAAGTCGCCACGCGCCTCGCCGAGATCCGCAAGGAACTCCCCGCCTGCGTCCGCGAAAACTGCGCCTCCGACGACGGTTGGAAGAATTTCCTCTCCGCGCACGACCTCACCACCGAGCGCGTTGAAGCTTACCTGCGCTACCGGCTTGAGATTCTCAGCTTCATTGAGGAGCGCTTCCGGCCCGGCATCCACATCGCCCCGCAGGACATTGAAACCTACTACCACGACACGCTTCTGCCGCTCTACCTTCCAGGAGAAGCAGTTCCATCGCTTGAGAAGGTCTCGCCGCGCATTGAGGAGATTCTCCTGCAGCAACAGGTCAACGTGCTCTTCGACGAGTGGCTCACCAACCTGCGCAAACAGGGCGACGTTGAAGTGCTCGATCCCGCGCTCCAGTCCACCAGCGCTCAAGACACAGCGCCAGCCGTCCCACAGGCCAGCACACCAATCGCCGCCCTGAACGGAGAAGGGAAGGCAAGACCATGAGCGAGCCTGAAATCCCCGTCCCTGCTCAGGAGGAATCGCCCGAGCAACCTCGCCCGAGCCGTCTTCGACGTTTTTTTCTTCGCCATGTTCCGCTCACGCTGGCCGGTCTCATGGTTGTGGTTGCGCTGGTCACCGGTGGCCTCTACGTCTGGATGAGTTCGGCGCAGTTTGAAGACATCGCCCGCCGCCGATTGATCGCAGAGCTTGAAAAGGCCACAGGCGGCCGTGTCGAGGTTGCCAGCTTCCACTGGCGTCTTCTCGCGCTTGAAGCGGAAGCCTCGGGACTCGTCATTCATGGCACTGAGGCCGCCGATGAAGCTCCCTACGCCCGCGTCGACCATCTCCGCGCAAGCATCAGTCTTCTGGGTTTCTGGAGCCCGACGGTCAACCTGCGCGAACTTGAGATCGACCATCCCGCCGTGCATCTCATCGTCTACCCTGACGGTTCAACCAATCAGCCGCACCCCAGCAGGCCGGCAGCCACCGGCACTCAGAATCTCAACACCTTCTTCGATCTCCAGGCCGGCCACATCGCCGTCGAGCAGGGCGTGGTCGACTACGACAACCGTGCCGCCGCGTTCGATGCTCAGAACCGTCATCAGCCTCTCGACTTTCAGGCCAACGATCTCTCCCTGCTCCTCAGCTACATTCCCGCAGCCAAAGGCGCACCTGAAACCTATCGCATCCAGGCGGGAGCAACTGACCTCAGCCTGGCCCGCGGCGTTGAAATCAGCAAAACAAAGTCGCCGCCGAAGCCGGTGCACGGCTACTTTCAGGCCTCGCTCGATCTCACCCGCTCATCGGCAACACTCAACTCGCTTCGTCTGGTTTCGCGCGCCGTTGACGGCGCAAGCCACACCCTCGATTTCTCGGGCGCACTCCAGAACTTCATCCATCCCCAGTGGCAGGCCAGGGCCGTCGGCGATTTTGACATGCGCCTGCTCGATCCGGTCACCGGTTATCCCTTTGCGCCGGAAGGCATCGCGCATCTCGACCTCAACGGCGCCGGGCAGGCGGGCGAGTTCCGCGCCGACGGCAATGTCCGTGTGGACGATGGCTCCTACATTGGGACTGGTGTAGTCGCCACCGGCCTTGGCTTCAACGCACATGTGCATGCTGACCAGGGACACCTGCTCATCTCCTCCATCGTCATCCGCCTGCGCCAGGGCGGCCAGATGGAAGGCGTGGTCGACCTCAGTCCATGGCTGCCTCTGGTGCCCGGCGAGGCCGTCATGCAGGCCGCGCACGTAGCTTCCAGCCGCAAGCCGGCTCCCCCGCAACAAATCGCCCTTCCGGTCAATGGCAAGGTCACGGCCCAGTTCAAGAACGTCACGCTCGATGCCATCCTCGACATGGTCAGCCAGCCGCCCTTCCAGCGCCTCGGCATCAGCGCGCTTGTGAATGGCCCCGCCATCGCAACCTGGTCCAACGGCGACGTGCGCACCCTCTCAGTTGCCGCAAACCTTGGCCTGTATGCTCCCACGCAGACTCCGGCGGGTGAAGTCCCGGCCTCAGGCGCGATCGACGCCACCTATACGCAGCGCGACGGCGGAGTCGATCTCCGCAAGCTTGAAGTGAACCTGGCGGCCAGCCAGCTCACGGCGCACGGCAGCCTCGGCGCCTACCCGCTCGACAGCCACACGGCCATCACCGTCGACTTCCATTCCCACAACCTCGGCGAATTTGATACCGTGCTGCGCTCGCTCGGCCTCAGGCGCAACGGCAAAACCGGAACCGCCGCCCTTCCGGTCGCTCTCAATGGGCAGGCCGACTTCAATGGATCCTGGACTGGCTCGCTCGCCAATCCCCACCTCGCCGGCAATCTCAAGGCATCTGAGCTCAATCTGGAAATGCCGTCAACCGGCGAGAAAGTCGCGGCGGCCCAGCCCCCATCCGTGCACCTCGATTCGGTTGACGCCACTGGCAGCTACTCGGCCACGCGCATTGAACTCGCCCATGCGCTGCTGATGCGAGGCGACACCCGCGTCACCCTGAGCGGCTCTCTGGCCGCGGCTCCCGAAGCCTCCGCCAAACTTCCTGGCTTCGACGAGAACTCCGTCCTTCACGCTCACGTCGAGGCAGTCAAGGTCGCTGTCGCCGACATTCAGCCGTTCCTCGTTGAAAAGCTCCCTCTCAGCGGCGTCATCGATACGCAATTTCAGGCCGACGGTCCCCTCCGTACCCTCGACGGTTCCGGCTGGGCGCAGTTGGCCGATGGCGTCATTTATGGCGAACCTGTCTCGCGCATCCGCGCCCAGGGAACGGTCGACAATTCGCTGGTCAAACTCTCGTCCATCGTCATCGACGAGGCCGCTGGCAACATTGCAGCCACAGGCAGCTACGATCTCAACTCAAAGCGCTTCTCGGTTAACGCCAAGGCCGCCAGCCTCGATGTCTCCAAAATCGGATGGATCAAACAGCAGGACTGGTCGGCCACGGGTTCGCTCACCTTTGACCTGCACGGCTCGGGAACCTTTGACGATCCGGAACTCGAGGGCAACGCCACGCTCAACGGTCTTGCCCTCGGCGGCGAGTTCATCGGCGGCCTTCAATTTGTTGCGCACACCGCCAACCATGCCCTCACGTACGACATGACCACGCGCCTCGATGCTACCGAGCTGACCGTGCATGGCGTCACAGCGCTCAAACCCGACTATCAGACCCAGGCCCGCCTCGAATTCTCCCGCTTCAATATCGACTCGCTTCTCAAGCTTGCTCACGTCTCCGCCTTAAGCGGCCAATCGGCACTGGCCGGCACCGTTACCGTCGATGGCCCGCTCGCCCATCCCGAGCAACTGCGCGGCGAAGCCCGCATCCAGCAGATTGAAGCCACCGTCGCCGGCGTTCATCTCAAAAGCGAGGGCGGTGCCCACGCTACGCTCGCCAACGATCGCATCCAGATGGATCCGCTTCATGTCACTGGAGAAGACACCGATCTCCGCGCCCAGGGCAGCCTGGCCCTCAACGGTACGCAGCGTCTCGATCTGGCGGCAAGCGGCTCCGTCAACCTCAAGCTCGCCGAGACCCTCGATCCCGACCTCACCGCCGGAGGCACCAGCACCTTCCAGGTTGAAGCTCACGGCCCGCTCCGCAATCCCAATCTCCAGGGCCGCGTCGACTTTGAGAACGGTTCGCTCTCCTTTGAAGATCTGCCCAACGGTCTCAGCCAGTTGCACGGTTCGCTGGAGTTCAGCCAGGACCGCCTCGAGGTAAAGTCCCTCACCGCCATGAGCGGCGGCGGCCCGCTCACCGTGGGCGGCTATCTCGCTTACCAGCACGGCCTTTACGCCGATCTCACGGTCACCGGCAAGGGCGTCCGTATTCGCTATCCGCAGGGTGTCAGCTCGCTGGCAGATGCATCCCTGCATCTGCAGGGCTCGCAAAACAATCTCCTTCTTTCGGGCGACGTGCTCATCACGCGCTTCACGGTCAGTCCCGACCTCGATTTCGCCGCTCTCGCCGCGCAGGCCAGCGCAGCCACCACCATTACGCCGCCCGATGCGCCCACCAACCATATCCGTCTCGATGTGCGCATTCTTTCTTCGCCGCAGTTGAACTTCCAGAACGCCTTTGCCAAGCTCGCCGGCGACGTCGACCTGCGCCTTCGCGGCACCCTCGCCACGCCCGCCCTGCAGGGCCGAATCTCCATCACTGAGGGCAACGCCATCATTGCCGGAACCCGCTACGAACTCCAGCGCGGCGAAATCTCCTTTACCAATCCAGTCCGCATCGAACCCCTCATCGACTTGAGCGCCTCAGCCCGCGTCGAGGACTACGACATCACCCTCAGCCTGCACGGAACAACAGACAAAATGGGCGTCACCTATCGCAGCGATCCGCCCCTGCCCGAGTCCGATGTAGTCGCCCTGCTCGCCCTCGGCCGCACTCAAAATCAGCAGCGCATCTACACCCAGCAGCAGGAACAGGCCCTCTCCAACCCCACCACTGACGCCCTGCTCGGCGGCGCCCTCAACGCCACCGTCTCAAGCCGCGTGCAAAAACTCTTCGGCGCGGGCTCCGTCAAAGTCGATCCCAACTACCTCGGACCCTTCGGCAACTCCACTTCACGCATCATCGTTGAGGAACAGCTGGGCCGCAACGTCACCCTCACCTACGCCACTGACGTCAACACCACCGGCCAGCAGTTGCTTCAGGCCGAGGTCGCCATCAACCGCCATGTCTCGCTGCTGGTGGCCCGCGACGAATCCGGCGTTTTTTCCATGGTCGTAAAAGCCACCCGCCGCTTCCGGTAACAAAAGCAGGGAACAGGGAATAGGGAACAGGAGCGGCGCGCGCCGCCAACTTCCTCGACGACAGCTTGGATGACAAAATTCAGCGCTTTGATTCGCCTGCAATTCCGAACTCTTTACAGTAATTTTTCTCACTTTTCTGCTCACCTTTTTCGCTGCCCAATTCAGCTCGAAAATCAAGCAACTTTTTCCCCTTGCGATGTGTCTATCTGGTACGAAGAGCGCGCAGGCCGCGGTTCTAAATCCGCTCGCCGCGCGACTTTTGACGATGAACATGGAGGAACAAACAAATGACAAACACGATGCGTTCAATTCAAGGCGCACTTGCAGCGGGCATGCTCGCCGCTGCCCTCCTGAGCTCTCCCCTGGTCTCCCGGGCAGCAGCCCAGGCTTCAGTCGCACCGGCGCGGCAGGAAAATCCCGCCGCCTCGGCTCTTGCGGCACGGCTCGGCAAAAAGCAGTACAAAGACGTGCGCGTCGCCGTGGACAACGGCATCGCAACGCTCTCCGGAAGCGTCGACCTTTATGAATACAAGGCCGACGCCGCCAAGACCGCCCTCCACACAAAGGGCGTGGCCGCTGTTCGCAACGATATTCAGGTGGCCGGACAGAATATTCCCGACAGCCAGTTGCAGGCCAAGCTCTCTGAGCGGCTCACCTACGATCGTGTTGGATACGGCAACGTCTTTGACGCCATCTCGGTCGCCGTTGACAACGGAGTGGTCACGCTCGGCGGCCATGCGCACAACTACCCCAATCGCGACTCCGCGCTTGCCCTCGTCGCCACTACGCCCGGCGTAAAAGAAATGATCGACAACATTGAGGTCGATCCGCTCTCGACGATGGATGAGCAGACGCGCTTTGCCGTGGCCCACGCGGTCTATGGTTACGCCTCGCTCAACCGGTACGCTACTGATCCCGCCATGCCTATCCGCATCTCGGTGCAGAACGGCAACGTCGAACTCTACGGCATCGTCGACAGCCAGGGGGACAAGGATGCTGCCTATCTCCGCGCCAACGGCGTTCCCGGAGTCTTCAGCGTCAAGAACTACCTCCAGGTAGCCAACCAGACCACCGAGCACCAATAGCCAGCGCCAGCGCCATAAACACCAGTCGCAAAAAAGGCCCCGGAGCAGAAATACTCCGGGGCCTTTTCTGCTTCCTGTTCCCTGTTCCCTTCCGGGGTCCCCGGCGAGCGATCTTTGCTCGCTGGGGTGGCTAATCCCTATTCCCTGCAACTTAACAAGACGCAACTGAACCAAGGCGTGGCAGAAAGCTTTTACGTATTGCTACGTTCTTGGAAGAGAAGTCAAAACTCGATGGCACGCACCTCAGGACCGGAGTGATTCAGTTTGGCCTAGGCGTTTCTCTGGCCCCCCATTCTTTTGGAACGGATGACCACTACGAAGAAGGCCCCTGCCGAGGCGGACAAGACTCGTGGCATGGCCCCGCTTGGTTACCGCATTGTGCAGTACGGAGTCTACACCATGCCGTTCTTCATCAATCCGACCGCCCCAACCAGGACAGAATGTACGAAAGGCGACATTGACCTGGTTCTGAAACTGATTCCGTACGCTTACGCGCATACCGCTTCTTATGTGCGGCCCTTTGTCGGCGTTCGGCACGCGTGGTACATGGAGCACAAATCCGAGCTTGGGTCGTGCTCGGATTTTGCGTTGATTGCCGCCATGACGCCTAAAAAGAAAAGTGATCCAGACAAGCCCTCTGCGTCCTGGGACGATTACGATGTTCTCACAAAGCTCCCGGATGACTTGAGAAGCCGTTTCGTCCCGTTTCGGGACCTCATGGAGGTGGTTGATGGAACTCCTCGCGCACAGTGCACGAAGAAACGGAAAATCCGGCAACAGCTTTACGTTGAACACGTGCGGCAGGTTGTTGAACGCATGTGGCAATGCCGCTCGCGCGCTTTACTTTGCCTCGCAGGACAAACAGACGCTTGCCGCCGCGGTTGAATCGGCGGCATGGCTACACGATCTTGTAATGAAGACGCGGATAATCAGAAGGTTCTTCACGAATCCGAGCGTGAAAAGTTGCCGGTAAACCATTCGGACGCTGGTACTGCGACTCTGCTGAGGCTTAATCATCATGAGGCCGCATTGCTTGTATACGGCCACCATCGCGGGTTATGTTCTATTCCGGAGGAAGCTGCCAAGGGTGATCAGTTATTCCTACGGGACCCCGTCTGTTGGACGCTTACGGATAGGGAACTGGAGGACATGTTGCGCCAGCATGGGCACGTAACCGGGCAGGCTACGGGTCCTCCCCAATTCGGAACTCAAAGATGGAGTGGGCTGGCGAGGCGAATTGCGCTTTCCTGCCTGGTGGATGCGGACCACGGCGATACCGCCCTAAACTACCAAAAGGAGATGCTAACGGGCTTACCCAATTGCTATGGGAGGACCGACTAGATGCACTGAACCGCTATGTAGATAAGCTGCCGAAATCGAATCGCAGCGCGCAACGTCGCGCAATATACGATGTCTGCCGGAATCGGAAAACCGACGAGCGGCTCTTGGCTTGTGACAGTCCAGTAGGTTCCGGCAAAACCACCGCTGTGATGGCACACCTCTTGCAAGTGGTATTAAGCGTAAACTACGTCACATTTTCGTTGTGCTTCCGTACACCAATTCGATCCGGCAATCCGCAAAGACTTACCGTAGTTCGCTCGTGCTTGAGGGAGAAAAGCCGGGAGGGGGTGGTAGCCGAGCATCACCACCTCTCGCGGATTTCTCCGACCTGAGATTCCCGGCAACTGGCGACGCTCTGGGACGCACCGCTCACGATAACCACCGCCGTTCAGTTTTTCGAGACATCGGCCTCTAATAGGCCGGCGAGCTTGCGCAAGCTTCATGAGATCGCAGGATCGGCTATCTTCGTTGACGAGGCGCACGCGGCAATTCCGGCCTGGATGTGGCCCCAAGTCTGGCTGTGGATGCAGGAACTCATGCAAGATTGGGGCTGTCACTTCGTGCTGGCGTCCGGGTCTCTTGCGCGGTTTTGGAACCTTAGGGATTTCGTTAGTGCACCCGTGGCCGTTCCCGACCTAGTCGAGGGCGCTGTTGACCGGGCGGCGAAGCTCCAGGAGCGCCAGCGGGTCCGATACCGCCGTTGCGAGCGGCCCCTGGATCGGAAGGGCCTGATCGATTTCGTGACGTCCAAGCGGGCCCCGGCTGGTGATCCTCAACACGGTGCAGTCGGCGGCGGTGGTCGCCGACGAGATGCGGCGAGCCGGGGCGGAGACTCTCCACCTTTCTACGGGCTCGACACCGAGTGACCGCGGAAAGATCATCGACAAAATCCTTCTGCGACTACAAGGAGGGCAAGGGGCTGACTGGTCGCTGGTCGCCACTAGTTGCGTGGAAGCGGGCATGGATTTCTCCTTCCGGACCGGCTTCCGGGAGAGCTCGGCGGTGGCAAGTCTGGTGCAGGTTGGCGGACGGGTCAATCGGCACAATGAAGATGTGGCAGCGGGAGGTCTGGGATTTTCGTGTTCAAGATCCAATGTTGAACGGCCATCCGGCGTTCGAGACATCGAGAATCGTCTTGGACGAAGTCTTCGCTGAAGGCCTCTGGGAGCGCATGCCGCTCAGCGACCTAATCACAGAAGCAATGCGACGCGAGCTACAAAAAGCGCCAAATGCCAAAGCACAGACGATACAAAAATGTGAACGGCGTTGCGACTACCCCGAAGTGGCCAGGCTATGCCGCGTGATTGATGCGGATACCCGCCTGGTAGTCGTGGACCCCGGACTGTGCAGGCTCTTGAGTCACATCAACGCGTAGAGTCCCGCGATTTGTTGCTGAATAGCGTTCAACTCTTGGAGCAGGAAGA
>CAVXVM010000126.1:0-13101 GCA_963765025.1 uncultured Acidobacteriaceae bacterium | reverse complement strand
CCAGACCTGGTTCCTGCGCGTGTTCGGGAGAA
Source organism: uncultured Acidobacteriaceae bacterium (assembly GCA_963765025.1). GTDB lineage: Bacteria > Acidobacteriota > Terriglobia > Terriglobales > Acidobacteriaceae > Telmatobacter. The sequence continues at coordinate 13,069 of CAVXVM010000126.1, read as the reverse complement.
TCTTTCTTGGATTCGCGCTGATTGCGTTGCTGATGGCCTCGGTGGGGATCTACGCGGTGATTGCGCATGCCATGAACGGCCGTACGCAGGAGATAGGCCTGCGCCTGGCGCTGGGCGCGACTATGCGCAACATCATGCTGCTGGTGATGAAGCGCGGATTGTGGCAGATCGGTGCGGGGCTGGTACTCGGGCTTGGCGCGGCATTGCCGGTGGCGCATTTGATGGCTTCATTGCCGTTCGGCATCGCGGGATCGAATGCGACGATTCTTCTGGTTGTCGCCTTGTGTCTGGCCTCGGTGGGGGCGTTTGCGTGCTGGCTGCCGGCCCGGCGCGCCGCGGGACTCGATCCTGCGAAGGCAATTCGCTACGAATAACCTGAGTGGTCGCCTAACGGGCAGTTGAATTGAATGGGCTTCAGGGACCGGGCGCTAGTCAAGGCGCAGCATGGAGAGGATGCGCTTGCTCAAGGGGGGTACTTCAGGACATTCGAAGTAGACCTGGCGATTGACCGCCATGAGCAATTGGACCGCCTGGAGTTGGGCGTTGTTGGGGGAGAAGGATCCGCCCTCATGCACAAACTCGTCGGTGAGGTACTCGATGGCGTGGCCAAGAATCTCGAGGGCGTGGCCGGCCTGGGGGCTGATGCGGCGGCGGCGGTTGACACGTGCGGTTAGAGCTTGAGCGGGGGCCGCTGTGATGGGAACGAGAAAGCCGGATGTCGTCGAAGCTGCCATGGCATTTATCCTCACCCTTTTCTTCGGCCTCCGATGGCATTCTATTTAGATAACGAACGTACCGTTTCCCAAACGGGTACGGTTCAGTATTTCGTACCAAAATGGAACACTGTGTGATGGCGCTCACATTTGTTGCATGGGGTCTGCCGTCAGGTGAACGGAATTCAGACGAAAAAAACTTGAGCAAAGCTGCGGAAAATGGGGTGAAAAGGGTCATCAGCGGTGTTTCGAGCGTTTCCAAACCCGGCCGATGGCCTAACCTTCCTGCCTTGACGGGATGAGGCTGAAAACCTAAGCTCAAACCAGCACCCTGTTTGAGCGGAGATGAGGGTTTTCCCCGTGGGGCAGGTGCCATCTTACTGGATTGATCCGGACAGGGCGGCGATGACCCCGTATTACTGGCAATATCTCCCGCTGTTGATGCAAATCTGCGCAGCGATCCTGCTTGGAGCAGGCATGGTGGTCGCGTCCTGGTTTGTGGGCAGGCATCGCAACACCAAGGTCAAACTGGACACCTACGAGTGCGGGATTGAGGCCGTTGGGGATGCGCGCGGACGATTCAGCGTGCGGTTCTACCTGGTGGCCGTGCTCTTTATCCTCTTCGACGTGGAAGCTGTGTTCATGATGCCCTGGGCGGTGGTCTACAGGCGGTTGCCTGCGCTCACCGGCGTCTCGCGGCTTTTTGGATTCTGGGAGATGCTCGTCTATCTTGGCTTCGTGGCTGTGGGTCTCTTCTATATAGTGCGCAAAGGCGTCCTCAACTGGAGCCAGGACAAGGCGGACCTCTAGGATGACCGAGGCACTTAAACCTACATTGGCCAACAAGGCCGCGGTTCTTGAGGGAATGCCGGATCACCCGGCCGTGAAGGCGCTTGAGGGCTGGAACTCTGCGGCGCTGGTGGACGCGCGATTCGACTTTGGTGAACTGACGCTTACCATTGCGCCAGACCAAATTCGGGCGGCGGCGGCTGCGGTTCAGGCTGCGGGTTACAACTTTTTTGAGGATATGACGGCGGTGGACTGGTATCCTTCGGCGCCACGATTTCAACTCAGCTACCACATTCTTTCGCACGCGTTCAAAGAGCGGATCAGGCTGCGGGTTCTGCTGGACGAGGTTGACCCGTCGGTGGAGTCGATTACTCCGGTATGGGCCGGGGCCAACTACTACGAGCGCGAAGTGTTTGATCTTTTCGGGATTCGTTTTGAGGGGCATCCGAATCTGCGGCGCATTATGTTGCCCGACGAGTGGAAGGGGCATCCTCTGCGCAAGGATTATCCGGTGGAGGGGTATCGCTGATGAGCAATCCTGCTGGCATGCCCACACTCGAACCGGCTCAAGGCGCCAAAGACCAGCACATGGTCATCAATATGGGCCCTCAGCACCCTGCGACGCATGGAGTGCTGCGGCTGGTGCTTGAAATCGACGGCGAAATCATTGTCAGGATCTACCCTGAGATCGGTTATCTGCACACAGGCATTGAGAAGACTTGCGAAGCGAAGTTCTACCAGCAGGTTGTTCCACTGACCGACCGCATCAACTATCTCGATCCGCTGTCAAATAACCTTTGCTATGCGCTCGCCGTTGAGAAGCTGCTTGGGCTTGAGATTCCTGCAAAGGGACAATGGCTGCGGGTGGTGCTGGCTGAGCTGAGCCGCCTGAACTCGCACCTGATCTGGCTGGGCACGCACGCCATGGACATTGGCGCGCTCACCGTGTTCCTTTATACCTTCCGCGAACGCGAGGACATTCTCCGCTTGTTTGAGGCTGTGGCCGGACAACGGATGATGACCAGCTACATCCGCATCGGCGGCGTTTCGATGGAGCCTCCGCTGGATTTCTTCAGCCGTGTTCAGTCTTTCATCTCCATGCTGCCGGAAAAGATTGACGAGTACGCGAACTTGCTGACTGGGAATCCGATCTTCAGGAACAGGCTCAAGGGCGTTGGCTATCTTTCTCCCGAAGATGCGATTGCGCTGGGCGTGACGGGGCCTCCGCTGCGCGCTTCCGGTGTGGATATCGATCTTCGCCGCGACATGCCGTACAGCGGCTATGAGAATTTCCAGTTCAGTGTGCCGACGTCAACGGACGGCGATTGCTGGGCGCGATACGAAGTGAGACTCGTGGAGATGCGCGAGAGCGTCAAGATTATCCAGCAGGCGCTTGATGGCATGCCTGAGGGCGCCGTGAAGGCAGATGCGCCAAAGATTGTGCTGCCCGACCGGGAGAAGATGAAGACGCAGATGGAAGCGCTGATCCATCACTTCAAAATTATTACCGAAGGATTTGAAGTACCTGCCGGCGAGGTGTACCAGGGGATTGAAGCAGGACACGGCCAGACAGGCTACTACGTAGTTTCAGACGGCACTTCAAAGCCCTATCGGGTTCACATGCGGTATCCGTCATTCGCTACTTTGCAGTCGCTTGAGGTGATGTGCAAGGGACGCATGCTGGCGGATCTTGTGGCAGTGATCGGATCGATCGACATCGTACTTGGAGAGATCGATCGATGAGCGAATGCGACCATCTCAGAAGCATTGGTGCGGATATTAAATTGACCGGGGATTTCACCCGCCTTCTATTGTTGGAGGTACGGAACGAACTTAACGCCTACCATTCTGTGCAAAGTGGAGCTATTGCCAACACGCCTATCCCGGAAGTAAGCATCGCGCTAAAAGCTCTGGACCTTAGAGTCAAAGAATCCGATGTGAATGACGGCCTTCAATTCACGGTAAGCTCAAAATTCACACGAGTTGTCGTATCCTCGAATAATCCACCGGGGACGGTTGTATTCAAACGGATTGCTTCAAACGCTGTATTCGAAGGCGAAGTTTCAGTTTCGGTGCTTTGGGTTTCTGTTCGGCAAGACTGTAAGCCGACCAAGCACCAATTCAAGTTTGTTGGGGAGGGCTGGCCAGCGAGCGACCACAACGATCCGAAGATTGAAGATCCAAGCAGAGCGTGCTCAGAGTATGCCAAGTGGTTGAGTAGCTCAATTGTGGGAGCAATCCTTCCAGGTGGCAGCGTCCACGACGATCTCAGGCTGGCAAGACGTGGAAAGTTCGATGTCTGATGTGGAATTGGATTGGTGTTTCGAACTTTGGGTTTCACTGGCGTCGTTGCTGAGAAGTTACACGGCAGTTCACGGGTTGAGGGGAAATCGCCAGGCAGAGATTGAGCACGACGAGCGAAGGATCACGGCTCGTCACGGGAAACAGTGGTTGGAACTGAACAGAACTGGGGCAACCGTACTCTGGAACCGCGAAGATGGAAGCCATGGAGCGCTTGAATTGACGGAAACGGGGCGATTGCGGAGCAAGACGGGCGAGGAAGAAATGGACCTGGCGGCAGAAGCCTGGGCGCGAGATTTGATGCGGGAGTTCAGCGAATGAGCCCCAACAGCGGGAATACCGAGACGATGACACTTTTTTCGCCGAAGCTTGCGGCGCGCCTTGATGCGCTTGTTGAGAAGTACCCTGTTCGCCGCTCTGCGTTGATCCCGATGCTGCTCTACGCTCAGGATGAAATCGGTTATCTCTCGGACGCTGTCATCGTCGAAGTGGCCGTGCGCATCGGCATTACTGAACTCGAAGTGCGCAATGTGGCTACGTACTATTCGATGCTGCGCTTCAAGCCGGCCGGCAAGTTCAACGTCCAGGTTTGTACGAATATCAGTTGCATGCTGCGCGGCGGTTTTGATGTGTTTGAAAAATTCCAGGAAGAGCTTGGCATCGGACACAAAGGCGTAACGGCGGATGGGGTTTTCTCTCTGGAAGAGGTTGAGTGCATCGGCGCATGCTGCTGGGCTCCGGCGATCCAAGTGAACTACGCGTTTCACGACGAGCTCACGCCGGATGCGGTACCCGCGCTTTTGAAGAGTTACCGCGGCCTGGTGAAGGCAGAAGGGAAAAAGCCCCATGCCTAAGCTGGTCTCGCATCCCGATGAGGTCAAGGTTGTGTCGCGCCGTTTCGGCATGGGCGCGGCAGAGATCGACCGCTACATTGAACTCGGCGGATACGCCTCTGCAAAGAAGTGCCTGGAACAGGGCGCTGAGTGGATCATCAACGAGATGAAGGCCTCGAATCTTCGCGGCCGGGGCGGCGCAGGATTTCCGACAGGCATGAAGTGGTCGTTTGTGCCCAAGCAGTCAGCCAAGCCCAAGTACGTGCTGGTGAACGGCGACGAGAGCGAGCCGGGCACCTGCAAGGACCACCTGATCTTTCTGCACGATCCCCATGCCGTGATTGAAGGCACCATCATTGCTGGATTGGCGATTGGCGCGAAGGTCGGTTTTATTTACCTGCGCGGCGAGTACAGATATCTCCTCGAGATTATGGAGAAGGCGGTCGCCGATGCCTACGCAAAGGGCTACCTGGGCAAGAACATCTTCGGCTCCGAGACCGAGTTTGAAATCGTTACGCAAACCGGCGCCGGCGCGTATGAAGTGGGCGAAGAGTCAGCGCTGATGGAGTCGCTCGAGGGAAAGCGCGGAGTGCCGCGCATCAAGCCTCCCTTCCCTGCCGTGGTTGGTCTTTACGGCGGACCTACCGTGATCAATAACGCCGAGACCATTGCGACTGTTCCCCACGTGATTGAGATGGGCGGCGCCGCATTTTCAACCATTGGCTCTCCGCGCAACGGCGGCACGCGCCTGTTCAGCGTGAGTGGCCACGTGGAGCGCCCAGGCGTTTATGAATTGCCCATGGGCTACAACCTGAAAAAGATTGTGTACGACGTGGCCGGCGGTATTCGCGGCGGAAGAAAACTCAAAGCGGTGGTTCCAGGCGGCTCTTCGACCCCGGTGTTGCTGCCGGAAGAGATTGAAGAGCTCGGCATGGACTTCGACCAGGTGGGCAAGGTTGGATCGATGCTCGGCTCGGCCGGCGTGGTCGTGCTCGACGATCAAACTTGCATTGTTGAGTTTGCTCTCAGGACCATCAGCTTCTATCAACACGAGAGCTGTGGCTGGTGCATTCCCTGCCGCGAGGGAACGGACTGGCTGAAGAAGTCGCTCACTCGCTTTCATGCTGGGTTTGGTGAAGCGAAGGACATCGACAACATTCAATACCTGGCCGAAAACATGATGGGCCGCACCTTCTGCCCGCTCGGCGACGCGGCGGCCATGCCTACGATTGCATTTGTGAAGAAGTTCCGCAAAGAGTTTGAAGATCACCTGAACGGCAGGCCATGCCCGTTCGCCAAACATGTTGAGATGGCCGTACTTTAACGGGCGCTGGAGACGAATGGCTGACGTAACTTTCATAGTCGATGGAAAGACCCTCACCGCTCCCGCGGGAACGCTGCTGATTGACGCCTGCCGGAAAGCGGGCATCGAGATACCTGCGTTTTGCTACTATCCCGGATTGAGCCTGCAGGCAGCCTGCCGCATGTGCGTTGTGCGCCAGGAGAAAGTGGGCAAGCTGCAAACAGCCTGCACCACCACCGTCGCTGAAGGTCAGGTTTTCATTACGGAGTCCGCAGAGATTGCGCAGGCGCGCAAGGCGACGATTCAATTGCTGCTCGGCAACCATCCGCTCGATTGTCCCGTGTGCGACGCGGGCGGCGAATGCGAACTGCAGGACATGACCTTCAAGTATGGCGCCGGAGAAAGCCTGTACGCTGAGGCGAAGCAGCATCGCGAAGAACAGCAATGGTCTCCTGCTGTCTACTTTGACCGGCCTCGCTGCATCCTTTGCTACCGGTGTGTGCGGATGTGCGGCGAGGGCATGGACGTGTGGGCCCTTGGAGTGCAGAAACGCGGCGTGAGCTCGTCGATTTCGCCCAATGGCGGCGATCATCTGGATTGCGAGCAGTGCGGGATGTGCATCGATGTTTGTCCCGTAGGCGCGCTGACCAGCGGCAGCTACCGCTACAAGACGCGGCCATGGGAGATGAATCATGTGTCGACGGTTTGTACGCACTGTGCCGATGGCTGCAAAGTGACGCTGGGTGTGCGGCAATCGAACGACGGCACAACGATCGTGCGTGCGGACAATCGCGACAAGAGCGGAATGAATGGCGACTTTCTGTGCGCGAAGGGCAGATTTGGTTTTGATTTTGTGGAGAGTGCGGAGCGGCTGACCACTCCGCTTGTCCGCAATGCAAAGGGAAAACTTGAGCCGGCAACCTGGGAGCATGCGCTGCGTTTTGCAGCCGGCAAGCTCAAGGAGATTCGCGACAGCAAGGGCGGTGCGGCCATCGGGGTTATCGGCTCCAACCGGACAACCAACGAAGAAAACTATCTGCTGCAGAAGTTTGCAAGGACTGTGCTCGGCACTAACAACATCGATCACGAGCGCTCGACTGCTTATGCAGACTTCGCCCGCGCACTTGCGGGGACCGAGGGCAAGACCGCAGGGCTCGAGGACATTGCCAAGGCGCCGGCCATTCTGCTTGTGGGCGGAAATCCCACCGAAGAACATCCGCTGCTGGCGTGGACGTTGCGCACGAACGTACGGTTGAATCGCGCGCGGTTGTATGTTGCAAACTCCGAGAGCATCAAGCTGGAGCGGCAGGCAAAGGCGACGCTCACGCTTGCGCCCGATGGCTACAAGGATCTGGCTGCGACACTCGATCGTGCGGAAGACGAATTCAGCAAAGCGGTGATGGCTGAAGAATCCCTCGTCGTCATCTTTGGCGAGGAGTTCCGTGGGCAGGCTGTTGCAGACTTTGTCAGTTGGGGACTGAAGCGGGGCAATTTTCAGTTCGCCTATTTGGGAGACCACGCCAACTCACGCGGCGCGGCGGACATGGGCCTCTTCTCTGACCTGCTTCCCGGTTACGTTCCCGTGACGTCTCCCGGCGCGTTTGCCGAGTATCCGGGTCTCGCTGCAACCCAAGGCAAAACGCTCAAAGAGATGCTTGCTCCCCGCGACAAACTGGGCGCGCTGCTCATCGTTGGCGCCAATCCCGTCCCCAAGCTGAAAGCTGGGGCTGAGACATTCTTCGGCACATTCGTTGTTGTTCAGGATCTGTTCCTGACCGAGACTGCGGCTGCGGCCAATGTCGTGTTCCCGGCAGCAAGCTTGTATGAGAAATCCGGTACGGTCACGAACACGTTCGGCGATTTGCAGCTGGTGAGGAAGGCCGGCGATCGCGCGGGCGTCAAATCGGACTTCGAAATTCTGGTACGGCTTGCAGACGCCATGGGCGCCAACATCAAGGCACTGGTTCCGTTTGGAAAAGGCGGCGTGACTGCCGACCTTGGCCAGACGCGCGGCGCACAATCTGGCGAGGCTGACCGTCACGCGGTTTGGCTTGAAGCAAATGGCATGGAACTCCGGATGAGTCCCTTCGATCCGCTTGCCCTTCTGGACGAGATCGAGCGGCTGGTTCCGGGATACAAATTGGATCGCGTGAATTTATTCGGCGGAAACCCGTCAACGACCGAGCCCGGGGCAGGGGCTGGATTTGTTCCGCTCTCAGCTCTCAGCGATCCAGGCGCCGTGGTTCCCGCGCACGATACGCTTTTCACTTCAGGAACGCTGGGGAATTACAGTTCCGCGCTCAATGAACTCAAACAGCACCAGGCGCACGATGTAGCAGCAACCGCAGCAGATTAGGTTTAGTTGAGACGTGTTTTTTGAAATGATGAGCAGGCAGCAAACGATTCTGATTCGGTTCCGCCTGGCTCAAGTTGACAGCATTAAAAGAAGAGGCTGAAGGCAAGTGACGATTTTAGTGTTTTTCCTTTGGAGCCTGCTCAAAGTGGCCGTGGTGACGGTGGTGATGCTGCTGGGCGTTGCCTACACCGTGTTGCTGGAGCGCAAGCTCGTAGGCCGCATTCAGAATCGCTGGGGGCCCAGCCGCGTTGGCCCGTTTGGCCTGCTGCAACCGCTTGTTGACGGAGCCAAGTCGTTTCTAAAAGAAGACCTGATTCCGACTGGCGTGTACAAGCCGCTTTATCTTCTGGCGCCGATTCTTGCTCTTGGATGCGCGCTCATCTCCATTGCCGTTATCCCGTTTGGCGAACCGAGGATCGGGCCGCATGGCTTTGACTTCTTTGAGATCGCCAACGTCAACATCGGGCTGCTCGTGATTCTCGGCATCACGTCGATGGGTGTGTATGGGATCGCGCTTGCGGGCTGGTCGTCGAATAACAAGTATTCCCTGCTGGGTGCGCTCCGTTCCTCTGCTCAATTAATCAGCTACGAACTTGCGTTGGGGCTTTCGCTTGTTGGTGTTGTGCTGCGCGCCGGGTCGCTCAACCTGCGCGTCATTGTGGAGCAGCAGGCCACCAAGGGTTTTCTTACCTGGAATATTTTTGGCGGCCTGCAGTTTGTGGCGTTCTTCATCTACCTGATGGCGGCCTACGCTGAGACCAACCGCTCGCCGTTCGATTTGCCTGAAGCGGAAAGCGAACTGACGGGCGGCTATCACACTGAATACAGCTCGATGAAGTTCGCCATGTTTTTCATGGCCGAGTACGCCAACATGATCAACGTGGGTTGCGTCGCCACTTTGTTGTTTCTGGGTGGGTGGACGAGCCCGTTTGGCGACTACATTCCGCCGCCGGAAAATGTTTTTGTCCACGCACTTTTTCCGATCTTCTGGTTTGTGGCCAAGGTGTTTTGTTTCCTCTTTCTTTATGTGTGGGTGCGTGGGACGTTGCCGCGCTTCCGGTACGACCAGCTAATGAATTTTGGATGGCGCATTCTCATGCCGTTGGCCATTCTAAACATCGTGGGAACAAGCCTCTGGCTTGCTTACCGCTGATTTACAATCGGGAAGGAATTTGAGGAGTTTGCTTTCCTCAGTTCACTGTCCTTCCCCCCTAACCGGCCGGCCTTTTTGTGGCTTTAGCCTGCACGCCAGGGAACGATGCACCTGATTCTGTTTTTAATTTTTGCCGGATTCTGCCTGGGTGGGGCCATCAACCTGCTGCTCCAGACCCATCCCATCAACAGCGCTCTCTCGCTGATCGTGGTGATGACCTCCCTTGCCGTGCTTTATCTGTTGCTCGGCGCGGAGTTTCTGGCGGCCGCGCAGGTGATTGTCTACGCTGGCGCCATCATGGTTCTGTTCACGTTCGTCGTGATGCTGCTCAACGCCGGTCGCGAAGAACGAACGCTGGGCAGCCGCGCGGCGCGTTCCATTGGCTTCCCTGCCGTGGTCGCGATTCTGGCCGTGCTCGCCACTGTCATCCTTCACTTGCAGGGACTAGGCAGTGTGCAAATGAGCGACGGCATTACGACCACTGAAGATCTGAGCCGCGTCCTGTTCCACGAACTGCTTCTCCCGTTCGAGGTCACATCCATCTTGATTCTCATCGCCATTCTTGGAGCGGTAGCGCTGGCCCGCCACGGCCACGGAGATACTCCAACTGGCGGAGAAGGGACGGCCGGCAAATGAACAACCTTCTTTCGATGGGAGTTCCGATCTCCTGGTATCTACTGCTGAGCGCTGCGCTGTTCTCGCTGGGCGTTCTGGGTTTTCTCATCAAACGGAACCTCATCACTGTTTTCATGTCGATTGAGCTGATGCTCAATGCTGTCAATCTCTCCTTTGTGACCTTCGCCCACGAGTGGCATGCGGTGAAGGGCCAGATTTTTGTCTTCTTTGTGATGATGGTTGCGGCCGCGGAGGCTGCGGTCGGGCTGGCCATCATTATTGCTGTCTTTCGCGCTCGTGCAACATTGGCCGTCGACCGAATCGACCTGATGAAACTATGAACGTAAATCTATATCTCTGGCTGATTCCGCTTTTGCCGTTCGCCGGATTTCTGTTGAACGGAATCCTGGGCTCGCGCTTGCCCAAGTGGTTGGTGACTGCGATTGCGCTGCTCACACCGCTGGTTTCATTCGGTGTGGTGTTGAATGCTGCGCGATTTGCTTTTGGAATCGGCGGAGTCTCCGCTTCCCTGCCCACCATTGAGACCTGCCCCATTCCCTGGATCAATGCAGGCACTCTGCATATCGACTTCAGCTTTGTCCTCGACCAGCTTTCACTCGTCATGCTGCTTGTGGTCACGGGCGTGGGCTTCCTCATCCACATCTATTCTGTTGGATACATGGCCGCTGAAGAGGGATACGCGCGCTACTTCGCCTATCTGAACTTGTTCCTGTTTTTCATGACGGTGTTGGTGCTGGCGGGCAATGCGCTGCTGATGTTCGTTGGTTGGGAGGGCGTGGGCCTGGCTTCTTACCTGCTCATCGGTTTCTACTTCAGCAAGGACTCGGCTGCGAAGGCGGGCAAGAAGGCGTTCATCGTCAACCGCATTGGCGATTTTGGCTTTCTGATTGGCATTTTCCTGCTGCTCGCCAACTTCGGCACTTTGACCTTCAGTGAAATTGCTTCGAAGCTGATTGCGAATCCAGCCTGGCAGGGCGGCGTGCTCACGACTATTGCGTTGTGCCTGCTGCTGGGCGCTACCGGCAAGAGCGCGCAACTGCCTCTCTACATCTGGCTGCCTGACGCCATGGAAGGCCCCACGCCGGTTTCAGCACTGATTCACGCGGCAACCATGGTGACAGCCGGCGTTTACATGATTGCGCGCACGCATGTGCTGTTTGATCACGCGCCGTTCGCGCTCGGAGTGGTCGCTGTCATTGGCGCAGCCACCGCGCTGTTTGCCGCGACCATCGGCCTGGTGCAAAACGACATCAAGCGCGTGCTCGCCTACTCCACCATTTCGCAGCTCGGCTACATGTTCCTTGGGTGCGGCGTTGCAGCTTACTCGGCAGCCATCTTTCACCTGGTGACGCATGCGTTCTTCAAGGCTCTTCTCTTCCTTGCGGCAGGTTCTGTGATTCACGCGATCGGCGGCGAACAGGATATGCGCAAGATGGGCGGGCTGCGCAAGCATCTGCCGGTCACATTCTGGACGATGACCGCGGCGGTGTTTACGATCGCTGGTTTTCCGCCACTGGCGGCGTTCTTCTCAAAGGATGCGATCCTCTACGAGGCCTTTCTGCATGGGACCTTCGGGATGAGCCTCTGGTTTGTCGGACTCGTGACGGCTCTGCTCACGTCGTTCTACATGTTCCGGCTCTGGTACATGACCTTCATGGGCGAATCGCGCAGCCCTGAAATTCATCCGCACGAAAGCCCGTGGTCGATGCTCGGGCCTCTCGTGATTCTGGCGCTGCTCTCGATTGGCGGCGGCTGGATCGGCATTGAGCGCTTCGCTGCTTTCCTTTCACCTGCCGTTGGCCCGCGTGCGGCGGAGTCAACGATTCCGAATCTCGAACTCATGCTCAGCGCAGCGGCTGTGGCAGTGGCGCTTGTGGGTTGGTATGTTGCAGACCGGCTCTATCGGCAGAAACCCGCGCAAGCTGCGGAGCTCGCCGAGGCTTTGCCATTGGGTTATAAGACTCTCGCCCACAAGTACTACGTGGATGAAATCTACGACGCCACCGTTGTGAAGCCGTTGTTCGGTTTCTCAAAGTATGTGCTGGGATGGGGCGTGGATGTTGTCCTGCTCGGAGGATTGGCGTGGCTTCTGGGCGGGATCGCGATGTTCTCGGGAGCAATTTTGCAGCGTTGGCAATCGGGCAATCTCCGCTCCTATGCTGCGTGGCTTGCTGCAGGCGCAGCCGCATTGTTGTTGTTTGTGCTCGTTCCGTGGAATTCCGTCTGGCCGGCTTCCGTGGACTTTATCTGGAAAGTGGCGAGGCATTGAGCATGAACGCAATCAACCAATCGATTCTCACCTTGATCCTGCTGGTGCCGCTGGCAGGAGCAGTGCTGGTAGCGCTGGTGCCCGACCGCGCCAAGCTGCCCAACTGGATCGCGCTGCTGACGACGCTCACGAGTTTTCTGCTCGCGCTCCATCTGCCGGCGCACTTCGTTCTTGGCCAGGGCGGTTTTCAATTCGAGACCAGCATTCCATGGATTACTCTCCCGGGAAACGATAATCCGGCGATCTTCTACCACATTGGCGTGGATGGCTTGAGCATGTGGCTCGTCGTGCTCACGGGCCTTCTCGGGCCTGTAGGCGTGGTTGCCAGCTGGAATGCTATCAAGGACCGGCGCAAGATTTTCTATTCGCTCTTCCTGGTGCAGCAGACGGCCATGGTCGGCGTCTTTATCTCGCTCGATCTGATGCTCTACTACGGCTTCTGGGAACTTTCTCTGGTGCCCATGGCCATCCTGATTGCCATGTATGGCCGCAAGGATGGCGCCAAAGCTGCACTCAAGTTTTTCCTGTTCACGTTTATTCCGTCCGCGCCGCTGCTGGTTGCCATCTTGTGGCTCTACGCCCGCACTGGGAGCTTTGATTACGTCACGATCCAGATCTTGCTCGCGCATGGGAACTTCCCTGCCGCGGCCCTGTTCTGGTGTGCCCTGGCGTTTTTGTTCGCAGCAATACGTAACGAGCCGACAACAACACCCACC
>CAVXVM010000125.1:0-3188 GCA_963765025.1 uncultured Acidobacteriaceae bacterium | reverse complement strand
GCCTGCTGCCAGCCATGCTTCGCCTGCCGATGGAAGAACTGACGCCGACGTTGCCGCTGCGCAATGAAATAAGAATGGCGCTCGAGGGCGCGAAGGTTCCTGAAGGAGTGCTGCTCGCCTGGCTGAGCAGCCACGAGCATGCTGATTGGGATGCCTGCGGCTCCATTGCCTGCGCAGGGCGCCTGGACGAAGACAAGCTTGTGAGTTGTTATGCGGAGGCCGTGGTCTGGGCCGAATCTGCGCTCCACTTTTTCTAGAGTGCTTGTCCGATCTCGAATTAAGCGGCCTCACCCGCTGAATCTGCGAACCATCGACTCATGAGCGCGCTCTCTTACAGCCAATCAACTCTGCGCCGACAGCCCTGGACCAAAGTTATATGATTCTCCGCAGGCCGGCTGGGCTGCTTTCCGGAACAGCCAGGATGAATCCGTGTGCCTGCATTCGGGTTACATTCGCTTGCCAGGCGCCTTGACTGAGTGAATACCGGAACCTTCACGCCAGCCGATGGAGGAGATCTCGTGATCGATTCGACCAATCCTCATGATTCAGGCTCAGCTTCTGCCCCGGCGCCGTTTGATCATGCGCCGCAGGTTCCCATGGGATCCGGCCAGTTGCTGGACCGAATCCACAGGCTTATGCGGTCGCACCTGCGGCTGTTTTTTGGCATTGCGGCGGTTCCCGCGGCTGCAATTCTCATACTGATTGCTGCAATGTTCAGCTTCATGATTCCCGCGATTCTTGCGCAGGGAGCCGGGAATCCCGCAACCGCTGGAGCGCTCGCTGGCAATGTTCCCAAGTGGTTCCCGGCGCTTGTTCTCCTCGCCTATCCAATCATCATCGCGGTCTATGCGCTCTACATGCCGGCGGCTAGCTTTGCCGCGATGCAGGCCGACCGCGGTGTTGTGGTCAGCTTCAGGCAGGCGTACGGCGTGGCCTGGAGCCGCTTCGGCCGCTCCTTGTGGCTGATGATTCTCATGGTGCTTTGCATCATGATTCCCATCATGGTCGTTGCGGCCCTGCTGGCGGGCGGGATGGTTTGGGTGACAGGCGTAAAAGCGGGACCAGCCAGCGCGTTCTTTCTGGTTCCGCTGCTGATGATGCTTTATCTAGGAATCCTTGTTTATTCCATCCTGATGATGATCCGGCTTGCGGTGGCTTATCCGGCGGCTGTCGAGGAAGGGTTATCTGCCTGGGACAGCATTGTGCGCAGCGTGAAGCTTACACAGAATGCGATGGGCCGCATCTTCCTGGTTTTGGTGGTCGTCTATGCGGTTATTTATGCGGCGATCCTTGTGTTCATGCTTGTTTTTTTCTTTTTAGCTGCGGTTGTTGCCATTGCCGCTGTTGCAACGCATGTGACGCGAGGCTCGGCGCCGTTTCTTATCCTTTCGGGCGTCGGCGTGCTGGGATACAGCCTTGTAATGATGGGCGCCACACTGCTTTCCTATTCCGCCCTGACTACGGCAACGGCCGTGATCTATCACGACCAGCGACGACGCCTTGATGACCTTTCAGGCCACCAGCCTATGAGCTGATGAACCATCGGTGGCGGCAGCCGGCAGTATACTGGTGCGTTCCCGGAGGCATGCGTTTCGCGCCTCTGTGTACCTTGCGCAGTGTGGAGAGATCATGTCAACGACAAGTAGAACTATGGTGAGCCTTCTGGCTCTTTGCTTCGCAACGACCCTCGCAGCTCAGACCACGATCGCCAGTCCTGTGAGAGTGACTTCTCCCAATGGCCAAATCACTCTGCAGCTATCAGAAGCTGGGGCTGCCACGAGCAGCGGCAACCATTCCTCAGGCAATTTGACCTACGCGGTTGAATTCCACGGCAAACGCATCATGGAAACTGCGCGCCTGGGCCTCGACCTGGTGGGCGAGCAGCCACTTGGTCCGGGCATGCGCCTGGTTGCGTCCCAGGCTGAAAAGGCCGATGAGACCTACACGATTCCCCTGGGGAAGACCAGCAGCGTGCGTGACAACTACAACGGCGTGCTTGCGGATTTTGCTGACGCCGGCGGGCGCAAGCTGACGATCGAAGTACGCGCATTCGATGACGGCGTGGCTTTCAGGTATGTTGTGCCCGATCAGCCGGCGTTGAAGCAGGTCCGCATTGCGAATGAGCTGACTGAGTTCACCTACGTCAAGGACGCAGCCACGTATCCGCTGATTCTGGATGGATACCAGTCGTCCTATGAGGACACATACCAGCTGCGGGAAGTGAGTGGGCTGCATCCCGACTGGCTGATCGGGCTGCCTTTGCTTGCCGAGGAGCCGGGACTGGGCTGGGTGGCGATCACTGAGGCGAATATCGACAACTACGCAGGTATGTATGTGCGCAAGGAAAATCAGTTTCTCTCCCATGGCATCAAAGCGGATTTGTCTCCGCTGGCAAATCAAGCCGGTGTGGTTCAGCCGGGCGTTGCCGTTGAGACTTCAACGCCGTTCGACAGTCCGTGGCGGGTGTTGATGATCGCGGACGAACCGGGACGCATGATCGAGTCCAACATTGTTCTCAATCTCAATCCGCCGTCGAAGATTGCGGATACATCGTGGATCAAGGCGGGCAAGTCGGCGTGGGACTGGTGGTCAGGAGAGGCCGCGCCCAGCGTGACTTTCAAAACCGGTATGAACACCGCAACAATGAAGCACTACATCGACTTCGCCTCCGCTTCGGGATTCCCATACATGTTGATCGACGCGGGCTGGGCAGCAGCGCCGAACCGGACCGGACCTGAAGACTACGCCAACCTGGCAGACATTACGCACGTGACCCCGGAGATCGATATGCCGGAACTGGTGCGCTACGCGAAAGAGAAGAACGTCAAGATTTGGCTATGGTCGCACTGGACCTCAGTGGATAAATACATGGACCAGGCCTTTCCGCTTTTTGAGCAATGGGGTATTGCGGGCGTGAAGATCGATTTTATGAACCGCGATGACCAGTGGATGGTGGGCTTTTATCACAGGGTGATCGAATCGGCTGCCGGGCATCATCTGATGATCGATTTCCATGGCGCGTACAAGCCCGACGGTCTGAGGAGAACCTATCCAAACCTGGTGACGCGGGAAGGCGTGATGGGCAAGGAGTACCTGAAAATGAGCGCGCGCACGAGTCCTGTGCACAATGCGACACTGCCGTTTACACGCATGCTGGCTGGCCCCATGGATTACACGCTTCGGCGCGT
>CAVXVM010000124.1:0-12106 GCA_963765025.1 uncultured Acidobacteriaceae bacterium | reverse complement strand
TGGGTTATAAGATCTCGCCCACAAGTACTACGTGGATGAAATCTACGACGCCACCGTTGTGAAGCCGTTGTTCGGTTTCTCAAAGTATGTGCTGGGATGGGGCGTGGATGTTGTCCTGCTCGGAGGATTGGCGTGGCTTCTGGGCGGGATCGCGATGTTCTCGGGAGCAATTTTGCAGCGTTGGCAATCGGGCAATCTCCGCTCCTATGCTGCGTGGCTTGCTGCAGGCGCAGCCGCATTGTTGTTGTTTGTGCTCGTTCCGTGGAATTCCGTCTGGCCGGCTTCCGTGGACTTTATCTGGAAAGTGGCGAGGCATTGAGCATGAACGCAATCAACCAATCGATTCTCACCTTGATCCTGCTGGTGCCGCTGGCAGGAGCAGTGCTGGTAGCGCTGGTGCCCGACCGCGCCAAGCTGCCCAACTGGATCGCGCTGCTGACGACGCTCACGAGTTTTCTGCTCGCGCTCCATCTGCCGGCGCACTTCGTTCTTGGCCAGGGCGGTTTTCAATTCGAGACCAGCATTCCATGGATTACTCTCCCGGGAAACGATAATCCGGCGATCTTCTACCACATTGGCGTGGATGGCTTGAGCATGTGGCTCGTCGTGCTCACGGGCCTTCTCGGGCCTGTAGGCGTGGTTGCCAGCTGGAATGCTATCAAGGACCGGCGCAAGATTTTCTATTCGCTCTTCCTGGTGCAGCAGACGGCCATGGTCGGCGTCTTTATCTCGCTCGATCTGATGCTCTACTACGGCTTCTGGGAACTTTCTCTGGTGCCCATGGCCATCCTGATTGCCATGTATGGCCGCAAGGATGGCGCCAAAGCTGCACTCAAGTTTTTCCTGTTCACGTTTATTCCGTCCGCGCCGCTGCTGGTTGCCATCTTGTGGCTCTACGCCCGCACTGGGAGCTTTGATTACGTCACGATCCAGATCTTGCTCGCGCATGGGAACTTCCCTGCCGCGGCCATGTTCTGGCTGGCTCTGGCGTTTTTGTTCGCCGTTGCGGTCAAGGTTCCAGTGTTTCCGCTGCATGGCTGGCTGGCTGACACGTTCAGCGAAGCGCCGGTCGCTCTCGCCATGGTGGTCGCCGGCAAGCTGGGCCTGTACTCCATGCTTCGCTTTCATGTGGGACTCTTTCCGATTCAGGCGCGCGCGGCTGCTCCGTATCTCATCGCGCTTGCCGTTATCGGAATTCTTTACGGCGCATGTCTGGCGCTTGTGCAGCACGATTTCTGGCGGCTGATGGCGTTTGCCGCGCTCAGCCATCTGAGCCTGATCACGCTGGCCATCTACGGCCTCACCTTTACGGGCTGGACGGGCGCGGTCTACCAGATACTCAATCACGGCGTTGTCGACGCTGCGCTGTTCCTTCTGCTGGGTGCGCTCGAAGTTCGCTATGGGACCAGCCAGATCGATTCTTATGGCGGCCTTGCTGCACGGCTTCCACGCGCCGCCACATTCTTCGTCATCGCAACGCTCGCCATGATCGGGCTGCCCATGCTGAACGGCTTCGTTGGCGAGTTCCTCATCCTTTCGAGCACGTTTACCGGTGTGAGCCGCGGCTGGACCGTCGCCGCAGCGCTGGGTGTGATTCTGGGCGCAGCCTACATGCTCTCGCTGGTCCAGCGGATCTTTTACGGCTCTGAAAGCAGCCTCTCGCGATCAAAACCTGCCAACGATCTTCGCTTCGGCGAACTGGCGGTTCTTGCGCCTGTCGCGCTGCTCATGCTGGCCATGGGCCTTGCGCCAACGTTCTGGACCACTTCGATTCAAACCGGTGTGCATCCGCCGCAAGTGAAAGAAACAATCGCTTCGCCTCCGTCTGTTCATGCAATCTCGTCCCAAGCGGAGGTGCAACAGTGAATCCCGTGCCCGACGTATACCGGATTCTTCCTGAAGTCGTGCTGACGCTTACGGGCGTCGCTGTGATGCTGCTTGAATCGGTCTTTCCACCCAAATGGCCACGCCGTTCGCTGGGCTGGGTTGCGGCGCTCGGAACCACCCTTGCCCTCTGGGCCAGCCTTTGGCAACTCTCTCTGCCTGTTGGAACTGGATTTTTCGGCACGGTCGAGACCAGCCCCTTCACCGTCTTCTTTCATGTACTGATTTGCGGCATCGTCCTGGTTGCCTTGCTTCTGTCGCTCGATACACTGCCTGAAGACAGCCACCATCAGGGCGAGTTCTATGCGCTCGTCGTCTTTGGCGCTGTCGGCATGTGTCTGCTTACCGGGGCCGTTGAATTGCTGCTGGTTTTTATTGCCCTGGAAATTTCATCCATCGCCACCTACATTCTTGCCGGCTATCGCAAAGAGACGGGCCGCGGTCCTGAAGCTGCCATCAAGTATTTTCTGCTCGGGTCCTTCGCTACCGGGTTTCTGCTTTACGGAATCGCGCTGATCTTTGGTGCTACAGGGACGACGCAGATTTATGAGATTGCGCGCCTTGCGCCGAATGCCGAGAACCATGGCCTGGTTCTGGCCTCGCTGGCGCTCATGCTGGTGGGGATTCTCTTCAAGGTTTCGGCCGCTCCCTTCCACGTGTGGACTCCCGATGTGTACGAGGGCGCTCCTTCGCCAGTGGTTGCGCTGATGTCAACTGCGCCCAAGGCGGCGGCATTCGCACTGCTGTTGCGTGTGGTCTATGAGATGTTCCCGTCGCTCCACGATCTGTGGGCTCCGCTTCTTTGGGTCGTCGCCGTGCTGTCGATGACGGTGGGCAATCTTGCGGCATTGCGCCAGCAAAATGTGAAGCGCATGCTTGCTTACTCATCCATAGCCCACGCGGGGTACTTGCTGGCGGCCTTTGCGGGCCTCGGAAACACCGGCATCGCCGCAGCGAGTTTTTATACCGCCGCTTACGCTGCGATGAACGTCGGCATCTTCGCCGTCATTACTCTTGTGAGTGGATACGACGACAAGTTGCCGATGATCGACGACTTCCGCGGCCTGCTTTACCGGTCTCCGCTGCTGGGCGGACTGCTTCTGTTCTTCCTTGTCTCGCTGGTCGGCATTCCATTTACCGGCGGATTCTTCGGCAAGTTTTACTCTTTCTCGGCAGCAGTCGATGGCGGCGCTGTCGCATTGGCCATCATCGGCCTGCTGAACTCCGGGCTGGCTGCTGCCTACTACCTTCGCCTTGCTCTTGCGGCAGCCGACCGTACGCCCTCCGCAACGGATCGCTCGGCCGTGCCAACGCCGCAGGTTGGCGTCGCCGTGGGAGCAGCGCTTTTGCTTGCGGTTGCGGCAACACTGGTTCTTGGCATCGTCCCCGGCGAGGTTCTGCGGGCGGCGCAATCGGGAGCTCATACACTTCAAGCTCCACCTCAGGATGTTGTTCCATCTGGCGATGCCATTGCGCCTTAAGGCAAATGCATATGCGGCGACCCTTGAGGACTAACGGCCCTTGCCGCACGAACGAGGCGAGGCTCATTAAAACCAGGCCCCTTCCGGTACAATCTCATCGATGAAGCTAGGCGAATTGGCAAGTCGGCTGGGCGCTGAACTACGCGGCGACGCGGAGTTGGAAGTGACAGGCGTCAAAGGGATTGAAGCTGCGGGACCCACGGAGATCACGTTCGTCGCAAATCCACGCTATGCGGCCCTGGCGCGCGCCACACATGCCGCAGCCGTCCTGGTAGAGCCCGATTTTCAGGAGATTTCAGCCGCTACTCTGCGCATCAAGAATCCTTATCTGGCCTTCTCTCGTGCGCTGGGCCTTTTCTACCAACCTCCAACCTATGCGCCGGGCATTCACCCTACGGCAGTGATCGATTCCACGGCTGAAATCGGCGCGGGCGCGCATATTGGCGCTTATGTTGTCGTGGGTCCTCAGGTGCGCCTGGGACCTTTCGCCACGCTGCTTCCCCACGTCGTCCTTTATCCCGGAGTTCAAATCGGCAGCCACTTCTTCGCTCATGCTCACGCCGTCGTCCGCGAAGATTGCGTTCTTGGGGACCATGTGACGCTCGAGAACGGCGCAATCATCGGAGCGGACGGATTTGGATTTGCAAAGAACGAGCTCGGCCAATGGGAGAAGATCCCGCAATCCGGACCGGTGCGCATGGGCAGCCGCGTCGATGTGCAGGCCAACGCCTGTATTGACCGCGCAACCGTGGGCGCAACGGAGATTGGTGATGGCACAAAGGTCGACAATCTCGTGCAGGTCGGTCACGGTTCGCACGTAGGCGAGAATACACTTCTCTGCGGGCAGGTTGGTTTGGCAGGCTCTTCTGTGATTGGCAACAATGTGATTCTGGCCGGGCAATCGGCCGTCGCCGGGCACTGCACTATTGGGGATGGGGCTGTCCTGACCGCGCAATCGGCTGTCTCGCACGATGTGGCGCCGGGCAAGATGATCTCCGGGTCGCCGGCATTCGACAACCGCGTGTGGCTTCGTGCCGTGACCATCTTTCAGCGGTTGCCTGAACTGCTCAAGCGCGTTGACCGGCTGGAGAAGGCCGTGGGCGCGCAGTCGAAAGACGGGAGTCAGTAATGGTTCGTCGTGTCAGGGTGCCTTCCTGGGTCTGGCCCGCGGCTCTTTTGCCCGTGTTGCTCGCCGCTGCCGGCTGCCACTCCTATCACGTCGAGACAACCGTCGAAAATCGCACCGGCGCCGCACTTCAGCTTCTTGAGGTCGATTATCCGAGCGCCAGTTTTGGAGCCGACAGCCTGGCGGCAGGCGCCGACTTTCACTACCGTATTCAGCTTCAGGGGTCGGGCACTTTGAAGGTGCAATACACCGCATCAGGCGGTAAGCAAGTGAAGATCAACGGTCCAATGCTCTATGAGCGCCAGCAGGGCACGCTGAGTATTGTCCTGCTGCCCGAGGGCAGGGCGGAATTTGGACCGCAATTAACTCCAGGCTCCTGAATTCGACGTGGGGCATCTCCTACTGCGCCACTGTCATCTCCGCAGTGCGTACAGTACCCATGAGAATTTAGCACGAAGGTTGTAGTCCGCTGGAACGGCGGGCCCGTCGTCGAGCAAACCCAAGAGGCTAATGGCAAGAAACAATGGCCTTGAGGTTGCCGCAACATCCGTTGTATCAGCATTTGCCGAGACAGGCGTGCTCACGACACAGAAGTGGAATGTACTCTCCCGTGGGAGTCCGCATACTTAATCAGGATCCGTTAAGCCGGCTGAGGCCGGATAAGGCGAATCATAGGGAGATAAAAAATGAACAACATGCTTCTCAAGCTTTACGTGAAATTCCAGGAACTGAAGAGCCGCGAGGATGGTCAGGACCTGGTCGAGTATGCCCTGGTCGTCGCTTTGATCGCATTCGGCGCCACCGCTGGTATGACTTCCCTGGCCACCGGCATCAACACCGCTTTCAGCAACGTCAGCTCGCAGCTAGGAACCGCCATCAGCTAGTTCCTGACGGACATCCGCCGGGACAGCTCAACCGAGTACTGCAATTCCTTGCGGGAGAGACGCGAATTCCAAGCTAACGGCATTCAGCGTTCTCTCCTCGGCAAGGCGTCTTCCCTTGGCGAGACGCTGTGTGCGCGTGAATTGAATCACGCGGGAAGCTCCTTTGGAGTGGTCACCGATTCTGTCGGGTGCGCCGCCGTGACGCCTCAACTTGGCCAGGGTCCTTCTACTCTTATCGAATGCGCAGACCAGGCACTCTATCGAGCAACGAGGAGTGGCCGAAACCAGGTCTGCGTCGCAGAGGACGACCTTGCCTCGCCGCAGCGACAGAAAGCCGTCTCCACACGAAAAGCCAAGGTCAGCAAGGTGAGTTGAGGACGCATAAAGGCCGGTGTGCGCAATGTTCATCTATTGTCGCGCGCCGGCCTGCTTAGTGATCTCCAGGTTTGCCCGCTTCAGTGCACCATGCTCTGAAAGAGCGGCGACTGGAGGAGCGCGTTGAATTCGCCGTCTGACGTGGAAAAGTGAACGGAAAGCTTGCCTGAGTCAGAGGCGATGGAGGTTGCGCTGAGCGCCTGCCTCTCGGCGTCCGATCCGCTCATCTTGCGCAGCATGACCGCAGCCGTCAAGAGCGATGAGACGGTGGCCGCGGTAAACGAGTCGCCGGTGGCAATGGTCAGATCGAACTTGACGCCGTGCTGAAAGTTCATCGAGTACCAGGAAGCCTGCAGGCGCTTCCGTACCATCTCAAAATCGGTCACTGAGCCTGCCTCGCCCAGCAACTGCTTCATCATGGTCTGGGTGCCCGCGTCGTCCAGAATGCTCCACAGCGGCTCGGAATCCACGCTTCGCATGGCATCCATCATCGCTCCGTTGGCGAGCAGGCTTTGCGTCTGGCCATCCCGGGCGTCCAGAGCCTTGGTGACAGCATCCTTCTGTCCAAAAACCATGGTCGAGGGGTCGACGAAACAGAGCACCATCCCCGCCTTGAGGAGCGGATAAATGGCGTTCGTACGCACCATGGCCGGTTTGATTTTCTGCTTGCGAAAGTTGGCGAGAACATCGTCAACGGAGAACTGGCCTTGCGCAACTCCCACGGTGAGCAGGGCGTCGCTACCCGGGGAGGGCCGGAAGAGCGCAAAGGCAAGGTCGTCCACGTCATGGTTGTCGTTCAGGCCAGACTTGCGCAGCGCCTCGTCCAACTGTTTCAGCTCAGGAGGCATGACCCGGTCACGCAGATCCATCGCGGCTTGTGAGTTCTGCATGGCCCTGTAATCGATGACCACCAGCTGCTGTACGTCCCGAGGGATTGCTCCGCGCGCGTCGGTGGACAACTGCGCCGCGGGAGCCAAAGTAGCCGCCGCAAAAACCATGGGTGCGATCGAAAATCGAATGAGAGCCTTAAACAATTTCTTCCTCCAGGAGCATTGGCGCGGCGATATCAGGCGCCGCGCATTACGTGATCAGCCGGAACCCGGCATCTTCAATTGTACGCGCCAACCTTTTCGGCGCCTGTCTGGATCAAGAGGGTCGAGGAACGCCTCGAACATTCCCTCAGGGGCTAAAGCCCGCTGATTTAGCGGCACTTATCGGCACGGATAAATCCGTGCCCTTTCAAAACGTGCTCAGAATCGAGTTTCTCAGCGCACTCTGAAGCTACTAAAAGCGCGACTGCTCCGCTGGCCATGGGAGTGGAGACCCTAAGCGGTGTTCCAGAATCTTGGTCATCGGATCAAACTCATTCAAATGACGCATCCACTCGCTTTGACGCTCGCAGGCCGCTTCCGGGATCAATCCGATGACTTCGCCTTCGGCAAGGTCAACCTTGTAGCGGGCAGCCAGGTTTGAGACCGTGCGGTAGACCTGAGAGATGGGTGTCGCCTCAACATCGGTGATGTTCATCGAAAGTTGCGCCCTGCCGTGGGCCAGAACACCCATCGCCTTTACGCCCTTCAGTCCGCCTGAGGCAGCGCGAATCTCGCGCGCAATGGACCGTGCCGCAGCCACATCGTTTGAACCGAAATAAATGTTGTAGGCCACCAGGAACTTGCGCGCACCCACAGCGCACGCACCGGCGGTTGGATGCAAGCCAGGGCCACCAAGATCGGGCCTCCTTGCAGCCTCCTTGCGCACAGCTTCCTGCAGGCCCTCAAATTGGCCCTTGCGCAGGTCTTCAAGGTTGGCGCGGTCAGGCCTGGCCGCGGCTGCCTCGTAAAAGAACACGGGGACGCCAAATCGCCGCCAGATCTCCAGCCCTGCCTGGCGGGCCAGCAAGACGCAGTGCTCCAGCTTGATGCCGGAGATGGGGACGAATGGAATCACGTCCGCGGCTCCGATGCGGGGATGAACCCCATGTTGCCGGGTCAGGTCGATCAAGTCCACGGCCTTGCCCACTCCCCGTATGGCAGCCTCAACGATTGCGGCGGGCTCTCCGGCAAGGGTCACCACGGAGCGATTGTGATCGGCATCCATCGACCAGTCCAGCAGATGCACCCCTTCGACGCACATCGAAGCTACGATCGCCTCGACCTTGCGGGCGTCACAGCCTTCGGAGAAATTGGGAACGCATTCAACTACCGGACCATTCATTGCTGCTCCGCACTTGTCATTGCTGCCCTGGACTTGTCATTGCCGCTCCGGCCCGCACGACAAAATATCTGCTCGCATCGAGATCACTTCCAATAGGTGAAACCCACTTGTATTTGAATACTCGCGTTGACGCCGGGATTTTTGTCGCCCAACGATGCCGATGAGATATGGACCGCGTTCACGCCCACATCGATGGAGCGCCTCGGGTGAACGAAGTAGTGAACGCCTAACCCTCCCTGCGGAGAAAAGTTCCAAACCGACGTGCCGCCCGGCGTTCCCTTGGGAACCAGTTGATCCGGCGGAAACTTGTGGGTGGTATAGATGAGCCCACCTGCGCCCTGAAACCACGGCTGAATGCGCTTTGAAGTGGTAAGAAAGTTCCAGCGAAAAATCACGGGCGTAAGGCTTACCCCTCGAAATGTGCCCCCGCCCTCGGGCGCAACATAGCTGCAGGTCTGCCCCGTCGGGCAGTTCCCGCCAGTGTAGAAGAAGGTCTGATCATGAGGCGGAGGAGTGTAAGCCTGCCAGAGCGGCATGATATTTCCGCCCAGCTCAAACTGGCCGCTTAGTTTCCCGGCATGAAGGACTGGAGTGATCGCTTTTCCAAGCTGAAAACCGCCCCAGAAGAATTTGTAGTCTGAGCGATCACCTACGCCTGTACCCCAATTGACGAAGGGTCCGAGTTCCCAGCTGCGCGCGTCGCGAACCGCGGCAACCGGATTATCCGAAGCAGTTTTTTTGCCTGAAGGAGCGGCATCCGGCAGCTCGGCCCGGGCGATCAGGGTCCCGGCAACAACGAGAAACAGCAGAATCTTTCCAGTTTGCTTCAACGCGCTTCCCTTCTCTCGATCAGAACTCTTGAATCTCCAAAAAAAGACCGCCACAACCGGGCGGCCTTTTTTGAACGCCAGGATCCGAACGGCTCAGCCGGCAGCATGTTCCATCTGTTCGGCATCCATGTCAAAGTTCGAGTAAACGTTCTGGGTATCGTCGCAATCTTCCAGCGTTTCCAAGAGCCGGATCATCTGGTTTGCAGCATTGCCTTCGAGCTTGGTGTAGGTTGAGGCCACCATGGTCACCTCGCTCATCACGGTCGGAATGCCCGCTGCTTTGATGGCGGCCGCCACGGCTTCATACGAAGCCGGCTCAGTGGTGATCTCCCAAGCGTCGCCTTCGTCATTCAAGTCTTCGCCACCGTGCTCCAGCACAATTTCCATCAACTGATCTTCAGTAGCTGCGGACTTCTCAACGGCGATCAGGCCCTTCTTTGAGAACATGAATCGCACCGAGCCCGACTCGCCGAGGTTGCCGCCGTTCTTTGAGAACGCGTGTCGAATCTCGCTCACGGCCCGATTGCGGTTGTCTGTCGTCACATCTACAATGATGGCTACGCCGCCGGGGCCGTACCCCTCAAAGGAAATCTCTTCGTAATTGACGCCTTCCAGTTCGCCGGTGCCGCGCTGGATGGCGCGTTTGATGTTGTCCTGCGGCATGTTCTCTGCCTTGGCCGCGGCAACAGCGGTGCGCAATCGGGCGTTGGTGTCGGGGTTGCCGCCACCCTTGGCGGCCACAGCGATTTCCTTGAGCAGACGGGTGAATATCTTGCCGCGCTTGGCATCCAGCGCGCCCTTTTTGTGCTTGATTGTGGCCCACTTGGAATGGCCTGACATGGGAACCTCAAAATTCGCTTAGAAATGATGGCGCAAGGTCGCACCGAACCTGCCAAGTATACCATTTGCGTGGCTTGGCGGCCTACCCTGGTTTTGGCGCTGTAACCCTCCGCCGCCGTGGTTGGAAGGGGGCCGATTCGAGGGCGGCAGGGCGATCGTTCGGGAGCCTGACCGTCCCTTAATGTCCGAAAACGATACAACGGGACACGACCTCAACAATCTGCAATGTTCCGGCTTCACAAATTGCCACGCACTTCTTGCGGACGATATGATTTCGGTCAGGAGAACGGGCAGACTTCCTGTCTTGCCTGTCAGGGCCTCAAAATCTTGAGGGAGATTTGCAGATTGCCATGGCGCCGACGCGCCCGGCGACAATAGATTTGCAGCAGGCAGTTTATTTTCACGATGTTGGGAAAGGTCGGGCATGAATCAGGCCTTGCAGGCGAACCTGGAAGCGAGCTTGGGAAAGGCCGGCAAGTTCACGGCGATCTGGCAATCGGAGCCGAATGGGCGCGACTTTCCGTTGTTTTCGTGGATGTCGAAGCTCTTTGAGCCATACGTTTCCGAGGTGATTTTCGACAGCAGCCACCAGGTTGTGAAGAACAATTCAATCCTGTTCGACGCCTGGGTTTATGCGCGCGACCCTGCCTACTATGCGCGGTTTCACGGCAAGAATGCATTCCTTGTGCATCCCTTCGATGAGTTTCTCGATCTGGGCGTCGACCGGTACCAACATTTCCGCGGCGTCTTCCGCATGATCTGGTCCAATGTCTTCAATCCCAAACATGTGATGGTGTTTCCGCTGGGCAGTTATCTCGATGAGCCTCCGGCAGCAGTGGCGCCGGCCTCGGAGCGGCGTTACGCGTGGTCGTTTATAGGCGAAGCGGGAAAGGTCTCGCGGCCAGAGATGGTGCGCGCCTTTTCTCCCCTTGAGCCGCACATTTGCTTATCGGAGACGCCGGTCCGCGGAATTACGTTCTTCAATTACAAGAAGGACGCGCTGGGAAGAAAGCGAATTCCCAAGCAGGACTTTTATCAGATCCTGGGGCAATCCGCGTTTGCCCCTTCTCCGCAAGGGAATGCGACGCTTGAGTCTTGCCGTCCTTACGATGCGCTTGAAGTCGGAGCGATCCCGATCGTCGAACGGCGATTGACCATGGATTACTACAAGAGCCTGCTGGGAGACCACCCGCTTCCGACTGTGACTTCCTGGACGGAAGGACGCCAGTTTGCCATCAAGGTGCTGAAAGATCCGGCGAGGCTCGATGACTTGCAACAGACGTGCGTGGAGTGGTGGAAAGGCTACAAGGCAGACCTGATCGGCAGAATCGGATCCTTCCTTGAAGCTCGCTCAAACACGCACGACGATCTTGTGCCGCTTAGATCGAACCTGCCCAACCTGCCGTTTTGGCAATACGCCGAGCTTCTGCGCCACCACGACCTTCCGGGATTCAGCAGACGAATAGCTCAGCAGGCGCAGAGAATCGTCAGGCAAAAGAAGTGGCGCCTGGCGATTACCAAGGACGGGGACATTTAGCCCGCATTTCCTTTTTATACGATCATTCCGAATCCTCGGGCTGGCCTGTTGGTGGTTCGAGAGTTGGATGTTGCGCGACTTTTCTCCCGCGAACGCTGGCTTTTTCAGAGCCAGCGCCCATTTCTCCGCGCGCTCAAGCAAAAGAGATAGAATTCCAAGGGATAGGCGCCGACAGGAGATTCCGGCTTATATGAATCGTGGATTGACATGGATTGTACTGACATACTCAGTGATGGGATTTGCGTGGCTAGCCCCAACACCGATCCTGAGTCAGGAGCAGAATGCGCGGACAGAAGCTCAGGCAAACGCAGGATCTGTCATGCAAGACATCTCCGGGACCTGGGTGGCAAAAATGACCACTCCAATGGGACAGATGGAGATCACGTACAAGCTGAAAGTGATTGACGGAAAAATCACCGGAACTCAGAGTCTGCCATTCGGAGACTCTCCCATCGTAGATGGCCGAGTTAGCGGCGACACCTTCCGCTTCGTCGTGGAGTTGGATTCCTTTGGGAACATTCAGAAGCGCGAGGTAAAGGGCAAGATCGTCGGCGATACTCTTGAATTGATACCAGCAATGCCAGGTCCGCCGCCGGGCATGGGTCCAGGGGCTGAAGGTCCCGGCGGACCTCCTCCAGGTGGACCTGCACCAGGTGGACCTGCGGGACCGGGTGCACCAGGCGCTCCCGGCGGAGGGGCTCCGCCCTTCCGGAGTCAGACAGTTGTAGCGAGACGCGGAACACCTACGCCCTCGTATCGCGCACCGTCAGTGGATTACGCTGCTCTGCCCCACTTGGCGCTTCCGGCGCTACGCTCCGTGCCATCGGTCGGAGTTGCAAACACTCCGCCCATGGGGTGGAACAGCTGGAACAAGTTCCAAACCAAAATAGATGATGCGACGATCCGCGGAATCGCTGATGCGATGGTCAGCAGTG
>CAVXVM010000123.1:0-11261 GCA_963765025.1 uncultured Acidobacteriaceae bacterium | reverse complement strand
GCCGCCTCTATGTGGATCGAAGAGCCGCTACATGAATGCAGCGCTTGCACCGATAGAACGATCACTGGAGTTCGAACGGCGATGGACCCGGACATCACTCCCCAACGTCCCCGGCGCTCGATCGGCGATCTGACCCATGCCGGCATCTCGCCAGTCCTCGCCGATCCGGAGCCGCCCTGCCTGGTGTTGATCAACTCCTCGCATCCCGAGGCGATCGGGAAGGCGCTGCGGCTCGATCGCGAGGAGATGACCATCGGCCGCAGCGGCGAGGCCAGCTTCTCGATCGAGGATCCCAACATCTCGCGCCTGCACGCGCGCGTCGCGCGCACCCCCTCGGGCAGCTGGGTGGTCTCCGATCTCGGCTCGATGAACGGCACCTTCCTCAACGGCCGCCTGATCGCCTCCGCCGAGCTCAAGCCGGGCGATCGCCTCCAGCTCGGCGCGCAGACCACGCTGCGCTTCTCGCTGCCAGAGCCTCGAGGACGGCGAGGAGCGGCTGCGGCGCGCGCTGCTCGCGGCGGGCGTCGGCCCCTGGGAGTGGGAGGCGTCGAGCGGCGCGTTCGTGCTCTCCGACACCGCGCAGCAGCTGTCGTTCCGCGCCCGCGTCCGGCGTCCGCGATCTCTGGCTGATGGTGAAGCCCGAGGATCGCGATTCGCTGCGCGCGCACCTCGAGCGCGCGATCGCGCAGGGCGCGAGCTGCGAGGCCGAGTGCCGGCTCGACT
The DNA here is from genome assembly GCA_963765025.1 of uncultured Acidobacteriaceae bacterium. Lineage (GTDB taxonomy): Bacteria > Acidobacteriota > Terriglobia > Terriglobales > Acidobacteriaceae > Telmatobacter. The sequence continues at coordinate 10,538 of CAVXVM010000123.1, read as the reverse complement.
CTCCCTCGGGCGAGCGCTGGGTCTCGCTGCGCGGCGAGGTGTTCCGCGACCTGTCGGGACGGCCGGTGCGCCTCGCGGGCACGATGATGGACGTCAGCCAGCGCAAGCGCGCCGAGTCGGAGCTGCGGCGCCAGGCGTTGATGTTCGACAGCTTGAGCGACGGCGTGGTGGTCCTCGTCATCATGGAGGGCCGCCTGCAGTCGATTGTCGATGCGCTCATCGCGCACTACCAGGCCGAACAACTGAAGGCTGACAGCCAGGCCGCGTGACCCTGCAGAGCTGGATCGCCAACGGCGAGAAGCGTCTGCGCGGCGGGCCGCATCCCGACCGTGCCCGTCTCGATGCGGAATCGCTCCTGCTCCATCTCATCCAGTGCGACCGCGCCTTCCTCATCGCCCACTCCGGCGAAATGCTCAACGCCGAGGGAGCGGTGCGCTACTATGCGCTAATCGAGCGGCGTCTGGCTGGCGAGCCCATCCAGTACATCACCGGCCAAACGGAGTTCTACGGGCTGCCGTTTAGCGTTGACTGCAGCGTGCTCATTCCCCGGCCTGAGACCGAGCACCTTGTTGAGAAGGCCCTTTCGCTCGCAGGGAGTTTTCCCCAACCGCGCATCGTCGACGTAGGCACCGGCTCAGGCGCCATCGCCGTTGCGCTTGCGCATAAGCTGCCCGCCGCGAGCATCACGGCAATCGATCTGTCTGCGCAGGCCCTCGCCGTCGCACAAGCCAACGCACAGCAAAACGCCGTCACCAATCGAATCCGTTTTCTTCAGGGCGATCTGCTCGCGCCCGTCGCGACCGAGACCTTCCACATCGTCGTCTCCAACCCGCCATACGTCGCAGATTCCGACCGCGCTTCTCTTGCCGTAGAAGTCCGCGACCACGAACCGGAACTCGCGCTGTTCGCCGGCAACGATGGCCTCGCCGTCTACCGCGATCTCATTCCACAGGCGCACGCTGTCCTTGTCCCGGGCGGCTTCATTGCAGTTGAAGTCGGATGCGGCCAGCATTCTGCCGTCGCCGAGTTGCTCGCCGCCTCAGGTTTCACTCACATCGATTTCACTTCTGACCTGCAGGGCATCCAGCGCGTCGTCACCGGCCGCCGATGATGCGCAACGCAGCCCTCCACCCCAATCGAATATTCTTAATGCAATAAAAGTTCTGGAAGGAAGTCCATTATGCCCTCATCCAAAGGTTACGGAACACCGAACGCGCAATCTCCGCTTGCACCCGTCAACTTCACCCGACGCGAGCCCGGCCCAACTGAAATTCTCATCGACATTCTATATAGCGGCGTCTGCCACAGCGACCTGCACATGGCGCGCAACGAGTGGGGACAGTCCATCTACCCGCTCGTGCCCGGCCACGAAATCCTCGGTCGTGTTTCCGCCGCCGGCAGCAAAGTCACCAAATTCAAGGTGGGCGACATCGCCGCCGTTGGCGTCATCGTTGACTCCTGCCGCAAATGCGCGCCTTGCAAGCACGGCGAAGAGCACTTCTGCGATGAGGGCGCAACCCTCACCTATGCCGCAAAAGACCGCGTCGACGGATCCATCACCATGGGCGGCTACTCCAATAACTATGTTGTCGACGAGCGCTTCGCCCACACCATTCCATCCAACCTTGACCCGGCCGGCGTAGCGCCTCTGCTTTGCGCGGGGATTACCACCTACTCGCCGCTGCGCCACTGGAAGATCGGCCCCGGCATGAAAGTCGGCATCGTCGGCCTCGGCGGCCTTGGCCACATGGCCCTCAAATTCGCTCATTCCTTCGGCGCGCACACCGTGCAGATCACCACTTCGCTCCGCAAGAAGGAAGACGCAATGCGGCTCGGCGCCGACGAAGTCATCCTCTCAACCGACGAAGCGCAGATGAAGGCGCATGCCGATTCGTTCGACTTTATTCTCGACGCCGCCTCAGCTCCGCACGCGCTTGAGCCGTACCTGGCGCTGCTCAAGCAGGACGCAACCATGACCCTCGTAGGCCTGCCCGAGAAGCCGCCTTCCGTCGACGTCTTCTCGTTGATCTCGAAGAGGGTTTCCATCGCCGGATCCATGATCGGCGGCATGGTTGAGACGCAGGAGATGCTCGACTACTGCGGCAAGCACAATATCACGGCTGACGTCGAAGTCATTCCCATCCAGAAAGTCAACGAAGCTTTCGAGCGCATGTTAAAGCAGGATGTGAAGTATCGCTTCGTCATCGACATGAGCACGCTTGCGTAGTTGCTGAGCACGAAAAAGGCCCCGTTTGCCATCAGCAAGCGGGGCCTCTGTTATTTCGAACGCGATCGCTACACCAATCCGCCAGAGCTTGAATGCCCTGTTTTAGTCAGGTCCCGGAAAAACCCGAGGTCTTTGCCCAACAAGCTTTTCGTAATATAAGCAACCTGCCCGTAGTGCAGCCCAAAGTGTTCAACCACCTGGTAAACAGCATCGAGCCCGCGCACCTTGTACCCCTGGATCTCGTACGGCGCAAGCAGTTCCTCGGTCGTCAACCGGTCCAGCACCTTCCCCGCCTTCTCAACCGTCGCGCCCAGCCGTTGCAGCAGCTCAGCCGCAGTCAAACCTCCATCGGCCGCAAATTCGGCAGGCCTGTCGCGTTTGTCCTCGTTCCGGTCAAACGAGTCCACGAGCCACTGCGTGACATTCCCGTTCAAATGCAGCAGCAGATTGCCGATGCTGTTTGACGCCTCATTCGGCCGCCACCACACCTGTTCCACCGTGAGCGGCTCCACGCAAGCCTTCATGCGCGGCCATTGCCGATTCATCAGCCTGTCGCGCGAAAATGCGAGAAAGATTTCTGCGAGTTCGGGATTGGTTTCCGTCATGCGCAACTCCTACGGTTCGATCGCCGTCTCTCCGAAAGGCTTTTCATCGCCTTCCTTCCGCCGGCCCGCGCTTATCAGCTTTTAGACGAGCTCGTAGCCGGCGAACCAGTAACCGATTTCAAACGCTGCTGTCTCTTCAGCGTCGGAGCCGTGAATGGCGTTCTCCCCGATCGACTTCGCAAACTGCTTGCGGATCGTGCCCGGCTCGGCGTTGGCGGGATTGGTTGCGCCCATCAGCTTGCGCAAGTCGGCAATGGCGTTGTCCTTCTCAAGAACCATCAGCACCAGCGGCCCCGAGGACATGAAGTCGCAAAGCCCGTCAAAAAACGGCTTGCCGGCATGCACGGCGTAAAATCCCTCCGCCTGCTTCTTTGAGATCGACTGCTTCTTGAGCGAAACAATCTTGAAGCCGCCCTTGTCGATGGCCGCGAGAATGGCGCCGATGTAGCCGTCGCGAACCGCGTCCGGCTTGATGATGCTGAAGGTGCGTTGTGCCACTGGAATGCTCCTGAGGAGGACTGGTGTTAGCTCCTATTGTAATTTGGGCGACTGCCTATGCAGGCTTCGATGGAAAGTAATCCAGTGTCCCGAATACCTAATCTTCGGCATGGAATTCGGCAGGCTACACCTGCTTCGCGATTTCCATAATCAAGTCATCTTGGTCACTGACGGTCCCACGCTCTTCGGCATTGACCATGAGCCCTTCTCTCCTGGAGAGCTATCCGATGATGCCTTCGGATCTGAATAAATGGGAGGCAAGGTGCCGGTATGTTTTCCCTCCCCGGCGGCCATCTCCCTCGCTGGCTGTATGATGGCAAAGTTGGCATGGGCCCACTCGATAGAGATACGGCCAGGTGGGACTTCAAGACAATGTGCTTTGGATTGAACATTGCGAAACCTACGGAAAAGTATGCGTGCTTCGCAACGCCTGAATTGAGTCCACGATTGGAGAACGCGATGGACATTCGCTGCTCGAAATGGTGCCTATCCTAAGGAGCGATCATAATGCGTTTCGACTGGCGATTGCGAGACGGCGTTGCGAGTCCGGCGAACTTTGCGTTGCTTCTATCTTGCCTCCTGGTGTTTCCGCTAATCTTGCGCTTTACGGGTGCACTCGCGGTTGCGAACGTCGACCCTCGGAGTCCAGAACACTCCCGCGTATTTCTGAGGTTTTGCCTTGTCGTGACAAGTTTCCTATGGGCCATATTCAGCATTGCCTTTGTCGGTATCCGAAATCGCGGAACGATCGCATTGCAGAAGATAATTGGAACGGAATGGCGCAGCCCATTTTCAATCGCGGCTAACCTGGGCGTGGCTGTTCTGGCTTTTGTCGTGATGGCTTTGATCGGGAACGCTTCAGCTGCTTTGCTAGGTCCGCTGACGCAAAATAGCAAAGCATTTCAGTCGATGGTGGCTCGAAGCCCAGGGGAGGCCTTGTCCTTCCTCGTCCTCGCACTCAGCGCCGGATTCGTTGAGGAATTTGTATTTCGCGGATACATTCAAAGGCAGTGCAACGCGCTTTTCGGCAACGCAATCCTCGCGTCCCTTGTGCAAGTGGCTATCTTCACATCAGGGCACTTCTATCAAGGGTGGATTCGCCTTGTCCCCGTCATGTTGATCGGGATCGTGCTGACAGCAACGGCGACTTGGCGAAAGAGTTTGATACCCGGCATGGTTGCCCACGGCCTTGGCGACGGCCTTGTCTCATTTTTGTATTTCTTCAAGCATCTGTGACGAGGGTCTTGACCCGAGAGGTCACATGCTTTGTGATGAATCACCAACAAAGGATGCGCGCTCTTTTGGCTTAGATCTCCTGCGTGATTCGCCCAGGCGACGACATTCGTGAAAGACCCCAGTTACCCCACTCCTTGGGCGACGCAAGAAACTCAAATGAACAGGTACGAAGCTCTTTATTGACTTCACCAAAACACCGCTGCCCGCCATTGCGGCGGGCAGCGGTGGAGATAGCTAGAAGCTAGAGGCTAAAAGCTAGGAGCTTGCTTTTACGCCTTGCCGATGACCCGAGCCAGCGTCGCGCCAATTTCCGCCGGCGAAACCACAACGTGAATCCCCGCCGCAGTCATGGCCTTCATCTTGTCGGCCGCCGTGCCCTGGCCGCCTGAGATGATCGCACCCGCATGGCCCATGCGCCGCCCCGGGGGCGCCGTCTGACCGGCAATAAAACCAACCACCGGCTTCTTTACGTGCTGTTTCACAAACTCCGCAGCCGCTTCCTCAGCCGATCCGCCGATCTCGCCGATCATGATGATCGCTTCGGTTCCCGGATCGTCGTTCAACAACCGCAACGCATCAATGTGCGTGGTGCCGATGATTGGATCGCCACCAATGCCGATCGCCGTTGACTGCCCGATGCCCCGCTGCGTCAACTGGTGCACGGCCTCGTAGGTCAGCGTGCCGGAGCGCGAAACGATGCCGATCGAACCCTCTTTGTGAATGCGTCCAGGCATGATGCCAATCTTCGCCTTGCCCGGTGAAATTACGCCCGGGCAGTTAGGTCCGATCAGGCGCGAAGGCGAGTTCTTCAGCTTCGCCCACACTTTCACCATATCCAGCGTCGGAATGCCCTCGGTAATGCAGACGATCAGCGCAATGCCCGCGTCTTCCGCTTCAAGAATTGCGTCGGCGGCAAACGGAGGTGGCACAAAAATCATGGTCGCATTGGCGCCTGTCTCTTTCACCGCGTCGGCCACCGTATTAAACACCGGCCAGCCTTCGTGGATGGTGCCGCCCTTGCCTGGCGTCACGCCGCCCACAACCTTGGTGCCATATTCCGCACAGCCCTTGGCGTGGAACGTGCCTTCCTTGCCCGTGATTCCCTGAACAATCAATCGTGTGTCATTGCCAACCAAAACAGACATCTTATGCCCCCGCCTTTGCCGCTGCTTTCACCACAAGTTCCGCAGCTTCTTTCATCGTTTCGCCCACCAGGAAGTTCAACCCACTCTCGGCAAGAATCTTGCGTCCTTCTTCAACGTTCGTGCCTTCGAGGCGCAACACGATCGGCACCTGCACATTCAGCTTCCGGGCCGCGGCCACTACGCCGGTCGCCAGACGGTCTACGCGCAGAATTCCGCCGAAGATGTTGATCAGGATCGCCTTCACGTTTGCATCAGACAGCAGAATCTCAAACGCGTGCTCAATCTGCTCCTGCGTCGCGCCGCCGCCCACATCCAGAAAATTCGCCGGGCTTCCGCCAGCGTACTGAATAATGTCCATCGTCGCCATCGCCAGGCCCGCGCCGTTCACCATGCAGGCAATGGACCCGTCCAGCTTGATGTAGTTCAGCGCGTACTTGCTCGCTTCCACTTCCAGCGGATCTTCTTCCGCAACATCGCGCAGCGCCTTGATGTCCGCATGGCGGAACAGCGCGTTATCGTCGAACGTGATCTTCGCGTCCAGCGCGTAAAGCTTGTCGTCCTTCGTGGTGATGAACGGATTAATCTCAACCAGCGAGGCATCCGCTTCCACATACGCCTCGTATAGCTTCTGGAAGAACGCCACCGCCGCATTGATTTGTGTGTTCTTCAAGCCGAGCGCAAACGCCAATTTGCGCGCCTGCCACGGCCAAAAGCCTGTCGCTGGATCAATCGTCTCTTTGAAAATCGCCTCAGGCGTCTTGGCGGCCACTTCCTCAATATCCATGCCGCCCGCCTTTGACGCCATAAACACCAGCCTGCCCGTCGCGCGGTCAAGAACGATGCCCAGGTAAAGCTCGCGATCAATGTCGGCCGTTTCTTCGAGCAACAGCCGCTGCACCTTCTGTCCCGCCGGGCCAGTCTGGTGCGTCACCAGTTGCATGCCCAGAATGTTCTTCACGTGCATCTCGGCGTCTTCGCGCGTGCGGGCCACCTTCACGCCGCCGCCCTTGCCGCGGCCTCCTGCGTGAATCTGCGCCTTCACCACCACGCCCGTCGCGCCTTCCGCAAACAGTTTGCGGGCTACCGCCGAAGCTTCTTCCGGCGTGTTGGCCACTTCGCCCCTCGGCACGGCAACGCCGTACTTCGCGAGGATTTCCTTTGCCTGGTACTCGTGAATTTTCATGTCGGTTGGAATCGCCCCAGTCCGCTGTTCTCTGTGGGATTCGGGTGCAGATCCGGTTTGGTCCGGACCGGCGAAACCGTGCCAGCGGTATTCAAATCTTATCTTGCGGCCCTTTCGAGCGGCAAACAGGCCGCTTTTCGGCGCCGCGCCGTTACCATTGCCCGCACTACGCCTTTACCATTAGTTGATATGGGTGTCTTGAAGGAATTGCTGAAACCACTGGCTGAGGATGGCGTCGCGCTCACCCGCGAGCAGGCTGCCCAAGTGCTCGAGGAGATTCTTGCCGGCAATGCGCCGGAGCCGGAGATCGCGGCAATGATGGCCGTGATGGCCACACGCGGAGAACAGGCGCCGGAGCTGGCCGGCTTTGTCGATGTCCTGCGTGCCCACGTTACGCCCGTTCCGCTCTCCGACGAGGAGCGTGCCTCGCTGGTTGACGTGGTCGGCACCGGAGGCGGAGGCCCGCTCACCTTCAACATCTCCTCAGGCGCTGCGCTGGTCGCGGCCGCTGCCGGAGCCAAAGTGGCCAAGCACGGCAATCGCGCCATCACTTCCCGTTGCGGCGCGGCCGACGTGCTTGAAGCCCTGGGCGTCCCCATCGAGCTCGGCCCGCAAAAGGCCGCCGAGTGCCTGCGCGAAACAGGATTCATGTTCCTCTTCGCGCCGCTCTACCATCCCGCCATGCGCATCGTCGGTCCTCTGCGCCGCTCGTTGGGCTTCCGCTCCATCTTCAATCTTTGCGGACCGCTCTCAAACCCCGCCGAAGCCCGCGCCCAGGTCATTGGCGTTCTCGCACCCTCCAAGGTCCTGCTGGTCGGCCGCACGCTCGTCGCCCTCGGCGCAAAAAAAGCGTTCGTTGTCCACGGCACCGATGGAATCGACGAGCTCACCACCACCGGCGAATCGGTCGTGGCGCGTGTTGAGGAGTCGGAGACCGGCGAACTGAAACTCCGCGCCTCGCGCATCACTCCTGAGATGGCAGGCCTGCCCCGTGCCCTGCTCGAAGACTTTGCCGGCGGCAATGTCGCCACCAATGCAGCACTACTCTTCGACGTCCTCACCGGCATCAAGGGAGCGCGCCGCGACATTGTGTTGCTCAACGCGGCGGCTGGCATGGTTGCCGCCGGCCTCGCCGACGACCTCAAAATCGGCGTCGAGATGGGCGCTGAAGCCATCGATTCCGGCCAGGCCGCGGCCACGCTTGAAAAACTCCGCCGCTTCGGCGCAAAGCAATCAACGATTCAGTAGATCCGCGAAGAAAAAATCCTGCAAGTTGCGTCCACTTCTGCGTTCACCGGATGAAGGAGAAAGATCGATGCTTCCCAAACAAGCAATGGCAACATTTCTGCTGCTGGCCGCGGGCCTGGCAGCCCGCGCGCAGCAGCCCAATCAGCTCGAACTCAAAATCGACCCCACCAACCGCACCCTTACCGTGAGTGCTCAAGACCAGATCACCGTTGATCCCGATGTCGCCGTCCTCCACATCGGCTTTCAGACCCAGCCCTCCGACGCCAAGTCCGCCTACGCCGCCGGGGCACAAACCTCCAACGCCATCATTGGCGCGCTCAAACAGGCCGGCGTTCAAGAGAGCGCAATCCACAGCGAGTGGCAGCGCCTCGACGCTGTTTACGGCAAGCCTCACAAGTTCACGCTCGCCCAGCAATGGACGGTCAAAGTCACACCCGAGCGCGTCGCCGAAATCCTCGATGTGGCCGTGACCGCCGGCGCTACCGACAGTGGCGATATCGACTGGACCGTCGAAGACGAAAAAGCGCTTGAAGACAAGGCGCTTGACGGCGCCACTGCTCGGGCCCGCGCCCAGGCCGAAGTGCTCGCAAAAGGAATGGGCGTGCATCTCGGCGCCATCCTCTACGTCACCAACCAGGCGTCTTCGCCAGTGTATCCGCGGGTCTATGCCATGAACACAGCTCAAATGTCGGCCGGGGCCGCAGCACCCCCGCCTCTGGCCATCGAGCCGCGCAAAGTTTCAAGCTCAGCCAATGTCTATGCGGTTTTTTCAATCGAGTAAAGCATCGACCTGGTTCGTCTGCCTGTGCCCCATCCATTTCGGTCGCCGCGGCGACCGAAATGGATGGTCTCGCTCAAAGCCAAAGTGAGAACCGACAGCCGCAAACCTAATCCAACAGCTCCATCGTCATAGGATCCGGCTCGCCGCCAAAGTACTTCTCAAGCGCCTGGCTAAAGATCGGTGTCTCCGGCGCAGCGCGCGCAAACAGCGTCATCGACGAGCGAAACTTCAAATCGTCCGGCAAGCCGAAGATCTCATCGATTGGCCGCCCTTCCACCAGGTTCACCAGCCGCGTGCACTGCTCCAGCCGCGGCCCCAGCACGGGATGCTTCCAGTAAGCCTCTGCCTCCGCAAGCGAACCCATGCCATAGAAATCTGCCTGCATGCTGTGCCCCAGCCCGCGCAACTGCGGAAACACAAACCACATCCAGTGCGAGCGCTTTTCTCCAGCGCTCAATTCCAACACCACCTGCGCGTAAACGTCGTTCTGCGCGTTCACAAACCGTTCCAGATTGAATGGGTCGCTCACGCCGGTCTCCTTCCATTCCCTGGGCCCGAACTCACCTAGAGCAATCCCGTCTGGCCCGAGATCCGTCGCGAAAACATCCATGAAGCCAGCGAGATGCCAAGCGCGATCACAACCCATCCCGCCGCTCCAATTGGCCCCATCAAATTCGCCGCCAAGTTCGCCGGCAAATGCGGAGCGGTGAAAACCATGTTGCTCGCCGCGGCCCTCGCCTGCCCTGCAATCTCGTATCCGCCCCAGCCGAACACGCCTGCGGCCAGCACCATGCCCGGAACCGCGCGCCGCCACGGGAAAGCGATCGGCGCAGGCACACGGGCCTCTTCCTCGATCCGCTCCATCACCGAGGCGACGAAACCTGAAGCAGGAATCAGCTCTTCCTCGCCGGCCAGAATCCGGTCAATCGGGCTTGCGGACATTTCCATTCCCTCGCCTGGCTTCGTATTCATCCTCAAGCCTCCCCTCCCGTTTCGAGTGCGGCCAGATCGGGCCGCCCCATCTCTTCCTTCAGATGCGGAAAACGGCTCTTGAGCAGCGCCCGGCCTCGCGAAAGCCTCGCTTTCACGGTACCTTCGGGCAGGGCCAAGGTGCGCGCCACCGCCACCACATCCATCTCGTGAAAATAGAACAGAATCACCGTCTCCCGATAGCGCCGCGGCAGGGCAAGTACCGCGCTCCGCACACTCTGCTGCTGTTCCCGCTCCGCGAGGGCCGTGTGCTGGCCGGCGGGCGCTGAGGGTTCCTCGATCTCCTCCAGTGGCAGGTTCACCGTTGGCACTCGCTTCAACTCTGTCCTATAGACGTTGGCCGCAACCGAAAAGAGCCAGGTGGAAAAGCTCGCCTCGCGCCGCCATTGGGCCAGCCCGCGCCACGCGCGCACAAATGCCTCCTGTGCCATCTCTTCCGCGCGACCCCGGTCGCGGCAATAGCGCCACGCCATGTTCACCAGAGGCCCCTGCCAGCGACGAACGATGCCCTCAAACGCCTGCGCGTCGCCCGCCAGCACCCGCACAACGTCGGCAAGGTCGGCGTTGGCCACGTCTTCCATCGCATGGGTGTGTGTTCAATCAAGGCCGGGCGCTCTCCCGTCCG
>CAVXVM010000122.1:0-17962 GCA_963765025.1 uncultured Acidobacteriaceae bacterium | reverse complement strand
CAGGCTTGCTACCCCCGCGGCGGCGGTCGTGTGGCCGATGTTGCTCTTCACTGAGCCGAGGCCGCAATACTGCAATCGGGCGCCGTCCTTGCGCGAAGAGAATGCCTGTTTCAGGCCCTCGACTTCGATCGGGTCCCCGACCGGGGTCGCCGTACCATGCGCCTCAACATACTGAATCGTGCCGGCATCCACTCCAGCGTCGGCGATCGCCTCGCGTATGCAGCTTGCCTGTCCTCTCACACTGGGCGCCGAGAATGAAACCCTCTCGCCGCCATCGCTGTTGATGGCGCCGCCTTTGATCACCGCGAAGATTGTGTTCTTGTCTCGAATTGCGTCCTCAACCCGTTTGAGTACGACAACACCTGCTCCATCGGTAAAGTTTGTTCCCTGCGCTTCCTTGTCGAAGGGCCGGCAATGGCCGTCCGAACTGAATACGCCGCCCTCCTGGTAGTAGTACCCCTCCGGAGTTGGAAAGTGCACCGACGCCCCGCCTGCGAGCGCGAGATCGCACTCCCCATATCTGAGGCTCTTGCAGGCCATGATGACAGCAACAAGTGAAGTGGAACATGCTGTGTGGACGCTGACTGCAGGCCCCTTCAGATTGAGCTTGTGCGCGATATGCATCGCGACATAGTCCTTCTCGTTCCCAGTCATGATCGCAAAACGGCCAGCTCGCTTCTCCGCTTCGGGGAAAGGCGCGATCTCCGTCTTGTAATAGCTGTTGTCCTCAGTGCCGGCGTATACCGCGGTGCGCTCTGGAATTTGACCAACACCCTCCCCGGCATGCTCAAGGGCTTGCCACGCCGTCTCAAGCAGAACTCTCTGCTGAGGATCGTTCAGCTTGGCTTCCATTGGGTTGATATCGAAGAACGCCGCGTCCATTGCATAAGGCTGGTCGATAAGCCCGGCCGCTCGAACATAGCGTGGATCGTTGCGCAGTTCCGCGGGCACGTGCGGACTTAATTCTTCACTTTTCAGAATGGTAATTGTGTCCCGGCCATCGAGCAGGTTCGCCCAGAATTCATCAAGGTTCTTCGCACCCGGAAAGCGGCACGCCATGCCGATGATCGCGATGTCATGGCCGGCCCGCATTTCATCCGCGGACTCCAGGGGCGATGAATCCTCAAAATCAACGGCAGTTGCAACCGCTACTGGAGGAGTGGCCGGCCCTTCGGTAAGGTAACGCAAAAGAAGCCGCAGGGTTGGATACTCGAACACACGGACGACTGGCACCTCTACACCGAGCTGTCGTGAAAGCCTGGCTACAAATCGGTTTGCCGCAAGCGAGGTCCCGCCAAGATCCGCAAAACCGCGATCGAGATCAATGTCGGAGATGTCAAGCGTCTCCTTCCAAATCTCAAGAATTGCGTTACGGTGCTCCGGCAAGAGTAATGAAGCCTTCATCCTTCTCCCACAAACTTCCTAATCGGAAGCACTGTTTCTTGCCTTGACTCTGAAAAACCAGCCGCTCTCGATAAGAACCATCACTCCAACGATGGAATCTTCGTCCGAAAATCTGCGTTGTTCAGTTCCGTCTTGAACTCACCCGCCTGATCGTTCACCTTGTTCGTTGATTTCGACGCCTGGAAACTCCCACGCAATAACCCCGTGACCCTTGCTCGATTTTGTCGGTCGAATCGGTGAAATGTCTGGGGGACGCGAAGTGAACGAACCTTGACATTATGGTTACATAAACCGAAGCCCTGCAATTCGAGTAACACAAATTACACGGTCTTCCCTAGCATTCTCAATAATCATACGTAAGATTAGAGCATTGAGGAACTTAGGGAGAATAGCCCTTCCGTTTAAGAGACATGATCCTTTGGTAATCAGAGGTAACCCGTGCGCGCAACCAAAATTCGTGCTGCGACGAACATGGTTCTGCTTCCCCGGCAGTGCCGCTCGTCCAATCTCTGCAACCTGCGCTAAACGGGCCCTGTCGTGGCTCGCAATCCCCTGAAGTCAACTTCCAGGTTGGCATTGAAGGAAAGTCGGAATGGACTGTCTTATTTCTCACCCATCGGGATCCATCGTCGGAACGCATTCAACGCAAAGGTCGTGCCCTGTATTTTCTGCCGAGTGAGTATCAGTCTAGCGCTTCCTCACCAATCCTGGAACCTGCGGGAGAAACCCGCCCTCGGATAACCAGACAATCTTTGCTGATCCCTGCCCGTCCGCGCAGAAGAATTGAATCCAGGCTTGCTTAAGGGAGCGCCGTTCTCCGGTTCTCGGGGAACGGGAAGTGTTGGCCGCCACCCCGCAGGGCAGGGCCGGGTCCGGCGCCATTCTTTCCTGGCGAAAAGAGCGGCGGCAGCAGAGAAATCATGCATGTTTTGATACACTTGCCTCGGCCGCTTGGATTATGCTGATGATAGCGGTTTCCCGGTCAAGGTCGTTCACATTGGGTTTTGTTCTAAGCATCTTCTATTTCGTCACGACATACCTCACGCCGGACACCGTATTCGGGCCGCTTGCGGCCTACCGCGTTGAGCTGATCCTCGCTGGACTTATTGTCCTGGTCTCACTGCACTTGGCGATCAATTCTTTTATCCTCAAGACGCCGCAGTCTCTGGCTTTGATTGGGTTGGCATTGGCAGTGTTTCTGTCAGTGCTGATCGGGAGGAGATGGGCCGGTGGAAGCTTAGTGGCTTTCCTGGCGTTCATCCCCATCGCCTTCGGCTACTTCCTTGTCTGCCTCCACTGCAACTCAAAGGTGAAGTTGCAGGTTATCGTCCTGACCCTTCTGTTTGTCTGCCTGTTCGTGATTGGGCACGGATCGTTCGACATTTTGCATGGGATCCCGGCTAGCTCCGCGGCGGAGCCAGAGCAATCCTATCTCGAGGAGCAGGCGGCCGTCGATCAATGGAACGCAGAGCACCCCTATCTCTATGAGATGGCGAGAGAGACCGGAGAGAAGATCTATCGGATCAGAGGGCTGGGAGTGATCAACGACCCAAATGACTTTGCCCAGCTGACTGTGTGCGTCATCCCCCTCATGTTCATCTTCTGGCGGCCCAGGAAGGCCTTTCAGAACACATTGTTTGTCATTCTGCCGGTATGCATAATGATTGCCGGAATATTTCTAACCCACTCCCGAGGCGCCCTCATAGCATTGACTGCGATAGCGATCGTGGCGTTGCGGCGCCGTATTGGGACCGTGCCTGCGGTCCTGCTGGCGGCGGCGTTGCTTTTGGGGGCTATGGCCCTGCAATTTACCGGCGGACGGGATATCTCCGCGTCTGCGGGTGAAGATCGCACAGCTCTCTGGGGTGAGGGCTTGGCGCTCTTGAAAACACATCCGGCGTTTGGAGTCGGCTACGAAAGTTTCAGCGATTACTCTGACGAACACCTCACCGCGCACAATTCGGTGATCGTCTGCGCGGCGGAGCTTGGCCTGTTTGGTTTGTACTTCTGGAGCATGTTCCTGTTCACCACTGTGAGAGACGCTCTTGCCGTTACCGCGCCCATCAAAGTGAGTGAAGAAGAGCCAGCACCAATCGATGAGCCGCCGTTTCCGGGGGCGGCGATGAGAACTGGAAAGCTCGACGATGCAGAAATTGTCCGTTGGGGGCGGCTTGTCGTTCTATCGCTCACAGGTTTCCTTGTAGCGGGAATGTTCTTGTCTCGCGCATTTGTGATAACGCTGTTCCTGTTAGGCGGCATAGCCGAGGTAGTTTTTGAAATGGCCAGGGAGAGAGGTCTGGTTGCTCCCCGTCCAAAGCTGCCACGCGTGTTGTGGTATTCCGGCTGTTTGATGATCTCGCTGCTGATCATGATGTACATCATCGTCAGAGTCCTGAATCTGATGCACTGAGTAAAACACTCGAATACTCTACGCGGCACGACCCAGCAAAACAGAAGGGCCATCTACCACAGTGCAGGAGGTTCGGGAAAGCTGTATGAAGATAGTGCACGTTGTGGACAGCATGGAGGTCGGTGGCGCCGAGACGCTGGTATCGCAGATGTGCCGTCTACAGCGGGATCAGGGCCACAATCCTTCGATCCTGGCGGTTGCAAATCTTGGTCCTCTCGGCGAAAAGCTGCGAGCTGAAGGCTTCACCGTTCAACCCGACGTCGGCCGGCATTTGTCAGACTCTGCTCGCAATTTCTTCCGCATCTTCAAAGAGGTAAAACCGGACGTTGTTCATATTCATAATCCGACTCCGACGATCTATGCGTCCATGGCCGCGAGAATGGCAGGCGTCCCGAGCATCGTCTCCACGCGCCATAGTCTCGCGGCTCCCCCGCACAACGCGATCGCAGAGCTAAAGTATGCCTTCGCGGCGCTCTTTTGCGACTGGATCGTCGGCATCTGCGACGCGACGACTGAGAACCTGCGAAAAATGCGCTCCGCTCCAGCGCGAAAGATCACACGCGTTTACAACGGGGCTCTCCCGGTGGTCAGGGTGGAGCAAGGGCAGCGGCCGTCAGACGGCGTCTTCACCCTCGTTTTTGTTGGCCGGCTCGCAGCCGTGAAGAATCATCCACTCCTGCTCACTGCATTCCGTCAGGCGCTTTCGTCCCTGCCCGGTTTGCGGCTTTGGATCGTGGGCGATGGCGCTGAACGCAAGGCGCTCGAGAGCTTAGCCGAACAATTGGGCATTTCCACGCAGGTGACTTTCTGGGGCCAGCAGCTCGATGTTGCGCCGTATTTCTGTGGGGCAGATGCTTTCATCATGTCGTCGAAGTCGGAGGGGTTGCCAATCTCGCTTCTGCAAGCCTTCTCCGTCGGATTGCCGGTCATTGTGACTAATGTGGGCGGAATGGCCGAAGTTGTTCGGCTCGCGAACGCGGGCTTCACTGTGTCTCCGACAGATCCCACTGAGATGGCCTCGGCAATTCTGCGGCTGGCTGGCAAACGCGCAGAGCGGGAACAATTCTCAAAGAACGCGGAAGCCGCTTTCCACTCGCTCTTTTCTCTGGAAACGATGGCCGATGCCTACATGGATCTTTATCGGAACACAGTGAGAGCGCGCCGTGCGGCAAAACTCTGAGAAGAACTTTCATGGACCACAAAGACAGAGCAGGCCGGCATCGCAGTGATGCCTGGCTTCTACGCGATGCAACCTGAATATCGCTCGTGAACTTCCTGACGGCTAACTTACCAATTGGTTGTATTGACGACTGATTCTCCGTATGGGAACCTAGGGCTAGTATGCCCAACCATGTACTCCGAACGATGGCGGAACATGTTCGTCACTCAAACTTCAAACTTTGAAGGCGACGAAAAACATCTTTCGGTTCCCAGCGCGCCAAGCTTACCGGCCGTACCAGCCGTCGTTGATGATAAGCTTCAAGATTTTGTCAATACGAAGTGAAAAGTTGATGCTTGGCATGTTGATTCTCAAACTCTGGTTCGACCGATTCATGGAGGCCGGGCGCCGCCGGTCGATTTCCGGAACAGCTGGCAGAGCGAAGCCAATTCCCGGGAACCGCTCCACACTATGTCAAGAGAGGCACCCGCTCCACTTCCAGGCACAGATGCAGCTTGGCGGTTTGCAGGCAACGAGATAGAATTCAAGCGATTCAACGCTGAATGAAGAGTCTAACCACGTTTATGACAACAGCATCCTCCACAACGCTTCTGGCCAACATCAGGCAGAAAATCGAATCGCGCGAAGCCCGTATCGGAATCGTAGGCATGGGTTATGTGGGATTACCGCTGGCACTGCTGTTCAGCGGCGAACGATTCAAGGTTAAAGGCTTCGATATCGACGCGCGTAAGGTCGCCACGCTCAACGGCGGCGGATCGTATATCGTGCGCATTCTCCCTGCAGAAATTCTGGCGGCGCAAAAGGCGGGCTTCAGCGCCACCGCCGACTACTCCGAGATCGCCGGCATGGATGCCATCATCATCTGCGTGCCGACGCCGCTGGACGAACACCACGAGCCCGACCTGAGCTATGTCACCGGCACCGTCGCCTCCATCGCCCCCCATATTCATGAAGGCCAGCTGATCATCCTTGAAAGCACCACCTATCCCGGCACCACCGACCAAATCGTGGCCCCCTTGCTCGAAGCCGGCAATCCGCACGGTCTGAAAGTAGCCCGCACTCTCGAACAGGAAGGCATTCACGTCGCATTCTCACCCGAACGTGAAGACCCCGGCAATGACACCGTCGCCCGACACGACATTCCCAAAGTCGTGGGCGGATGTGGTCAGGCTGCCTCCGAACTGGCCTCTGCGCTCTACGGCTCCATCTTCCGCCGCGTCATTAAGGTGAGCGGGCCCTCGGTCGCCGAAATGAGCAAACTGCTTGAAAACATCTACCGCTGCGTCAATATCGCACTTGTGAACGAGCTTAAACAATTGTGCATGAGGATGGGCATCGACATTCACGAAGTCATCGACGCGGCCAAGACAAAACCCTTCGGTTTCCAGGCCTTTTATCCAGGCCCTGGCCTCGGCGGTCATTGCATCCCCATCGACCCCTTCTATCTCTCCTGGAAGGCCAAGGAATTCGACTTCCGCACCCGCTTCATCGAGTTGGCAGGCGAAATCAACACCTCCATGCCCTATTTCGTTTTGGAACATACGACCGCTGCGCTAAACGACCGTTCAAAGTCTCTCAAGGGATCCAAGGTGCTGGTGCTCGGTCTGGCCTACAAGCGCGATATTGACGATCTGCGCGAGTCACCCTCGCTCACCATCATCGAGCTGCTGCGCGCAAAAGGAGCCATCGTCTTCTACAACGACCCCTTCTTCCCTACCGTCGGCCGCGGCCGCCACTACGAACTCAACATGACCAGCACCCCGCTCGACAACCTCGGTCAGTTTGACGCCGTCCTCATCGTCACTGACCACTCCAGCTATAACTACAAAGAGATCGTCCAGCAGTCGCAGCTGGTAATCGACACCCGCAATGCAACCAAGGGAATCGAAGCGCTCAACGTCGTCCGCTGCTAGCTGCAGGTCAGTAATCAATGTGGCCGTGCGAGCAGGCATGTGACGCCCCAGTTCATTCCCGACCAAGTGCCAAAAGCAACTTGTGCAGATAAACCTGCGTGCCTCACTCTTCGCAAATAGAAAAGCGGCGGACCAAAAGCTGGTCCGCCGCTCAACACCGTTCTCACAGCACGAGGCGGCCCGTTTCCTGCTCAGGCGCGCAGTCGCAGGAGCGTCGTCTTTTCTGTCCTACTTATTCCGCTTGCAGTCGTAGGTTAATGGGATAGGCTTGCCCAAATCCAATACTTCAAAATCAGTTACTTTGAGCGCCGCCAGATCGTGCGGACCAAATCCCAAATCTGCATACTTTGCCGTTGTATCCTGATCGCTCTGCGCAGTGAGCGCTATCTTGCCACCATCGGCGAGGAACATGCCGTACTTCTGCATGGCTCGTGCAACCACTTGTGCCGCCGGCGACAGTTGGGACACGTCGTACGAAGCCTTCAAACGGAAGTGCGCGCCATAGGGTGGAGCGCTGGGCGGCCCTTTCGGCGATCCGGCGTGCGATGCAGGATGCACGTAGAACTTCGCCCGAATTCGCGCATTCGGAAGAATGAAGCGAATGGCGTGGTTGATGCTTCCGGTAGCAAGCTCGTCGGCATTGAAGAGCAATGGTGCGATCGGGAAGCCTGCGGCATCCGCGCTCGTGCACTGTTCTCCACGTCCCGACGGTGGATAGATCCGGTTGAGATCCCACACCGCAACAAATGGCGCTGTGATCCCCTTCTCTACGGAGGTAGCCTGGTATGCCTCGTAGAGTTTGCCACGACCTCGATCGGCTATTAAGATGTGGCAGTCATCATCCTCAACAGGACACTGATAATCGTCATGCCCCTCGGCGCCACCCCCGGCCGGCAGCGGGATCGTGGATATCTCGTCGGAATCTCCGAGGACGAATCCTCGGGCTTCGTGGAAGGGGACAAACGGAGTGGTTGCGCTTGCCTGTGCAACTCGCAAGGAGAAGTCGACTTGCATCCTGTTGTTGTTCCCCCAACCACCCGCGCCCGCAAGCCAGGAAATAATCGTATCCGACTCGGGATCGACAGGAGCTTTGCTCACATCCTGATTCCAGATAGCACCGGGAGGGAAATACGGCACTGGCGGAACCACATGTTCCAGCTTGGCTGCGTTGACCTTGACGATGTGATTGTGAATTGCAAGGCAGGCTGCAACGGCACTGATTCCCAGCACGGAATTGAACAGTATGTTCTTCCAGTGAATCATGGCGGTTCGATGCTCCCTTCGTTATTGTGAATCAGTGCAAGAGATCTTGCCGATCTCAATTCCTGTGCGTGCTGCGGCTGTTTCAGTCCGCGGGGCGCCGTCCGTTTCAATAGCTCGCTTCACAACAACCTGCTGACCCGAGTTCCAAATCTTCCAGAGCGGGCCACGCGTGAACAGGAATTTGTAGAGTCCTGCCACGGCGGCAACATTGAGCACGAGTAGCGCACTGGCCGGAGCCGCGATGCGATGCAATACCGGTATCCTATACCGCAGGCCGGCGAGAGCGACAATCCAGCCGAGAACTTGAACAGCCGCGCAGATCGCGTAGAAAGTGGACCCAGCCGAGAGGATCAAAGCAGAAACAAGCAGAACCAGCAGAAGATAAGGCACGATGAGCCGCAGGACCTTATGAGAAACAAGTTGAAACAGAACACGATTCTTGAAGCTCAATGTCCACGGCGCAACCTGAAACAGTTGAAAGTTCCCCGCCAACGTACGCACTTTGCGATGAAACTCGCCTTCAACTTTCTTCGGCCAGGTATCGAAAACGCGAGCTTTTGAATCCAGAACAGACCGGTAGCCGAGACGGATAATCGACAGCGGCTGAAACATATCGTCGAGAATCAGCCCCGCGGGCTGCGGAACAAAGAGCTCGCGTCGTATGGCATAGAAACCTCCATAAACCCCAACCGGGGAGTCGAAGAGAGCTTCGCATTTCCTGATCCACTGTTCGTAGCGCCAGTAGAGCCCGCCAACCGCTCCTGAGGCGGCATCGTGCCCCTCCTGACGCAGAATCAGATCCCCGGCCACGCAACCAACTTTGGGATCTGCGAAGTTGCTCATAAGCTGTTGAATTGCGCAAGGGGCGATCTCAGGACGAATGTCCACGAAGAGAATCACATCTGCTGTGGCCTCTGCAACGCCGGCGTTGACAGCGACCGCCTTGCCGCCATGGTCTTTCAGTGCAATTGTTCTTAGAGAGGAATGATGCTGTCTGGCAAGCAACTCCTCAGTGCCGTCGGACGAGCCGTCAGAGACGATGATGATCTCCTTGATGTTTGCGTAGTCGAGCCCAAGGAGATGTTGAATCTTGCCCGGAAGCAGAGACAAGCCATTATGCACGGCGAGTACGATGCTTACGCTCGGAAAAATCGCGTCGGTCTTCCATGGTCTTGGACGCAATCGCGCCAGCAACGACATTGCGAGAGGATAACCCACATAGGAGTAGAGGATGCCGAACAGGGCCAGCCAGAACACCAGTCTCACTGGGCACCCCTGCGTAAAATGATCGTCTTGATGGTCTCAAACATGATGAGCAGGTCGAGACCTATCGAAAGATGCTTGACGTAGTAGAGATCATATTCGAGCTTCTGTTTCGTTTCTTCAAGAGTTGCGCCGTAGCGATAGCGCACCTGGGCCCAGCCAGTGATTCCTGGGCGAATGATATGACGCAGTTCATAAAAAGGGATTTCGCTGCTGAGCCACTGCACGAACTCAGGGCGCTCCGGCCGCGGGCCGACGAATCCCATTTCGCCGCGAAGCACGTTCCAGAGTTGAGGAATCTCATCGAGACGGGTCTTCCTCATGAATCGGCCCAGCGAGGTCACGCGAGGATCATTCTTGGTCGCCCATACGGCACCCTTGGCCTCGGCGTCCTGTCTCATGGTTCTGAACTTGAGAACCGTAAATGGACGACCGCGGAGCCCAACCCGTGTCTGCCGAAAAAAGATCGGCCCCGGCGAAGAGAGCCGAACAGCCAAAATGAGAATGGGAATAATCGGCAGGCACAACACCAAACCGATAAACGAGACAAGAATTGAAACAAGCCGTCGGATAATTTGCTGTGATGCCTTCACATTGAAACCGTGCGTAAAAATGAGCGCGCTCGGATTGAGTCCGTCCAGAGGAAGCCTGCCAAGGAGCCTCTCCATAAGAAAGCTGGCATCCTCGATGATGACTCCGCGAAGACGAAGGTCGAGAAGCTCCTTCACAGGCATCGCGCCACGCCGATTTTCCATTGCAACGATCACGCGGTCAATGCGCGATCCGTGCGCACTGAAGCCGCGCAGATCAGCCTCAAAACGTTCGTAGTCGCTGCTGAACTCGCCTTGACTCGCGCCGGCCACAACCTGCATTCCGGCATCGCGCCGCGTGCGAAGTGTCTCAATAACCGTCTGTGCCCGCTCGCCATTGCCCAATACATATACCCGTTCTCGAAATGCCGAAAGGCCAATGATCCACTCATAGGCTCGCCGCCATAGAACCAGCATAATCGCCAGGAAGCAAATGCCTATGGTCAGTACATGTCGGCCTATATAGATGCTCGGATAGACAATGACAACGCCACCGAGAATGAAGCAGAGAACGCTGAGAACTAGCAGCAGGCGAAAATAAATCTCCCATCCCCCGGAAATTCGCTGCGGCTCGTAAAGATCAAAGTAATAGGACAAAAGCAGGGTGAGAACTGTAAATCCCAGGATTTTTACAATCCCGTGTTCATAAAACAAGGCAACGTAAGTATTCAACCCGAGCAGATAAGTCGCTGCCAGGATAAACGCTCCCCCCACGAGGAGCGCTTCGCAAAGCAGCAACACCAGCGTACGGGTTGGATAGTAAACGTTGAAGAGCCTGATCATCCCTGGCTTCCGAACTCTTTTTGCTGCCCGTCCTGACTGCCACCCTCAGGTTGTGCATGGTAGTAGTAGTTGTAGTTGTACGACCTGTTTTGCGGAGTGTCTTTCACAGCATTGAGCACAAAGCCGAGGACCCTTCTGGCACTGAACGCCGCCTTGGTCCGTTGAGCGACTTCAAACGTCGTTGTCGCTCCGCGCGCAACCAGCAGTACAGCATCGGCAGCGCGCGCAAGCTCCATTGCATCCGTTACTGCCAGTACCGGCGGGGCGTCAATCAGAATCCAATCGAAATAGGGTGACGCAGCGGTCACCAATTCTTCGATGCGGTGATTGGCCACCAACTCCGAAGAGTTGTCCGCGCACTTGCCCGAAGGAATAAACGTGAGATTGGAAATACTGTCCGCTCCGGCGGTGTTGCCGGATGCAGCACGCTGGTCGCGCTGCATGATTTCCGCAAGCCCAGCTTTGCCCGCCAGATAGTCCGAGAGTCCCAGCGTATTGGGTGCGCCCAGCATGCTATGGAGCGTGGGCCGGCGCAGGTCGCCGTCGATCAGCAGAATGTGATGAATGCTGTTTCGCGCCAGGCTCATGGCCAGATTGGCGACGACAAAGCTCTTGCCTTCTTCTGGCATGCCACTGGCGATGAGGATCGTCTTCAACGGGGCTTCATAGCGGGCCTGATAGACGCGCGAGCGTAGGCTGCGAAACTGCTCAACCCCTGCGCCGCGCTCAGCCAGCGTCGGAAATGAGAGCATCGACGGATTCCACGGATACTGTGGCACGTTCTCAAGCACCAGCTCGGCCTTCGCTGGTGGGGCTTGCGGCTCGGCAAGCTCGGGGATGCCTTCCGTCCGTTCCACAACGTCCACGTCGGTCGAGACTGACATCTTGCCCCGCTCGAGATAGGCTCTTTGAAGTGCTTCGTGTATGCGGCTCATAGTTCACTGTCCTCAAAGGAATCGGCGGCGTCCACCACCGGGTTGATGCTGCCGGGAAATTCAGAGGTCAAGCTATCCTCGTTGAAACCGGACAGAGCCATCGGCGAAAGAACGAACGGCTGCTGTTCCAGATCCAGTTCGGTGCAAACCGACACGACAATGCGCGGCGGGATTGGTTTGATCTGTTCTACGTACGCGCTGATCATTGCATGCTCGCAAATGAGATTTATGAGCCGGGGTATACCCTTCGAATAGCGATGGACGAGTTCGACCGCTTCCGGCGAAAAAATCGCTTGCGTCGCTCCCGCAATCCTGAGCCGTCTTGCCACGTATGCCTTGGTCTCCTCGGCGGTCAGGGACCGTGTTCTGCACCAAAGTGAAATACGCTGGCGAAGCTGGCGCACCGACGGATCGCGGAGCTTTTCCTCAAGTTCCGGCTGTCCTGAGAGGATGATCTGCACCAGCTTCTCCGACGAAGTTTCCAGATTTGTCAGCAGCCGGATCTCCTCAAGCAGGTCCCAGGAAAGGTTCTGCGCTTCGTCAACAACTATGGCGCAAAGTTCACCGTTACGGAATCGATCAATCAGCCAACGATTCAGCTGCATCAGCATGCCGGACTTTGTTACCGGCAGGTCCGGCTTGTTCCGAGGGTTGGTCGGGATGCCGAAGTCCTCAAGGACGAATTCAAGGAAGTCCAGCGTCTCCAGGCGCGGGTTAAAAACGAACGCCGTCGAAATCCGCCTCTCTGTAAATGAGCTCAGCACGGTCTTGAGCAGCGTCGTCTTTCCCGTGCCAACTTCTCCGGTCATCACGACAAAGCCCTTGCGCGAGGCAATGCCATATTGCAAACAGGCCAGGGCTTCCTGAACATGCGGCATCTTGTAGAGAAACCGCGGGTCGGGGCAGGCGCCGAAGGGAAAGTCGTTAATGCCGTAGAAGTATCTGTACATGGTTTACCCCACCACGCTCTGTACGGGCTTGTTATTCCGCGAGAAAGGATTCCAGTGCCTGCGATTTTTCTCAGGCTGGGGCAGACCGTCGATGTGGGAGATTACGGCCAGAGTCGAAAGCTTGGTGAAGGCCCATATATCCCTCTCGTTGCGCAGTGAGGTATCGCGGTACTCCAACAGACCTGCAATAAGCAGGCCCAGAAATAGGCCCCCGGCAAGCCCTCCAACCGCAAAAATCGTCCGGTTTGGGAAAATAGGATCATCAGGAAGATTGGGGGCATCCACAACGTGGAACTGCTCGCCTTGCTGGCGCTGCTCAAGAGCCGTGGCCATGGACGAATCATTCATCTTTGCCAGAAGCGAGTTGTAGAAATCCAACGCCGTCTGATGGTCGCGGGTGATCTCTTTATACTGTTCCTCCACCTGCGGTGAGGACTCGATCCTTCCCTCATAGCTGCGAATCTGGCCATCGATGCGAGACTGTTCCTGCTTACCGTCGGCCAGCGCTAGTTGGGCTGCGTGTAGTTGAGCCTTGAGCTGTTGAAGTTGCGGCGGGTCAGGGCGGCTGATGACCGGGGGAGCGGCAGAGGTTGTAGCCGGTTCGCTTTCAGCACGTGCAATCGAAGCCTGCAGTTCGGCAATTCTGCGATTCACGTCCACCACATCCGGGTGGTCGGGCGTATATTGAGTCTCGAGTGACTGACGTTGCTGTATCAGTGTTTTCAGTTCGGTCCTGCGCTCATCCACTGCAGCCGTAACCGTCGGCTCATCGCCCTGAATATCGTGCGTCTGCTGGGCAACCATGGCCTGAAGGAACGTGACATCCTGCTGCTGGCGGTTCAAGGACTGATTGACGGCATCGAGCTGCGTCGTCAGAGCCTGAAGCGTATTCGAATTGGACTGTTCCTGGTCAGGGAGCATGCCGAAATACTTTTGCTGGAAGGCCGCAAGCTTGGCGTCCTGGTCGTCAAGGTTCTTCTTTGAGTCGGCGAGTTGCTGCTTCAGGAACTCCGTCGTGCCTTCGGCAGACTGCTGACGCGCACTCAAGTTCTCGCTCACAAACAGCGTCTCAATCTCGGTGCACACCTGTTGTGCTGTTTTGGCATTCGGAGCAACGAACGTGATATAGAATCCCGGCATCCCATGGGACGACGCGCTGGCGGGAATCGGCTTCACCCCAATTGCCTTCTGTGTCAACTCAACACGGTCGTCCATGCTGAGGTTTCCTTTGGGGAACAGATTGAAACGCCGTATGATCGGCTCGATCCGCGAACGGCTCAGGATCTGCTCTTTCATTGAGCCCAGACGCGCGCCAAGGTCCTCCGTGACCACTGGCTTCACGTAGTCCTCAGGAACCTTCTGCTGTTCGACAAGGATCAGGGTTTGCGACTGGTATTTCGGTTCGAGGACGAAAGTCAATCCGATTCCAATGAGCAGGACAACGATTGTGGCGGTCACAATCAGCCAGAATCGCCGCCGCAAGATGTCGGCGTAATCTTCCATTGTCAGTTCACGATGCCCGAGCATAGCACTCCTTGAAAAATTACTGTCTTACACGCCTTGGCAGAGGCGAATATCCGATGCCAAAACCGATCGTATGCATCAGTAGGTTGAGCGTGTTGGTGGGTAATGTGGCCGTTGACCACTGATCATCTGCGGTGTAGTTTGCGAATAAAATCATGTTCCCTTTTACTCGCCAAATTCCCTCCGCAGCTCCAAAAACGGCGTCGGTTGTCCCATTGTTATTCAGGCCGGCGGTGCGTTGTAATCCCGCTGTCAGGCCGAGTGTCCAATTCAATCCGTATTGGTGCGACAGGTTCGCCACAGCGTCATCCACTTCTGCACCGAAGAGGTACCCTGAGCCACCGTTGGCTCCACGGGTGTAGGTGGCGCTTGCAGTCGTGAACCGCAAGAGATAAGTAAGAGACGCGTTCACCGTGACATTAAGGGAGGAAGGCACGACACTGGGCACTGAACTGGTAATGAACTGAGGACCTGCTGAGACATTTGTCATGAGGTTCCTCGTCCACTTGTGCTGAAGTCCAATCAGCCCCGAATTGGTTACGAAAGTGACATCGTATCCAGGATAGCTAAAATTGTAGAAATCGTATGTGCCCGTCAGAGAATTGCGCGCGTTGATTACCCGCGTAAGCGCGCCCGTCGCCGATAGAGTGTCCGTATCAAAACCGTCGCCATTTGGGTAGCGCAGCAGCACGTCACCGCCACCGCCGGTAACCAACGTCGAATTGCTTAAGTCAGCTACAAGAGTGCCATTTGCAATGTTTTCGACAGCATGCGTGTTGAGGTTCAGGATCGTCTGGGTGGAAGTTGGGTTCGGATTGGTCACGCCGATCGGTTCCCCAATTCCGGGAACCCCTAAGAAGCCTGTGTTCGGAGTCTGCGGAAGGTAACTTGCATCGTCGCTGACCTGAAAATTCCATTTGCGCCCGGTAAAGCCTTGCGACAGAAATATGCGTTGAGATTGTCCGATCCCATAGGCTGGCCCACTTAAGGCCCAAGTGTAGCCGCCACCATACTCCATGGTGAATGGACGGCGTTCACTGGCATGCGTATAGTCCAGTGTCCCTGAAGCCGAGGCTGCCTGTTCAGACGCAATTGACGTTCCGAACCGGCCAATCTCCGAGTATCGCAAGGCATATTGCAGGTAGCTGCCAGTCGGGGTCACTGGCTCGCGAGCTACTCCCGGACCGGTCGCCTCGGGAACTACCTGCGCATTTGCCACACTACAAACCAAGAGCAAAAACAGAAGCATGCAAGTCGTTTTCATCTCATTCACCTTACGGAACCACAATCGTATCGCCGGGCTTCAGAGCCAGGTTGAGAGTACCGTCGCCCTTCAATGCTTCCTTGTAACGCACCGGGATTCTCACCTGCGTTCCCGATTCGTTCCGCAGAAGGTAAATCTTCTTCTGATTCGCAAAATCCGTTAGACCACCCGCGCTCGAAATCGCTTCGAGCAGCGTCATGCCTTGGGTCATCTCTACCGGGCCCTTCTTTGTGACCTCGCCAATCATGTAGATAACCTTGCTGTGGATCTGAGAAACAACCACCGAGACATTTGGGTCCTGGATGTATCTCTTGAGCTTCGCAGAAATCTGGTCTGCGAGTTGGGCGGGGGTCATTCCCGATGCCTGAACGTCACCGAGCAGAGACAGCGAGATCATGCCGTCAGGCCGCACGAGGATCGTTCCCGACAGCGTCGGCTCCTTCCAAACGGTGATGGCCAGAACGTCGGCTGCGCCGATCACATAGCTGTCGACCGTTGGACCGCCCATCGCTGTAGGCGCCTGGGCATTCCGCACCGCCGGCGGAGTCTGCTCGGGCTGTGCGCTCTTATCGGCCGGCGGAGTCTGCGCAGGCTGTGCGCTCTTGTCAGCCGGCGGAGTTTGCGCAGGCTGTGCGCTCTTATCGGCCGGCGGAGTTTGCGCAGGCTGTGCGCTCTTATCGGCCGGCGGAGTTTGCGCAGGTTGTGCGCTCTGATCGGCTGGCGGGGTCTGCGCGGGTTGTGCACTCTGATCGGCCGGCGGGGTCTGCGCAGGCTGTGCGCTCTGATCGGCCGGCGGGGTCTGCGCAGGCTGTGCGCTCTGATCGGCCGGCGGAGTCTGCGCGGGCGGCGTACTCTGATCGGCCGGCGGGGTCTGCGCGGGCTGCGCACTCTGATCAGCCGGCGGAGTCTGCGCGGGCGGCGTACTCTGATCGGCCGGCGGAGTTTGCGCAGGCTGCGCGGTCTGGGCGGGCG
Source organism: uncultured Acidobacteriaceae bacterium (assembly GCA_963765025.1). Classification (GTDB taxonomy): domain Bacteria; phylum Acidobacteriota; class Terriglobia; order Terriglobales; family Acidobacteriaceae; genus Telmatobacter. The sequence goes on along the minus strand of CAVXVM010000122.1, from coordinate 1,511 downwards.
GTGCCTCCGCCTGCTTCATCATTCCGTGACCAAAGAGACTTCCGAGATAAACCGCTAGAATAACCAGGTTTGTCGAGTTCATAGTACGGCTCCGTTCTTGACAGGGAGAGGCTGGCATTCTGTTCCAACCTGCTTAAGCTTGTATAAAAGCGCCTTATAGCTAATCCCCAGTTCATCCGCGGCCTTTTTGCGATTACCCCCGGTCGCAATTAGAACCTCGGAAATCAATTGGCGCTCAATCTGTGTTGAAGCCGCCCGCGTTGCTTCCTTCAGTGACGGTAGCTTTCGATTCCCATTCGACTTTGCCGATGAGGCGGCTGCTTTGAGGGCAGCCAGCGATATCGACTGATCGCCTATAGCAACAAGCGTCTTAATAGCGGTCTGCAGTTCTGACAGGTTCTCGGGCCACGTGTGCTCCATCAGGTACCCGATGATCTCCTCTCGTAAAACCGGCTTCGGACGGTCAAACTGTTTTGAATACTGCGCTAGAAGGTCATCGGCAATGGAAAGGATCTCCGACTTCCTGCAGCGTAAGGGTGAAAGGCGGAGCGTTACTGCCGAAACCAGATAATAGAGATCTTCTCGCATGCGACCCGATTTTACTTCCCCAGAAAGTTCGCGGCTCGTACCACAAAGGAGGCGGCTGTTTTGCACCTCGACTGAATGAAAATAGGTGTCGATGATCTGCTCCTGTAACGCCATGCTAAGATCACTTATTTCAGTCAGATACAGCGTTCCTTTTGTGGATAAAGCCGAAAGTAATGTCTCGCCATCGACGTCGGCGCTCGAGAGTTCGCTGAAGATGTTGCGACCGTGGTGCGATTGGGCGTGGATTTGAGCCGCCAGGGTCCGCTTTCCAGCCCCATGCTCACCCGCAATCAAAACCGGACAGTCGCTATCGGCGATGCGGTTTATTGCGCGCTGAACTTGTGCTTCAAGCGGACCAAATGGTCTTGTGGACACAAAAGGCTTTGTCGGTCGTTTCGGGACTTGAATGGATGCAATGTCTGCCATGGAGGGTAGTAGGTTCGCTCCCTTCCTTTAGCAATATTCGTTCCAAACCACGACCCGGGCTGTGGAATAGTCGTTCCATGCTGAATATCTACACTTAAGCGTCCGTCGGGAGAAGTGATTGACTAAAAGAGGGAAATGTTTTTCTCTTCCAGTAGGAATAGTTGTAGCTCTTATCCTCATGGAAAGTGGTAATTGCTTTCCACTCAAGCGGAAACTTTCGTTCCTCATACCGGTTATTTGGTAGGGCATGCTCGTAGATTGTGACTTTCCACTTTCGGCATTCAGATTGCTAGGGTGAAGAAGACTGCATCACTGGAGCCCGATTCACCCATCGGGGAAGATGCAGAGACGGCCTTGCAGAGGTTAGGGTAGAAAGCAATGGTTTCGTATCGGCGGCCGACTGCGTTTGAAAGCCCCAGAACGACCACCGAACCGAGATTATTAGGCTCCAAGGGGCCGGAACCGGAATTGTGATGTCCGACAACACCAAGACTAAT
>CAVXVM010000121.1:0-3316 GCA_963765025.1 uncultured Acidobacteriaceae bacterium | reverse complement strand
CACAGCGCCTTCGCGGCCTTGTCCGTGTTGTTTTCAAAGCGGTGAACGGCTCCGCGGGGAATGGTGAGCATCTGCCCAGGCCCAACATCCATGCGCTTTCCATCCACTGTCCAGAGGAGGAATCCCTCGACGCCATAGATGGTCTCCTCGTAGCGGTCGTGGCTGTGCGCCGGTCCGGGCAGGCCTTGCGCTCCGGGGACCGTCATCTGAAAGGCCGCAATTGTTCCGTTGGAGTGCTCTCCGGTCGTCAGGAAGTGGATGGTGAGGGGTCCACACTGGATGGTCTCTTCGGCGGGGTTTAGCTTGATCTGGGTTGCTGTTTGTGTCATTGGATGACCTCCCTTGGTAAACTGCGTTTACTATGTTAGGATAGTAAACAGAGTTTACGAATCATGTCAACGGCTATTTTGGCGAAAAAGCGACCTGTCAAAACAGAGGATATTCTCATTGGCGCACTGCTGCGCGTTCCAGCCCAGGCCATCCACCGCCGCCTGATCGAGGAACTGAATGCGGCGGGCTTTGACGATGTGACCCTGCCGCATATTGCGGTCTTTCAGTTTCCCGGCCCTGACGGCGCGCGCCCCGGCAGCCTGGCCGAGCGCGCGGGTATGAGCAAGCAGGCCATGAACCAACTGCTCAGGAGCCTCGAAGGACTAGGCTACATCGAGCGCTGCAACACTCCCGATGAGGGGCGCGCGCGTATCGTCCGTTTCACCAGGCGGGGCCATGCGGCGTATGCGAAGATCTGCGAGATCCTCGTTGAAATCGAGCGGGAATGGCGGGCGGAGCTTGGGTCCGGTTGCTTTGACGAACTGAAGAAAATCCTGGCCCGGATCTGGGATAGCCCGCTGGTTCGCTAGCTGTCATGGCCTCAAAAGGCCAGCACTGATAAAAGAGCGAGGCGGAGTTCTCTGCTATCCCGGTTCTCAAGGGCGAGGCCAGGGGCGCTCGGCGATGGAAGAATCTCTCAGGGTCTAAAGCCCAAGGTCATTTTTTGGGGGCTTTTCGGCACGACTGAAGTCGGGCACTGACACGACGCCCACAGGGAGTTCGCGGCTATCCCCGGTCCCCAAATGCGAGGGACCGGGGGCACCCGGTCTTTTTGGATTGAGTGCGAACCGCCCGTCCTTACGCGCCGCGGCGGAGGAGGACGTCGGCGGGGAGAATTGCGTTGAGCGAGCCGGAGCGGAAGCCAGTGGTATCGAGCGTGACGTACTGGTAGCCGACCTTGCGGAGGGCGGCCGTGATGGTGTCGAGCATCTCAATAGAGAGGGCGCGGGGCAGCTCGTTGCGGGCGATTTCAACGCGGGCCAGTTCGCCGTGATGGCGGACGCGGAACTCGCGAAAGCCCAACTGGCGCATGCCTTCTTCGGCGTTTTCCACCTGTTCGAGCACTTCGCGTGTGACTTCGCGGCCGTACTCCACACGGGAGGAGAGGCAGGGCGCGGCGGGGCGGTCCCATAGGGTGTATCCGGCCGCCTTGGCGAGGGTGCGGACTTCAAGCTTGGTAAGGCCGGCCTCAGCGAGAGGCGCGAGCACCTGGTGCTCGGTGGCGGCGCGCTGCCCGGGGCGATAGTCCCTGGTGTCGTCGGCGTTCATGCCGTAAGCGATGGACGAGAAGCTGAGTTCGGCGCCGAGTGTCTTCATGGCAGCGAAGAGCTCGTCTTTGCAATGGAAGCAGCGATTCGCGTCGTTGCGGGCGTACTCGGGCTTGTCGAGCTCGCCTGTGTTGACCACCTGCAGCGGCATTCCGAGTTGGCTGGCGAAGGCGCAGGCCTGTTCCATGTCGCGGCGGGCCAGACTGGCTGAATCGGCAAGGACGGCGAGCATTTGGTTGCCGAGGACGCGATGAGCGGTAGCGGCCAGGAAGGCTGAATCGACGCCGCCGGAGTAAGCCACCATGAGCTTGCCGAGCGAGGCCAGGCGCGCCTCAAGAGCCTGCAGCTTTCCCGCAGTTTCAGGCGCGATTTCGGTCGCGGGCTGGGCTGCAGTTGGATCGGTTTGTGCACCTGCCGACATGGATTTGATTATACCCGTGGGCGATTTGCGCTGGCCGTGGCGCGGGGCCGGCGGTCGATGGTGAAGAAGATGAGAGCTGCGTTGGCGACCGTAATTCCCGCCAGCAGATAAAGCCCGGCGCGGGAGGAATGAAAGCAGGTGTCGGCCCAGACCTTGAGGTTGGGAGCGATGAATCCGCCGAGATTGCCGGTTCCGATGAGGGCAATGCCGCCGGCCTTGGCTCGATCGGCCATGTAACTGGTGGGAAAGGTCCAAAAAAGGGGCTGGACGGCGATAAATCCGGAGACGGCAACGGACAATGTGGCCAGGCCGAGCAGCGGACCAGCGGTGGGGAAGAGGAAGCTGGCAAGTCCGGCGACCAGAAGGGTGAGCGCGGCGAGCTGGCGGTGCGTGCGGAAGCGGTCGGCGGTCCCGGGCAGCCAGTAGACGGCAGCGAGGGCGCAGAGCCAGGGAATTGCCGTGACCAGGCCCACCTGAAAGCCAGCTGGCTTGTGCAGGAGTGCGGAGACCTCGGCCGGAAGATAGAAGATGGCGCCATATGTGCTCATCTGGATGAGCGCGTAGATGAGAACGAAGCCGAGGACATGCAGATCGCGCAACATGGGCAGGAGGAGCGCGGGTCCAGCGGCGCGGCGCTGCTGCTCCTCTTTGGCTAATTCGTCTTCGAGAGCCTGCTTTTCTCCGGCCGGGAGCCACTTGGCGTTGGCCGGCTTGTTGTCGAGGAACCAGAAGGCGACGAATCCGAGGGCGACTGCCATGAACCCTTCCACAAGAAACATCCACTGCCAGTTCAGGAGCGAGCCGAGGGGATGCATGTCGAGGAGCAGGCCGGAGAGCGGGCCGCCGACGATGAGAGCCAGCGGTACGCCAAGGTAGAAGAGGCCGAGGATGCGTCCGCGCACGCGGTTGGGAAACCAGTAGGTGAGGTAGAGAATGGCGCCGGGGAAGAAGCCCGCCTCCATGACGCCGAGCAGCAGGCGCAGCAGGTAAAAGGACGTGGCGCCACGCACGAACATGGTTGCCATGGAGGCCAGCCCCCAACCCACCATGAGGAATGAGATCCAGAATTTTGCGCCGATTTTGTGGAGGATGAGGTTCGAGGGGAATCCGCAGAGCGAGTAACTGATGAAGAACAGGCCTGCGCCGAGAGCGTAGGTGCTCTCAGAGATGCCGACGGATGCGGCGAGTGCCTGCTTGGCGAAGCCGATGTTGGCGCGGTCAAGAAACGAGACCACGTACATAGCCATAAGGAAAGGCGCGAGACGTCTGACGGCGCGCACAATGGCGGCGGAGAGCA
>CAVXVM010000120.1:0-7974 GCA_963765025.1 uncultured Acidobacteriaceae bacterium | reverse complement strand
TGCCTGGATAACGTCATTTACCGGATGGGTTTCGGAGCCAGCCGGGCCCAGTCGCGCCAGATTGTCCGCCACGGCCACATCGACGTAAACGGCCGCAAGTGCGACATCCCCTCGGCCTTCGTGAAGATCGGCGACGTGTTCCGGTCCGCGACGCCAGCAAGAACAATGCGACCATCCTGGCCGCCCGCGACGCCACCGCGCATGCTCCCGCTCCGAACTGGATCGATGTGGACCGCGAGGGCTCAAAGTGCCGCGTCTTGAGCCTGCCCAAGCGCGACGAATTGGTGCAGATACAGTTGAACGAGCAACTCATCGTCGAGTTGTACTCGAAGTAAGGAAGCGGTCGGCAATCAGCGGTCAGCTGTCAGCTAGACCAGTTTTAGCTGATTGCTGATAGCTGATTGCTGAAAGCTATAGCGAGGTTCACATTCTCAGGACCGCCGGGTGCACAAGCTCTTTGTCGAGATCGTCGCCGGCCGTAATGTCCAATAGACCCAATAAACTCTGGTAGATCGGGGAGTTTAACCTACTGCGACCACCTTGAACGAGCGGTCGGAGGCCGCGCAGGCTGACACGCACTTTTTTGATTGTGGGTGCGTCCAAACGAAAGTGAGTGTAACCTCTATCTCACAGAGGCCGATCATGCCCTCCATTTTCACGCCGACCCCAGCGGAAACGGAACGGAAAGAGCCCGGACACGGCGGCCGACCGCCCGTGGACCGACGCCCGACCGGCGGCGGCGGCGGTGGGGGCGACGATGATTGGCGATCGCCACGCAAGGGCCCGCGTGAGATGCTCCATCGAGCCCGTGCTTTTCTGTTCTGTGCCCTGGCCGGAGACATGATGTTCTTCGTGGTGCTGGTCGCGCTGTTCTATGCGCGGCAGGCGGGCACGACTATGGATGCACGCACGTTGCGCCAGATTGGCGATTGGCACCCTGTGCTGCTGCCGCCCATCCTGTTTCTCAATACCGCAGCGCTGGTGCTGAGTTGCCTCACGATGGAGGTCGCGCGGCTGCAGATCTTCCGTGAGTTCGATGTACTGGAAGAGTGGCTCGGACTGGGACGCCCGGCGGTTCGCCGCGCCGTGCCCTGGCTCGGCGCCACGCTTGGCCTCGGCCTGCTGTTCCTGGCGGGGCAGATTGTGGCCTGGAGGCAATTGACTGCGCAAGGATTCGCGTTCGATCGCTGGGCGACGCCGGCGAGCTACTTCTTTTACGTGATTACCGGCCTGCACGCGGCCCATTTGGCCCTCGGCATTGTGGCCCTCGTTGTGTGCGTGACCGCGCTTGGCTTTTTCAAGCGCGTGGAGTCGAGGCAGATCGCTGTGGATGCGACCGCCTGGTTCTGGCACGCGATGGGGCTGGCCTGGCTGGTTCTGTTTGGGGTGCTCATCTTCGGGCAGTAGACCCCGGTCCCCAGTCAGTCTTCCTTCTGCTTCAATCCCCGGTCCCCAAGTGCGAGGGACCGGGGGTTCCCGGTCGCTTTTGCGCTGGTAGCCTCGATGTTCCGCTGGTCATTCAAATCGTTTCGTGCGAGCGGACGCTTTTTTTGCGCGGATTTCATTTTCAGACCGGGCCCACTGCGACGATTTTGAGCAAATCGTTGCGTGCGGCCAGACGATTTGGCCGGAGCAAGTGAAGCGGTGCGAAGTGACCGTGGCCGAAAGACGGTTTCTCCTGGAAATGGTGTGTACCTGAGGACGCTCGATGCGCCAAATGGTCGAAAATGGTCGGAAAAAGACGGTTTTTGACGAGTTTTTGCGCCTTTTTGCAAGCTGTTTTGCACCATAGTTGGTGCAAAATGAAGAGATCAGAGGTCAGAGATCAGGGGTCGAGACGAGGCGGATGCCCGCCCACTCATCGCGATAAAGCCTTGCGATGAATTGATGGCCGTATCGATGGTTGGTGAGGCGCTTTTGCTCACCGTTTTGTGATGCAGCGTGAATCTACCAGAGCTCTGGTCCTCAACCCCTCTGGAGAAAGCAGCGGTGCTCACGCACCGCACAGGATTTTTGTGCTTGACAATGCCTTCGTCCTTATCGAGGGGCACAGCTGATTTGAAATCTGGGTTTTTCAGCGCCGTGTGAAGTTTGTCACCGCGCCGTAGCGGTTAGAGAAGCGACAACGAGGGGGACGCACCATGGTCTTGCGGGGAGTAGTGCTCGACTCTGTTTCGCCCGTTTCTTTTTGCCACGTACAGGGCCGCATCGGCGGCCTGCATTGCCCAAATTGGTGTGTGGGTAGGCTGGGTTAGAGTGCTGATGCCGATACTCAGGAATACGGGGACAGAGAGTTCGCCGACCAGGAAAGGTTCGACCGCGATGCTGGCGCGCACTCGTTCCGCAATTGCGGTGGCCCTGGTGGAATCACAATTCGGAGCGACGACCAGGAACTCCTCTCCTCCGAAGCGGCCTACCGAATCGTAGGGTCGCAATACCGCCGCTATCCTCGATACGAGGAGCTTGATCACCTGGTCTCCTACAAGGTGCCCGTAGGTGTCGTTGATGTTCTTGAAGTGATCGATATCGGCAAGGAGAACGCTCAAGGGCTGGTTGGTGCGAATGCTGAGCGACCATTCGCGCTCAAGCTGCTTGAGGACGGCGGCGCGGCTGAAGACTCCGCTGAGATCGTCGTGACTGGCGCGGTACTCGGCCTCAGCACGGGCTTCCTCGGCGGCCTGGCGGGCGGCCTGCATGGCGATCTGAGCCCTTCTGCGCTCGGCAACCTCGACTTGCAATGCGCTCGTGCGCTCATCCACGAGCCGCTGCAATTGCCTTTCGTGGGCGCGTAGCCGGCGAATGCGCAGGCGAACGATGGCGAAGCCAAGGGTGACGAGCAGCAGGGCGACGCCGGCGTAAAAGTACCAAGTTTGATAGAAGTGTTGTTGCAGGACGAAATCAAGACTGGCAGCGGCAGGACTCATGACGCCGTCGGCATCCTCGGCGATGACCTGAAAGCGATAGGTACCGGGGGGGATGTTGGTGTAGTAGGCAGAGCGGCGCATTCCCGCATCGACCCAGTCGCTGTCGAAGTTTTGAAGGCGATAACGAAAGCGCAGCTGGTGGGGGGCCGAGAAGTCAATGCCCGTGTAAGTGAATTCCAAACTGCCGGTGCCCGGAGGTATGCGGACGGTTGCGCCGGGGGGCTGGTGAGGAACTTCACGATTGTTGATGCGCGCCTCGTCAATGCTGACCGAGGGGGGACGCGCGAGCACAGACAACTGCGCCGGATTGAACATGACGACGCCGCCAACGCAGGCGAAGAGCAGGTCTCCGTTGCGGCGGCGACCTCCCGAGGGCTGGCTGCCACCGTAACATTCGTTGCTTCGCAGGCCGTCAGCCACGTCGAAGACGCGGGCTGCGACAGAGGCGGCTCTGCCTGTGGACAGATCGTCGAGTTCGCGCTTGGCTATGCGAAAGATACCCCGATTGCTGCTGAGCCACAGGTTTTTGGCGCCATCGTCGACGGCGGAGTACAAGGCGTCGTCGGGCAGGCCGTTGCGGGTTGTGGTCAACGTCAGCTTACCGTTTTGCCATCGTCCCAAGCCGTCGCCAAGGGTGGTAAACCAGACCACGCCGCCGGCATCGGCATGAATTGAAGTGACGAATGTTCCGCCCAAAGGCGACGCCGAATAGTTTGTAAATTTGCCGTTTTGAAAATGGCTCAAGCCATTAGCGGTGCCGAGCCAGAGCGAACCGTCGCTGGCCTCATCGCCGACCAGCACGGCATTGTCCGCCAGGCCATCCGCAATGGTGTACGTGTGCACTACCTGCCGGTCCCTGATCTGGACGAGGCCATGTCTGGTCCCGAGCCACATGTTGCCGGCGCGATCTTCCAGAATGAACAGGATGTACCCGTGGCTCGGCAATGCAAACGTTTTGAACCGGCCGCCTTCCAACCACTGGAGCGTTCCTTCGCTGGTGCCAACCCAGATGGTTCCGTCCCTGGGACTTTGCCACATGGAAAACACGTCATTGGAGGAAAGACCGTCGCGAGTGGTGTAATGACGAACGACTCCGCCAGTGACGTGATCGACGCCGTGGCCGGGAGTGGCGACCCAAAGCGAGGCATCGCTGGCTTCGAGCACGGCAAGAGCATCGCTGCCCGACAGGCCTTCTGGCGCGCCCAGCATCGACACGTGGCGCGGGCGCAGGCGAGTGAGACCACCGGCATTGGTTCCAGTCCACACGTTGCCGTCGGCGTCTGCGAAGAGGGTCAAAACCCGGGCATCGGATAGACCCTGCGCGGTTCCGTATTCTTCCAGTCTTCCATTCTGCAAGCGCAGCAGACCGTTGCCGTCGGCGCCGATCCAGAGCGCCCCGGCGGCGTCGACTGCGAGGCTGTCAATGGACGCTGGGGGCATGGGCAGAGTTCGGCCGCCCGCGTCGAACGATGCGGCGATCTCAAAGCCGGCAAACTCGGCCAGTTGTTTGTCGCCCGCCACCCAGACATGGCCCTCCCGATCGACTGCCAGCGCGTTTACTGATTGACCAGCGAACTTTTTCTGGGCAGGAAAGGAGAGGAAGCGGCCGTGGTCGAGAACGCTTAGACCGGAGGCAGTGCCAACCCATAGACGGCCGAGGAAGTCTTCCGCGATGGCCTGAACATAGTTGCCGGCCAAGCCTTGCTTTGTGGTGAGTCCATCGAATTTTCCGTTCCGCCAATGGGCGAGTCCACCCATTGTGCAAAACCACATGTCTCCAAGGCGATCCTGAACGATGCAGCGAACGACCGCATTCAGAAGTCCGTCGGCGACCGAATAGGGGACGAATCTGCCGTTAACAAAATGCACCAGTCCGCGGCTCTGCGTTCCGATCCACAGCGAACCATCCTGCGCCGCACCTAAAGCCCGGATGTGGCTTTGCGTGAGCCCATCGGCGTCCTGGCGGTGGAAGACCTTGAACTGGCTTCCGTCGAAGCGAGCCAAACCGTCTTGCGTGCCCATCCAGAGGAATCCGTCTTTGGTGCGGCTGACGGCGAAAACCGTGCTTTGTGGCAGACCATCTGAGGCCGTGTAGGTGTCTCGCAACATGTCCGCTACCGGGGAAGGTCTTTGGGACGGCGGCCCGGCCCAGCCCCTGAGGGACAAAATGAGAGCCCAGGCAGCGATTGATTTGCACGTCAATAACGGGTCCGGCCAGATCGCCTTTCTCGCGCGCATCAAACACCCCGTCCCCATCTTATCGACATAAATGAAAGCTCCGTTTAGAACTTCAGGGTTGCCACGAACGAATTACCTCCGAATTTCCGCCTTGCAGGGGCTGCACCAATCCCCGCTTCTGCCCGGCCGTCACTTCAGTTCACAGGGATGAAGGAGCTGGCTGGGCTTCGTCGAATCCCCGCAGGCTTTATCGCCTTATCCCTTGACATCCGACAGGAGAGTGATTGATTATCTTGTCGAGTATCGAGGGGAAGGGATGCCGACTTCAACGGATCTGCTGCAGGGAACGCTCGACCTGCTTATTCTGCAAACTCTCTTGCCTGGGCCGATGCACGGTTGGGGAGTGGCCCTGCGCATCCAACAAATTTCAAATGAGGTGCTGCAGATTGGACAGGGTTCGCTCTATCCTGCACTCTACCGGCTCGAATACAAGGGCTGGATCAAGGCGGAGTGGGGCAACTCGGAGAACAACCGTCGGGCCAAGTTTTATCGGCTGACGGCGGCCGGGCGGAGACAACTGGACAGCGAACGGGAGACGTGGGACCGGCTTTCGGCGGCGATCGGGCTGGTGCTGGGCCGGACGGTGGAGGCGCCGCGATGATTGGAGAACTGCTGACGCGCATCCGGTTTCTGCTCTTCCGCAAGAGGCGGGGCGAGTTTGACGAGGAACTGCGGTTTCATCTGGAGGAGTCGATCGCGGTGAAGGTTGGCGAGGGGATGCCCGCGGCAGAGGCGCGCCGCCAGGCGTTGATCGAGTTTGGCGGTGTGGATGCCGCGCGCGAGGAAATCGTTCGGCAGGGGCCGGGATGGTGGCTGGGGTCGATTTGGCAAGATTTTCGATATGCCGTGCGCGGAATTCTGGCGCATCGTTGGTTTTCGGCGGCGATTATCGCGACACTCGCGACGGGAATCGGCCTGAACACGATGGTCTTCACGCTGGTGAATGCAGTGCTGTACAAGCCCGTGCCTGTACCTGGAGGCGACCGGCTGGTCTGCATCGACAACCAGTCTCTTGCCCAGAGTGACAGGGGTGGGCCCCTTTCGTATCCGGATTTTCAGGATTACCGCGGGCAGGCGGCGTCGTTTGAGTCGTTCGAGGCCACCAGCGATGAAGGCGGCATACTGAGCGAGAGCGGCAATCCTCCCCATCGGTATCATGTGGCGCACGCGACCGCGGGCCTGTTCACGATGGTGCACACCAACGCTCTGTTGGGGCGTGGGTTTTTACCGTCGGACGATCATGCCGGCGCCGAACCGGTGGTGGTGCTGAGCTATGACGTGTGGCAGGAACGGTATGCCGGAATGGCAAACGTGATCGGCCGACAAGTGCGCGTAAACGATACGGCGGCCACGATTGCCGGCGTGATGCCGAAGGGTTTCCGGTTTCCGAGCGGCGTTGATCTGTGGATGCCCCTGACTCCGACGGCAGACCTTGCCAAGCGCGATAACCGGCAACTGCGGGGCTACGCGATTCTGAAGCCCGGGGTTACGATGCGGCAAGCGAATGCCGAACTGAATGGCATTGCCGGTCGGCTTGCGCAGCAGTTCCCTGCCGATAAGGATCTAGGCGTGAGGGTGCTGACGTTTCAGCAGCGCTTTAATGGCGGGAACATTCGGATTGTGTTTCTGATGATGCTGGCGGCGGTGGGTTTTGTGTTGCTGATTGCGTGCGCCGATGTGGCCAACATGATGTTGAGCCGCGCGCTGAGCAGGCAGCGCCAGATGTCGATCCGGACCGCTCTTGGGGCAACGCGCTGGCGTCTGATTCGGCAGCTGCTGATTGAAAGCGTGACCTTGAGCACTGTGGGTGGTGTTCTGGGTATGGGCCTGGCCGAGGCGGGCATTCACTGGTTCGATCTATCGACCCAGACGATCCGGCCCTCCTGGATTGAGTTCACGATGGACTTTACGGTGTTCGGCTACTTTGCTGCCCTGTGCATTTTGAGCGGATTGCTGTTTGGCATTGCGCCAGCGCTGCGCTCATCGAAGCCCGATCTGGCCGGAGTTCTGAAAGAAGGCGCGCATAGCGTGGGGAGGAGCCGCGGCGGGTGGATCACGTCGGCACTGGTGGTGTTTCAGTTTGCCTTGACGCTGGTGCTGCTGGCTGGAGCGGGCATCTTTGTCAGGGCGCTGCTGAACGCGCTGTCGATCAATCCGTTTGTTCCGGCGACGCAATTGACGATGGGGTCGCTGCAACTACCCGAAAGCCGGTACAAAGACGCGGATGCGCGCCAGCGCTTTTTCGATGAGCTTTTGCCGCGCCTGCGCGAACTGCCGGGGGTTTCGCACGCCGCAATTGCTTCGGATGGGCCGGGGCTGGGCGCAAACCGGCAGCAGATCGAACTGGAGCTTGCGCCGATCGCGAATCCGGCTAAGAGGCCGTGGGTCGCGTTCGTGGCGCAGTCTCCTGGATATCTGGAGACCATCCACCTGCCACTGCTGGAGGGTCGAGCCTTTAACGAGACCGACGGCACCGCACACCATGAAGCGGCGATTGTGACGCGGGATGCTGCCGCACGCTTGTGGCCCGGCCAGAATCCCATCGGCAAGCGCTTTCGTCTTTACGACGACAAGAACAAGGCGACCGAATGGATTGCGGTTGTGGGCATTTCTGCAAATCTGCTGCAGGAAATTCAGGAGAACGACCCGAGGCCGCTGCTGTTTGTTCCCTACCGACAGGAAGGCTATGACAACATGTCGGTGGTGGTAGAGTCGACCGCCGATCCGCTGCAGGCGATGCGCACCGCCGTGCAACGTCTCGATCCTGAATTGCCGCTGAACGATCCGTCTGTGGTGAAGGCCGCACTCGAGC
>CAVXVM010000119.1:0-16497 GCA_963765025.1 uncultured Acidobacteriaceae bacterium | reverse complement strand
TATCTGTGATGCCACCGAGGTGCCCGTGCGCGCGCTTGAAACACACTTCGCGTTTGCGGCGGACGAGGGCTCATTTGAGCGCGCCACCGAGCGCTGTGTGGGTGTGGGCGCATGCCGCAATACGACAGGCGGCGTCATGTGTCCGAGCTACCGGGCCACCGGAGACGAGCAGCACTCGACGCGCGGACGCGCGCATCTGCTGTGGGAGATGATGTCGGGCGCGCTGCGCAACGAGGGTTTCCAGAGCGAGGCAGTCCACCATGCGCTGGATCTTTGCCTCAGTTGCAAGGCCTGCAAATCGGAGTGCCCCGTGCAGGTGGATGTGGCGGCATGGAAGAGTGAGTTTCTTGCGCAGCACTACAAGGGGCGCATGCATCCGCTGCACCATTACATCTTTGGATTTGCTGACAAGCTGGCTCGGCTCGGGTCGCTCACTCCAGCGCTGACCAACGCGTTGCTGACCGGCCCCATCACCAGCCCTCTGATCAAGCAGATCGTCGGCGTGGCGCAGGAACGCACGCTTCCGCGGCTGGCGCCGAAAAACTACCAGCGGACAAGAACCAGCGCGAGTGAGACAACGAACATTCCGCGGCAGACCGTGAACAGCACAGCCGTGAAGGTACTCTTGTGGCCGGATACATGGAACAACTACTACCATCCACAAACGCTTGCCGCTGCTGAGTCGGTGCTGACGGAGGCGGGGTTTGCGGTGGAGGTTCCCAAGGGACACATCTGCTGCGGACGGCCGCTCTATGACTTCGGATTTCTTGGAGCCGCGCGCGCTTACCTGGCTAAGGTTCTGGACCGAATGGCCCCGCAAATTGAAGCCGGATTGCCCTTCATCTTTCTGGAGCCGAGTTGCGCCAGCGTCTTCAAGGACGAACTGCTGGAGTTGTTCCCCAAGGACGCGCGCGCAAAACGCCTGAGCGGCCAGGTGTGGCTGCTGGCGGACTGGCTCACAGCCAAAGCGCCTGACTGGGCGAAGGGCCGGCTCGAGGGCGCACGCATACTTGTGCATGGGCATTGCCACCACAAGGCCGTGTTTCAGGGATCGCGCAGCGAAGTGGCGCTGCTCAAGAGCGCAGGAGCCACGGTCGAGCCCATCCAGGCGGGATGCTGCGGCATGGCCGGCCCATTCGGCTTTGAGGCCGACAAATTCGACGTCTCCAAGGCGATTGCGAACGACAGTTTGTTGCCCGCCGTCAACGCCGCGGACTCAATGACCTTGATCATCGCCGACGGCTTCAGCTGCCGGGAGCAGATTGCGCAGTTGTCCGATCGCAAGGCCATGCATATCGCCGAGGTGCTGGCGCGCGGTTGCAATTGCGCGGGTTGACTGAAGCGTTAACAGCCAGGTTACCCCACACGCGGACGCAGATTGCGCCGGGCACGAGAGGTGGTCGTCTGTGCAAAAGCGCTCTATCCTGTGGAATTGAATTGCCTTACTGTATTCACCACGTGCAAGTTACCTCATTTGATACCGAGACAATGAAGCCCGGTGGGTGTAGACTGCGTCCAATGTGGTGGGAATCCGTCTGCATTTTTCCTTTCGATTCAAGGAAGCAGGACGGGTGTTTTAGTCTGGTTTTCGAGGCGAAATCCAGAAACGCGGCACGAAAAAGACTTTAGGTACGTTCAGTCGTTCTCAAGCCGGACAAAAGGAGCGTTTTCATCATGGCAGAAGATAGCAAATCATACGGATTGGCGTGGTTCCTGGCAGGATTAGGAGTAGGCGCCCTGGTAGGCATCCTCTATGCGCCCAAGAGCGGCCGCGAGACCCGCGACGACATAGCGACCGGCGCCCGTGAGGGCACGGAGTATTTGAAGGCTCGCACGCGCCAGGCTGCTGAAGAAGTTAGCGCCCTTGTCGATAAGAGCAAGGAGCAGGTAAGCGCACTCGTGGACCGGAGCAAGGAACAGGTTAGCGACTACGTGGAAAAGGGCCGTGAGGCCGTGGACCGCGGCCGCGCCCAGTGGGAAGAGTTTGTGGAGCGCGGCAAGAACCTGGTCGCCGAACAGACCGGCCGCGTTTCGACCGCGGTGGATGCAGGACGCCAGGCCTACCACAACACGACCAACTCTCCTGAAGCTCGCGAGTACTAAGCGCCAATGCGCGAAGCCGGAAAGTCCGGCTCCGCGCCTGCGGGGCCGGTCCGCTTGTGGGGTCGGGCCCGGACAAAGATTCCCGTTTTGGCGGGCCGGTGAGCGATCACCGTTTTTGGGAACTCAAGCGTCGGCGCCGCCTACAATGTCTCCTGCAGCCGTGGGGAGCATCTTTTATAGTGAGGGCTCAGACCCCCAGATACGCGGTGCGAGACAAAGTCCATGCATAATCTCGACAGTCAGACCGTGCAGTTGATCATTGTTGCCGCCGTTGCCTTGACGATGCTGCTGCAGACCGTTGTGCTGCTGGCGATTTTTTCGGCATTGCGCAAGTCAGCCGCGGCGATGCGGCAGGACATTGAAGAACTGCGCACCTCGGTTGTGCCCGTGATCGAGAGCGCCCGCGAACTGCTGGCGCACACAGGACCCAAGATTGAAGCCGCCGTGGTGGATGCCGCGGCAATCGCCCACAACCTGCGCAGGCAGACCGTCGATGTGCAGGCGGCAGCAAACGAGATTATCGATAGGGCGCGCCGCCAGTCCGCACGCGCTGATGGGATGCTGACGAGCCTGATGGACGGGGTGGATAAGACAGCCGGATTCATGCAGGAGTCAGTGACGAAGCCGATGAAGCAGATTTCAGGGATGCTGGCCTCAGCCAAGGCAGTGATTGAATCGCTGCGCACGCCCATCAACCAACAGCCAACGCAGGCAAGCCTTCCGCGCGGCGACAGAGACAAGGTCGTCTAGTGCCTGGAAGCTGAAAGCGGAAATGTTGGATTCCGTTACTGCTTCAAAATCATTCCTGCCCAATTGACCCAAACGCTGGTCTCCGCCAGTCTTGCGGCTACCAACGTAGCGACGACCAGGGCGACATAGCCGGCGGCGAACTCGCGGTCGAGTCTGCGAGTGATGACCAGACGCACGAGCAGCAGAAGCGCACCGAGGCAGACAACCGGTCCGAACAATGCCATCCACTCGTGGAACCCGAAGATCGAATTGACCAGCGAAATACGGCCGGTGGCTCCGGTGAGAATGACCAGGCTGGCAAGAAGCATCATGGACCGATGAATGCGGGGCCGCTTGCGCTTGACTACTCCGATGGTAACGAAGGTCAGGTATATCGCAATCTCAGAAAACATGATCAACAGGAATTGACGGCCGGGCCAGTCGAAAACTGCTGCGTCAGGATAGAGGCGCGTCGAGCGGATCGCCACCAGTGGCCCGGTCACTGCGATGGTTGAGGCAACGACCAGTACGCTCCAGCCAAGTTTCATGTGCAGTCGGCGGTTCTGCATTGAGATGAGCAGAGACTGCACGAAAAACAGCAGGTACCAGGCAAAGATCGCCGAGCTGTGCACCACAACCGTCGCCAAAATCGACGGGTCGATGGGAGTGCCGTCAAAGTGCTTGCCCTGGAAGATGTAGTGCTGAAAGCCGAGGACGGTCAGGGTAAGGAAGATGGCGCCAGCAGCGCTATAGAAAAGGCGTTCAGGTTTCATCTGGAATTTCCCTTTTTGAGTTGGGGGTACGCAACGCATTTTAGACACAATCCTGCTGCTCGATCAAGATGAGTTTTTCGCCCAGGACATCGACTCAATGCTTTGGTGGGTAGTCCGCTCGCACGCTAGTCGTCAGGCCTTAAATAATCCAACCGCCGCCCACCACTTCATCTCCGTCATAAAAAACGGCTGCCTGTCCGGGCGTGACGGCGCGCTGCGGCTCGTCGAATGTGGCGACCGCCTCGCCCTGGCCGCCGGGCTCAAGCGTGGCCCATGCCGGTTCGTGACGATGGCGGATCTTCACGCGGACACGCATGGCCTCGGGGAGCGTGGGAATGCTGATCCAGTTGAGCTGACCCGCACAAAGCGTGCGTGTCGCCAGCTCCTGGTCCGCGCCCACGGTCACCTTGTGGCTGGCCGGGTCAATCTGGAGCACGTAGAGCGGCGAAGGAGAGCTGACACCCAGCCCCTTGCGCTGCCCCACCGTAAAACTGGAGATGCCCTGGTGCCGTCCGAGCACTTCTCCCGTGGAGGCGACCAGTTCGCCGGCACTCACCGGCACCTGTTCGCCCTGTTCCTCGAGATAAGCGGCGATGAACTGCTTGTAGTCGCCGCCGGGGACGAAACAAATCTCCTGCGAGTCAGGCTTCTCGGCTAGCGTGAGCCCACGCTGGCGGGCCACCTCGCGTACCTGCGGCTTGGTGAGGCTGCCGAGCGGGAAGAGCGTGTGCGCAAGCTGCTGCTGCGTCAGGCCGAAGAGGAAGTAGGTCTGATCCTTGGCCAGATCGGCGGGACGCTTCAGAATCCAGCGGCCGCGGCCCCCGTCCCGTGTCGCATCAAACTCGTTCACGGCGTAGTGGCCCGTGGCGATGCGGTCGGCGCCGATCGAGCGCGCGGTCTGCAGAAGCTGGTCGAACTTGAGGTGGTTATTGCAGAGCGAGCACGGAATGGGAGTGCGGCCGGCGAGGTACTCATCGACAAACGGGCGCACAACATCCTTCTCGAATCGCTCTTCCTGATTGACGACGTAATAAGGGATGCCCAACTGCTCGGCCACGTGGCGCGCGTCATAAACATCATCCAAAGAGCAGCAG
This sequence comes from uncultured Acidobacteriaceae bacterium, assembly GCA_963765025.1. Classification (GTDB taxonomy): domain Bacteria; phylum Acidobacteriota; class Terriglobia; order Terriglobales; family Acidobacteriaceae; genus Telmatobacter. Next base: position 11,798 of record CAVXVM010000119.1, on the reverse strand, counting down.
CGGCCGGCCTTCGGAGCGTCGGGAATGCCGTGCTTGCCCGCAAGCCGCGTCTGATCCCATAGCTGAAGGGTGAGGCCCACCACATTTTCGCCGGAGTGGACGAGCATCGCCGCAGCCGTTGAGGAGTCAACTCCTCCAGACATGGCAACTGCGATGGTGGTGTTCGTGCTCATAAAATCAGTCTCTCGTTTCCCATTCAGGTTTAGTTCAACGCCCCGCTCCGCGACTCAACCCAGCGTTCCGGCGGCGACGGGCGACAATGCGCGCAATCGTTCGACTGCCTGCGGAACAACCTGCAATGCAAAATCCACGTCGGCATCAGTTGCGGTCTTCATCAGGCTGAAGCGAAGGCTGGCGCGAGCGGCGTTCTTGTCGAGTCCCATGGCCATCAGCACATGACTCGGCTCAGTGGATCCGGAGTGGCACGCCGAGCCGCCGCTCACGGCAACGCCCTTCAGGTCGAGCGCGATGACGAGCGCTTCGCCTTCCACGTTGTCGAAGGAAATGTTGGTGGTGTTGGCGGTGCGGGTAACGCGTTGATCCCCATCCCAGCCACCATTCACGCGCGTGCCGGTCAGCGCGAGGATTCCCGCCTCAAGCCGATCGCGCAGACCAGCAAGCCGCTCGATCGTTCCATCGGCGAGCGACTCCATGGCGAGTTCAGCGGCCTTACCCAGGCCGACAATGCCGGGCACATTCTCAGTTCCGGCGCGGCGGCGGCGCTCGTGGCTGCCACCGACGAGGAGGGACTCGACCGGGGTTCCACGGCGCACGTACATGGCGCCGACACCCTTGGGCCCGTGCATCTTGTGCGCGCTGATCGAGAGCAGGTGGCATCCGAAGCGCTTGACGTCGAACGGTACCTTGCCCGCGCCCTGCACCGCGTCGATGTGGAAGAATGCACCGGCATCGGCAGCGATCTTACCAATCTCTTCGACGGGCTGCAGAACTCCCGTTTCGTTATTGGCGTGCATGACGCTGATGAGGCGTGTGTTCAGCTTGATCGCGCGCCGGATATCTTCCGGGTCAATGAGTCCGCTGGGCTGCGGGCCGATGAAAGTGACCTCCACACCATGCTCAGCCACGCGATTGGCCGCCTGAAGCACTGCCGAGTGCTCGATTGACGTAGTGATGAAGTGGTCGCCCGGACGAAGCAGGCCGAAGATGGCAGTGTTGTCGCCCTCGGTGCCGCCGGAGTTGAAAACCACCTCGGCCTCGCGGCAATTGAACATCCGTGCGAGAGTCTCGCGGGCGTGATCCACCGCCCGATGCGCGGCCTGCCCGTGCATGTGAATCGAAGATGCGTTGCCGAAGTGTTCCATCCAATAAGGACGCATGGCTTCCATCACCTCTGGAAGCAGAGGCGTGGTGGCGTTGGCATCCATATACACTCGTGGCATGGGTTCTATCTCTCTACCTAGATTGTACGGGGAATTGAGTTTTTAGCCCAATTGGTTGAGTTTTCAGGCGTTACGGCCTGGCTTGACGATGCCGGCGGCGCCAATTGCGAATCTGAGGTGCACCCAATGAAGATGGCGCGCGTGATTCTGTTCACGAGTCAGATGGACGAGATGAGCAGGTTCTACGGAGAAGTAATGGCGCTCAGGCAGGTGTCGAGCGAAAAGGGCTGGCGCGAGTATGGAGCCGGCGGCGCAACCATAGCGTTGCATTCCGGCCCGTCCTCGCCGGGCCGCAAGGGACCAAAGATCGTCTTCCATGCGAAGGACGTAGCCGCAGAGCGCGAGAGGCTGGTGGCGCGCGGAGCCAAATTCGGCAAGGTTCGTCAGGGAGAAAAGTTTTGCCTGTGCGATGGGAAGGACCCCGACGGCAATCCGGTGCAGCTGTCTGACCGTTGAGGCCTGCAACGCATCCTGCTGCCTTGACCCCGCCGGGCAGCCAGCCGTATGCTCACAGCGTTTACGCCCCGTGGATGATCCCCCACTCCAACCCTCGCAGGGAGAACACGATGAACGCTCCTCCGCCGACACTTTCCCCCGGGCAGACACATGCGCAGAGCGCCAAGTCTCAGCCATTCCTGGTGCGCCGCGCTGCAGTGCTAGGCGCAGGCACCATGGGCTCGCGCATCGCCGCCCACCTGGCCAATGCGGGGATTCCGGTGCTGATGCTCGACATTTCTCCTAAGGAAGGCGCAGCGGAACCTGCGCGAGCCGCTCTTGATGCCCTAAGCAAGGCCAAGCCCGCCGCGTTTTATGAGCCGGCGAATGCGCGGCTGATTACGGCGGGAACCTTCGATCGCGATCTGGCTGGCATTGCACTGTGCGACTGGGTAATTGAGGCGGTCGCCGAAAACCTCGAAATCAAAACCGCGCTGCTTGCGCGCGTGCTGCCCCACCTGGCTCCGCATGCAGTGCTCACGACCAACACGTCGGGATTGCCCATTGCGCAAATTGGCGCCGTTGTCGGCGCTGCTAAGCAACGATTCTTCGGAACCCACTTCTTCAATCCGCCTCGCTACATGAAGCTGCTCGAGGTGATTCCCACCGCAGAATCAGACCCGGCATTGGTGGCCTCGTTCGCAGCCTTCGCCGATCGCCTGCTGGGCAAGCAGGTGGTCTTCGCCAACGACACGCCAAACTTCATCGCCAACCGCATCGGCGTCTCCGTCATGTTCAACGCTGCCAACCTGATGCTCGAACAAGGCCTGACCATCGAAGACGTCGACGCGCTCACCGGCCCCGCCCTCGGCTGGCCGCGCACCGGAACGTTTCGCCTGGCGGACATGGTCGGGATCGACATCTTGGCGCATGTCGCCGCAAATTTTCCTGGAGGCGTAAGCGAAGGCAAGTTTGCCGGGGTGCTCAGCGAGCTGATGAAGCGCAAGTGGCTCGGCGACAAGACGGGACAAGGCTTCTACAAAAAGACGCGCGGAGCGGGCGGCAAAGACGAGCGCCTGGTTCTGGACCTCGCGACGTTTGACTACCGGCCCGTAGCCAAACCGGCGCTGCCGTCTCTCGACATGGCGAAGAATGCCGCGACGCTGTCCGAGCGCCTCAAACTGCTGCTCGCCAACGATCCGAAAAAAGACAAAGCCGCCGCTTTCCTCTGGCCGTTTCTTGGCTCCTTATGGAGCTTTGCGGCGGACCGCGTGGGCGAAGTAGCGAACGACATTCCTTCAATCGACAACGCCATGCGCGCGGGCTTCAACTGGGAGATGGGTCCGTTTGAAATGGCCGACGCCGCAGGCGTAGCGCAAGCCGCAAGCCGCATGAAGGCGCTTGGCATTCCCGTAAGCGCGCGTATTGAAGCACTGCTGGCCACTGGCCAGAGCTCATGGTATTCGAGCGACAGTCGAACCTGCTTTCAGCCCGCAAGCGGAACAATGGAGCCCGTTCCAACCGTCGAAGGCCACGCACGCGTCGCCGATTTCAAGCGCACGCATAAGGCTGTTCGCAGCAATGCCGGCGCGTCGCTCGTCGACCTGGGCGACGGAATCGGCTGCATCGAGCTGCACTCGCTGAAGAATGCGATCGGCGGCGATGTGCTCTCCATGATCAGCTCAGTCTTGAAGCCCGACTCGGCCGCGGTGCGCGACTTTCAGGGATTCGTCATCACCGGCGACCGAGACAACTTTTCCGTCGGCGCAAATCTGATGCAGCTGCTGATGCTGGCGCAGGAAGGCGAATGGGATGAGGTGGCCGGCGTCATCCACAGCTTCCAGCAGATGACGGCAGCCATCAAGTTCTGCCCGCGCCCGGTGGTGGTTGCGCCATTCGGCATGGCGCTGGGAGGCGGAGCGGAGATTTGCCTGCATGGAGCGCGACGCCAGCCCCACGCGGAAACCTACATTGGCCTGGTGGAAGCGGGCGTGGGGTTGATCCCTGCCGGAGGCGGAACAAAGGAGATGCTGCTCCGGGCCGTTGACGCAGCCACCGCGCTGGCTCCGCCCGATCCGCGTGATCCACCATCGCGCTTTGCCCAGTCGGCGGAGATGGGAGCGGCATTGCGGCGCGTGTTCGAGTTGATCGCGATGGCCAAGGTGTCCACATCGGCCGCGGAGGCGCGCACCATGGGCCTGTTTACGGCGAGCGACCGCATTACGCTGAATCGCGAACGGCTGCTGCTGGATGCGAAGGCGCAGGTAGCCACTCTGGCTGAAGCCGGCTACAGCGCCCCGCAACCGCGCACGGTGCCTGCACCGGGAGCGTCGGCGCTGGCCGCGCTCGAGACCGGAGTCTACCTGATGGGCGAGGCGGGGTACGCCTCAGAGCACGACCAGAAGGTGGCGCGCTGGATTGCGTACATTCTTGCTGGTGGCCGGGTAACGGCGGGCGCGCCGCTGACGGAGCAGTATCTGCTCGATCTGGAACTCGAGGCGTTTCTCTCGCTCTGCGGCGAGCGCAAGACGCAGGAGCGGATCGCCTTCACGCTGAAAACGGGCAAGCCGCTGAGAAATTGAAATAGCGGACTACGCTGGACTAATCGAACACGATGGCGGCCGCAATCGCCCAGAAGGAGCAACTGAAATGTCGAGTGCCGTACTGGTGAGCGCAGTTCGCACCCCTGTTGGCCGCGCGCCCAAAGGCGCTCTTTCAACCACGCGCCCTGACGACCTGGCCGCACTCTGCCTGAACGCGGCCCTCGATCGCGCATCCGGGCTGGACAAAGCCGAGATCGACGACGTGATCCTGGGCTGCGCGCAGCCGGAGGGCGAGCAAGGGTGGGACGTGGCGCGCTGGGCGATTTTGCGCGCGGGCTGGCCAGTCGAGATCCCCGGCGCCACGATCAATCGACTTTGCTCGTCGGGCCTCGAGGCGATTGCGATTGCCGATCAGCGCATCCGTGCCGGCGCTAGCCGCGTCATCGTGGCGGGCGGCGTTGAGACCATGAGCCTGCTGCCTTTTTCAGGCCTGAAGCCGAGCCCAAACCCTTACATGGCCGAACACTACCCCGCGTCGCTGCTCACCATGGGACTGACGGCCGAGCGGGTGGCACGCCACTACAACGTGAGCCGTGAAGACCAGGACGCCTTTGCGCTTGAGAGCCACCGCAAGGCCGTGGCCGCCCAGGCAGCGGGACGATTCATCGACGAACTGATCCCAGTGCCGGTGACGACGGCCATGCCCGGCGCGAAGGCCGGAAAGCCGGTGACGAAGGAGGCGGTGTTTTCCGTTGACGAAGGTCCGCGGGCGGATACATCAGCGGAGGCGCTTGCCAAACTGAAGCCGGCCTTCCATGCGCAGGGGACGGTGACAGCCGGAAACTCATCGCAGACCTCAGATGGCGCTGCCGCTGTGGTGCTGATGGACGGGGAACGGGCGAAAGAACTCGGCCTCAAGCCGCTGGCGCGCTTGGTGGCCCATGCGGTAACCGGCTGCCTGCCCGAGGAGATGGGCATTGGTCCAGTAACTGCGATTCCCAAGGCCCTGAAGCGCGCCGGCCTCACCCTCAACGACATCGACCTGATTGAGCTGAACGAGGCATTCGCCTCGCAGGCGCTGGCGGTGATGCGGGAGCTTGGGCTCGATCCGGCGCGCGTGAATGTAAACGGCGGCGCCATTGCGCTGGGTCATCCGCTGGGCTGCACGGGGGCCAAGCTTACGGCTACGCTGCTCGGGGAGATGGAGCGGCGCAAGGCGCGCTATGGCATGGTGACCATGTGCGTGGGCGGAGGCATGGGCGCGGCGGGTATCTTTGAAAGGCTGTGGTGAGCAGGCTGCGGCGAAATTGACTTCGCAAATTGCTTCCGCTACGATTGGCCCCAAATTACTCCCTGTAAGAAAGCCGGTACTCAATGCAATTCAAGAATTGGCTGATAGCAGGCCTCGCTCTCTCTTCGCCGGTTGCCTGTTTTGGGCAATATGTGGCGCTGGACCCGACAGGAGGCCTGGCTTCCTGCGGCTGTTGCGGTACGTTTTTCTTCATTCCCATCATTTTTCTTGCTCTGAGCATTGCCCTGCTGGTGTGGGTGGCCCGTGATGCCAAAGCACGCGGGATGGACAGCGCGATTCTGTGGATGCTGCTGGTCTTTTTCCTGAATCTGATTGGCCTTGTGATTTACCTGCTTGCCCGGCCGCAGGGCAACCTTGTTCCATGCCCCAACTGCGGCAACCAGCGCCTGCAGGCGAGCGTGAGATGCCCCCATTGCGGAATTGGTTCCTAAGACCGGAACCATGGCTGGCAGCAGTCGTGGTTGCCGGCGGGCTGTTTGGGGCGGACGCGACGCGTGCGCCCCAGAACCAGCTCAGCGTGCGCATGTTTGCGGCCGGCGTGGCTGGATACCACAGCTACATTCAGCCGTTCAGCGGACACTTTATCCGCTGCCGGTACAACCCCACCTGTTCGGTCTATTCGGTTGAAGCGGTGCGCAAGTACGGCATCGCCAAAGGCGGTTGGATGGGCATGCGACGCATCGCCCGGTGCCAGAAGAGCGTTCCGATGGGGACAAACGATCCCGTGCCCTGATGCGGTGAATTCGATCGGCTGATTGAGGGGAATTCGCGCCAAAGAAAAACAGAAACAGCCGGGATCTCTCCCGGCTGTCTGTCTTCCTCCATGAAAACTGTGCTGGCCTCATCAGGCCCGGCGCAACTACGCCTTGGCGGTGACCAAAGCCTTGACGCGCTTGTTCAGGCGGCTCTTGTAGCGGGAGACGGTGTTCTTGTGCAGAACGCCCTTCTGGACGCTCTTGTCGAGGGTGGAAACGGTCTCACGATACTGGGTCTGGGCTACCTTGGCGTCGCCGGCCGTGATGGCCTCGCGCATGGCGCGCAGGCTGGTGCGCACGCGGCTGCGGTTGGCGCGGTTCACATCGGTACGGGTGACTGTCTGGCGGGCGCGCTTCAGCGCTGATACATGGTTTGCCATTGCTTTTCCTTAATCCTGAGCCCTTATCGACAGGGGCGATTTTGCCTGCCCTGTTCAAGGGAAAATGATGCTCTTAAGAATGCACTTCGAGCCGCATCCCTCGCAGTCTTTTAGTTTACGGGAATCGGGGCTGCCGGTCAATGCTGGCCGGGGTGAGCTGGGGCCGCCTCCAGATCGCGAAGGTAACGGAGTTCGTCCACTTGTAGGCCCCAAACAGTGTCCGTGCGCCGGGTTCCGTCGGGAAGCCACTTGTCCTTTTGATAAAAGCGATCGGCACGCGCGTTGCCCACAAGCACCCACAACATCGCATTGCGAAATCCTGCCTCGACGAGGTGAACCCGCGCGGCCTGCACCAGGGCCAGCCCGATGCCCCGGCCCCAGTGCTCAGGATCGACGTAGAGAGCAACCAGTTCGCCGTAGCCACTCAGGTCTTCAGAGCGGGTGGGCATGGTGGTGGTGAATCCCAAAACAGCCTCGTCGTCGACGGCAACAATCGTGTGGGGCTTTTGAGGGTCGCCGGTGCCAAAGTCGTAATGCGCCGCGCGATCTTCAGGGCGGAGCTGATCGAGGTACTCCTGAGGCATGAGCCTGCAATAGGCCACCTGCCATGAGCGCACATGCACGCTAGCGACGGCCATCTCATCCCCGGGTTGGGCTGGACGCAGCAACATTCCAGAAGTATGGCATGCAGAGCGGTTCCAGGCAGCAGCGATGGTTTGGGTGAGCGCGGATGCCGCGTGAGCCTCGCAACTGGTGGAGGTTCGGTGTGAGCTGCATCACCGAGGTAATCACGGTCAACAGCAGGGTAATCACGGCCTGACGGTACGTGAGTGTCAGGGCGTTGGAAGACAGAATTGCGACGGGGAAGTGGAAGAGCCAATGCCTTTCCTGCGTGTTTTCTCGCTAATCCGTGAGTCAGGCCAAGAATTTGGTGTCAAAGAGCTTAGACAGGGGGCGACGCCGCTCTGACTGTGCTTCGCGAACGGCTGAAACTGGACGCGGCGCGCGCGGTTGCCAATCGAACAAGAGCCGAACTTTCCCCGGCCGGCTTGTGCATTTATGAGCCTGGAGGTACCTACCAAGGCACAGCCTTAACTTAAATTTGATCCACTGCCGATTGACGCTTCGGTCCGCTCGCGCTACTCTCAGGCCAGATAAAGGATTTGGTCGCCTACGCCATCCCGCGGTTTCCAGAGGTAGCCAGAAGATCAAGCTCACCCCTGCGCCGCATTCCTGGTTCGTTCTTTACTGCCGTTGCCGCATCTCCCGCCGTTAACCCTACTGCGCCTCGCGCGCTTACTGCCAACGAAAACTACAAAACCTTGCCGGGCGGGTCCATTTCAGGATCCTCCCGGCTACTTTCATGCGTTCAACGCCGCATTGGAGGCTATCGACTATTTTGAAGATCGCTCTGGAGATCACGCCCAACCTCGAGCCCTTGTTCGGGACTCGCGATGAAAACCTCAGACTCATGGAAGATTCACTCGGTGTCCGGATCGATCTGCGCTCCGACGCCGTGCATGTAGAGGGACCCGAAGAGGGAGTGACCAGAGTCCAGCGCATCTTTCAGGACTTTGAGGCACTGCGCCGCCAGGGCGTCAATCCGCATAACGGAGAATTGAACGGAATGTTGCGGCTTGTTGTTGCCGATCCGGCCACAACGCTGCGCTCGCTCGCCGACAGCGGCAAACAACGCTCCGCAGGCGTCAAGCGCACGGTTCAGCCGCGCTCGATCAACCAGCGCAAGTATGTTGAAGCCATCGAGCAGAACGATATGGTGTTTGGCGTGGGGCCCGCGGGCACCGGCAAAACCTATCTGGCCGTAGCCATGGCCGTAGCCGCCATCAACGCCAAGAAGGTCAGCCGCATCGTGCTGGTGCGCCCCGCTGTTGAAGCCGGCGAACGGCTCGGCTTCTTGCCGGGCTCGCTGCAGGAAAAAGTCGATCCCTACCTGCGCCCACTCTACGACGCGCTCTACGACCTGCTCGACGCCGAGAAGGTTGACAAGATGCTTGAGAAGAACGTGATCGAAGTGGCGCCGCTCGCCTTTATGCGCGGCCGTACGCTGAACGACGCGTTCATCATCATGGACGAGGCGCAGAACACCACCATCGAACAGATGAAGATGTTCCTCACCCGCATGGGTGCCAACTCCAAGGCCGTCATCACCGGCGACATCACGCAGATCGATCTGCCCAATCCGCGCAAGTCGGGACTGCTGGATGCGATCAACATTCTCGATGGCGTAGAGGGCATTCACTTCTGCCACTTTGAGGATGGAGACGTGGTTCGCCATGCGCTGGTGCAGCGGATTGTGCGCGCGTATGAGTCCCAAAAGCCGCAGCAGCAGCAATTGCCGCTGGCGATGGGCGAGGCGATCGAAGTAGGAACGCAGGCCCGTGAAGATCAGCAGACCGCGCAGACGCAACATCCGGCCAAACCGCAGTAGTCGCGCGCTGAGCGATTATTTGCTGAGCGGTTCTTAGAATCCCCGGTCTCATCCCCCGCGGTGGACGAGACCGGGTGCCCTCGGCCGTTCGTTTTGACGGGGCGGCCTTAGCGCAGTCATTCTTCTTGATTCCAGCTCCTTCCCAAATGTCCATCCCCGTCCTACAATCGCTCGGTCGGAGGTTCCACTCATGTCGCCACGCCTGACTCGCCGCACTCTGCTTCGTTCCGCTGCTCTCGCCTCAGCTGCCCACGCCGCAGGCCTCACCCAGTCTCTGGTCGCCGCGCCTGCCCAAAAGCCGGGCATTCAGCAATACATGGTGGCCGCTGAAATGCGAAAGGACGCACCCGGCACGCTCGCAAAGCTGGCCGCCATCGGTTATGGGTATTTGGAAGCGTTCGCCTTGGACATACCTTCTATCCCGGAGTTTCGCAAGATGTTGGCAGACGCGGGGCTCGGTTGTCCTTCGGGCCACTTCCCCTTTGGCGCGGGACCAACCGGGAAGGTTCTCGACGACGCCAGCGCACTGGGCGTGCGCTACGCCATCAGCTCCGTGTTTCTTCCGCCTTCGAACGACACACTCAACGGGCAGGCAAGCCAGAAGAAAATCAATTCACTCGATCAGGACGACTTCAAGCGCTTGGCCGAGCAAGCCAACCATATCGGCGAAGCCGCACGCCAGCGGGGCATCCAGTTTGCATACCACAATCACAACGTCGAGTTCCGCAGATTCGACAGTGGCGAGACAGGCTACTCGATCTTCCTTAAGGGAACCGACCATGAACTGGTCAAGCTCGAAATGGATGTCGGCTGGATGGCGGCCGGAGGCGCTGATCCAGCGGCGATCATTCAGGCCAACGCCGGTCGCGTCCGGCTTCTCCACTTCAAGGACTTCTCAAGCATTACGCCGCCCAGCAACGAGATGGGAGGACCGATTGCTCAGAAGATCGTTGACCTCGGCCACGGCGTTGCGCCGCTCCGCGAAGCCTATCTGGCCGCACGCAAGGTCGGCGTCGAGCACTTCATCGTGGACCACGATCCGCCCTTCCGCAACCAGACCGCCTTCGAAGCAGCGCGGGTCGACTACAAGTTCATGGCAGGCCTTATGGCCAGCTGATCTATTTCGGCAGCAAGCTATGCGCAATCGAGTCCAGCAACCCGTTGAGAAAGTTGATGGACTCCGTAGCGCAGTAGCGCCGCGCAATCTCGAGCGCTTCATTAATCACAATCGGAAACGGCGTGCCCTTGTAGCCGATCATTTCTCCCACGGCCATGCGCAGCAAATTGCGATCGACGGCGGGCATGCGCTCCAGGCGCCAGTGCTTTGAGTTGGCGATGAGCAGCGAGTCGATCAGCTCCTGGTGGGCGACGGCAACGCGATAGAGGTCTTCGGCAAAGCCGCGGACCTCAGGCTCGACTTCGTCACCGGCTTTCCAGAACGTGGCGCGCACCTGGTCAGGCGTCTGCTTGCCGACGTCAGCCTGAAAGAGCATCTGCATGGCGAGCTCGCGCGACTTGCGACGCCCGGAAGAGTGATGGGTTCCTGGGTTCAAGCACGACCGCCTGACTCGCTCTCGTTCTTCAGGAGCTTGCGGCGCAAACTGACCATCTCAATGGCAGCAGCGGCAGCTTCGAAGCCCTTGTTTCCGGCCTTGATACCGGCCCGGTTGAGTGCCTGCTCCAGCGTTTCGCAGGTGAGCACGCCAAAGCTGTGCGGGATTCCAGTCTCCTGCTGCGACTGGCCGATGCCGCGGGCCACCTCGTTGTAAATAGCTTCGTAATGAGCAGTTTCGCCGCGAAGCAAACAGCCCAGCGGGATGATTGCGTCCACTTGGCCAAGATTAGCCAAGGTGCGGGCGGCCGAGGGAATTTCCCAGGCTCCGGGAACCCGGACCACCTGAATGTCGGATCGCGTGGCGCCGCTTCGCAGCAACGCATCGAGTGCGCCCTCAAGCAGGCGATCGGTGATGACAGCGTTCCAGCGGGCAACGATGATGGCGAACTTCATGCCGGCCGCCGAGAGGTCGCCTTCAAGAGCGACTGGCCTGCCTTTGACGGGATCGGTCCAAGCCCAGAAGCTGAACGCAAATCCGGGCTCGGGCTCGACGGTGAAGATCTGCGATTTCCAGTGGGTGGCCGTGATGGGCGACAGGCGGGCAACGGCTGCCTCGCCCCCTTGCGCGCGCAGCCACGCTGCGGCGGCTTGATGGACTGAATCGAGGGCAGTCACTTCAACCAGGACATCGGCGGTAGAAGGAAACTGGCCGTCGACGAACTCCAGATTGCCGAACGGGGCCAGAAAAGCAGCGCCTCGACTGGTCTCCTCTTTCCATCCCTTGCCAGACTCAAAACCCAGCGCCGAAAAGAAGCTTGCCAGGCGGTCATAGGCGGCTGCGCTGCCGGCGGGACGTAGAAAGGAGATGCCCTTGATCATATGTTCGATTCTAACGTGCGAAAGGCAGGGAACAAGAAGGCAGGGAATAGAGATTACGGGCCAGGATTTTCAAAACAGGAAGGCCGGCGC
>CAVXVM010000118.1:0-17020 GCA_963765025.1 uncultured Acidobacteriaceae bacterium | reverse complement strand
TTGCCATTGGCCGCCGCGCGGCTGTAAATGTAGCGGGCTGTGGCTGTGGAGCCCACAAAGCTGACCGCGCGAATGGCGGGATGATCCAGAATCGCGTTCACCGTTTCGCGGCCGCCATTCACCAACTGCAGCACGCCGGCCGGGAAGCCCGCCTTCTCAAATAAATGAAAAAGCTTTTGCGACGTAATAGGCACCCGCTCCGACGGCTTGAGCAGGAAGCAATTGCCCGCCGCAACCGCGTAGGGAAGAAACCAGAAGGGAATCATCCCCGGAAAGTTGAACGGCGTGATGGCAGCGACGACGCCGAGCGGCTGGCGGATCATGTGCTCGTCAATGCCGGCCGCAATGTCTTCGTTGTTGACGCCCTGCATCATCAAGGGCATGCCGCAGGCAGTCTCGACGTTCTCAATGGCGCGCTGCATTTCGGCACGGCTCTCAGGCAGAGTTTTGCCGCACTCGTTGGTGATGGCCATGGCAATGTCTTCGCGATTGGCGTCGAGCAAGGCGCGCAGCTTGAAGAGCGGAAGAATGCGGTCGCCCACCGGCGTGCGGCGCCAGTCGACAAATGCGCGCGCGGCAACGTCGGCGGCTTCATTCACCTCGGCCGCCGGCGAGAGCGGCACCTTGGCCAGCACATTCGTCGATGCGGGGTCGAGGACGTCAAGCGTCTCGGCGGCAGCGGAAGGGCGCCAGGCGCCATCGATGAAATTCTGCAGTTGGTCAATCATGTTGGCATTCTCCTCAGAGGTGATGGCGTTCGCGCTTGCGCGCCTCTTCATAGCTTGCGCGGGCCTTGCGCACGCTGTCCATTTCAGAAACTTCGGCAACCGCTACGTCCCACCAGGAGTCATAGCCGGGCACGCCCTGCGAGGTGTCGGTCTCGACCACGATGACGGTGGTGCGGTCGTTGGCTTTGGCCTGTTCAAGTGCCGTCTTTAATTCGGCGATGTTTGTGGCCTTGATGGCGTGTGCGCCGAGCGAGCGCGCATTGGCAACGTAATCGATCTTGATCTCGTCGCCATCCAACTGTCCTGAGGTAAGCGAGCGGCTGCGATAGCTGGTGCCGAAGCCTTGCTGACCGAGCGACCGGCTCAGCGCTCCGATGCTCGCAAACCCGTGATTGTCCACCAGGACGATGATGATCTTGACGCCCTCCTGCACCGAGGTCACGATCTCCGACGGCATCATCTGATAGGTTCCATCGCCGAGGAACACGTACACTTCGCGGCTGGGGTCTGCGACCTTTGCGCCCATCGCGCCGGGAATCTCGTAGCCCATGCAGGAGTAGCCGTACTCCATGTGATAGCCGTTGGGCGTGCGCGTGCGCCACAGTTTGTGCAGGTCGCCGGGATGGCTGCCTGCGGCAGAGAGCAACACGTCGCGCGGACCGGACGCCTCCCACATGGCGCCGATCACTTCGCTTTGCGCGGGCCGCCCAGGATTGTTGAGATGGAACAGCCGATCCACCTCTGTCTCCCATTCAGCTTTGAGGCCGGCAACTTCAGCGGCATACTCCTTGCTCACGTGCAGCGCGGGCAATGCGGCGGCGAGCTGCTCAAGCGCGACGCGTGCATCGGCAACGACTGGAATGGCGCCGACCTTGTAGGCGTCAAATTCAGCGGTGTTGATGTTGACGAAGCGCACATCAGGATTTTGAAATGCAGTCATCGATGCGGATGTGAAATCCGCATAGCGAGTACCGATGCCGATCACGAGGTCAGCCTTGGCGGCAAGACGATTGGCCGCGAGTGTGCCCGTAGCTCCGATCGCGCCCATTGATTGCGGATGGTCCCACGCGAGCGAACCTTTGCCCGCCTGCGATTCTCCAACCGGAATGCCGGTCTTTGCCACGAATGCCGTGAGCGCTTCGGAGGCTTCGCTCATCAACACGCCGCCGCCCGCAACAATCAGCGGCCTGCGGCTCGCGCCGATGGCCGCCACTGCGCGCTCAAACGAAATCTTGTCCGGTTCGCCGCGGCGAATAAGCCACACGCGCTTGCGGAAAAGTTCCTCCGGATAATCGAAGGCTTCTGTCTGCACGTCCTGCGGAAGCGCCAGAGTGACGGCGCCGCAATCGGAGGGAGACGTGAGCACACGCATCACTTCAGGCAACGCGGTGATCAGTTGCTCGGGGCGATAGATGCGATCCCAGTAGCGCGACACCGGCTTGAAGCAGTCGTTGACGCCGATGTCCTGCGTGGAGGGCGACTCGATTTGTTGCAGCACGGGCGCAACGTTGCGGCGTGCGAAGATGTCGCCGGGCAACAACAGAACAGGCAGGCGATTGATGGTGGCGAGGGCCGCGCCGGTGATCATATTGGTAGCGCCGGGGCCGATGGACGACGTGCATGCAAAGGTGCGCAAGCGGTTGCTGGCCTTGGCATAGGCTGCGGCCATGTGCACCGCGGACTGCTCGTTGCGCACCAGGATGTATTTGAAATCGGGATTCTGCTGCAGCGCCTGTCCAATGCCGGCTACGTTGCCGTGACCGAAGATGCCGAGCATGCCGGCGAAGAATGCGTGCTGCTCTCCATCGCGCTCGACGTACTGATTTTTCAGGAAAAGAATCAGGGCCTGCGCCATCGTCAGGCGACGCGTAGTCCCGGTCTTGCTTGCGGTTTCGCTCACTTTGTCACCATCGGCAGGCGCGGGTCTTTCTCTTGCCACGTGCCCCGCACCCATGCATAGTTTGGATCGTCTGAGGCGGCCAGCGAACGTGCCGACCCCGCCAGCGCATTCAGGTAATAAACGTTGTAGCCATGCGCTGCCACGACTGGATGATAGCCTTCCGGGATCAACACCAGTTCGCCGTCGCGCACGGTGAGCGTTTCGTCGATGCGGCCGTCGCCGGTGTACACCTTCTGCACCGCGAAGCCCTCAGGCTTGTCGATCCGGTAGTAGTAGATCTCCTCCAGGTCAACTTCGCTCGGCGGATTATGCACGTCGTGCTTGTGCGGCGGAAAGCTCGACCAATTACCCGCCGGCGTAAAGACTTCCACGATGATGAGGCGATGCGCGGGAAAATTCGGCGGCAGCATGCTGTTGATCTGGCGGGTCGCATTGGCGCCGCCACGGATCTCGATGCCCACCTCATCCGGCGTCACCAGCACCGGAGGATATTCAACTTCTGCCTTGCTGTAACAAAAAGCCAGGTCGCAATCGGAGTCGGCGGTCACTGTGAATTTGGTGTTGATAGGTAGATAGAGCGTAAAGGGAAGGCCGTCAAAAACCGTCGCTCGCTTGCCAATGCGCTGCCACTCGCCGCGCGAGCTCTTCACCGAGCAAATGCCGCCGAGCACCACGATGGCCAATTCAGTGCCGGCAGACTCTCCGCTAAAGCTCTCGCCCAGCTCAAGCCGGCGAGACTCAAAGGAAAGAAATTCAAAGCCAAAATTTTCAATCCGGTTCCGGAATTTCTCCGGACTGACCAGAAGTTCACTCATAATCCCTCGCGTGGGCCGTTCAACTCATTGGTCTTCGGGTCGTTGACCTTCAGGCGGCGTCTCCGGGGTCAACGCCTCCCTTACAGTTTCTCGCGCTTCAGAGCGCCATTCTCGCCAATTTCGCGGCGAAAATGCACACGTGTGCACCCGCCTCAAAATCATCCACCTCAAAGGCCTGACCTGTCAATAAGAAAGGCTGAGAAGACCGGCATTTTCACCCTTCGATTTCTCCCTCATCTGTGCTCCAATAATCATGGCCATATCACCGCAAGGGAAAGTTGCGGCAGCGTGAATTGTGCAGCAGGGACGCGTGTTCCCTCCAAATCGATCCGCGGAAGCAAAAGCCGAACTCGCAGAAATTTCACCCTGCGCATTCGGCTGATTCCGCGTAGCTTCGAATGTCGCGTGGGCGCTGCACCCGCTTGACCGCACTTTCCAGCCGGTGTTAGGGTTTTTTTGCACACGTTTGCAGTCGAGGAGGACGCATGTCCCAGGCTCAGTCGCCCGTCCAGTACAAAAGCCCGCTTTTCAAGATGACGCAGACCACACCCACATGCCTGTGGAACGACTCGGCTGCCATCGAGGAGCTCACCTATTCGATTGAGCACGGGGCCGTCGGCGCAACCTGCAATCCCTCCATCGCCGTATCGGTGCTCAAGCAGGAGCTGCCGGTTTGGAAGCCGCGGATCCTGGAACTGGCAAAGAGCTTTCCGCAGGCGACGGAAGATGAGATTGCCTGGATGGTCGTGGAAGAAATGTCGGCGAATGCGGCCAAGCTGCTCAAGCCCATCTTCGATCGCGAGCATGGGCGCAACGGCCGCCTCTCCATCCAGACGGATCCGAGAAACTATCGCAACTCGGACGCGATGCTTACCCAGGCGATCCGGTTCAGCAGGCTCGCGCCCAACATGATCGTAAAAATTGCGGCCACGCGCGCAGGAATCGTGGCGATTGAAGAAGCCACTTACCGGGGGATCAGCATCAATGCGACCGTGAGCTTCACGCTGCCGCAGGCCATCGCCGTCGCCGAGGCAGTGGAGCGCGGCCTCAAGCGCAGAGAAGCCGAGTCGCTTGAGATTGCGACCATGGGCCCGGTGTGCACCATCATGGTGGGCAGGCTCGACGATTGGCTCAAGGTCCTGCACGACAAACAAAATCTGTCGGTCGATCCCGGCTATCTTGAGTGGGCCGGAGTTGCGGTGTTCAAGAAGGCCTACAAGGTCTTCCGCGAACGCGGATACCGGATCAGGCTCTTGTCCGCGGCATTCCGCAATCACATGCATTGGAGCGAATTCATCGGGGGCGATGTCGTAATTTCTCCGCCGTGCCCCTGGCAGAAGCGCTACAACGAGAGCGACATTGAAGTGATTCCGCGGATCGATATGCCGGTTGACAAGAAGATCGTGGACACGCTGCTCGCGAAGTTTCCAGACTTCGAGCGTGCTTACACTGAGAACGGCCTGACGCACGAAGAGTTTGACACTTTCGGATCGACGCGCAGAACGTTGCGCCAATTCATCACGGCCTGCGCGGAGATGAACAGCATCGTCCGCGACATCATCCTTCCAAATCCCGACAAGGAATAGAAAAGGAGCAGTCCCTTAGGCCCTCAGTCCCCCAGTCCCAAGTCCCTTAGTCCCCAAGTCCCTTAGTCCCCAAGTCCCTTAGTCCCCAAGTCCCTTAGTCCCTCAGTCCCTTAGTCCTTAAGTCCCTTAGTCCCCTGGTCCCTTAGTCCCCAAGTCCCTTAGGCCCTCAGTCCCCCAGTCCCAAGTCCCTTAGTCCCCAACTCCCTTAGTCCCTCAGTCCCTTAGTCCTTAATTCCCTTAGTCCCCTGGTCCCTTAGTCCCAAGTCCCTCAGTCCCTATGTCCCAAGTCCCTGCCTCTAAGAGATCCACATGAGCGGGTTGCTGGTGGAGACGGCGCTCAGTCCCTGCGCAAGCAGCTCTTCCACTTCCTTCAGCGTCTGAATCAGTCCGCCGCCCACCACAGGCAAGTCCAGCGGGATGGCGCGCACGCGCTCAAGGATTTTTGGCGCCACCATGGCCGGCAGAACCTCAAGCGCATCCACCGACGTATTCTTCAACTGATTCGTGATTGTGTCCATGGCGCCGCTGTCCAACAGGAATGTGCGCTGAACCGCGTAGAGCCCGATTGAAAGCGCATGACGCAGCGGGTCAAGATGCGTTGAGATGATCCCGCGAGCTCCGGCCCGTTTGAGATAGTTCACCGCATAGCGATCGCGCGAGAAGCCATTCAGCAGGTCGAGATTCACGATGGGCAGCTTATCAGCGGCCAGGATCTTCTGGATCATGGACTCGCAGTTTTCAGGATCGCCGGTGAGAAGGTAAACGATCTTTCCGTGCGCCGCGATTGCCTGATCCACGAGTTCGACTTTACGGATCGCCGGAATGACCGGAGTCGCCTGGCAGAATTCCCTGAACGGTGTCGGTTGATCCGGCATGATGCGCGCCTTCCAAAAATCCAAAGCCAATGATATACACACGTCGATGTGCGTGGCTTGCCGTGCCGCTAGCGCCTGGCTGTTTTCCCGGAGCGCTTCTTGACCCTAGCGGTCGATTCCCGCACAACCAACTCTGGCTTCACTTTGATCCTGACCACTGATTCCTCTCCAGACATCAACTTGATCAGGTGTTCCATGGCCAGCTGTCCCATCCGCCGCATCGGCTGGCGCACGGTCGTCAACGGAGGCTGCGTGTACGACGCAACAAACAGATCGTCAAAGCCCGCAACGGAAATTTCATCGGGAACGCTGAGCCCATGCATGTGGATCGAACGCATCGCTCCCAAAGCCGTCATGTCGTTGTAGCAGCAGACCGCGGTGGGAGGATGGCTGAGCGCGAGCAATTCATCCATGGCGTGCATGGCCGCCTCAGGTTTGCCATCGCCGCGCACCACCAGTTCCGGAAGCACCGGAATCCTCGCGGCTTCAAGCGCCTCGCGGTATCCCGCAAATCGCTCTGTGTCCGATTGGTAGCCGTACTGGTCTCCGATGTAGGCAATGCGACGGTGGCCCAGGCCGACCAGGTGCTCTGCCACAACGCGCACGCCTTCCACATTGCCGATCATGACGGAGTGGACAAAGGCCCCCGGATGCTGATCGTTGATGAGGACGATGGGCACCATCATCTCTGACAACAAGGGCAGATAAAGCGCGCCGACGCGAGACGAGGTGACGATGATGCCATCGACCCGCTGCTCGGCAAATGCCTGGACGATTTTTCGTTCGCGGCGCGGATCGGCGTTCGAGTCGGCGAGATAGACGCTGTAGCCGTGGTCGTTGGCGGTTTGTTCAATGCCGGAGACCACTTCACTTGTAAACGGGTCGGCGATCGAGGTGACGACCAAGCCGATGGTCCGCGTCCGCCGGGTGACAAGGCCTCGTGCGACGGCGCTGGCGCGATAGCCGGATTCCTTTGCGATCTTGCGAATTCTCTCAGCCGTCTTGGCATTCACCAGCGGACTGTTTTGCAGCGCGCGGGAGACCGTAGGATGCGATACGCGGGCAATGCGCGCGATGTCTTTGATGGAGGGCTGGCGAAGGATTCGCTTCGAGGCGCCGGCTTGCGCAACTCCATCCGTCTTGCCCTTGTCATCGTCAAACACGGCAGGCTCTCTTCATCGCAGGCGTTTGCTATCGACCCCAGTCTCAAACAGCAAACGGGTTCTAGTCAATGCCTGCGATGAAGGCCCCGGCGATGAAGGGTCCGGAAGCGGGGTCACGAGTCTTACGCCGCGTCCCCTTCCTTGTACAGATAGCCTTTTGCCACTTCCAGAAAAGCAGCTAGATCTTTCGCCTTCCACTCCTCGCTTCGGCCAAGTTCCGCGGCCAGAAGATTGGCAACCGCCGGAGCTGCGTCAATCGCGGCGCGCGCGTCGAGGAACAGAGCGCGGGTTCGCCGCGCAAGCACATCCTCAACCGTGCGCGCCATCTCGTGGCGGGCAGACCAGACAACTTCGCGGGCTTTGAAGGGCAGGCGCGGATGCAGCAAGGTGTCGAGACCGGTATTCTCCGCCGAGAGCTCTTGAAGGAACGGCAGATCGGAGCCGTAGACGCGCTCCCATTCCGATGCCGCCGCATTTGAAGAGCTCGTTGTCCAGCCGTGAATCTTCAACTCCATGGTCTGTGATGTCGCCTTGGGAAGGGAAGCCACTTCGCACGCGCGATTGATGGTGTCAAATCCCATGCGCCGATAGGTGGTCCACTTGCCGCCGGTCACCGTGATCAGTCCCGAAGGAGAAACGAGGATGGTGTGGTCTCGCGAGAGTTTCGATGTTTTCACGCCACTCTTCTTCACCAGCGGACGCAGGCCCGACCATACGCTCAGAATCTCGTCTTCGGCCGGCTTGCGGCCAAAGTACTTGCCGATATGGTCGAACAAGAACTTCTTTTCCGACGCGAGTGCCCGCGGCTCCGTTGATGAGCCGCTCACAGGCTCATCCGTGGTGCCCACGATCGTGGATCCATGCCACGGGATGGCAAACAGGACGCGGCCGTCGGCCGTCTTGGGGATCATCAGCGCAGTGCTGCCTGTGATGAACGAATGAGGCAATACAAAATGCGTGCCCTGGCTCACGGCGAGCAGCGTGCCGTGCGCGCCCTGGTCCATGGAAAGCATCTCTTCAGAAAATACGCCGCAAGCATTGACGACAGCCTTGGCCTTGAGATCGAAGCTGGCGCCATCTTCCCGATCCCGCGCCTTGATTCCCACGATCTTCTCGCCGCTCTTGATCAGGCCCGTCGCTTCGACGTAATTGATTGCGGTGCCGCCCAGATCCTGAAAAGTACGTAACAACGCGATGGCATAGCGGGCATCGTCAAATTGCCCGTCATGGTAGAGGATGCCTCCACGAAGTCCGTCGCCCATCAGCTGGGGCAGCCGCTCCAGAGTTTCTTTGCGCGAGAGCAGCTCAGAGCGGCCAAACGACAGGCGGCCGGAGAGCAGCTCGTAGACCTTGAGCCCGAAGCCATAGTACGGAAGCGATGCATAGCTGTAAGCAGGCACGACAAACTGCTGATCGTGTACAAGGTGAGGCGCATTCCGCAACATGTGTCCGCGCTCGCGCAGTGCGTCGGTCACCAGCGTCAGATTGAATTGCTCAAGGTAGCGAACCCCGCCATGCACGAGTTTTGTGCTTCGGCTCGAGGTGCCTTTGGCAAAGTCGCACCGCTCCACCAGCAGAGTTCGATAACCGCGCGAAGCTGCTTCAACCGCGGCGCCCAGGCCTGTGGCTCCGCCTCCAATCACCAGCACATCCCATGGTTCGGCCTGGCTCCCAAGTTCCCTTAGAATCTGTTCTCTTGTATTCACAATTCTCCCTTTCTGTCTGCGAGATGAAGGTTTACAACGTGTCTCAACCCGAAGCGCGTTTCAGAGCGTGCGAGGCAACGGCAAAAAGCCGCGACGCATGAACGTGCGCTGTCTTCAATCTGGTTGAGGTTGAGTTGTTCCGCCCCATCTCTGGTCTCTTGGGGAGGTGAGTCCGGGGGCCGATTCGCCGCGGTCTCGAGCGCAGGGTCGCCGGACCGATGATCCGGGCGCTCTGCTGATTCAACTTTATCACGCATCAATTCAGTCCGCCACTCCGGGTGCGTGAAAGCTGCCGCGGCACAGGGTGCCCTAAAAGAAAATGCGCCGGCCACGAAGCACGTGGCCGGCGCAACCGCGTATTTCAGGTTAGTAAATGACCTTGAGGCCGAACTGGACCACACGAGGTGTGAAGGTGCTGCTGATGAGTCCGCCCGAGGATACGGTCGCCGCACCCTGCGTGCCACCAACGGTAGATGGCAGGTAGAGATTGGTGTGATTGAAGATGTTGTAGAGCTCGGAACGGAATTCGATGTGCATGCCCTCGATGGGCGTGTTGAACGTCTTGTTGAAGTCGAGGTCGGTCTGATAGAGCGCCGGAGTGCGTCCCGGATTGCGCGACATATTGCCAAATGGCGGCTGATATGCGCCGGCGGCATTCTTGGTCGCTGGCAGCGCGGCGGCATTGTAGTTGATGTATTGGACAGCGCCGCTGTTGGCTACTCGCACACTGCGCCCCTGCGTCAGTGGCACGCCGGGTACGCGGTTGGGGCGGTATAGGTTGACGCCGCGGTAGTTGGCCACAATCTGTGTTGAGGCAAGCTGGTTTGAATTTGGCCCGTAGGTGAGGTTGAAGGGGGTGCCGGCCTGCATGGTGTTGACTGCGCTCACCTGCCATCCGCCCAAGACCGCATCCATCGCGGGATTGAGATCGTGGCCGAAGGTACGGCCGCGCCCAAATGGCAGATCGTAGACAAGGCTGGTGATATTGGCAACCGGCAGGTTGTAGTCCGATTGCGCGTATTCGGCATGGAGGTTGTTGGCGTCCTGCGGTGAAGGCGTATTGCCTTCGAGCGAAGAACTGGCGTTATCCAGCGAGTGCTCCCAGGTAAAGCTGTTGAGCAAGGTCAGTCCTGCGACCATATGCTGCTCATACCGCACCTCCAAGGCGTTGTAATTGGAATAAGCCTCGTCAATTGCTTCTGTAATATCCGATGGCCAGTTGGCAAAGGGGCGCGAGTAGACAGTGGTCGTGGATGTGCTTTGTGCTACGTTGATGTTGCGTTGGTTACCGTTGAGAAATTGTTCCAACTTCAGGCCGTGGTTGCCGACGTAGGCGACGTTGACCAGGCTGTTCTTGGTGAGCTGGCGTTGCACCGCAAGATAATAATTCTCCACATAGCTATCGCGCCTATTCTTGGGCACCCAGGTGATGTTATCGGTGGAGTAATTGAAGCTGGTCACCAGTCCTGACGGGAAGCCCTGGTGCGCGGTAGCGTAGCAGCTGGGAGTTGTTGTTCCCGTGGCGATGATCTGAGCAGGGAGCGGCGTGGAACAGAGATTGGACATGGTTGGCGCGATCTGCACTACGCTGGCAAACTGCGCCTGCGGGGCGTTGATGGCGGCGATGTCGCCGGAGCCGGCGCGCGTGTAGTGTACATAGCCGGTGCCGAATCCACCGCGGAAGGACATCTTGGAAAAGGGCGAATACGCGAAGCCGACGCGTGGAGCAAAGTCGTTCAGGTCCGGATTGATAAGGGTTTTGCCGTAAACGCCTGATCCGGATGTTGGCGTAATGCCGTGGGCCGCGTTCGCAGTGGTCACCGAGGGATTGATCGTAAACACCGTTTGCGATGCCGGATCCCAGTTCGAGACCAGGCTATTCTGCTCTGAATAGGGCGAGCCGTACTCCCAGCGCAGACCAAGGTTCAAGGTGAGGTTGGGAAGCACCTTCCAATCGTCCTGCACGTAGGCGCTCTCGAGTGTCTGGCGAAGATGGGCCTCGAAGGCTTGTGCCAGAGAGTACGCGCTGGTCGTGCCGAAGAGGAAGTCCGCCCAGTAGCTGTCGGCAACCTTTGTACCGCCGTTGGCGCTGTAGCCGCCGCCATAGCTAAACGAGCCATAGGGTGGGTTGTTGTCGAACACGCCCATCCAGATATGTTCGTACTCGTAGCCAAACTTCAGAGAGTGGTTGCCCTTGATCCAGGTGTAGCTCACCGATGGATCGATCATCGCCGGATTCTGGAACTGGGGGTTTGTGGTCTGACGGCCAAACGCTGTGAAGCCGCCGGTGATGGAGACGGCGGGGAGGCCGCCCTGGAAGCTTGCCGGCAGGCTTCCAAGACCGGGAATCGGCGCGCCATTCACCTGGACTGGGGCTGTTCCCTCAGTCACCGGCGTCTTGCCCGCCTTGGTCCGTGAGATAGCGAGGCGCAGATCGAGCAACCGGTTGGCGCCGAAACTGCCGGTGTAGCCGAGGGCGATCTGTTGATCGAGAATGCGCTGATACCCTGCGGTCTGGCCTTCCAGCGGCAGAGGCATGGTCGGGAAGTTGATTTCCGTCTCCTTATGGTCGCTCACGCGCAGAAAGTAGCGCGCAGAGGGACTGGCCGTATAATCCAGGCGCAGATCGCCCTTGTCCGAGTAGTCGCGGAAGGGGATGAAGACAGGGTAGTCGCCGGTGTTTGCGCCGCCGTTGGACACTGGTCCCGACTGGGGCAATGCGGGGCATTTTGGACAAGAAGAAGGGATATTCTTGAATGCGCTCACAATCACAGCCGACAGCGGATCGAAGGCGGTTGAGGGGATGGACGTGCCGGCAGCGTAGGTGACGCCGGTTGTCGGATTGGTGGCCGCTACCACAAGATCGCCGTTCAGCTCGTTTTGCGTTGGCAGCGTGAGGAGAAAGAGCGGGCTGGTAATAGCGCGGAGACCCTCATAGTCCAGGAAGAAGAACATTTTGTCCTTCAGGATGGGGCCGCCGAAGTTGCCGCCATACTGGTTGCGATGCGTCGGCGGCTTGACGAACTTGACAGGCCCGCTGGTGGTGGTGGTGATCGGCTTGAAGAAGCCATTGGCGTTCAAATCGGTGTTGCGCAGGAACTCGTACACCGTGCTATGGAATTGGTTGCCGCCGGATTGCGATGCCACATTGATGGTTGCGGCGGAACCGCGCCCGTACTCCGCGCTTTCGTTGTTGGTAACCACGCTGAATTGGGCAACGGAGTCCGGCGGCACGGAGATGATCTGGTTGTCGAAGCCCTGGTTTGACTCGCCATAAGCGTTGTTGTCCATGCCGTCGAGCAGGAAGTTGTTGAACATGCTGCGCTGGCCGTTGACGTTGTACGCGCCGGCGCGGACGGGGCTGTTGATGTTACTTGTCGTGGTGGCCTGCGTGGGCGCCTGGCGGACGCCGCTTACCAGAGCGAGCAGGTCGGTGTAGTTCCGGCTCACCAGCGGCAGCGCCTGCGACTGGTACCCGGTAATCACCTGGTCGCGCTGGCTGGAATCGGTCTGAATCTGCAGCGCCACGTCGCTCACTTCAACCGTTGTCGAGCTCTGGCCAACCTGAAGCGTCAGGTCGATGTGCTGGGGCTGGCCGACTGAAACTGTGATGCTATCGGCCACCGCGGTGCCAAAGCCGGAGTGCTCCGCCGTAATCTTGTAGAGCCCGGTATGCAGCGAAGGCACCGTGTATTCGCCGGAGGCGTTGGACTCCGCAGTGAACGTGGCGCGGGTGGCCTTGTTCTCCGCAGTGATCTTGACTCCCGGGATGACCGCACCGGTTGAGTCGTGTACCTCGCCAACCAGGCTGCCCGTGTCGAACTGGGCGAAGGCTTTCACCGCAGGGAAAACGACGAACAGCGCGAACGCGAGGGACATCAACGCAGCAATGCCGATTCGGCTACGTCTTACAGTTTTCTCTAGGGCGGCCGCGTTTCGGGCTTTCGAATGCCCCAAGATGCCAGTATTTTCTGTGAAATAGCTAGTATTTACCATGAAGATTGCCTCCTAATTGACCGAAATCATACCAACCGCTGTGGTTAACGACAGTTAACGTTCCAACAAAAAATCCACCTCCAGACACCTGGTCCCGGCTCTGAGGGCGCTAACGCGTCTCGAGAGCAATGAAAAAAAGGCCCCGGCATTTGGCGATGGATTTCTCTGCTTCCTCTTCCGCGCAAGGAAACAAACAATGCCTCCCGGAGAAGTCAGGTTGAGCCGCAATCAGCATCCCCTTCGAATGCAGCTCGGCTTCCGTATCAAGATATGATTGTTTTTTCGGAATTTGAGTATCCCGCCGCGGCGACCGGAATCGGTGGGAAACAACAAACTCCATAGCGCTTTTTCTGACCACTGACCACTGACAACGGACCACTGACAACTGACAACCGACAACTGACCACTGACAACTGACCACTGACCACTGACCACTGACCACTGACAACTCCCGGAGAGAACCAGTTGCAAGACAGACAAGATGTCAAAAGCATTCGACACGTCGATCTGACCAATGTTCAGCTTGCGTCCAGCGAAACTGCGCGAGGAATCAACCGGAATATCGTGTTGGAGCTGATCCGCGCCGGCCAGCCGCTCTCGCGTGCGGATCTGGCAAGGAGTTCCGGACTGCAGAGAAGCACAATTTCGCAAATCGTGGAACAGCTCATCCGGGAAAAATGGGTGCGCGAAGGAGCTGTCGCGACCCTGGCGCGCGGACGCCATCCTACGCTGCTGGGGCTCAATGAAGATCTGGCTGTCATCGCCGTCGATCTTCATCCCAGGCTCGCCACCGTTGCCGTTATCGACCTGAATGGGCGCCTGCTTTCGCGTTCGCTCGTCCCTCTCACCTCGAATCCAGGTGCTTCCACAAGGCTGATGACCGACTGCATCGAGCGTTTGCGAAAAGCCTTTCCCGCCAAGTCGATCGAAGGCATCGGCATCAGTCTTCCGGGTCGAATCGATCCCGCGCACACAACGGCTGGTCTTTGCGCCAAATCTCCACTGGTCAGACTTTGATTTGAAGGGACTGATTGAAAAAGAGACCGGGCTTGCCGTGAGGATGGAGAACGCCGCAACCGCATGCCTGCTGGCAGAGCTCCTCTTCGGACGCCTCAATGGCATCAGCGACGCTGTGCTGGTGACGGTCTCCGAAGGCATTGGAACTGGGGTCTTCGCCAATGGACAGGTCATCACCGGCCATCAGGGAATGGCAGGGGAGTTTGGTCACTTTTCAATGGATCCTTCCGGCGTCCGCTGCGCCTGCGGCCGTCGCGGCTGCTGGGAAACTTTTGCTTCATGCCAGGCGGCTCTCAGGAGCTACCAGGAACTTCAGCCCAAGGGGCCCGCAATCACGTTTAACGAACTGCTCAATAAGGCAGAAGAAGGCGACAAGGCTGCAGTCCGAACCCTTGCGGATCAGGCTCATCATATCGGGCGCGGACTCGGGCCCATCATTGCGGGCCTTTCACCCGAGGTGATTTTCATTGCCGGAGATATCACCTCAGCGTGGCACCGTTATGGACCGATTATTGAGAAAGAAGCGGCAGAACTGACGCTGGTCGGGACGCCCCCGAAGATTTTGCCCACCCACGATGGCGACATTGCACGCCTGCGCGGAGCGGCGGCT
This sequence comes from uncultured Acidobacteriaceae bacterium, assembly GCA_963765025.1. Taxonomy (GTDB): domain Bacteria; phylum Acidobacteriota; class Terriglobia; order Terriglobales; family Acidobacteriaceae; genus Telmatobacter. Next base: position 2,624 of record CAVXVM010000118.1, on the reverse strand, counting down.
CTGGTGTTTCAGCGCAGATTTGTCCATGAGACTGCCGTACCATCCGCGCAGGTTTCGCGCCCGACCAAAACCAAGCGAGCGCCGCAAAGGACTGGTAAAGGTAAAGGACGCGTGGGGCAGTAGCCGATGCCTTCTGAGCCGCGCTTGAGCTCGTATCCATAAGAAGACAAGTGAACCAGATAAGGCAGCACGGATCGCGCGCAAAAAAAATCCTTCCGGCGCCGGGATCTTTCTGGCGCCGGAAGGAGTGTTCCTGGAACCACTAGAAGGTGATCTTGACGGAGCCCTGGAACACACGAGCTGCCAAGGCCGGGATGTTCGCCAGGCTGGTACCGCCGGCGGTTGAGGTAATGGTGCCGAATGAGCTGCCCGCAGGGTTGCTGGTGCTCGGGTTGGAAAAGTTCGGATGGTTGGGAACGTTGAAGGCCTCAAGCCGCGTATCCAGCTTCAGGCGCTCTCCCAGGATCGGCCAGATGCGCGAAATCTGCGCATCGAACTGGAAGAACATGGGTCCGCTGACCAGGTTCCTCTGCAGGTTGCCGAAGGTTCCAAGAGGCACCGTCGGTGAGCAGGAGGCCTGGTTGAAGCAGAAGGCCGCTGGGTTCAGGTATCCGTGATTGGCCTGTGTATTTGCTGCCGACCCGCCCTGCATCTTCACTTCTTTAATCGGGTTCACGCCCGACACCAGGTTGGGCCGGTCATTTCCGATCGAGGTCAGGGAGAGATCCGAACCGTCGGTGATGTTCATCGGGGCTCCGCTCAGAATGTGGAACAGCGGAGCCAGTTCCCAATGGTTGATGAGGTAGCCTGCCGCTCCATGCATCGAGCTGAAGTTGCTGGTAGCCACCATTGAGGTGTTGTAGATGTTGCGATAGTCCGATCCACAGCGGCCGTAGTCAAGTCCGATGCGGAGGGGGTTCATGGGGCCGTTGCCGCCGATATCGCCGCCAGCGTCGGAGACGTTCATGCACCTGGACCAGGTGTAGTTGGCCATAATGCTGAAGGTAGACGACAGGCGGTGCTGCAGCGTTGCGATCATGCCGTTGTAGTTCGCCCAGGCATTGTCGTTGATCAGCGCCGAGTTGCCTGCGCCCTGGTAGAGGTTGCCCTGGACCGGGCTGGCCTCGGCCAGAGCGTAACGCGCCTGAGCATTGGCCGTGGTCGAGCAAGCCGAGCCGACCTTCGGGGTAAGTGTCCCCGCCGACGCTGCCGCGGGACCCGTGGTCACCACAGGGCCGCAACCCGTTGCATTCGCGCCCCACACGCCGGGCGTGTAGACCGCCTGGTCAAAGGCCGTACCGATTGGCATGCTGCGCGTCCTGCTGCCCACATAGTCAACCTGCGCCTGCCACCCGTGCGGGAACTGATGCTGCACACTCAACGTGTATTGCAACGTGTCCGAAACGTGGAAGGTCGTCGGAAGAACAATGAACTGCCCCTGATTCGGGAAGCCAATGGTCGATGCAGGAATCTCAGCCTGAGGATAGGGGCTGGTATTGGTGCCGCCAACCTGGTTGCAGCCGTAACCCGTACCCCCAGTCAGCCATGGCTCGCTGAAGCAGAGCGGTGCGATCTGGTTCGGGCTGGAAGCAGTGGCGAACGGCGGGTTCTGGTGAACGCGGTTCGTCGTGTAGTAGTTGGCTACGTCATAGAACAGCCCAAATCCACCGCGGATGATCGTGTCGTTCCGTCCCTTGAACGGATTCCACGACGCGCCAAAGTTCGGATTGAACTGCCACGGCGAGCTGTTCGTGAAACCGCGCGACACACCCGGATCCCCGTAGAAGAAGGAGCCTGCCGGCGCATTCGGATACACCGAGCTCGTCTTGCCCGCCAGGAACGCCCCATAGTCAAACACCGACCCGCGGTTGAAGTAGTCCGATGGCATGTAAAATGGCGACCAGCGGATGCCTCCCACAATCGTGAGCCGCGAGTTCATGCGGTAGGTGTCTTCCAGGTAAATGCTGGGAACGTTCCCGCGAAGAGCAAGCTGCTGCGTCTTGCTCTGCGAGTACGCACTCAATGCCCCCACCAGGAAGTCAAGGTTCGAGTCGCCGTAAACCGTCTTGCCGGCGATCTGTCCCGTCGGTCCGCTGCCGCTATAGGCGCCGTTGAAAGTAAATGCGCCGTCTGCCTGGTATCCAGCGACCTCATTGAAATGAACGCGCAGGAATTCGCCGCCGATGGCGATCTGGTGTTGACCTTTCACAATCGTCAGATCGTCGGAGACTCCTTCGTCGTCCACGTTGAAGTGCCCCGGCGAACAGGTGCCGCAATAGGTGCTCCAGTTGTGGTTGGCGCCTGAAGTCGAATTGGTGATTTGCAGGAAGCCCGTGTACGCGTTATACGCCGTCACGCCGATCTGGCTGCTATTCGGTCCGGCGGCTGCACCAGCGCGAATGTCAACACGCTTGGTGAACATGGCATGAAAGTTGTTCACAACGTGCGAATTGACGGTCCAAGTTTCACCAGCCACACCAGACTGAACCACCTGGTACTGACCGGGAGCCTGGAAGGTGACAAGAATGTTGGTCGGGTAGAAGTACGCGGGGTAGGTGTAGCTGTCGTACATGTACCGCACGTACATGTTGTGCTTCTCGTTCGCGGCAAAGTCAAAACGGCCA
>CAVXVM010000117.1:0-4471 GCA_963765025.1 uncultured Acidobacteriaceae bacterium | reverse complement strand
ACCGATGACAGCCCCAGCGGACCCGACACGGTGATGCTCAGCTATGACTATTGGCAGAGCCGCTTTGGCTCCGAACCGTCAATCGTGGGCCAGTCAATTCGGATTGACGGCAAAGCGCGCCAGGTCATCGGCGTCATGCCCAAGCAATTCCGCTTTCTTGACTGGGAGCAGCCTTCGCTCTTCCTGCCTCTGCGGCTCGATCGAAGCAAGGTCACACTTGGCGAGTTCAGCTATGAAGGCGTTGGCCGATTGCGGCCCGGGATCACGATGCAGCAGGCAAACACCGATGTGGCGCGCATGTGGCCCATTGTGATGCAGAGTTTCCCCACTCCGCCGGGATTCAGCCTCGACCTGTTCAAGAAGGCGCGGCTGGGTCCGAACGTCCGGCCGCTGAGCATCGACGTGATCGGCGACGTGGGCAAGCTGCTTTGGGTGCTGATGGGCAGCATCGGCGTGGTTCTGCTGATTGCGTGCGCCAACGTGGCGAATCTGCTGCTGGTGCGGGCTGAAGGGCGCCACCACGAGCTGGCGGTTTGTTCGGCACTCGGGGCAAGTCCGTGGCGGATAGCGAAGCAATTTCTTTTGGAAAGCGCCGTGTTGGGAGTGATGGGCAGCGCCCTGGGGTTGGTGCTCGCGTGGGGAGCGCTGCGCTTGTTGGTTGCGCTCGGGCCCGCCGGTCTTCCGCGCGTGCACGACATCGGCATCGACCTGAACGTTCTCGTCTTCACGCTCGGCGTGGCGCTTTTCTGCAGCTTGCTGTTTGGCTCAATTCCAGCTCTTCGCTATGCCGGCACGCGCGTGGGAACAGGCCTGCGCGAGAGCCGGACCACGAGTCAGGGCCGCGCGCGCCATCGCACCCGCAACACGCTCGTGGTTATCCAGGTCAGCCTCGCGTTCGTGCTGCTCATCTGCTCCGGTCTCATGATCCGCACCTTCCGAGCGCTCATCCATGTGGACGCCGGATATGACACGGCTGCCAAAATCCAAACAGTGCGCCTGGGCATTCCCGAAGCCGATGTACCCAAGGACGACGATGTTCTGCGCATGCAGCAGGCCATCGTGAATAAAATCGCAGCGGTTCCGGGCGTCGAATCGGTGAGCTTTGGCGGCTCCGTTCCCATGGATGGCAACGGGTGGCATGACCCGGTGTATGCGCAGGATCGAAGCTACGCAGGCAGCGCGATGCCGCCCTTGCGCGAATTCGTCTTTGGCGCGCCAGGCTATTTTAAGACGCTGGGCATTCCCCTGGTGGCGGGGCGGGACTTCACCTGGGACGAGACCTTCCAAAAGCTGCCTGTGGGCATGGTCAGCGAGAACTTTGCGCGCGAATACTGGGGCAGCGCGGCCAATGCCCTCGGCAAACACATTCGCGTGAGTTCAAAAGACGATTGGCGCGAGATTGTCGGCGTCATTGGCGATGTGCACGTCGATGGGATGGGCAAGGAGGCGCCGACAGTGGCCTACTGGCCCACATCGCTTGCTCGCTTTGAGAGCAACATGGTGACCATTAGGCGCTTTGTGGTGTTCACCATCCGCACGCCGCGCGCGGGCTCTGAAAGCCTGATGAACGATGTGCGCCGGGCCGTCTGGTCGGTGGATGCGAACCTTCCGCTCACCTCCATCCACACCCAGGACTACTACTACCAGAAGTCGATTTCGCGAACCTCGTTTACGCTGGTGATGCTGTTGATTGCTGCCTCAATCGCCCTGCTGCTTGGCATCGTGGGGCTCTACGGCGTGATTGCGTATTCAGCATCGCAGCGCACCCGCGAAATCGGCATTCGCATTGCCCTCGGAGCGCAACGCAATTCGATTACCGCGATGTTTGTACGGCAGGGCCTGGTGCTTGCCGGCAGCGGCATCGTTTGCGGGCTTGCTGCTGGCATTTGCGGCGACGCAGTTTTTGAAGTCGCTGCTTTTCCACGTCAATCCGGCGGATCCGCTTACGTACGTGCTGGCGTGTTTCGCTTTGTGCGGCGCGGCGGCACTGGCCAGTTACCTGCCGTCAAGGCGGACCGCTGCCGTGAATCCGGTGGATGCATTACGTGCGGAATAAGGATTGTAGGAGCGTGACCTGGATCACCTGGTGCTTGTCACCCGCCTGATCGAAGCTCCGTCAACCGGCATCAAGACACGCGTTGAAATCCGCCAGGCGCGCATGAAAAAGGGCCGCGCGGGCGAAACAAATGCACCCCATCCGCATCTAACCGATGAGTGCTAATGAACCGCGGTCCGCTCCCCTAACGGCGAGCCTGCAAAACGAAAGGAAGAGCCGATGGCTAACATGATCGATAAGCTGGACATGCCCGCAACCGTTGAAGATGTTCTCAAGGAAGTGTCGAGAATCAGGGAGACCGTCACGGAGGCTGTGGATGACGGAGTCAAATCGGCTGTACGCGCCCTGAAGCAAGGCCGCCACGCCGCTGAAGATGCGATTGACGACGCTCGCCACACGGTCAAGCAGAATCCATTGCAGAGCGTGGGCCTGGTGTTTGTTATAGGCGTGCTGGCCGGTTGGCTGATAAGCATGGCGGGCCGTCGCCGCTAGGCAGCTGAAAGACCACGGACAATGAGCGCTGCGCCTACAGTGCGTGGCGTTTCCCTGCGTTCCCACCCTTTTCGCTGAAGCAAGCGGAACGGATAGGGCTTTCGGCCTGTCCTCAAATACTCCTTTTGCGAAGCGCATCGGCGACATCATCCATCTTTTCGTCCAGCACCATCAACCTCTGCGCCAGACCCTGAATTTCCGACTCCGCCCGACGATTCACGTCGAAATCGAGTTCCGCACGCAGTCGATCTTTTGTGTCTTGCCGGTTCTGGCTCATCATGATCACGGGAGCCTGCACTGCGGCCAGCATGGAGAGGAACAGGTTAAGCAGAATGAAAGGGTAGGGATCCCAAGCCTGCTTATCAAGCACGACATTGGCTGCGGTGTAGACGGTGAGCATGACTGCAAACGTGATAATAAAGGTCCAGGAACCGCCAAACCTGGCGACGTGGTCGGCGATCCTTTCCCCGGTGGTGGCTTCCTTCTCGATCAGATCATTTGCATTTCGGCTGGCTCGAATCCGCACCAACCCCTGGGTGGTGTGGACCTGGCGGCCAAGCGCAGTAAGCAAATCCATTCCTGCCATCGGCTTTCGGCTGAGCAGGACCGAAATGTCGTCCCTGGAGACTTCAAGACACTCAGACTCCTCGGTTGCCATGGCGCTGGTTTGGTGCGGAGTCTGCTCGAGCATTGAGGCGAAACCGAAGAGCTCGCCGGTTTTCGGTTCGTCGATCACAACTTCTTGCTGGTCCTGATCCACAGTGAAGACGGTCACCTTGCCGGAGATGACAACGTAGGCCTGGGCGCCAGAATCGCCTAGTTTGTAGATGCGCTCGCGCGGTGCGAATGTTCTTAGCTCGACTTGACTTGCCAGCACAGCGAGCTCTTCATCGTCGAGCAGGGTGAAGAGCGGAATGTCTCTAAGTACTTCAGGTTTGCATGCCATGAGTCACCTCCATGTGACCGAAGAAACTGAATGTAGCCAATCGCCGTGAATCGTCACGGGGCGCTGTTTTTGCGGGAAGCGGAGACCCAGAGATCAGGGAAATCGACGGCAAACCCAATCTGGCCGCCGATTTGAGGGCTGGCAACGTATTTGCCTCCGAGCAAGCCGAAACAGAGACTAAGACCATTGCGAAGGGCGTACTGGCCGCCGGCCATTCCCTGAAGTTGGGTTCTGCCCAGATTATCGTCATCTGCGTAACCGCCATAGAGCTCACCTCCGAGCGTGAGGCGGCTGTTGAAATCGTGAAGCAGCGAGATGCCGCCGGTGTACACCTGACCGCGGGTGTTTTGCAATCCAATGACGCCGGTACTGGAGTTGCCCGCGAAGATGATTCCCAGGTTTCCCGTGATTCTGGTTTTATCCGAGATGGACTTTTGACCGATAAAGTTGAGCCAGTAATCGACAAGCCCGGAACCGAGCTGCTGGTGGGAGTCACCTGTCGGAAATTCAGTATAAAAACTGGCGCCCAGCGCGGGAAGCCGGGAGCCACTGTGCTCTTTATGCCATGTCCACTTGATGCCAAGATTCGTGTCCCCTAGACCGCTGGAGGCCGGGTTTCCCGCGGTCCTCTGGATGGTGAGATAGGGGGCGTCGACATCGAGCTCCAGATTGTGGGGCAGGCCGTAGTTGAGCTTGAAGTTGGCGGTGTTTTGACGGACGTTGGGATACTGAAGCTGGAGTGCGTCGTACTCGTTGAAGAATTCGAAGTGCCATTTTCCACGGTCGGTGGTCCCGGTGTCATCGGTATAGAACGGCAGTTGAGCGTGCAGCGCCGTGCAAAGCCCGAGCACAAAGACCAACTGCAGCAACAGCCGATTTCGAAAGTTGAATGGCATCAGAGGAGTAACCAGAATAGCTGCCCGGGAGACGATCGCTAACTTTCTGTTAAAGATGCAATCAAGAATTAACAGTACACA
>CAVXVM010000116.1:0-11657 GCA_963765025.1 uncultured Acidobacteriaceae bacterium | reverse complement strand
GGGAGCGGCAACTGCGGGACTATTTTCAAACTCACAACCGCGGGCGTGTATTTCGTCCTATACAACTTCGAGAATGCGACTGGCTGCAATCCTGCGCAATACATCATGGAAAGCACAGATGGCTTGCTGTACGGAGTGACACAAAACGGCGGCGCTCACAGTGATGGCACCTTCTTCAGCCTCAATGTGGCACTGAAGCCTTACATCACGATGTATCCAACCTCGGGCAAGGCAGGTATTCCGCCGGTGACCATGATTCTTCTTCCGGGCGAATTCGCGACGATCAAGTCATTCTGCCGGGACGATGTGAACGCGGTGAGTGGGTCGGCGGATCGATTGCAGCGGATCGAGAACTGGGAAGAGCGGATCTTTCTTTACGGGAAAGTGATTTACAGGAACCTGATGGAGCCCGCTGAGGCGGCTGCGCATGAAACCTCGTGGTGCTGCCGGTACATTCATGGACGCCAGAAGAGCGGCCTGGTGATGGCGGGGACACTGGAATACAACCAGCATACCTAGCTGAAGAATGGGTGTGCCCCAGAAGTGATTAGAGCCAAGAAAAAGCGCGCCATTGGGGCGCGCTTTTTGCTTTCTTGATTGGAAGGATCAGGCGGTGACCGACTCGCGCAGATTCTGCTCAAAAACCTGGTCGGAGCCGGCGAGCCTGATAAGGCGATGGAGATAGGCGCGCGAGATGCAAAGCCTGCGTGCCGCGAGCGTCTTGTTTCCGTTATTCTCGCGCACGGCCGAGACGGCGAGCTTGACTTTGTATTCGTGAATCTGGCGTTCAAAGGAGCCGGCAGGCTGGTATTCGCCGATGTCGACGACATCGTCAAAGCCGGTGGCCTCGTCTTCCTGAACGTTGAGGGAGAAATCGGCGGCGCGCACAGTGCGGCCGGGCGCTAGGATGATGGCGCGCTGCATGACGTTTTCGAGTTCACGGACGTTGCCTGGCCAGGAATAGCTCTGCAACATTTCAAGCGCTTCAGGCTCGATGCCGTCCATCGGCTTTTGGAAGCTGATGGAATACTTCTGCAGGAAGTGCCTGGCGATGAGGGGGATGTCCTCAGGATGTTCTTGAAGCTGCGGCGATTCAATCCGCATGACATTGATGCGATAGTAAAGATCCTGGCGGAATTTGCCTTCAGCGACGAGCTGAGCGAGGTCGCGGTGCGTGGCAAAGATGAGCCGGGCGCGCAGCGGGATGAGGCGGCTGCTGCCAAGGCGGTTGAACTCCATTTGCTGGAGCACGCGGAGAAGCTTTACCTGAGTAAAGAGGCTGAGGTCGCCGATTTCATCGAGGAAGAGGGTTCCATCGCCCGCCTGCTCGAAGTATCCTTCGCGAGCGCCGTTGGAGCCGGTAAAAGCACCCTTCTCGTGGCCGAATAGCTCGGCTTCAATGAGTGTTTCGGGGATGGCCCCGCAGGAGACAGCCACAAACGGGCGGCTGGAGCGTGCACCAAGATTATGGATGGCGCGGGCGATCAATTCCTTGCCGGTTCCGCTTTCGCCCGTGACGAGCACCGCGGCGTTGAGGTCGGTGACGCTGCGGACGAGCTGATAAACGCGCTTCATCTGCGGGCTGGCGCCGATGAGACGGTCGCAGCTGGCGGGCTCTTCGAGCTTTTGCTGGACGGTCTTGAGCTGTTCTTTGAGCGCGGAGTTCTCGCAAGCCCTGCTGAGCATGGTTTTGAGATCGCGAATCGAAGGCGGGCGGCGGCAGTAGCCGAACGCCCCGTTGCGCACCAGCTCAAAGGCGGTGGAACGAAGGCCATCGTCGGCCATAACGACCGATGGGACGTTCGAAGCAATCAACTGGCGTGCGAATTCGATGCGTTCCTGGAACGAATCTCGATTCGAGTTCAGATCAAGGATGATGACGTCGCATTCCCGATCGGAAACGAGAGTGCTCACCTCTTCAGCGTCTGACCCCTGCAGTACCTGGAACTCTTTACCAAGGGCAGAAGAAAGAAGAGGACGCAAAGCGCGATCTTCTGAATACAAACCAATTCTGATCATGTGAGGGCGAACTTTCCTTCGCTCTATTCAGCCACGCCGTTCCGGTTGAAGCCCGGTTCTGTAGCGGTGTTATGTGTTCATCATCGGCAATGTGACCTAGGAAGCCAATGGCTGTTTCGTGCTAGGTCATTAAGACCTAAGTAACGGGCTGCGACCGATGTGGGGAGATAGGGCGCCGGGGAAGTCGGCGTCCAAGAACGAAAAGTGTAATTGATTGATAAAAAGAGGCTTATCGAGATCGAGGAGAGTTGAAATCGCCGTGCCCGAGGGGATTGCAGAAAAATAGCATTCCCACCTATATAAGTGGCTTGCTTTGAGTGCAATTGCTTAGTTTTTTCAAAGAAATCCAGGAAATCGACGTAGGGGCACAGTGAGTGCACCAGGAGACAGAGGGTTGTGAAGAGCATCGGGGCCCTCTACAACTTTTGTGTGAGATAGATTTTGCTTGAAAAACCGGCCAGGGCGTATCGGAGCTGGGAAACTCGGGCCAAATCCCGATTTTTCTGAGGCGAAGGGGATTCCGGAGGTTTTGTGGGCGAATGTGTATACGGTGCGACTCACCGATCCGCCGACTGAGTAAACAGTTGTGTACAGTTGGGGGCATCGGACCGGTTAAATCGCTGATTTTATTAGACCTATGTTCGGGGATATTTGGTTGGACAATTGCTTTGGCAGGAGTGTCCCCTTAAGACGAGGGGAAAGGAGCATCAATGATGCACTCATTCGCATGGTGGCCGACGGTGGTGGTTCTGGTGGTGGCGACCATAACGGATTTGCGCAGCCGCCGGATTCCGAACTGGCTGGTTTTGCCTTTTCTGGCCATAGGGTTTGCGGCCTCGAGCTGGATGCATGGCTGGCATGGGCTCGCACAGAGCCTGTATGGAGCCGGGCTGGGGTTGGTGATCTACGGAGTTCTTTTCTTCATGGGCGGAATGGGAGCAGGGGACGTGAAACTGGCTGCTGCCATCGGGGCTTGGATAGGGCCGAACCAGTTGTTTCTGGCGCTCGTGATTACCGCGATGGCCGGCGGTGTGATGGTTGTTTGCTGGGCGGCGAGCGCCGGGTTCCTGAAAGAGCTGTTTACAGGCGCCGGCAATCTCGCGTTCGGCGGCAAGGCGAGCGGCGGGGTAGCCGATCCGGAGATGAAGTTGAGCAATCCGAAGCGGCGCAAGATGCCTTACGCGCCCGCCATAGCGATCGGGACTTTGATTTCGTTTTTTGCGCACTGAGAAATTGAGCAGGGATTATGGCGACGTTGCGGACGAACTATCAATCGTTGACAAACATGCAGGACGACCTGCGTGAGGCGGAGAACGGAGAATCGATGAGCGCCCACACATCCCCATACCCTGCATCGCAGCCGACTGAATCGCTGACCACGGATAATCAGTCGATTGCGCTGATTGGGCCGGACGAGCGGCGCCGCGAGGCGGTGATGGTTGCCCTGGCCCGTTGTGCGGGCAACGAGGTTCGCGCGTTTGCTTCCTATCCGCCCAGCCTCGGCGACATGACGCGCCTGCTGGAAGAGCATCACGATGTGATCATCATTGACCTGGACAGCGATCCTGAGCTTGCGCTGGAGCTTGTGGAAGGCATTGGAGCCAATGGCACGGCAACGGTGATGGTCTATTCGGCGAAGTCGGATCCCGACCTGCTGGTTCGCTGCATGAGGTCGGGGGCCCGGGAGTTTCTGTCGCTTCCACTGGAACTGGACGTGGTTGCGGAGTCTCTGGGAAGGGCCGCGGCGCGCAAGCCGGTGGTTCGCATAACGACGACCGTCCGCCAGAAGAAGGTCAACGGCAAGCTGCTGGCGTTCATGGGCTCCAAGGGCGGCGCAGGCGTGACCACGGTGGCAACAAATTTTGCGGTTGCACTTGCACAGCATCCCAGCCAGAAGACGCTGCTGATCGATCTCGATCTTCCCCTGGGCGACGCGGCCTTGAACCTCGGCATCATCTCGGAGTATTCGACCATCGACGCTCTCCAGGCGCTGGACCGGCTGGATGGAAGCTTTCTGTCAGGGTTGCTGATGGAGCACAGTTCGGGATTAAAGGTGCTGGCTGCGCCCGGCCGCTACGTGCAGTACCAGGTGACGGACGCGGCGATTGACAGGCTACTGACGGTGGCCCGGCAGGAGTTTGACAACGTAGTGATCGATCTTGGTTCGAAGGTGGATTTGACGGGAACCCTGCTCTTCAAGGAGGCGAGCGCGATCTACCTGGTGACCCAGATGGGGATTCCCGAGCTGCGGAATTCAAACCGGCTGATCTCGCAGGTTTTCAGCTCGGGCGGTCCGAAGCTCGAGATTGTGATCAACCGCTATGAAACCAGCGCGCTGGGTGTCTCAGAGGAACACATCACGAAGGCGCTTACGCGGCCGGCGAAGTGGAAAATTCCGAACGACTACGCCTCAGTGAAGCGGATGCAGGTGAATGCAACGCCGCTGGTGCTGACCGATTCAGCGGTTTCACGGAAGATTCTGCAGATGGCAGGAGAAGTGACGGGCGAATTGGCTGCAAAGCCCAAGAAAAAGGTCTTCAATTTATTTGGGTGATGGAATTCAGGTTGGATAACGATATCGAAATGGATGGTATGACGTGGAACTACTGAACCTGGAAAGCTACAAAGCGGAGATACACCGGACCCTGATCTCGAAGCTGGATTTGGAGAAGCTGTCGCGCGTCAATTCCAACCAGGCGCGCCAAGCTGTTTTGGGGATCGTAAAAGAGATCATGGCGGACCAGAGGGTCCCCCTGAGCTTTGACGAGCAGGAGAAGATTCAGGGCGATCTGCTGGACGAAGTGTTCGGCCTTGGCCCCTTGGAGCCATTGCTGCGCGATCCAAAGATCTCTGACATCCTGGTCAACGACAAGGACCATGTGTTCATTGAAAAGGGCGGCTTGCTGCAGAGAGTGAGCACGTCGTTTCGTGACGACCGGCACCTTTTGCAGATTATCGACCGCATTGTTTCGCGGGTGGGACGGCGAGTGGACGAGTCCTCACCGATGGTGGATGCGCGCCTGCCCGACGGCTCGCGCGTAAACGCAATTATTCCGCCGCTGGCCCTCGACGGGCCTTCGATGTCGATTCGCCGCTTTGGCACGGGTCCGCTGGCGGCGAACCAACTGGTGAAGCTGAACAGTATTTCCGCCGAGATGATGGAACTGCTGGCGGCGGCGGTGAAGGCGCGCATCAGCATTCTGATCGCAGGCGGCACGGGCGCCGGCAAAACCACATTTCTGAATATTCTGTCGCAGTACATTCCCAACAACGAGCGGTTGGTGACGATTGAGGACGCGGCAGAATTGCGGCTGGCGCAGGAAAACATCGTGCGGCTCGAAACCCGTCCTCCCAATATTGAAGGGCTGGGAGCGATCAAGCAACGGCAACTGCTCATCAACTGCCTTCGTATGCGCCCCGACCGCATCATCATCGGCGAAATTCGAGGCGAGGAAGCGTTTGACATGTTGCAGGCAATGAACACCGGTCACGAAGGATCGATGACGACCGTTCACGCCAATACACCACGCGACGCGATCTCGCGACTTGAATCGATGGTGGCAATGGGCAACATGAACCTGCCGGAGAAGTCGGTTCGGCAGCAGATTGCCTCGGCGCTCACGATTGTGGTGCAGGCCACGCGCATGAGCGACGGCACACGCAAAGTGACAAGCATCGCCGAAATTACGGGCATGGAAGAGAACGTGATCAGCATGCAGGAGATCTTCTCGTTCCAGAAGAAGGGAATCGGACCAGACGGCAAGGTAATTGGCGCCTTTGTGCCGACGCGAATCCGTCCGAGATTTTTGGAGAAGCTGCGCGTTGCCGGCATCATTCTGCCGCCCAGCCTGTTTGAGCGGGAGACGCAGGTTAACTAGCAGGAAAGGAGGGAATGACGATGGGATTGATTATTGGATTGGTTTTTGTAGGAGTGTTTGCCGCGATTGCCTTGCCGTTGATTGCAACGAGCGTGGGGCCGTCGAAGCAGGCCAAGGACGTGCAGACCAGGCTGGCATCGGCACTGGCTACCGAAACGCCCGCAGCGCTTGACATCGTCGTCAACCTTCGCAAGCACGATCAGATCAGCAGCATTCCGTGGCTCAACAAGAAGCTGCTGCAATTCGAACTGACACCTTACCTGCGCAAGGTTATTGACCAGGCCAACCTGAGCTGGAGTGCAGGCAAGCTGCTGATGATGAGCGCCGGTTGTTTTCTGGTTCCTTCTTACTTTGTCCACGAATTCTTTGGAATGTTTTGGCCGGCCCTGGGTGTCGGCGTGGTTGCGGGGCTGGCGCCGTACGGATTTGTCCTGTTCAAACGCAGCAAGAGGTTCAGCAAGTTTGAAGAGGGACTGCCGGAAGCGCTGGATCTGATGGTGAGCGGACTGCGCGCCGGGCATAGCCTTATCGCCGCGATGGGACTGGTGGGCCGGGAGCAGCCCGATCCAGTGGGCGGCGAATTCAAGATGTGTTTTGAGGAACAGAATTACGGTCTCGAACTGAAGTCGGCCATCGAGAACCTTGTGGAGCGGGTTCCAATACAGGACCTGCGCATTGTGGCCACCGCAATCATGATCCAGAAAGAGAGCGGAGGCAACCTGGCCGAGGTGCTGGACAAGACCTCCTATGTGATTCGCGAGCGGTTCAGGCTGAAGAGGCAAGTGCAGACACACACCGCCCAGGGACGGCTGACGGGATGGATTCTGAGCCTGTTGCCGGTAGTGCTGGGAGTCGCGCTTTATTTTGTTAGTCCGGAAATGATGAGCATTCTGTGGACACGGCCGCTCGGAGTGAAGCTGCTGTGGACTTCAGCCGGCATGACGTGTGTGGGCGGATTGATTATCCGGCATATCGTCAACATGGAAGTTTGAAGGGGAAGTATGGGACTCGTCATCGTCGCATTTTGCGTGATCTTTCTGCTGGTAGCCAGCGGTGCAACGTTGCTGTTCTATCGCGACGCCCTGCCACAGCGGATTGCCGAGGCGATCAATCCGAAGCCGAAGCAGAGAACGCTTCTGACCACGATCAGGGAGACAGGGTTTTCGATCGGCGGAGTCGTGGAGCAGATGGAGCGGGTGCTGCCGAAGAGCCAGGCGGAGATCTCGGTAGCCCTGCAACGCTTGACGCGCGCCGGGTACCGGAACGAGTCGGCAATCAAGGTTTTTTATGGTTGCAAGGTTCTTGTTCCGCTGGTTCTGTGCTTGATCTGCCTGATCAGCAATCTTTCGAGCATGAGCCCATTTTTTGTATACGCATCGGCACTTGGGCTGGGGTTTCTGGCTCCTGATTTCTGGCTTGGCAGGATGATCAAGACCCGCCAGAAGAAGATGCAGAAGGGTCTGCCAGACGTGCTGGATCTGCTGGTGATCTGTATTGAGGCGGGGTTGAGCCTGGACCAGGCGACCGCCCGGACGGCCGAGGAGCTGAAGAATGCGCAGCCGGAGCTGTGCGACGAATTTGGGGTTCTGGTGCTTGAGCAGCGCGCAGGGCGCGCCCGCGCGGATGCCTGGAAGCATCTGTCGGAACGCACCGGGGTGGATAGCATAAAGAACCTGGTCTCAGTGCTTGTTCAGTCAGAGCAATTTGGAACCAGCGTTGCGAAGACGCTGAGGGTGCATGCCGACACCCTGCGCGAGCAGAGGATTCAGCAAGTGGAGGAAATGGCAGCAAAGACCTCGGTCAAACTGGTGTTTCCGCTGGTGTTTTTCATCTTTCCCGCTCTGTTCCTGGTGGTTCTGGGACCGGCGGTGATCACGATGATGGAACAGTTCAAACAATTTTTGAATTGACGAAGGAAGGAGGAGTCAACATGGACAGCACCACGATCGTCCGGATAGTTTCCGGCGTGCTTTTCGCAATCGTATTGGTAATCCTTGTTCAGCGCCGCCGCACCCGGGTGAGCTAGCGGGATCGTGTACTGAACCCAGCGGCGCCGCGCCATGAAGGCGGCTGCCGCTGCCCGACCCCAGAACATCGGAGTCGGGAGGGGGTAACTGACGGAGCGCTGGTTGTGGCTTCCCGTCTTCGCAAGGTTTGGGAAGCACATGTAGGATTTGCGTAGAGGAAGGTAAGCCGCTATGGACACAACTACGATTATCCGGATAGTTTCTGGCGTGTTGTTTGTGATTGTGTTGGTAATTTTGATCCAACGCCGCCGCACAAACGTCAAGTAACCCCAGATTTGTGAAATAGATAGGGCCGCGCCGCCCAACAGGCGAGCGCAGCCGAACAATTGAGTTTCCCGCGGGTCGGGTCCCGAAGCCGGCAATCCGGCAGATGTCGAGGGGTACCGCCTGATGGGGACGACGGTGAAGTGTGCCCAATTGTGCCAGGTGAGTTGAAGAGGATTGGAGAACTCGGATGCAGATGACAAACAAGATCGACTGGCCGGCGCGGCGCACGGATGAAGACACGGTGGAGACGGAGCAGGGAACAAAAGGAGTGGAGATGGAATCGCGGGCCCATTGCGCATACAACCAGACCAGGGAGTGCTTTCTAGGGCTCGAGGTTGACGCGGCCGAATTCTCCGAGGACGAACTGGATCGGCGAGTGACATCGCGTGCGTTGAAGTCGGGCGAGGGCCTTTGGGTGATTCCGTTCCATGGATTCCCGACGACGGACCCCTATGCGCCGCTCGATCTGATTTATCTGGATGAGGACTGCCGCGTGATTGAGACCGTGGAGTCCTATCCGACGATTCTTGGGACCTCGACAAATCCTGCGGCGCCAAGCCTTCTGGTATTGCCGGCGCACTCGATTTACTCGTCGCAAACGCAGATCGGTGACCAACTGGTGTTGTGTATAGCCGAGGAGATGGCGGGTCGTCTTGAACAACTTTCGGGGGCCCGGGAAGACGCCCCCTTGGTGCAGGGCGCAGTTTTGCTGAGAGAGCAGCCGCTCTGGAGTGGAGGGCCGGGACTGCTTGAACTGGAGGCTCGTACGGAGGAACGCGGAAACATGCCGCCAACCCATGAGATGAGCCTGATTGAGCCGGGGATCAAAGCTGTACGGCCGCCGCGAAACTGGCTGGAGCGCTGGTGGTCGCCGGATCCAAGGAAAGCACCGCGAGAGCTGTCGGCGGGCCTGGCGGCCTATTACTGGAACGGCGCCGCGCCCAAGCCGCACGCAGTAAAGGATGTGAGCAATACAGGGTTGTATGTGGTGACGGAGGAGCGCTGGTATCCCGGGACGCTCGTGCTGATGACGCTGCAAAAGGCGGGGGACCACGATCAGATCTCGGAGCGCTCAATCCAGGTGATGTCTCGTGCAGTACGGTGGGGGAACGATGGGGTAGGTCTGCAGTTCGTTCTACCCGAAAACCAGGAGCCGCGCAACGGGAAGAGTGCCCAGATGGACGGGGCGGGCCGCAGGGAACTGTCGCGTTTCTTGAAAGCGCTATTGATGGGGAAAGGGTAGGCACTGGTGAGCTGGCATGCGCCAGTTTGCCCGGGCCAGACGATCACAGGCGTAGTTGAACCGGAGGATCGGTGCAACGGCGCCGGGAGAGATAAACGATGAAGATGTTACGCAGCTTGCAAAGGCAGGCACGGAAACTGGGAAGCAGGCTATCTGGCCCTGCACCGTCAAACGTTGAGTATGTCGGACGCAGGGCGAGGGGCCGCCGGCTTCGCGGATTGTTCACACGCGGAGAAGAGGGCGGCGCGCTGATTGAGATGGCGCTTACAGCTCCAGCCCTGCTCTTGCTTTTTACGGGCCTGATTACATTTGCCATGGCCTACAAGAATCAGATTGTTCTGACGCAGGCCACGGGTGTTGCCGGACAATACCTGGCGCAAATCCGCACGACATCAACGAATCCATGCAGCGATGTATTCTCAGCGCTGAAGAATGCGGCGCCGGGGTTGGATTCGACGAAACTTTCGGTGACGGTGACGATGAATGGCACAACGCCAACACAGACGGGCGCCTCCTGTTCGGGCGCTCAGACAAACCTGGTGCAGGGGTCGTCAGTTACGGTAGCCGCGACCTATCCATGCACTCTTTCAATCTATTCTGTTGCGGGCTTCAAGTTGGGCTCCGGCTGTCAACTGCAGGCCCAGGTGACCGAATATGAGTATTAACAACCAGAGGAACGAGGCGACTTCGATGAAATCACTCATTAAGTCTTTCGCCCGCAAGGCGCTCCACGATCAGCGCGGGCAAGTGCTGCCCTGGGTGGCACTGGCAACGGTCGGACTGCTTGGAATGGGCGGACTTGGAATTGACGTTGGCCGCGCCTATGTTGCCCAGGCACAACTGCAGAACTACGCAAATGCGGGAGCTTTGGCGGCCGCGGGCCTGGTGTACAACACGTCCTCGACGAACAACGCGAGCACGGAAGCGAACTTGTACAGCGGCGGCAGCGGAGACGACAACGCAAATCCTTCGCTGGGCACTGTGCACACTACAGTGAGCACCGTTTGCCTGAACGTCCTGGAGCCGTCAGGGAGCACGTGCGGCACCAGTGGCCAGGCGAACGCCGTCAAGGTGGTTGAATCCGCGACGGTGCCGACGTACTTCATGAAGCTGGTTACATTCGGCCATTCGACGATCGCTGTGTCGGCGGAAGCGACCGCGTCGATGCAGGGACAGTCCCAGCCGTGGAATGTGGCCATTGTGATTGACGCAACCGGATCAATGAGCACGACGGACAGCAACTGCGGAAGCGTGACGGAGTTCCAGTGCGCATTGAACGGCATACAAGCCATGCTGGGGTCAACAAATCCCTGCAAAGCCGGCGCAAACAGCTGCACCAATTCAGCCGCCAATTTTCACGTGGCGCTGTTTGCATTTCCCGAGGTATCCACGGCGTCAGTCACCAAGGAGAACGCGTGCAGCAGCTACAGCACGCCGTCGTTTCAGATTTATGCCCTGCCATCGACTACGGCAACCTCGTACACAGCCATTGAATATGAGGAGACCAGCAACCATAGCAACACCTTCACCTCAACGTACGAGGTAACGCTGGGAGCAAGCGATGCGGACGCCAACGGCTTTGTGAGCGACTACTACGATCCGACAAAGTCGAATAACCTGAGCACGAGTTCTTCGATTGTGAAGGCGATTACGACGTGCATGAAACCGATTTCCGCGGCAGGCAGCGGAACGGGCGGCCTGAACGGCGCATCGAATGGCGGCATTACGTATTATGCGAGCGTGATCTATGCTGCCCAGGCAGCCCTGAGCGCGGAAGCAACTCTGAATGCGAAAACCAACAACGCTCTGATCTTCCTGAGTGACGGCCAGGCAAACCTGGTAGCCGCGACGGCCGATTTTCCAACCCCATCCACTACGTGGACCGCGGTTACGACGGGGGCTCTTACCTCACTGACCGGGAATGGATCCTATCCGGACACGACGGACGAGTGCCAGCAGGCGATTGTTGCGGCGCAAAAAGCCGCGGCGGCAGGCACCAATGTGTACTCAGTAGCCTATGGGTCAGAGCAAACGGGGTGTTATTCAACAAACGCCAGCACCGGCAATACCGACACGTCTTTGTTCTCGCCCTTTCCCAGAAGTCTGAACCAGAGTTTCAGTATCTCGCAACTTACGCCC
The DNA here is from genome assembly GCA_963765025.1 of uncultured Acidobacteriaceae bacterium. Lineage (GTDB taxonomy): Bacteria > Acidobacteriota > Terriglobia > Terriglobales > Acidobacteriaceae > Telmatobacter. Next base: position 84 of record CAVXVM010000116.1, on the reverse strand, counting down.
TGCATCACGATGGAGAACATCGCATCGTCGTTGGGTAATTTCTATTCCGACTACAACCAGAGCGGATCGGGAAGCAAGCAATTG
>CAVXVM010000115.1:0-52569 GCA_963765025.1 uncultured Acidobacteriaceae bacterium | reverse complement strand
GACGCGGTAAGGAACGAGTATGTGCATATCGGGGTGATCCTGCGTGAGCAGGGCAGCCGCGAAGCCGCAGAGGTGCGTTTTACGCGCGACTGGCGCAGGGTTCGATGCCTTGATCCCGAGGCGGACACGGCGTTGCTCGAGGGGATGGAAAGCGAACTGCGCAGGCGGTTTGCGGCTGAGCCCGACGGGAACCTGATGCGACTGCTGAGCGAGGCCCTCTCGTTGAACGTGCAGATGACGGACCCCAAAGCTTACCTGGCGGAGAGCATTCCTGCGGGGATGGAAGAGCTAATGCGCCAGTACGTGGACCCGTCGCCGCGCGAGCGCGTTCCAAGATTGAGTGGACGAGCGGCGATCCAGGCGCGGATGCGGACGGAATTTGAACGTGCCGGCGTGTGGGATCTGCTGCGGAAACGGATTGCCGCATCGCTCTACACGAGGCCGGGAGATCCGTTGAGGATCGATGCAGGATACCGGCCAAATGGAATTGTGCGCATGTTTCATGCGGTGAGCCTGGAGCCGGGTGTGGAGATGGCCAAGGTTCTGGCGTTCTCAGCAGCCGGCTTGCGCGCCGGCGTGGAGCGCGTGGAGAAGGCAGAGTTGGAGTTGACCGCGGTGGTAGAGCCCGCGGCCAGGCTGGGAGCAACCGACGAGGAACCGGAGCGGCTAGCGCTATACCGGTTCGGTGTGGAGACGATGGAAGAAAGCCGGATCAGAGTGCTGACCACCTCCGATTTGGAGCGGGTGGCAGAAACCGCACGCCGCGAGTTGAGGATATGAAAGCCAGGTTTCAGGCCCATGGCCGATGGTTCAGGAATTCAGGATTTCGGCGATTCAATTTTCGAGTGGATAGGTGCGAATAAGTAAGTTGAAGAAACTTTGCGCGGATTTGCAGATAGTTTCCAATGTTTAGGGTAGGATGAATTTGTGAGTGGGAATCAACGGTGAGTTGCCTGCTGCGATGTGTTTGCAGCCAGGAACGACTTGCCGGAAAGTTGAATTGAAAAAGGCATGACCCTTCGCGGGTTGTGCCTTTTTGTTTTGCAAAAAGGAAGGTGCATGTGAAGGTTGGCGAACAGTTGCGAGAGATCTGGCGGCAGGCAATCGGCGGCGGCTCAATGGCGAACGGAGCGGCGAGCGCAGTGGATGCCGACGCGGAGCGCAGGACACTTGCGCTGCCTTCAATCCTGAGCCCGATCCAGTTTCCGGGACGGCACTTGCCCAAGCCGACGCCGGCCAATCTGCGCCGGTTTGCGGAGACGCCGGTAGTTCGGCGCGCGATTAACGTGATCAAGGACCGGATTGCGGCCATGGACTGGCAGGTGCGGGTGCGGCGCGGGGTGAAGGCGAGTGAGGTGCCGTTTGCAGCGAAAAAGCTGCAAGCGCTACGGCGGACGCTGGAAGAGCCGAACGCCGTCGACAGCTTCAGAACTTTGATCGAACAGGCCATCGAAGACGCACTGACGGGCGGCTTTGGGGCGATCGAGATGGAGCCGACAGGCGATGACGAACGTCCGGCGATGTTGTGGGCGGTCGATGGAGCCTCGATCCGCATCAATGCGCGCTGGGACGGCCAGGCGGAGACACCGAGGTATGCGCAGGCGCTTCCGGGACAATTGGAATCAAGCGCGGTGGAATTGCTGGACAACCAGTTGATGTACATCAGGATGAATCCGCGCAGCTTTACGCCGTTTGGCCTGGGTCCGTTGGAGGTTGCGTTCGAGACGGTGAACCAGTTTCTGAGCGCACACCGTTTTGCCGGCAAGTTGGCAGCCAATTCAGTGGCCCAATATGCGCTCTGGCTGAACGAAGCGACGCCAGCGCAGCATGACCGACTGATCCGCTGGTGGCAGGACGAGATTGAGGGCACGGGACGGGTTCCTTTGATCTCGACCGAGCAGAAGCCGGAGGTTCTTCGATTTGCTCAGGGAACGGATGCGGATCTGCGGCTGGCCTGGCAGGAGTTCTTGATCCGGATGGTTGCGAATGCGTTTGGCCTGCCTCCATTGATGCTGGGGCTTGAGGCGGATGTGAACCAGTCAACAGCATCGGAGATGGCAGATGAGGCATTTCGCGGTGCAATCTCACCCCTTGCGATGTTGCTGGCCGGGCATCTGACACGAGACCTATTTGCGAAGTGCATTGGATGGCGGGAGTTCGAATTTGTCTTCAACGAGTTGAGCGCGCGGGACGAGCAAACGGAGTTGGCCGTGCAGGTGCAGCTGCTGCAGGCGGGCGTGCTCACCGTGAATGAGGTGCGGGCAATGCGGGGACTGGGGCCACTTGGACAGGATGGGGTGGCGCAGCTGGTGGGCGAGGGTACGGAACCTCCGGGTTGACGAATCGAGGCCAAACAAAAGGTGGCTGTCTGGGCAAGCAAAGAATAGATGGGTGGAGAGCGCATGCGATTGGAAGCGATGGCGGTAAAGATTCCCCCTGTGGACGGGCACCCAAACCGGGTGGCGTTTGAAGGGATATTGACGGTGGTGAATGCAGCCAGTGACAAGGCTCCAGCGGGAGCACGTGGACATCGGGTGATGTTGACGCGAGAGGCGGCGGAGAAAGCGTTGCCATCTTTGCTGGGGATGGCGGTCGACTACCGGCCTGGATGGGACGGACACGACGCGCGGCGCAAGATTGGGCTGCTGACCGAAGCAAACCTGATCGGACAGCAACTGGTGGTGAGCGGCTACCTTTATGCGCGAGATTTCCCCGAGGTGGCGAAGGAGATACTGGCACACGCGCCTGAGGCATTGGGAATGAGTTACGAACTGGCCGATGCGCGCGTGGAAGATATGCGAGCCGAAGTGTGGAAGTTGACCCGCGTAACCTTTACGGGGGCTGCAATTCTGCTGAGGGAGAAAGCGGCCTACAGGGCAACCAGTTTCCGGATGGCCAGTTAGGCCGGCCAGCGGAGAAGGGCGCTGGCAGATTTAAGAATAGACGGTTCCGCATGGCGGAGCCTTTTTTTGCGTCTTCATCAAATGAGGCGCAAGCATTTACCGGGAACAGGAGAGGAGCAGCATGGAAAAAGAAGAGCAAGTAATTGTTGAGCGGCTGGAAGCAGCAACTACGTTGCTGGAGAAGGCGCTGAGCTGGCTTGAAGAGCGGCAGGGCGCCTTATCGGGCGAGGTGGAGCGGATCACGGCAACCGTCGAGCAGAGCCGGCGGGAAACGGAGTTGGCCGAGAGACTTTCGATTGCCGAACGGGAACTTGAGGAAGTGAAGGCAGCGGGAACCAGCTCAGTTTTGAATCCACAGCGCAGGACTGTTCCTGCATCGACCTCGGAGATGTTGGCCAAACACGGAATCGGTGAAAGTCCGGTGGATGTGCGCACCCTTGACGCGGCATTGGCCGGCTTGAGCCTGGAGCAGCGAATTGCGGTGAAAAGCCAGCTGCTGCGGGCGGGCGCCATTGCCTGAAGACAGATTCCAGCTTCCAGCTGGAATCACAGTGGGCCCGGCGAGCCGAAGTCTTCGGAGGGCCGGGTTCTTGGGGTAGGGATCAATTCGAATGATGAAATTCGGAAAGCTCTCTGCGGAATATGAGATCAAAAAACCGCTCGGACGGATGCGCAAGGTGCTGGAAGCCAGGAGCAAACCGCAACCGATGAGCAACGACTGGCCCCATGGAGGGGCGGAAAGAGCCTATGAACGCAACCTTTGCAGACATACACGCAGCAGCGGATTTTATCGGGCCAGGCGCCATCGAAGTTCCGCTATATCAGACTGAGATTTTTGACATTTGCCGTCGTTCCAGCCCGTTTGGACAGCGCATCAAGCAGGTTCCGGCGACCGGACATCCGTCGCGGTTCTTTGAAGAGACGTCGCTGCCGAATCCGGGCGCGGCAGGATTCGTCAATCCGCGCAGCATTGTGGCCCCGGTAGTGAGCCCCACGCGTGTTGAACGGAGCGTACCTTTGAAGGCGATTGTCTCGCAGATCAACTACAACCTGTTTGACGTTGAGTTGGGAGACCAGCAGAAGCAGTTCGCCTATCTGCAGGCCAAGGACCTGGTGGACACGGTGAGCGGCGTAATGGTGGCACACGACGTGGCTCTGTGGAACGGCAATGACACCAGTCTGAGCTCGCCGACAACCACGCAGTACATGGGCGCGATTCCGCAGATCGTTGCCGGTGGCAACACGGTGACCATCGGCACCACGGCTTCTATCGTGGATGGAATCAAGTCGGCTGTGGCGCAGATGGTCGCGAACAACGGCTACCATGTGCGTCCTACGGCCATCTACGCGAACCCGGTATTGCTGGACCTGATCGACCGCGAGATGAAGACCGAGTTCAACGTTATTCTGAACACGGACAACATCACCGGCGGAATCCGGGTGAAGATGCTGTCGACGCAAGCAGGCGATCTGCCTTTGATTCCCGACTGGAGCCTTAGCTACACGGGCACACCGGGATCAGGAACTGCAGTGCTACCTGCCTACATCGTGACCGAGGATCTGATCGAGTACCACTGGCTTGGCGATCCGGCTCCTCGCATCTTCCAGCTGGGACTGCCGGGCTCGCTGGCTTACCAGTATGTCGCCGTCAAGTTTGGCGCACCCGTTGTGAAGGGCGCCAACTACGCACACTACCAGGTGCTGGTGGACCGTTAATCAACGCGCCTGTCCCGCCGTGGCATTGATGCAACAGCGGGACAGGCGGAATCATCGACCGACCAAGTCAGCGCTCAAGAGAATGAGCAGAGCGAGGCTGACATGATGCAAGACGGGGCGAGCGGGAGCGATTCAAAAGTGACTCCCGCCAGTCCGTCCGGGACGAAAAACATCCAGGACGATAAAAGGGAAGGATAAAGTATGGCATATCTGCAGCCAGCCGATTACCCGAACTATGGATTGCCGACTGGGACGACCGCGGATTGGATTACATCCGCAACGGCATTGATCAACAGCTACTGCAGGCGGCCGGACCTGAATGTAATCCAGTACACGGAGCGGCTGCGACTGACCAGCGGTGTGCAGACGGTGCGGCTGAGCTATCTGCCTCTGGCACCTCTGGGCACTGCTTCAACGCCGCTGGTAAGCATTGAAGGCCGGTACGGGCGACCACGGCGAGGCGAAATCCTGAACGAACCGCTGATGGAGATTGCGTGGGCGTTTTCGCTGCCTGGCCAGTGGACGGCACTGGACCCCAACTCTTTGGACTATGACCCGAACACGGGGGAGCTGACACTGCCCTGGAATGTGATGGGGTTACCTTACAACGAGGTCCGCGTGACGTACACAGCGGGACTGGCGACGGTCGGGGACGACGTGAAGTCAGCTTGCGCCCAGATTGTGCGTAATGCCCAGTCGACACCGGCATTGAATGCCAGCAAGACCAAGATCGACACGATGCAGATGCAGTACTTCTCGAGTTCGCTGGTGGACGAAACAGTGCAGGCGTGGCTGCGTCCCTACGTAGCGAACAGGCTGGGGTGAGCGATGAGCGATACGGCGCCGCGCAATCCGGTTGGAGCTCCGCAGATGCTGGCTGACGCCCTGCTGCGCAGCGTGGCAGGGACAACGGCACTCTTGAGAGTAACGGGCACGAACGTGGATACAAGCATGTCGGAAGTGGGGCTCGTGGCAACAACGTTCACCGAGATTGTCGTGAGTCCCGTGGTGATGCGCAAGTTGCGCCCGACGTGGCAGGAGGGCGGGGAGTCGAAGTGGGAGTTGCTTGTATCGGCAACCAGCATTGAGCAACAAGTACGCTCAATGGAACTACCTTCGGCGCAGTCTCTGTTCTCGATGACTCTGGCAGTCGCCGTGACAGGACAGGATTACCTGATCGAGTCAGTAGCCTCGAACGAGGCCTTCGGACAAGCGTATCTCTATCGTCTTCTCTTGCGTGAAGCCCGACAGCAAGCGATCTAATCGCCACCAACCTTCGTTCGCGAAGAGCCGTGGGACAGCTGGCGGTCAGATCACAGCAGAATTATGTCCGGCTCGAGAGAGCAACCATACGAGTGCGAGCAGCCGGAAGGCCGCCTGCTCGCGCAGTGCTTGAGGAGTTGTATTGCATGCAGAATGCGAAAGATTCATTTTATATGGCGCTGCGCGCCCGACTGACAACGATCAATCCAGAGCGAACAGTTCTGCTGCGCGGTACAGTTCGACCCGGAATTCTCGTGGAAGAGGCGGAAGCGCCTGTAAGCCAGCTTCCAAATGATGTGTTTGTTCTTCGCTGGCTTGGCCTGGGAGTCGATATGAACCTGGACACCACGATGGCAGCCGAGGAGTGCGAGATCGTCTACCAGAGTTGCGGGACGCAGAGTTTTGGCGGATTGGATCGTGGACGTTCCCTGAGCGAGATGGATGAGGAACTGGTAGCAATGTTTGCTCCGTTTTTCACGCCAAAGATCAATTACTCATCAACGCCTCCGGCCGCGATGTTGACACAGGTGTTCTGGGACGAGCCGACATTTACACCGGTCACTTTGCAGCGGGACCGCTTGAGCAGGTCAGCGAAGGTGATGGTTTACAGCTACCAGGAGCGGGGGGAGTAATGGCAAACAATTGGTTTTCAGCTCCTGCGCCTGTGGCGCGGCGGATTCGAGGATACTTTGCACCAGTGAATCGCGCAGCGCAGACACCGACTCCATTCGATCCTGCAGAGCAAGGAGGATTCAATCTGGATACTCCCCCGGCGCCATGGATCAGCCTGGGATGGATCCAGGATTTCTCGCGGAAGCCAACGAGCAAGTCGTCGCTGCTGCTGACGGGCATTCCAGCAGCGCCCCTGGAACAGGTCCGGGAGACTCTCGGAGCACAGGTCAGTCTGCAATTTCTAAGCTGGACCAAGCTGACAATGGCGCTGGCCACCGGATCGCAACACATGAATCTGCTGGCGACCGCGAGCGGTGCCGCTCCGTCAGCCGATGGTGCACAGGCAGCGACGGCAGTTTCTCCGCAAACCGGATCGACCGCGACATCCATTTTGCTGACGAGCGCCGATTCGGCTCGATTTACGCCGGGCTCAATGGTCGCGCTCGATGTGGACTACACGGGACAAACCGGATTTGTGGGGACACCGGTTGCGGGTGCGTTTGTGCGGCAAGTCTTGACGGATGTGGACTACATTCGGCGGGTCACATTCAATGTTGCGCTGGTTTCCCAGGCGAGCCAGACCGGGCTAACTTTGGCCGAGCCTTTACCGGGCGGTACGCCCGCATCGGGCGCAAAACTCCAGGCAGTGACTGGATTTGTCGATCGAGAAGGCGGCAGCTTTTACCAAGAGTGGTCTGGGCTTTTTGTCCTGCAGGGCAGCCAGGGGGAACGGATCTTTTATCACTACCCGCGACTGCAAACAGCGATCGGTGCGGAGGAATCGCTAATCCCACTGGATGCAAAGAACAAGAACGGGCAATCCAAAGTGCTCCTTAACGGACATTTCTTGGCGCTACCTGTTACCGATCCGTTGGACGGGGAACGGGTGGTATGTTATCGCAGCTTTCTGCCCGCAAGCAATGCGCTTGTTTAGACCACAAGACGCGATGAGTTATTCCGTTAGAGAGATTTCATGAAGATCACGATCCAAGGACAGAACTACTCTGCCGCACTCGACGCGGCTCATCCGCTGACCATTGAGCGCAGATTAAACGAACCCTCATTATGTCAGCTATGGCTGTGCTTGCCAGCCAACGGAAGCCTCGCTACACCTTCACGCAATCAATCCGTGGCAGTAACCGGCGACGACGGCACGTCCTACTTCACTGGCTACATCGCGGTGAGTCCTCTTCCTGAATTCGCCGGAATGGGGCTCGAAGGCCCTCGCTACCGGACGGCGATTCAGGCTGTGAGTGATGAGATCCTGCTCGACCAAATGCCTATGCCTACGAGCACTGGAGCAACGGGTGTGGCCGCGGGGGCATTGGTGGCTTCGCTAGTGACGCACAGCGGATCAACAGCACTGCTGACACGGGGACTCTCGCTAGGGGCAACGGTGAGTAACTTTGTTCCAAGCCCTGGTGCACCGTGGAGCAAGAGCGCTGGACACGTTGCAAACCAGGCACGTGCAGCATATCGCGCACTGAATGGAGCGCTCACCCTTTCTCCTGTGCAAACGATGGTGCACGCCCTCAATGAGAGTGACGGCAACCTGAGCCTGGCAAATCTGACGCTTACCGCAAGTGTGAAACGCGGATTGACAAACGACGTTACCGTTTGCGGAGAGCATGAGCCAGTTGCATATGTCACCGAGTATTTTCAAGGCGACGGTCTGACAACCCAGTTTTATCTTGCCGAAGACCCGTATTTCCCTGCTGCATCGAAGTCCGCGATCATAAGCGAGCTCTTCAACGAGTCGATGATCGATCAGCAGGTCTGGAGCGAAACCGGAGGGCAGGGCTATTTGTCGCTTGGGGCTGGGGGCCTGGCGATGAGCGGCGGCAATGGGATCGATGGAGAGACGGTGCTTAGCTGGCTGGACCCAGTTGAAATGGGCGGAACGCTGTTGCTTGAAGCAGTTGGTGTCGCGCTCTCCGCCGGCAGCGCCGGCATTCTAGCCGGCCTCTTTAACGGAGGGACGGAATCCGCCGCCTGTACCGTGGGCTTTCAAGTGAGCGCACAGCAGGGAACCGGCGCCGTAAGTCTACAGCCATTGATCCAGGGAACCCGTGCCGGCACGACAATCGCTATTAACCCTGCCAATCAATACACGCTGCGCGTTAGAGTTCATTGTCCGGAAAACCTCAGGACTCTTGCCATTTATCGGTCCTGCGGAGACAGCGGTCAGATCTCAGCAGGCGGTGAATGGATTTTGGGCCCAGGAAAGTTGCAACTTGAGGTCCAGGAGTTCGCCAACGGAGTAGGTGCAATTCCAGTAACGCTCTACGACGGTTCACTCGCAAACATCCCCGGGGCATGCACAGTAGTTGCCGCCAGCAGCCTGAATCTTACAGGAAGCATGCGCGCATTCAACTTGACGAATCTTGGCTCTGGCTGGGTCGTGAGCACACCTCCCGGCGGCGCCCCCTATACGCGTCGGCTTGGGACAACGGCTGAAGCTGCCGAGTGTCATCTTGAGAGCACGGGAAAGGTTGTGTTCTACACGGGATTTGCGCCCGTGGCGGGAGAGCAGATCGCGGTAAATTACCGGACCGTTGGCAGAGCTGTGGGTCACCAGGTGAATGCGGTAAGCCAGCAGTCATTGTCGCAAGCAGGGTTGCCATCGGTGGCAACGTGGATAGGTTCGGTCATTGATCCGCCGGCGCGTTGCTCTGCAGACTGTCGCAATGCGGCGCTGATGATCGAGCAGACAGCAGCGGGGGTCAGTGCACTTTGGAGCGGGAATTACGCAGGATCGCGGGCCAGCTTTGCTGCTGATGTGTGGCCGGGCGACGCGCTGCTTTTGAACGCACCCTCGGCTGACCTTGACGCTCAGGTCGTTGTTCGCACAGTGAAGGTGACTTACAGCGCGAGTTGCCCAGACCTTGTGGACTATGCAATTGCATTTGCGAACGACTGGGCCGAGGATCTCGCCATCAAGACCAGCTTAACGGTTCCTGAAGATACCTGGTTGCCGGCGCCAATTGCTCCAACTTTGCTCGCAAATTTGACCAGCTTGACGGTAACAACACTGAATGTGAGCACAGTGGGGATCAACACCGGGGTAACGCCGCCGAGTGGCGGCGGTTTTGAAATTCGAACGCGGGACTTTGCCTTCATGCCGGGAGAGGATCCTGGATTGGTGGCGCGTGCAAGTCTGCCAAACATCACGTTCGCGAGAGAGTCGGCAAACGATCGTTTCTATATAAGGATGTATGACGGCTCTACACCCCCAAATTACTCGGAGTTCTCAACGGCATTATTCATCAACTTGCCGCTGGGTTCATAAGCTGCACTTTTTGTGAGCAAATGGACGAATGGAGTCCTGCGGATGCGGATGATGAATGAATTCGAAGCACAGGTGCTCAGCGATCTGAGCGTATTGAAGACGCAGATGACAGGCCTGATGGGCGACGGCAACGGCGGGCGTATCGCGGAGCTTGAACGGCGCCTGGAGCGCCACGAACAGAACTGGCAACGCGCCAAAGGGTTCCTGGCCGCGGCAAGCGTGGTCATTGCGGTCATTGAAGTGGCCCTTGAGACCTGGCATCGTCATTAACAGCTCGGGCCGCCTCGTATAATCACCCCTATGAATGAAAAGCCGTTAGTGGGCGTAGTGATGGGCAGCAAGAGCGACTACGAAGTGCTCTCGGCGGCCGTCGAAATCCTGCGCCTCCTGAATATTCCGTATGAAGCAAAGATCGTGAGTGCGCATCGAACGCCAGATTGGCTGTTTGAGTACGCCGGAACGGCTCGGGAACGGGGACTGCGCGTAATCATCGCCGGAGCCGGCGGCGCGGCGCACCTGCCTGGCATGTTGGCGGCCAAAACATTGGTTCCAGTTCTGGGGGTGCCGGTGGCGGCGACCCAGCTGAACGGAATGGACTCACTTCTGTCAATCGTGCAAATGCCCAAGGGCGTGCCTGTTGGAACGCTGGCCATAGGCAAAGCGGGAGCGGCCAATGCAGCATTGCTCGCTGCCGAGATTCTGGCTGGAACTGATGCCGCCCTCTGGGATCGGCTTTCGGCCTGGCGCTTAGCTCGCACACAGGAGGTGCTTAGTCAAACGATTTCTGAGGAGCAGCCGAGGTGAGCGGCGTTCCCGAACCAATTGAAGCAAAACCGCCAACTATCATCCGACCAGGCGGACTCCTGGCGATTCTGGGCGGCGGGCAGTTGGGGCGCATGACGGCAATGGCCGCGCGCACCATGGGCTATCACGTGCGCGTCATGGACCCTGAACAAAGCTGTCCAGCAAGCTACGTCGTGGATGAGTCCATCGTCGGGAGATGGGACGATGTTGATGCGGCGCGACGGTTGGCATCAGGAGCGGATGCCGTCACGCTCGAGATTGAACAGATCGGCGTGGGCGCACTCGAAGAGGTAGCGCGAATCGCGCCACTGCGACCAGGCGTGGAACCGATCCGCATCATCCAGGACAAGATCCTCCAAAAAACATGGCTCGCAAATGCTGGTTTTCCTGTCGGCCCCTTTCGAGTTGTGCGCAGCGAGGCGGAATTGCAAGACGCCATTGCGGTGCTCGGCGCATGTGTGTTCTTGAAGATCGGGCGCGGCGGCTACGACGGACGTGGTCAGGCACGCATCGGCCTTGACTCAGCTGCTACTGAAGAGTCCGTTCCTGCGGCGTGGCAGAGTATTGGCGCCCGACCCGCAGTGGCTGAACAGGCGCTCGATCTGGATTTTGAAATCAGCGTAATGGCCGCGCGCAACCCTTCCGGCGAAGTGCGCAGTTACCCGGCTGCGCGTAATCACCATGAAAACCAGATCCTGTCGTGGAGCGTGCTGCCAGCCGGCATTCCCACTGAGCTTGAACTGCGCGCCGAAGCACTGGCAGCGGCCATCATTGCAAAGCTTGGCATTGAGGGATTGCTTTGCGTGGAGCTTTTTGTTACCCGGCAGGGCGAATTGCTCGTTAATGAACTTGCCCCCAGGCCACACAATAGCTATCACCAAAGTGAGCGCGGATGTGTTACGAGCCAATTCGAACAAATGGTGCGCGCTGTCTGCAATCTTCCGCTTGGTTCAACGGAGTTGATCACGCCCGCCGCCATCGTCAATCTGCTTGGCGAAGTCTGGCTCGAAGGCGATCCGGACTTTGCCGCCGCACTTGCAGTGCCGGGCGTGCGCCTGCACCTCTATGAGAAGCACACTCCGCGCGCGGGCAGGAAGATGGGACATTTGTCTGCGACGGGATCGACTGCCGAGGAAGCACTGGAGCGAGTTCTGGAAGCAAAGCGGCGTCTTTAGCGCTTTGAACTCAGCCGATAAAGCACATGACGTCGAAGCGGATGGCCCTCAGGCAATTTGGGATGATCGAAATCATCTGCGGGATTGTGAGTCATTCCGATCTTTTCCATCACACGGCGAGAGCGTAAATTCGCCGGCACGGTAAGCGAAACAACGCTATCAAGGCCAAGCGTCTCGAAGCCTTGGCGAAGCACCGCGCGCGCACCCTCGCAGGCAAGTCCGCGTCCCCACTGATCAGAAGCAAGACGCCAGCCAATTTCCACCGCCGGCATGAAGTGAGCATCGAAGGACGGAATGAAGAGTCCGACGAAACCAATCAGGGACTTACTCTCCAACAATTCAATCGCGAATGGGCCAAAGCCCTTGGAGTCGAAATGGTCTTCAATACGTACGATCAGAGCATCTGATTCTTCAGGGGACAGGCGCGCTGGCATGAATTCCATCACACGCGGATCGGCATTGATCTTGCTGAACGGCAGGCGATCTTCGTCGCGCCATCGCCTTAGCAGAAGCCGCTCTGTAAGAATCGTCTGACCCGTCTGGCTCATGAAAGCCCCAGAATCGCCGCTTGGAGTGCGTCGAAAACAGCTCTTACTGCTGTTCCCCTTTTTCCCAACGCTTGGGCCTGCGGTTCTGTTGCAATATTCTCTTCCGCAACCGCAGCGACTTGGGCGTAACTTCAACCATCTCATCCTCAGCAATAAACTCAATAGCCTGCTCAAGGTTGAGAGCCCTCACCGGCACCAGGCGGATGGCCTCATCGGCGCTTGAAGCGCGCATGTTGGTCATCTTCTTTTCGCGGACCACATTCACATCGAGATCGTTGTCGCGCGAGTGCTCACCAACGATCATGCCCTCATAGACTTCAACGCCTGAGCTCACGAACAGACTCCCGCGCTCCTGCAGTCCGTTCAATGAATACGTTGTGGTCGTGCCTTGGCGATCGGAAATCAACGCGCCCGTTGGCCGCTGGGGAATTTCGCCCTGGTATGGCATGTAGCCATCGAAGAGCGCGTTCATCACGATCGTTCCACGCGTCTCGGTCAGCATCTCGCTCCTCAGGCCGATAAGTCCACGGCTGGGCACACGGAATTCCATGCGTACGCGCCCCGAGCCGTGATTATGCATCTTCGTCATCTCGCCTTTGCGCGGTCCGAGCTTTTCAATCACAACGCCGGTATGCTGCTCCGGCACATCGACGGTCAGGTGTTCGACGGGTTCCATGCGAACGCCGTCCACCATCTTGGTCACGATCTCCGGCCGACCTGCCATCAACTCGAAACTCTCGCGACGCATCATCTCAATCAGGATTGCCAACTGAAGTTCACCGCGGCCCAGCACCTTGAAGCTGTCGGGCGAGCCCGTGTCTTCTACGCGAATGCTGACGTTGGTCAACAGTTCCTTTTCCAGGCGTTCGCGCAGGTTGCGGCTGGTGACGTATTGGCCCTCGCGGCCTGCGAATGGCGAATTATTTACGCTGAACTGGATGGCGATGGTCGGCTCATCAATCACGATCAGCGGCAGTGGCGACGGATTCTCGACGCTGGTAATGGTCTCGCCGATGGTGATGCCCTCAACGCCGGCAACCGCCACAATATCGCCCATCGTCGTCTCGGTGGTCTCAATCCGCTTCAGTCCCGAGAACGTAAAGAGCTTGGTGATACGTGTCTTCTGCAGGCTTCCGTCGCGCTTCGAAATTGTCACGTCGTCGCCGGCGTGAAGCGTGCCTTGAAAGACACGGCAAATGGCAATGCGGCCGAAGTAATCCGAGTAGTCGAGATTTGTCACCAGAATCTGCAGCGTGCCATCCGCGTCACCCGTGGCCGCTGGAATCGTGGAAACAATGGCCTCAAATAGCGGTTGCAGGTCCGTGCCGGGCTTGTCGGGGTCGGCCGTCGCGGTGCCCGCTTTGGCAACGGCATAGAGCACCGGAAAATCCAATTGGCTTTCTTCCGCATCCAGATCGATGAAAAGATCGTAAATTTCGTTCAGCACTTCTTGCGGCCGTGCGTCCGGGCGGTCGATTTTATTGATCACAACAATCGGAAGCAGCTTGGCCTCAAGCGCCTTCGCCAGCACGTAGCGAGTCTGAGGCAGTGGTCCTTCGGCCGCATCCACCAGCAGCATCACTCCATCAACCATCTTCAGGGCGCGTTCTACCTCGCCGCCAAAATCCGCGTGGCCCGGCGTATCGACAATATTGATCTTGCCGCCTTCAAAGTTGATGGCTGTATTCTTGGCGAGGATGGTAATGCCCCGCTCCCGCTCGAGCTCATTTGAGTCCATGACGCGGTCGGCCACTTGCTCATTGGCTCGGAATGTACCGGACTGGCGCAACATGGCGTCTACGAGGGTTGTCTTGCCGTGGTCAACATGGGCAATGATGGCGATATTGCGTATCGTCTGGCTCACAGATGTAACGTACCTTCTCTCGGGTTCGGCCTTTAGAGGCCTGATGGATGGCTCAAGGGCGGGAAAATGCCGCACAATGCGGCGTCTCTTCATTTTACCAGTACTTGTGGGTTGATCGCGCTATCGGGACGATAATCGCCGCACACGCGGGCGTCGTCAAAATCAGCAACTTACCTGCATCCTGATGATTCTGTTCAGTTGCCTTCGCGCCGGAGGTGGCCGGCACCGAGCGACCCGCGCAAGCAGTGTCTTGCCTATCGCTTCCCACCTTTCAGCTTTGTCGAATAGAATCTTCCGCAAATGCTAATCCCTGTCGTTTCTGCTTCTATCTCTTCCTGCCTGCGGTTTCGGCACTCGTTCCTCGCCTGCCTCGCGCTCCTTGCCTGCATCCCGATGCTGACGCTCGGCCTCGCGCTGGCTCAAAACAGCGAGTCAAAGCATCTGCTCATCTACACCATCGACGTCGAAGGCGGGCAATCCACGCTTCTTGTTTCTCCGTCCGGCGCATCCATGTTGGTCGACACAGGCTGGCCCGGCAACAACGGCCGTGACGCGGTTCGCATTCAGGCGGCAATGAAGGACGCCGGCATCACGCAGATCGATCACGTCCTGATCACCCACTTTCACACCGATCACGTGGGCGGCGTGCCGGAGCTCGTCAAGCGCGTCAAGGTTGGCGAGTTTCTTGACCATGGTCCCAACCGCGAAGACTCTGACATCACGCGCCACGACTTTGCCGCCTATCTCAAGGCCATCGACGGCACGCCTCGCCGCATCGTCCATCCGGGCGACACCATCGACCTCCCCGGCCTCAAGGTGGTCGTGCTCGTCGCCGACGGCGAACACATCACTGCGGTGCCCGGAATCAAGCCCGAACCCAATCCCTATTGCGCCACCGAGCGCGCGTGGCCCGTCGACCCCAGCGAGAATGCCCGCTCGAACGGCGTGCTCGTCACCTTTGGCAAATTCAAATTCCTTGATCTTGGCGACCTCACCGGAGCAAAAGAAGTTGCTCTCGTCTGCCCCAACAACCCGATTGGCGCGATTGATCTCTACCTCGTCGACCATCACGGCATGGACCTCTCCAACGCGCGCGCACTCGTCGATGCCATTCATCCCGTTGCTTCCATCATGATCAATGGCGCGCACAAGGCGGGCATGCCGGAGGCGTGGCAAACCGTCCATGACAGCCCGGGAATGCAGGACCTGTACATGCTTCACACCGCCGAAGGTTCTGACGCTGCGCACAACAGTGCCGAACCCCTCATCGCAAATCCCAAAGGCAGCACGACCGATGGCGCATACTTCAAAGTCGTCGCCTCTTCGAGCGGAGCTTTCTCCATCACAAACTCGCGCACGGGCCAGACAAAAGACTATCGCCACAAGTAACGCGCGCCTTGTCTTCTCGCACCAAGGCCAAGGGATAGCCTTATGCTCCAAGGTCTATAATCGCTGGCGCACGAGGAACGCCTATCTTCTGCGAAGTGAAATCGGAGGAAACATCTATGTCTTCATCGCGCCGTGAATTTCTAGCCGGCCTGGCCAGCGCAAGCGCGTTGGCTGCCATGCCGCTCGCGGCTCACGCCGGGCCCTCAACTTGTCCGTTTCGTCTCTCGGTCATCAACGACGAAATCTCCCCGGATTTCGACCACGCCTGCTCGGTCGCAGCCAACGACTTCGGCCTGAAATGGATCGAGCTCCGCAGCATGTGGAAGAAGAATGTTACGGACCTCACGGACGAAGAGGTCGACAAGTCCAAAGAGATTCTTGCAAAGTACAAGCTGCGCGTCACCGATATTGCCAGCCCGCTTTTCAAGGTAAACTGGCCCGGCGCGCCTCAGTCCAAAGAGGGTCCACCGCGCGATCAATTCCACGCCGATGCCGACTTCAAGCACCAGGACGAGGTACTCAACCGCTGCATTGAGCTCTGCAAGGCATTTCAAACCGATCGCATTCGCTGCTTCGATTTCTGGCGTATCGAAGACCAGAAACCCTATCGGGCAGCCATCAACGACAAGTTGCGCGCAGCGGCCAAAGTCTGCGCAGAGCACAACCTGATCCTGCTGCTTGAAAACGAACCGGCGTGCAACACTGCCACAGGTCCTGAGGCCGCCGAGTTGCTCAAGGAAATCCGCGAGCCCAACTTCATGCTCAATTGGGACCCCGGCAACTCCGCTACCTTTGCCGGCGATACACCCTACCCGGATGACTATAAGATGCTGCCCAAACACCGCATTGGCCATTGCCACTGCAAGGACACACTCAGGCCTGCAGGCGCTCATTGGGAATGGGCGCCGGTCGGCGGCGGCATCATTGACTGGGTGGGCCAGTTCAAGGCGTTCGTGCGCGATGACTACCACTTCGCCGTGAGCCTTGAAACCCACTGGCACGGCGGTGTTCCCGAGCCCGGCAGCGGAATGAGCGTGGGTGAAGCCTCAACCCGCATCAGCATGAAAGGCCTCAAAGCGACCCTGGCTAAGGCCGGACTGAACTGCTAGTCGCATTGCCGCGCCGCTCGGCTCCGTTCTTGCCGCAGGCCGTCTGCGTCCTCGGCGCCTCATCCATTTCGCGGTCGCCGCGGCGACCGAAATGGGTGGGATACCAATCACATTTTCCATCCCGTTCCGTTCCTTTTTTGAGGTGAATTCATGAATCGCCGCAAGTTTCTAACCAACGCAGGCAAAGGTGCACTCGCCCTTGCCGCTATGCCCTCCATGCGCGCACTCGGCGCCAACGACCGCATTCGCATCGGCCTTATCGGCGCCGGCGATCGCGGCATGCAGGATCTCGACGACGCGCTCAAGCAGCCCAACATCCAGTGTGTCGCCGTCGCTGACACCTACTCCCGCCGCCGCGACCTCGCCAAGACCCGCGTGCCCGGTATCGAGACCTACGACGACCCCATGCGCCTGCTTGAACGCAACGACATCGATGCCGTCATCAATGCCACGCCCATGCATCTGCACGCCAAGTACTTTATTGCCGCGCTCCAGGCCAACAAGGACCTCTATAGCGAGAAAACCATGACCTGGAATATCCCCCAGGCCGTGGCCTGCCGCAAGGCCGCCCAGGCTTCCAAACAGGTTATTCAGATCGGAGTGCAGCATGAAAGCTCCGGCGGACTTGCCGACGCCCGCGAGTGGATCGAGGCCGGCTATCCTGGCAAGGTCACGATGGTCGAGTCGTGGATTTCGCGCAACACCCCGCGCGGTCGCGGTCAGTGGGTCCGGCCCGTTCCTGACGACTGCACGCTCGATAACGTCAACTGGAAGCTTTTCCTCG
The DNA here is from genome assembly GCA_963765025.1 of uncultured Acidobacteriaceae bacterium. GTDB lineage: Bacteria > Acidobacteriota > Terriglobia > Terriglobales > Acidobacteriaceae > Telmatobacter. Next base: position 35,053 of record CAVXVM010000115.1, on the reverse strand, counting down.
ACGGCCGCCCCGAACCGAAATTCGACGCCAACAAATACATCAACTGGCGTTTATTCTGGGAGTTTTCCGGCGGCAACGTCACCGAGAACATGGTTCATCAGAACGCCTGGATCACCTCAGCGCTCGCCCTCGAGTTGCCCATCGCCGCCGTCATGACGGGCGGCGTCTTCAGTGAGAAAGACGGCCGGCAGGTTCCTGACACCTTCAACGTCACGCTTGAATATCCTGAGCTGATCGTGGTTTGGCAGTCTACATTCTCAAACTCTCACTTCGGCCTCGGCCAGCGCTTTCTTGGCTCGAACGGCACCATCGAGAACCTTGACTTCCGCACCTCAACTTTTTATCCGGAGAAGGCCAACGATCCCGGCATCGCCGCAATGCAGGGCGCCAATCCGGGCGTCAACCACATGGCCAACTGGTTCCAGTGCATCCGCAGCCGCAGCAAGGCAACCAATGCACCCATTGAGGTCGGTTACCGTACCGCCATCGCCGGACACATGGCCAATCTGTCCTATCGCCGCAAGCAGCGCGTCACGCTTGAAGAAGCCATGGCCGCGCCCGGCTCCGCCTGGATGTAATCAATCCGTTCCATCCCTTCCTCACGACATGCGGAAGGGATGGAACGGCATCTTTCCTCAAACTCCGCCGTGCTTCTTCTCGTAGAGTTCCAGCAGCGCATCGCACGCCGCACCCACGCCATCCTCATGTCCCAGCTGTTGCGCCACGTTGCGCGCCTTCTCGCCATAGCTCGTGTCCGCCAGCATCGCCTTCAGTTTCCGCGCCACTTTCGGCGGCGTGTAACCCCTTTTCGTAATGGACTCAGCCACCCCCAGCCGGCGCATCCGCCGTGCGTTGTCCGGCTGGTCGTGCGAGTAGGGCATAATGAGCATCGGCTTTCCAGCTCTTAAGCATTGGGCCGTCGTGCCCACGCCGCCCTGGTGCACCACCAGCGACGCGCGCGGAAACAGCGCCGAGTAAGGAGCGTACTCCGCCACGCAAATTGAATCGGGCAAAGCAAATGAAGGACGATTGCGCGCGTCGCTTCCAATCAGCAGCACCGCGCGCACGCCCAGCTTAATGGCCGCGCGTGCCGAGTGCTCGTAGAACTGCCCTGCTGCCAGCACCGCGGCCGACCCCAGCGTAAACACCACCGGCGCCTCACCCGCCTTCAGAAATTCCTCAAGATTTTTGGGCAATGCCGCGTTACCGGCATCTGCGTCGTAATAGCAAAATCCTGTAATCAGCGTCCTGGGCGGCCAGTCTTTCTGCTCCACGCCGAGCACACGCGAAAACAACGCCAACACCAAGTTCGGCGAGTGCTTGGCATCAAACAGTGGATTCTCGCCCTTCGGTAACCCAAGTTGGTTCCGCAATGCATAAATCGGCTCCGGCCATTTGCGGCTCACAAATCGGGCCAGCCGCCGGATCGCGCGTCCCATCCCCGGCACTTTCTTGTCGGCCCTCGCCAGCCGCGGATACATGGGCAGCACCGGCGGGTCGAACGCTGAGAAAAACGACAGCGGCGCAAGTACATAACTCGCCCAGGGAATTCCCGTCACTTCCGCCACCAGGGGGCCGGCATAGTTCAGCTCGCCGAGCAACAACAGGTCGGCCCGCTCAGGCTTCGTCGCCGCGTCAAGCAAATCGTCGTAGGTCTGCCGCAGAACCGGAAACAGAAACTTCCTCAACCCGGTCTCCGTTCCCTTCTTCACGTCGTAGATCATCTCGATCAGCAAGCTGTCGGTCGGGTCAATGTCCGGCCGCACCGTATGGAACTCAAGGCCCAACGGCGCAATTTTTGCCCGGTAAACCTCCGGCAGCGCCATCACAGGCACGTGGCCTCGCTTTTTGAGCTCCAGTGCCAGAGCGATCAGTGGGTTCGTGTCGCCAAAAGTTCCAATATTCGAGAGGACAATCCGCAATTCAAACTCCCTCAATAAGTCACGGCCTTCAGCTATGAGGTTAATGCATGCGCACCCCGGTTGACGTTCACAACTAGGTGACCCCGGGATGCTATCCTTTCCGCATTCGCGCACTCTATGAAGATCCTCCTCATCCTTGTCGGTTCGGTAGTCGTCCTGGCCTCGATCTTCGCTGATTACAAATGGCGCCAGTGGATGGCCAAACGTAGACGCGAACGCCAGTAACCACAACCTTTCCGAATCAATCCCGTTACAATGAGCAGAGGGAGCCGTCCAATCGCTATGTCTCGTCTCGTTGACCTTTCCTTTCGGAATCGCCGCAACCGCATCTTCCAGACCCTTGCCCTGGCCGCCGCCGCGCTGATGCTGGCAGCCACCTCCCATGCCCAGTTTGGCGCCCCTGAAACAACGCGGGTGCTTGACGCCTCGGCCCTGCATCCACCCCCAGGAGCCCGCGTGGCCCTTATCGAGTTTGAAGACATGGAGTGCCCTGACTGCTCCCGCGCCAACCCCTTGCTCAAGGAAGCCGCAGAAAAGTACCACATCCCCTGGGTGCGCCATGACTTTCCGCTTCCCATGCACAACTGGAGCTTCACTGCGGCGGTCAACGCCCGCTGGTTCGATACCAAGAGCAAGAAGCTCGGCGACGACTATCGCGACTACATCTTCGACAACCAGATCTCCATTGAAACCCCTGCGCAGCTTGCGCAGTTCACCAGCAAATTCGCGCAGGCGCATGGCATCCCACTTCCTTTCGCCATCGATCCGCAAGGCAAACTTGCAGGCCTGGTCAAGAGCGACTACGCACTGGGCCAGCGCATCGGCATTGAGCACACGCCCACCATCTGGGTCGTCACTGCCAACAGCAAGGGCGCGCCGTTTGTCGAAGTGGTGGACCGCAGCCGCCTCTTCCAGCTCATCGACCAGGCGTTGGCCGACACCCGCGGACACTAGTCCTTTACATCAACGTCTTTCAGACCAGCCGGGCAGTGCTGCCATTCCGGGGCCTGCCCGGCTCTTCGTGTACCCGGCTCGCCAATTCCCGGCCGCTACCTGCCCGAGATCCTATGTAAAATGCTGAAATAAGGATCTTCCCCAAATGCCTCACGCTACAGCTGCCTCGCGTCTTGCTCTCAGCCAACTTGCACCCGGCGCACTTCAGTCCGAAATCCGCGCCATGACCACCGAGTGTGATGTGATGGGCGGCATCAACCTCGCCCAGGGCGTCTGCGACACGCCTGTCCCAGCGGTGGTTCAGGATGCGGCTATCCAGGCCATCCACAACGGCGACAACATCTACACCCGCTGCGACGGCATCGCGCGATTGCGCCAAGCCATTGCCGATAAGCAGCTCCGCGAATACGGACTCCGCTATGACCCCGAGAATGAAGTCATGGTGGCCTCAGGAGCCACTGGAGGCCTGCACGCCGCCACCATGGCGCTGCTCAATCCGCACGACGAAGTTCTGCTCTTCGAGCCCTTCTACGGCTACCACGCGGTCACGCTGCAGTCGATGCGCGTCAAGCCTGTGCTGGTTGCGATGGCTGAGCCGGACTGGTCGCTTGACACCGATGCGTTGAAGGCCGCCGTTACGCCGCGTACGCGCGCCATCCTGCTCAACTCGCCCGCGAATCCGAGCGGCAAAATCTTTACCCGAGCCGAGCTTGAGGCGGTCGCCGCCGTGTGCATCGAGCACGACCTGTTCCTCATAACCGACGAGATTTACGAGTACTTTGTCTACGACGGCGCCGAGCATATTTCGGCGGCCACGCTGCCCGGCATGCGCGAGCGCACCATCGTGCTCTCAGGATTCTCGAAGACCTTTTCCATCACCGGCTGGCGGCTCGGCTACGCGACTGCGGACGCGCGCTGGATGCCGTCGATGGCGCACTTCCATGACCTCACGTATGTCTGCGCTCCGGCGCCCTTCCAGCATGGCGCAGCTGCCGGACTTGAGCAGTTGCCGCCCAGCTTCTACAAGCAACTGGCCCGCGACCACCAGGACAAGCGTGAGCGCCTGCTCAGCGCGCTGCGTGCCGTGGGCATGGATGCCGCCACTCCGCCGGGAGCCTATTACATCCTGGCCAACTGCTCGCGTCTGCCCGGCAAGAACGCTGCTGAGAAGGCGCGTCATCTCCTCCGCACAACAGGCGTAGCGGCCGTCGCCGGCTCAGCCTTCTTCCGCAAGGGCCGCGGCGAAAACCTGCTCCGCTTCTGCTTCGCCAAGCAGGACGCGGAATTGGATGAGGCTTGCGAGCGGCTGCGGAGAATTTGAACGGCGGATGCGCCCTTCGGGAACAAGGATCTTCACCGTTTCACAGAAAAAGTGAAGCGGTCGAATAGATCGCTGCAAGTTGTTTTGTTTGAATTGTTTGGGGAAGGATTTCACCGTTTCACTGTTTCGCAGGGTCTGTGAGACGGCTCTCACTTGTGATTCTAAGTTTAAGTTATTCAATAAGTTATAAAAAGTCTCACCGTTTCACAGCCCCAAAATCACTTTTTTTTAGTGGTCATCCTTGCCGTTTTGCATAGGGACCGCTCACCTTTTCAGAGCCGAAGTTCGGGTTGGCATCGAGGAGCTTGCCGACGGCCGGTCAGAGGAGTGGCAGGTGTTCGAGCAGAAACCCGACCATCCGGGAAAGGGACATATTGCGCCTGGCCGCATAAATACATGCCTCGTAGTACGAGCGTTCGGGGACAGCGACGGTAATGTTCTTCGTTTTTTGCATGGAGTTCCTGGTCTGGTGATTGGAAGTTGAGGCCGGCTTCGGTCTTTCTGATTGGCCTCTACTTAAGATTGTGCGCTTGTGGAAGGTAATTATCTGCAAAGTACGATCGGGTGGGATTTTGGACTGTTAAGCGAGAGGCCGTCGATGAAAGACTCCGAATTGGAACCATGAAGAAGTTAGAAACATGGTGGAGAGTCAGTTCATTTTCCCAAAGCAGACGGCAGCGTCTCACTTTTAAGTCGGGGCCAGCCTACATTACCGATAACCGCGCCCCTGGGGAGCCTTTACGGCCACTAATTCTCTGAAGGCCGCTCGACGTGGTCGACGATAAGGAAGCTTAGGGGAGCGTGGGAGCGTTTGAGTTCCAGGCCTAGCTGGGCCTTGAGGGCGTCGAAGATGTTGCCGATGTTCTCGCCGACAGCATCTTCTCCGCTCGGGTCGTGCATCCAGGTCAGGGTGAAGTCGTAAAGCCCAGAGAGGCCGGTCTGATCGACGACGGGGCGCGGCATAGCTGCGAGGCCGGTCATGGTCGGGATTGAGGTAGCAAAGAGGGAGAGGGGAATGGCGCGGCCACCGTAGTGCTGTCCGGGGGCGGAGGATGGAACGTGCGCGATGACGCCGCAGACGGGCGGAAGATCGCCCACAGCTGAAGCGGCGTGGTGTACTGGAGCTGACGACGGGTCGGCCGCGGGATCGGCGCACGCGTCAGAGGGCGGATGCGGCTGAAGATTCGGGCCGGTGACGCCCGGCTTGGCAAGGACAAGGGCGAAGACGGGAGCGTCGGCAGAGATGTGGTGGATCACCAGATGGAAGCGGTCGGCGAGCAGGGCCTGCATCATGAGGCGCATCTGGTCGATAGGCGTGTCCGCCGGAGCGCGCGCCGAGATGTCGAAGAACTCCGCCGGGGAGTCGAAAGAGCCGGTGACCCAGAAGGGCGCGCCGGATTTGGGTACGCCGGAGTAGAAGTTGAAGCGGAGGGCCAGCTCCTGTGTGCCGGAGAGCTTATAGGCGAAGGAGATGTAGCGCCACAAAGCCTGATGGGTGACGATGAGAAGGCCGCCTGCAGCACTCCGCGCATCATCGGGGCTGATGCTGCCATAGACGTTGCCGGAATCAAGGGGAATATTGGAGTGCTGGGGGGCGCCCGGCTTGCTGGGCCGGACGGAGGCGACGTCGAAAGCCAGCGTGGACGGGCCCGGAGTCGTCTGGGCGAAAGCCGAGACTGCGGCAAAAATCAAGAGAGGAAGCTTGAATGCGAATGAGGTCATGCAGCTATGTAGTCTACTACTTCTAAGAGTGGACTCCATAGCGAACGCATGGCAATTCAGGAATATCAGGCGGGTGGCCCAAGTCCCAAAAAGGTGAATCGCGCCACGGGAGGGGTGTGCCCCGGGTCCTCACATTTTGGGGACGCGGGAGACCGCGAACCCCAACCGGACCTTTCCGAATTTCTGACGTTCCCGCTGTTTCACCGCCGGCCCGGAAGCACTCAGCCAACAGCGGACCTTTGAAGGCATTAACCGGCTTTCCCGGGAAGCTTGCCTAAATCGTTCAGGCCTCGAGGGACCTGATGCCCGCGAGCACGACGGGCTCGCGGTCTGGAAATTCAGCAACAAGAGACAAGGTCCCGCCCATCGCTTCAATGGAACGCCGGAGCGTGGAGATGTGCATGTCGGTCCGCTTTTCGATCTCCGAGATCTGCTTCTGTGCGACGCCGAGATTCTTCGCCATGCGAACCTGTGTCATGGCGCGGGCGCGACGCAATTCCTGCAAGGTCATTTCCTCGGCGATGAGAGCTGATGCGCGCTTTTCGATCTTCCGGCGCCGGCTGGCTGGAAGGCTGTTAATGATGTCGTTGACATTCCGGGCCATAAATTACTTCCTTTCCTTTTTTGCGCGCTCCAGGTGCGCATCGAACCGCTGGTCAGCCTTGCGGATCAACTCGCGATAAAACCGCTTCTGGCTCCCACCGGATTTATCTCCAGCAACCAGCAGGATCGCCCGGCGCCTGGGATCGAACGCGAAGGCCACGCGCCAGACCCCATCGGCGGCGTCAAAGCGCACTTCCTTCATATTGGCGTGCTTCGAATCCTTAAGCGTATCCACATGCGGCTCCCCAAATTGGGTCCGGAACGCTGGAGCAGGCGGGCCATTGCCAGGATCTCGTCCTGCACATCGTTCGGCAGCGCTGGAAACTCCGGCTCGAATTCGTCGCCAATCAGTACGGTCCATTCCATGTCTAATATACTTCCTAAGGTATATCCTGTCAAGCGTATATTTTGATGCCTGCCCGTTCTTTTCAGTTTCCGGGCGACTGACAGGCGAGCCCGGTACTAGTAGTTTCCAGGGCTTCTACCGCAGCGCAGCGCCGATCACCAGGTTCAGTCCGATCATCAGCACCGCGAATCCCGGGATGATGAGCAGCGCTTTTTTCAGGCGTAGCGGGTCGCCGCCGGCAATGGCGCCGATGATGCGTGAGCTGACGGCAAGCCCAATCCATCCGCAAGTAATCACAAACCCGATCGCCGTGCCCGTCATGCGCGGAAACGCAGTGCCGGTAATGGCCAGCGTGGTGGGAAAGACCGGCGCCATGGAGAGGCCGGCAACGAAAACGAGAGCCGCCGCAGCGACCGGCTTGACGGTTCGCAGCATCAGCAGCGTGGTGACCGCCATGGCGATGGAAGCAACCAGCAGCACCGTGTTCGCAGGGACGCTGATGAGAATGGGCGAGACGCCGACGCGGCCCACCAGCAACCCGAGCGCGAAGCCGAGTGACAGAATGTTGAGCGCGCGCTGCTCGGGAATTCCCTGCGCGATGAGGTGCCGCGCCAGCCAGTTCCAGATGCCCACTTCGCAGCTGACGTAGAGAAACAGGAACGCTCCGAGCAGGAAGAGGAGCGGCCGGCCGAGCACCGGGCCCGCGTCTGCCAGCACGAATCCTGCAGCCTGCGTGGGTGCGGGCACATGGGTGGCAAACTGCACGGCGAGCGCCACCACGGTGAGCATGGCCACCGTGTAGCACAGGCGAAGCCAGTTTCGCTTGAACAAATTGGCGGCTATAAACGGCGTGGCCAGTCCGCCGAGGCCGAAGAAGAGATTCACCAGGTTGAGCGCGGTGGCGCGATGGTCAGGGCTGACGGCGGAGACCAGCGCGTTGGCGCCGGTTACCACGATGCCCCCGCCCACGCCGAGCAGAAACAGCAGAAACACGATGCTGCGGAATCCCCCGGAGCGTGGCAGCGCCAGGAGAGCGATGACGATGAGCGCCAACCCCAGAATCAGCCCAACCTTGTCGCCTTGCGAATCAAGCAGTGGGCCCACCCCGACCGACGCGATGATGAGACCGAGAGCCTGGGAAAACGCGATGGTGCCATTTTGCGCCGGGGTCAGATGAAAACGGTCAGACAGTTCCGGCAGGATGGTGCCGAGCATGGCGGCAATCATTCCGTAGACGAAGATGGCGAGGATGGCGGCAAAAATCAACATGAGCGGTGAATCCTTTCAGAAACGTATAGAAGCGCCGTACGGGAGGACGCGGGACTTTTTCGGTTTGGGCGCGTCCGAATTGTAACGGTTGGCAGGGTGGATGGGCCAACCGGGACCAGGTCCTGCGCGATAAATTGAATGAGACTGATTGGACCGGAGATAACCGATGGCCGATTTGTGGGCAGACATAAAACATGCGCTGCAGATGTTCACCAAGAGCCCGGGGTTTACGCTGGCGGCGGTGTCGGCGCTGGCGCTGGGGATTGGGGCCAACACCGCGATCTTTTCTGTGGTGAACGCCGTGCTGCTGAAGCCGCTGGGCTATCCCGATGCGGACCGGATTATGACGGTGGTGCAGACCGGGCCGGAAGGCAATGCGGTTCCCACTTCGGTTCCGGAGTTCAGAGAGTATGAGCGGCAGACGAGCATCTTCAAAGATGTGGCTGCCTACGACTTTGGCGGACCGGGGTTCAACGTGACCGGCGGGCAGCCGGAGCAGGTGCACGGAATCCACGTGACAGAGGCATACTTCAGGGTGTTTGGCGCGCCGGTCATGCTGGGGCGGACGTTTACGCCGCAAGAGGATGCGCCCAACGGCGGCAATGTTGTGGTGCTGAGCTACGGGCTATGGCAGCGGAAGTTTGGCGGCAATCCAAATGTGATTGGCAGTTCCCTTTCTCTGGGCAATGAGCCATACACCATTGTGGGGGTGCTGGGAAAGGCCTTCAGTACCGATCCGCTGGCAGACATTTGGCTGCCATTTCAGTTTCCGGCGGTAAGCACCAACCACGGACATTATTTTTTGGCAGCGGCGATGCTGAAGCCGGGCGTGACTCTGGAACAGGCCAACGCGCAGATGAAGCTGGCGGGCACGGAATATCACCGCCTGTATCCGGAATCGAATCCGAAGCAAACTTTTGGAGTGGAGCAGCTGCGCGACACGATTGTGGGGGATGTGCGTCAACTGCTGCTGGTGCTGCTGGGCGCGGTGGGGATGGTGCTGCTGATTGCATGCGCGAACGTCGCCAATCTGCTGCTGGTGAGGGCTACGGGACGGAAGCGGGAGTTTGCGATTCGTGCGGCGCTGGGGGCAAGCCGGGCGCGCATTGTGCGGCAGTTGCTGACCGAGAGCGTGCTGCTGGCGACGGCCGGCGGAGCGGCAGGGCTGGCGCTCGGGTTTGCAGGAGTGCGTGCGCTTTTGGCGGTGAGCCCGCCGGGACTGCCACGCATTGGAGAGAAGGGCGCGGCGGTGGGAGTGGACTGGCGCGTTCTGATCTTTACTCTGGGTGTATCGATGCTGACAGGCATTGTGTTCGGCCTGTTCCCGGCGCTGAGCGCCTCGCGGGCGGATCTGAATTCGGCATTGAAGGAGAGCAGCAACCGGTCGGGCACCGGGTTCCGGCAGAGCAAGGCACGGTCGCTGCTAGTGGTGAGCGAAGTTTCACTGGCGCTGGTGCTGCTGGTGGGCTCGGCGCTGCTGATCAGGACGTTTGTGGCGCTACACGGCGTTGATCCGGGGTTCAACCCGCACAACGTGCTGACGATGGAGATGTCGTTGACGGGCGACCGCTTCCAGAAGACGGCCGGCGTGGCTCAATTGGGACGCGACGGGCTGGACAGATTAAAGGCGATTCCAGGCGTCGAGGATGCCACCTTTACCTGCTGCCTTCCGCTCGCGGGGCAGTTCGGATTGCCGTTCACCATCGTGGGCAGGCCCGTGCAAAACCAGAAGGACACGCCGGGCGCAGGATGGATGAGCACGACACCGGGGTATTACAACACGTTCAAGATTCCTATTCTGCGCGGACGCGATTTTACCGACCAGGACACGGCAAGCTCGACTCCGGTGGCGCTGATCAACCAGGCACTGGCCAAGCAATACTGGCCTAATCAGAATCCGGTTGGTCAGCAGATTGTGATCGGCCATGGAGTGGGGCCGGAGTTTGAGGAGCCGGCGCGGGTGATTATCGGCGTGGTGGGCGACACCCATGAAGGCGGGCTGGAGCACGACCCTGGACAGATGATGATTGTTCCGCAAGCGCAGGTAACAGACGGGTTGACGGCGCTGAATGCGCGCATACTGCCGATGGTCTGGGCGATTCGTGCGCGCGGCGATCCGCGCCAGGCGATTGCGGCGATGACCGAGCAGTTGCGGCTGGCGAGCGGGGGGTTTGCCGTGACACAGGTGCGCACCATGGACGAGATGGTGTCCACGTCCACGGCTCGACAGAGCTTCAACATGCTGCTGCTGACGATCTTTGGCGGGATTGCACTGGTACTGGCGGCGATTGGCATTTACGGGCTGATGGCTTACTCCGTGGCGCAGCGAACGCAGGAGATGGGCATTCGCATGGCGCTGGGAGCGGATCGTGCGGTAATTCGAAAGCTCGTTGTCTGGCAGGGGATGAAGCTGGCGGTCGTCGGCGTAGTGCTTGGCGTCGCAGCGGCATTTGGACTCACGCGGCTGATGGCGAGTTTGCTGTTTGGAGTGAAGACGTGGGACCCGGCGGTGTTTGTGACGGTGCCTGTGATTCTGACGGCCGTTGCTCTCGTTGCAGTGTGGCTGCCGGCGACGCGGGCTTCGCGGCTTGACCCGATGCAGGCGCTGCGGGTGGAGTAGGTCTGGCTTCGCTCCCTTCCGGTAGACTGGGATGGCAATGACTACGGTGCGAAGATCTGCAGGGTCCGCGGGCCTGCTGGCGTTGGCGGCTGTGCTGGCCGGCTGCGGCATGGCAGGATGCGGCATGCCCGGCGCACCCCTTCCGCCTTCGCTCCATCTGCCTGACCCGGTTACCGACCTCACCGCCACGCGTACCGGCGACCAGGTCGAGCTTAACTGGACCATGACGAAAAAAGACACTGACAAGCTGCTGCTCAAAGGCAGTGTGCCTGTGCGCGTGTGTCGAAAGGAAGACGGCGACCGTGTGTGCTCCCAGGTTGGCGAGCTCAATCTGCCGCCCGGCGGCGAGGGCTCCTTCACTGAGACGCTGCCGCGGCAGTTGGCCGCCGGTTCCGCGCGCGGGCTTACCTACTTTGTTGAACTCGGGAATCGCAACGGCCGCTCGGCAGGCCCGTCAAATGGCGCAATGGTTGTCGCCGGCCGGGCTCCAGGGGCCGTTGACGGATTTGCCGCGGAGGTGCGCAAGGATGGCGTGGTGCTGCGCTGGTCCGCCGGCACGCCCGAAACAACCGTCCGCCTGCACCGCCGGTTACTGCGCGCGGCTCCGGTTATGAAAACCCAACACGGCCCGCTCGACGCTCCGCCTGAGCCCATTGACCAGAAACTGCTGGTCGAAGCCGACAGGCGAAACCCCGGCGAGGCGCTCGACCAGTCGATCCATTTCGGCGAGTTGTATGAGTATGAGGCGCAGCGCGTCACCCGCGTCAAAGTGGACGGAGCGGTGATGGAGCTGGACGGCGCGTTCACGCAGCCGGTGCGCGTGGATGCTGCCGATGTGTTTCCTCCAGCCGTGCCAACCGGTCTCGCCGCCGTGGCTTTAGCCAGTGAAAATGGCGGCCCGCCTGCAATCGACCTCAATTGGCGGCCCAATACCGAGGCCGACCTTGCCGGCTACGTTGTCTATCGGCGCGAGGGAACGGGGGACTGGCAGCGTATTTCTCCTGAACAGCCGGTGGTTGGGCCTGCCTTTCACGACGCGCACGTCGAGGCCGGGCACACTTACACGTATGCGGTTTCAGCCGTTGATCAGAGTGGCTATGAGAGCTTTCGCTCCGCCCACGCGGATGAAACGGTTCCCAACCCCTGACCGGAATATCCGAGCAAGGAGGTTTTTTCGCGATGAAATATTGCCGATTCCTGCTGAACAACCAGACACACTACGGAACGGTCGCGGAGCGTAACGGCGAATTTTGGATCACAGGCCCGGCGCCGGCTCCCGAGGAAGACCTTGCATTCCGCCTCGCGCTGGCCGAGGCCTCGGCCGAGAGCTTTGATTTTGAGCCCATGCCCATGGGCGCGGCCCACCTGTTGCCGCCCGTGACGCCCTCGAAGATTATTTGTGTCGGCCGCAATTATCGCGACCACGTGAAAGAGCTCGGCAACGATATGCCCGCCGAGCCGCTCATCTTTTACAAACCACCGTCGTCGTTGCTTGCGCCGGGCGGCACCGTTCTGCTGCCTGCGCTGTCGTCCCGCGTGGACTTTGAGGGCGAACTCGGCCTCGTCATCGGCAAGCGCGTCCACAAGCTGGCCTCGGACGCGGACCTGCGCGGCGTAATACGCGGCTACACGCTGGCCGACGACGTGAGCGCGCGCGATTTGCAAAAGAAGGATGGGCAATGGACCCGCGCCAAAGGTTTCGACACGTTTTGTCCTGTCGGCCCGCTGGTGAGTGATGAGATCGATCTCATTGGCGGCGTAACTCTCGAGACCCGCATCAACGGCGAGCTGCGCCAGAACGGTTCGACCCTCGATTTCATCTTTTCCATTCCCGCCGTCCTGAGTTTTATTACCGCCGCCATCACCCTCGAACCTGGCGACTTGATTCTTACCGGAACGCCGTCCGGCGTAGGCCCGCTCGCCCCCGGCGACCAGGTTGAGGTTCACATTGCAGGGCTCGGGGTCCTCACCCATGCTGTGGCTGCCGACTCGTTTTAATGCGAAATACGCTGCGCGGTGCACCCGCGTTCACAATTCCGCATCCTAAGAAGCAGTACACTATTGCCGTAGATCGTGTGGACGGGAATCCCCTTCCCTGGAGGAACAATGCCCAAAAATCTGCTTGAACAATTGCGCCAATACACTGTTGTGGTTGCCGACACCGGCGACATTGGAGCGATGGAGAAGTTTCGCCCGCAGGACGCCACCACCAACCCCTCGCTGATTACGGCGGCGGCGCAGATGCCGCAATATCAGCCCATTGTGGACGGCGTGCTCAAGGACGCACGAAACGAGCTGGGCGAAGGCGCAGATGAGCAGAAGGTGGCGAACCTTGCCTTCCAACGGCTGGCCATCGCATTCGGCAAGAAGATCCTCGCCATCGTCCCTGGACGCGTTTCCACTGAGGTGGATGCGCGGCTCTCCTATGACACGGACGCCACCATCAAGCAGGCGCGCAGCATTATTGCGCAGTATGACGCCGTTGGCATCAAACGCGAGCGCATCCTGGTCAAAATAGCGTCTACGTGGGAAGGCATCCAGGCAGCCGAGGTTCTGGAGCGCGAAGGCATCCACTGCAACCTGACCTTGCTCTTCGGCCTGCACCAGGCCATCGCCGCAGCCGATGCGGGCGTTACCCTCATTTCGCCTTTCGTCGGCCGCATCCTCGACTGGTACAAGAAAGACACCGGCAAGGATTACAAGGGCGCCGACGACCCCGGCGTGCAGTCCGTCACGCGCGTCTACAACTACTTCAAGAAGTTTGGTTACAAGACGGTAGTCATGGGCGCCAGCTTCCGCAACATCGGCGAAATCACTGAATTGGCCGGCTGCGACCTGCTCACCATCTCGCCGCAACTGCTCGCTGAGCTTGAATCCACGCAAGCCGACCTGCCGCGCAAACTCGACCCCGCCGCTGCACAGAAACTAACGATCGAAAAGATCCCAATGGACAAGGCCACCTTCGACAAAATGCACGCCGCGGATCGCATGGCCACTGACAAGCTGAAGGAAGGCATCGAAGGCTTCTCAGCCGCGCTCGTCAAACTTGAAACACTTCTGGCCGCACGATTGGCGGCGCTGGAATCGCGGACGCCGGCTGCCGTTTAGCAAACCCGGCGCGGGCCAGTTGAATCTGTTTCCCACCCTTGCGAAGCGTAGAAATCGCAACGATGGGGCACGGTGAATGCATCAAAACCTGCCGTACATGAGGGCAGCCTTTGTGGGCTGCCCTTTTGCTTGCGCTGAGGAGGAGAAAGCGCAGAAAGTCAGGCGATTGCGAAATACCCCTTACCCTCTTCAGGGTATTGTTCCCTGGCCAGGAGTTCCGGTGCATTTCTCTTTAGGGCTTGATTTGATTCGTGGTAAGATCGTTCGCATCTCACATCACCCCTGGGCCCCGCAGCATATCTAGCTATTACTTGGAGGTTTGCCTTGAAAAACGTCCTGTCAGGACTTTCGCTTCGCGGGCTGGCAATCGCTGCAGTCCTTCCGATTGTCACCGCGTCCGCAGTTGCGTTCGGCCAGGTAAAGCCGAGCATACAGTCGTCGGATCTCTTCTCTCACCTGGCCTTCGAGGGAGGAATCGGCGCGATGGGAATCAATCTTCAAGCCGCCACCGACTTGAACGCGCACCTGAATCTCCGCGCGACCGGCAACTTTTTTAATTACTCGATCAGCAACGTGAATGTAAGCGGCGTGAATTTGAACGGCAGCCTGAACTTTGGGTCGATGGGCCTGGCCGTGGATTATTACCCGTGGCCAGGGCATGGTTTCAGATTGAGCCCGGGCGTGATGCTGCTGAACCAGAATGCAATTTCGGCCACCGGAGTTGCATCCACGGCAACGGGCCTGACGCTGAACTCGCAGAAGTACTACTCGGACGAGGCGAGCGAAATCAACCTGAACGCGAATTTGGGCCTGAATACGCACCCGCAGACATTTACCATGACGACCGGCTGGGGCAATATGATCTCTCGCAAAGGCCGCCACTGGGCAGTGCCCGTCGAGGTAGGCGTCGCGTTCACCGGCGTGCCGACAATCGGCATGAACCTGACGGGCTATGGTTGTACCCTAAAGTCGGACGCGGCGATCAATGGTGAATCGTGCGTGAATATGGCGACGAACACGACGGCGCTGAGCAACCTCGCGAGCCAGGTAGCGACTTACCAGAAAGATCTAAACGTGCTGCAGGTTTATCCGATTTTTTCGGTTGGCTTGTCCTACAACTTCCGGATCCGGTAGGGATGGCAGAGCGGAATCCGCCGCGGCGGATTGCAAGGAAGGGGCACGGACATCCTTTCCAGAGGAATTGAAAATGCAACGTGGGCGGCCTATACGGGCCGCCCTTTTTGCGTATGTGCAGGGATTTGCATAGATTTGCAATCGACTGGGGACATTGCTAACAAAGTTGGCTTCCTTACTTGGCAATCACGACTTTTCAGGTAAACTCCGTGTTACAGCAAAGTGAACGGGCACTTTCCAGCCTCTTCCCCATGTTTGTGCAACAAGCGGCTGGTGGTAGCTCTAAACCACAGCGGTTGTTCGCCAACAATCCAGGGGAGGCGTGTATGCAGGCTCAGACTCATCCACTTGAACCCTTCTTTCAGCAGGCGGTTCGCAACAGCTATGAAGGCAAACTGGGACTGAACGATCCCGACGTTACTGCCTATGTGGCGCACCTGCTGTGCGAATTCTCTGAGTCAGACAAGCTCTACAAGGTGCGGGATCAGGTAGGCAGGCCCGTTGAAGAGCTCACTGAGATGATGGAAGCTGCCGACCCCGTGCACGGTTCTGCGTCGTCCTTCGATGCCGAGCGCGCCCTGCGCAAGCACATCGGCGACTATGCCTTGTTTGTCGCAGGAATGTACCCGGAAGCGATGGGCTCAAAGCGCAGGCTGCGCCGCCACCAGCCCAGCCTCGGCGAGTTGATTCGCGCCGGCAAGGAGAGCTACTACATCGTCAGCCAATTCAACCTGTTTGAGTACGAGCAGGAAGCTCCGCTCTTTGCGCGGCTCTCCGATGGCTTTGAGCGCTGCATCCTGGGCCTTACGCTCGTGCGCGAAGAAATCGGGCCACGCAAGCCGCTCCAACTGCCGTCCTCAGTGAACTAGCGCGATTGCGCCCCGTGGTTTCGATTGGAGGGGCATTCGGAGAAAGGTGAAGTGCAGGTGAGCGTCCACGCATCAAAGCAGAACTCCGCTTTCGGCGAGAATGGCTTAAATTGCGGTATCTCTTGACGCGGTGAAATTCACCCCGATAGGATTCCGAGCAATGGCCGCTTCAAGTAGTTTGCTGCTTTGTCGCACACGACGCGAAATCCTAAAATGCGTTCCAGCAAGTCTGCTTCTGGGACCATCCTTCTTGAGCAGCTTGGCTGAGGCCACCGCGATTCCCTCCATGGACTTCCCCCGGCGCCCGCTCGACAGACTGGCGGTGACCTCCTATCCGTTTCGAACCCTGATTATGAGTCCGACGAATCGTGCATGGAAGGCCGGCGCTGCCGGAATGGATCTGAAAGACTTCCCCGCCTTTGTGGCGGATAAGTTTGGCGTCCACAACATCAACCCCCTGCTCGATCACTTCAGCTCGGTTGATCGATCTTATATCGATGAATTCCGGAAAGCGCTTGAGAAGGCCCATTCGCATATCGTCGATTTGGCTCTTTCAGGAAAACGCTTTTACGCGGCGGACGCAGCGATTCGTCAGGAAGCAGTGGAGTACGGCAAGAAATGCATCGATATTGCTTCTCAAGTTGGATCGCCGAGCGTGCGGCAGCACGTCGCAGGGAGCGACGCCGAAAAACCGGATGTTGCGCTGGCGGCGAACGGCCTCGGCGAAATGGCCGCGTATGGAGAGCGAAAGGGGATTGTGGTCAACCTCGAAAACGACAGCGCCGTGTCTGAAGACCCGTTCTTCCTGGTGGCAGTGATTGAGAAAGTGAAGAGCCCCTATTTGCGTGCGCTGCCGGACTTTGGAAATTCGTTGATTGGGCACGATGAGAAATACAATCATGACGCTGTAGAAGCCATGATGCGGCACGTCTGGAACATGTGCCATGTGAAAGACGAAGTCCAGGGCCATGACGGCAAGGTCTATACAGTTGATCTGCGGCCTATGTTTGAGCTTGCGAAGAAGGCTTCTTATGGCGGCTACTTTTCAATGGAATTCGACACAGCCAACGGTGAACCGGTTGCGGGAACCAAGCGGCTGGTGGACGAAACGCTGAAATATCTGAGCTAACAAAGTGTTTTCTGGAAGGAATGCTATGCCCAATTTGAATCGACGTGATTTTCTGAGCGGCGGGGCCGCGAGCGGTGTCGCCCTGTTGGCAGGCACGAAGGTGCTGGGGGCGAACAATCGTGTACGCGTTGCCATTTGCGGGCTGCATGGCCGCGGTGGTGATCATCTGAAAAACTTCGCGAAAATCCCCAACGTCGAGATTGCCGCGTTTTGCGACGTGGATGATAACGTGTTGAGGCAGCGAACGGCACAAATGGAGACGATGGGGCTTGCGAAACCCGCCACTTATACCGACATTCGCAAACTGCTGCAAGACAAATCGATCGACGCAATCTCCATCGCAACGCCGAATCACTGGCACTCCTTGATCGCGATCTGGGCCTGCCAGGCGGGTAAAGATGTTTATGTTGAAAAGCCTTGTTCGCACAATCTTTGGGAAGGCCGGCAACTGGTAAAGGCCGCGCAGCGCTACAAGCGAATTGTGCAGCACGGGACGCAGATTCGTTCGGCTACAGCGGCTCGCGAGATGGTTCAAAAGATGAAGGACAACTATCTCGGCGATGTCTACATGGCTCGGGGGCTTTGTTTCAAGTGGCGTGACACGATTGGCCATACGCCGGTAGAACCCGTGCCTGCAGGCGTCGATTACGACTTGTGGATGGGGCCTGCCCCCGTTCGCCCGTTTACCAAGAATCGCTTTCACTATAACTGGCACTTCAATTGGACGTATGGGAACGGCGATATAGGGAACCAGGGAGTTCATCAAATGGACGTCGCCCGATGGGGAATGGGAGTGACGTTCCCTAATAAAATAAGCGCGATGGGCGGGCACTTCATGTTCGACGACGATCAGCAAACGCCGAACGACCTGAATTGCAGTTTCCAGTTTGATTTGCCGGATGGAAAGCGCAAGGCAATCAACTTCGAAGTTAGACATTGGATTACGAATCATGAAGCCGAGATTGGAACGGTTGCACTGGGATCTCCCGAGCCGAAAATCACGAGCGGAAAACCGAAGCTGGGCCCCTCGTCTGGCAGCCACAATACGGTGGGAAATATTTTCTACGGCTCAAAAGGATATTTGGCGACCGGCGACGAGGATGCAACGACGTTCGTCAGTTGGTTAGGGCGCGATCAAGAACAGCAACCTGCTGTCAAGGGCGGCGTTGAACTCGATCACTTCAAGAACTTTATTGACTGCGTGGTTAGCCGGAGTGCGGCCGAGTTGAATGCGCCCATTGAAGAGGGTCACATCTCTTGCGCCATGATCCACCTTGCAAACGCTTCGTACCGGCTGGGAAGAACTCTCAATTTCGATCCTGAAACGCAGCAGGTAATCGGAGACGACGAGGCTAACCACCTGTTAAGAGACGGCGACCGCGGCTATCGATCGCCATTCACAATTCCCGAAGACGTGTAATGCCCTATCCGGCTCTTGTCCAACGCCCGGACGGCATCCGTGGCGAGTGCTCCATGCAAGCTGATCGGCCAACCGAAAAGCGAAAGGATATCCCGATGCAGCGGCGTACATTTCTGAAGAACGCGGCTCTTCTCTGTTGCGCAATGCATGGCTGGGCCGCGACGGGAAACCAGGCTTTGTCCCGGTCCAAACTGGGGGCCATCAGTGATGGGTTCTCGCAAGACTTCGAAGAAGCTCTCAAGATCATGCGCGGCTACGGACTGCACTGGGTCGAAATTCGGCAGGTCTTCGGCGTGTACAACACCGAGGCCAGCCCCCAGCAGATTCAAGAGATCAAGCAATTGTTGGACAGGTATGAATTCCGCGTCTCGGTGATTGACTCGGCGTTGTACAAATGCGTATTGCCCGGCACAAAACCAATGAATGACGCAGGAAAGGACAAGTACCCCTACGGGCAACAGATGGATCTGTTGAAACGTGCCTGTGACCGTGCGCAGGCGCTGGGTGCGAACAAGATTCGCGGTTTCACCTTCTGGCGGGTAGCGCAGCCGGAATCCATTTCAAAAAGAATCGCGGAAGAACTTGTCAAAGCCGCCGAGGTGGCCCACAGTGCCGGCATGCGCCTAGTCATCGAAAACGAGGAAAGCTGTAACGCTGCTACGGGACGTGAACTCGCCGAAACACTGAGAAAAGCTGAATCGGCGCCGAACCTTGGAGCAAATTGGGATGTTGGAAACGGCTACTTGCATGGCGAAGTTTCTTTTCCGAATGGCTTCGATGCCTTGGATCGGAAACGAATCTGGCATGTACATCTAAAAGGTATTACCTGCCAAAGCCACCTTGTGGATTGCAAGGAATGTTTTGCTGATGAGGGACAAATCGACCTCGCTGGACAGTTGCGCGCGCTGTTGCGCGACGGTTACCAGGAAACAATGTCGCTGGAATGCGAATACCAGACACCCGGACTGAGCCATCAGGAGACGACGAAACGTTCGATGGAGGGTCTGCTGAGAGTGATGGCCGCCGCCGTTTCTAGTCCGGGGTGAGCTTTTCGGTCTCCCAGCAGACGAGTCATCTACTCTGACCAGACGGCAAGCATATTCCCTAATCCGTCAGAGAAGTGGAACCGCCTTCCGCCCGGAAACTCGAAGGTCGGAACCACGATCGTTCCGCCGGCCGCCACGATCGCGGCTTCGGTCGCCTTCAAATCAGCCGAATAGAGAATGACGAGCGGCGCGAACTTACCCGGACCTTCATGCGCTTCGGTCTTGCTGAAGCCGCCTTCGATGCCGGCTCCCTCAATGCCAACGTAATCTGGTCCCCAATCCTGAAAGCCCCATCCGAATACCTCCGAATAGAACTTCTTTGTGCGCGCCACGTCTGTGGTTGAGAACTCGATGTAGTTGATTTTGTGGTGATGTGCTGGATTGCTCATGGCTCTTCTCCTATGCGTTGTTGCTGCGTGGAGTGGAGGGAGAGGCGCGGACGTCAAGGCGCAGGCACACCCTTCCCAGGCGTGCTTCTGATTGCGCCCCCATCCACATTCCCTCAGAAGCAGGAGAAAGCAGGTAGAGCCCGCTGATTGGCTGCGAGACGCGGACTCGCGAGGTACAAAAACAAATTAGCAGAGTTTTTGAGGAAATGCAGCCAGATTTTTGTCTCGGATTCAGCGCCCAAGCTGGATCGCGAATCCGCCCATGATCGCCCGGCTAGGCATATTCACGCCCGTAATCTCCTGGTAGCCGGTGTTCGACAGGTTGGTCAGACGCAGATAAGGGCGAATCTTCCCCGAGTCGTGCGTGAACTCCGAGTTCCACACCGGATAAACCGTCTGCTGATAGCGCTCCGCAAGTGCGACGGCATTTGTCATCGCAAAGGCGTGTCCAAGCGCGACACTCCACGCAGCGTGAATGTTCTCGACCGGGTAATTGAACACGTACTCCGACTGCAGTCCCTGGAGTGCGTTCTGCGCGCCGGCAAGCGCGGTCCACGACACGCGGACGGATTGCGCCTTCGCCGGAATCCAGGTGAACGTCGTTTCAACACCCGCAAACTGCAGCCCGCTCAGGTTGGTTGCCTGCCAGCGCACGCTGGGGTTGGCGCGTACGTAGTCGATGGCGTCGTGCTGGCGCGAGTAGAATCCCGTCACCGAAAGCGAAATGCGATTCGATGGAATCCAGTCCGCGCCAAAATCTCCCGACCAGGCTGACTCCGGCTTCAGGTTGGGGTTGCCGATGGTCGTCGGGTCGGAATAGTAAAGGTCCGTGTACGTCGGAATTCTGAATCCGTAGCCGCTGCTGGCGCGGAGTTTCAACTCGTTGGTCAGCCGCAGACTGCCGGAAAGTTGCGGAGCGAACGCCGCCTGCGCGCCGCCTGAGAAAATCTCTTCGCGCGCTCCTACGGAAAGATTCCATCGCTTTTTCGCCGGCCGCAAATCCAGATCGATGTAGCCCGCGCCGCGATTGCGCGCATGAATCCCCAGCGCGAACGATGTCACCCCGCCTGAAAAGTTGGTGCTGTTAATGCTGTCGCCGTCCTCCTCAAGCCCAAACAGCAGAAGCGAAGGCGATGCAAGCGGAACTGTGTGGCGCAGCGACGCCTGCCACGATCCGTCGATGTGGTTGTTCTCGTAGACCGCGGGGTCTGTCCGCAGCAAAACGAAATCGTCCGTGTGCCGCCTGTATCCGAACGCAGCAACGGTGCGGCTGCCAAGTTCTTGCCGCACTGCGGCGAACCATCCCTTGGTGCGCTCCCATGAATCGTAGGGGCCATAAAACTGGTTCGCGCCGAAGGAGCGGTCGCTTGAGGCAAACAGCAGATCCGTGATGCCGAGTTTCGAGCCCGCCCAGCTCTCCACCGATGCGTCTTCGTTGCGGTAGTCTCGATCGGCGATGAACCCCGTGGAGAAGTTGCGGCTCCCAGTGAGCCGTCCGCTCCAGCGCCCGCGAGTTGCGCCGGCAACAAGCGACTCTTCGTTCGAGCCAAAGTTCCCTGCGGCAGCGCGCGCAGTAAACGATGCGTGATCCGGCGCGGCGGTCAAAAAATCCACCGCTCCGCTCAACGCGTCCACGCCATGCAGTGTGGACCCGGCGCCTTCCAGCACCTGGATATTGTTCATGGCCCCAAGCGGAACGGGAAGATCGAGATTGTGGTGCGAGGTCTGCGCATCGTTGATGCGAAATCCATTCAGCATCACCAGCGCTTGCTCAAAGCTGCCGCCGCGCAGAACAATGTCTGACTGCGCGCCACCGGCTCCGCGCTGCTCCAGAAACACCGACGAGTCCTGGCGCAAAAATTCGAGCGGCGTTTCAGCAGCCAGTTTCTTGCCTTCCAGCGGCAGCACCACAACCGAACGCGGCGACTCCGCCATCGGCACTGGCGCGGCCGAACCCAGTACCACCATGGTCTCAGTGCGCGCAGGAATCGCGTTCGTTTGCGGCGCTGGTTTCGTTTGTCCAGTCCCGTTCTGTGCGCAAGACGTCCGCACGCAGACGGCCACCAGCAGGCTGCCGGCAATGTTGACAAGGTTTTTGCGAAGCTTCAGACGCATAGGGGAAGACAGAGCCAATTACCAACGGGATTGCGGAAGTACTCGGGAGTTAAAGGATGTAACGCGAGAGATCGTGGTCTTTCACAACGGATGCAACCATCTGCTTTACATACAAATCGTCAATCAGGAAGACCTTCTCAGGGCCTGAGGCAGTCATCCGCTCCTGGTAGGGCAGCGGCGTGGTTGACTCGTTCCTGATGGCCTCTGAAAGCGTTGCGGCGGCTTCCTCATTCGGTGCGCGGCGGGCTACGTCGGGCGCCAGGAAGCTCACATCTTCAAGCACGCGCTCCATGATGGTATGCAGCCGGCGCGCGCCAATATTTTCAGTCTGCTCGTTTACCTTGAAGGCAAACTCCGCCATCTCGCGCAGAGCCTCGGGTGCAAACTCCAGCCGCACGCCCTCGGTCTCAAGCAGGGCGGAATACTGCTTGGTCAGCGAAGCCTTGGGCTCGGTGAGAATGCGCAAAAAGTCGTCCACCGTAAGCGATTGCAGCTCCACGCGAATAGGAAAACGCCCCTGAAGTTCGGGAATCAGGTCGCTGGGCTTCGACACGTGAAACGCGCCCGCCGCGATAAACAGGATGTGGTCGGTGCGCACCATTCCGTAGCGCGTGTTCACCGTGGTTCCCTCAACGATGGGAAGAATGTCGCGCTGCACGCCTTCACGCGAAACTTCAGGGCCGTGGTTGCCTTCGCGGCCGGCGATCTTGTCGATCTCGTCCAGGAAGATAATTCCGTTCGACTCGACCCGCTCAACGGCGATGCGGTTCACCGCATCCATGTCGATCAGGCGGCCTTCTTCTTCCTGCACAAGGTAGTCGAACGCGTCGCCCACCTTCATCTTGCGCTTCTTTGAGCTGCCACCAAAAATATTCGGCAGCATGTCCTTGAGGTTCATCTCCATGTCCTCAAGGTTCTGGTTCGAGATGATGCCGAACTGCGGCGTCCCCCGCTCCCTGACATCGAGTTCCACCTGGCGATCGTCCATCTTGCCCTCGCGGAACTGCTGGCGCATTTTTTCGCGCGAACGCTGATAACTTTCAGTGCCGGGCAGCGAGAGCTGTCCTTCCTGCGCTGGTGGAGCGGGTGGCGGAGGCGGCAACAGCACATCCAACAGCCGCTCTTCGGCGTTGATTTCGGCGCGGTCTTCCACCTCTTCAAGGCGCTCTTCGCGCACCATGTCGATGGCGATCTCCACCAGGTCGCGGATCATTGACTCCACATCGCGGCCCACGTAGCCCACCTCAGTAAACTTTGAGGCTTCCACCTTCAGAAACGGCGAATTGGTCAGCTTGGCCAGCCGCCGTGCGATTTCGGTTTTGCCAACGCCCGTCGGGCCGATCATGATGATGTTCTTCGGCATGATGTCGTCGGCGATATCGGGCGGCAGCTTCTGGCGGCGCTGGCGGTTGCGGAGTGCGATGGCAACCGCGCGCTTTGCGGCACGCTGGCCGACGACGTGCTTGTCGAGCTCGGTAACTATCTCGCGCGGCGTCAGCTCGTCAAGCGAGAGATCCTGTTCTTCGGCGGATGCAGGTAAATAAATGGCCATGGATACGATGATGCTCCGGAAGACTCTCCGCTAGCTCTTCAACTCCTCAATGGTGATGTGGTCGTTGGTGTAGATGCAGATTTCGCCGGCGATCTTCATCGCTTTCTCCGCAATCTCGCGTGCGCCCAGATCCGTGTTCTCCATCAACGCGCGGGCCGCGGCGGTGGCATAGCTTCCGCCGGAGCCGATGGCAGCCAGCGCCTCGTCCGGATCGATCACGTCACCCGAGCCGGAGATGAGAAACGTTTGTCCCAGATCGGCCACCAGCAACAGCGCCTCAAGATTGCGCAGCATCTTGTCCGTGCGCCAATCCTTGGCCAGCTCCACGGCGGCGCGGTTCAGGTTGCCCGCATACTGCTCCAGCTTTGACTCGAAGCGCGAAAAAAGCGAAAAGGCGTCGGCCGTGGAACCGGCGAATCCCGCCAGAATCTTGTCCTGGTACAAGCGGCGAATCTTTTTGGCTGAGTGCTTCAGCACATGGTCGCCCAGCGTAACCTGGCCGTCGGCCGCCATCACCACCTGGCCGTTCCGACGCACGCAAATCACGGTTGTCGAGCGGATGCGCGACCTTGTTGCCGAGCCCTGTGCTGCCTTTGTGCCTGCGTCCGAAACCAAGAAGAGAACCTCCGCAAATCGGCGCCATGCAGGCTCGAATTGCCGCAGGGCGCAACCTAAAGTATAGGTCATCGGCCCGCGGACCCCCACAGCGTCGGGGCCTGGTTCGCCGGGGCGCTCCTCGCCGGCCCGTATTGAGGCGGCTACGAAACTATTGGTCCGGTGTGCTTCCTCGTCTGGCAGACTTCCTCGTCTTAAGAGAGTATTCCTTCTTCAAACTTCTTAACCTCGGTCAATTGTTGAAGGGCTTTTTGCAAACCATGACCGAAAGTCGCGCGTTCGACGAACTGACGCAACTGCATATGAGATGACTTCAGGGAGTAGACATACATCCAGTACGTGCCCGACAATCCAACTACTCCAGTTGCCATGCCAATCCAGATAAAGGAAGGGGCGTGAGCATATAGATTAATGTGGGCGAGTCCTGCCAGCAGCACGAGTAAGGGGATCCACAGGAACCACCAGGACAAGCCCGCAACCAGAACACAGATGCCGTAGGCGCGGCGCACATTGGCCAGTCTGCCTTGCACTTCAACTACTGGCGCGGCGTAGTCGATACGGCTTAGCGATGAGAACACCATCCCCGCAGTGATTACGCATCCTATTCCATAGGCCTGTATGGCGATTCCCCCTAGAATTACGGAGATCGCGGTAGGCTTGGTACTCCAGAGAAGCGCGGCCAAAATAATAAAAAGCACACCCACGAAAATCTGAAATGCCTGATTTAGCTTGAGCGGCCTGAGAGTGTTTTGAATTGCATCCAGCTTCTGTTGACGCAGCATTGCCATGCTCAGCTGGTTTCCGCGTTCGAGCGCCTTCTCCAGGGCTTGCCATGTTGACTTGAGTTCGTCGAGTTCCATCGCTGTAACCTCCAATCGTTCTTAGATTTCGGTTCGAATGCGTTGTTTGAGGCGACTGATTTTGGTCGAAACATTTGTCGGCGTGATCCCCAGAATTTCGGCGATCTCTTTTTGAGATTTCTCTTCGAGATAAAGTAGCAAAAGACCTCTCTCAAAAGGCGGTTCACTTGCGATGAACCGGCGCAGTCGTACCATGCGATCGGCCGCATCGGGGTCGGTTGGGGGCTGTGGGATACCTTCGTGCAGATCCTCCTCTAATGGCGCAAAGACCCTGCGATGCCGTACTTCTTTGCGCACAAAGCTGATTGCCACATTCAGAGCGATGCGGTACATCCATGTCGTGAACGTGCGCGAAGCGTCGTACTTTGGCCACGCCCTCCAGAGTTGAGCTGCGATCTCCTGTGCGAGGTCATCGCGGTCTTCCGGTCTCCAGCAATATGTATTCGTTGTCTTGAATACAATGGCTCGATTTGCCTGGAGAAGGGTTTCGAACTCTTTCTGCCTCTTGTCCGTCATGTCCTTCTCCCGGTCCCTCAGTAACTGGCGCGAGCAATCTCTGTCTGCCTGCTCTATGATTCGCGGCAAGACCAGAAATGTCACACTGAACTTGCTACTAATTTTCCTGTGCGCCAATGTCTCATCGTTAACGGGGCGCTGATCCGCCGGATGCACGAAACCGCGGAGCCGCGCAGCTTCGACCTAATGGGAGAATCTGGCCAACAGGGACACAGCGGGAATCGATACGATTCGCCCGTGGAAATCGGGATCGGTCGTTATCAATAATGTGAACCCAGTTTCCGTCATCGGGCCGGATTAGGCGTTTCGTCAAATAAAGTTCCGTAACAGCCTCACATTGAGCCCGCAAGCCCGGTTTCAAGCCTAGATTCCCCGCTTTTGTAGGATTTTCAGTGCCTTCCCGTCCCGCACTTCGCGTCCCATTTTGACGCATGCCCCACCGACGCCCCTCGCCCGTCCCATTGCCGCGCATGCGCGCCGTCGCCATTGAGCTATCCTTTTGACAGGCACCCCTGGGGTGGGTTCCGCCTCAAATGGTCCTTGTCGCTGCATCTGAATGGGAGTTGGGAGCTGGCCTTGGCGCAACCGCCGGGCTGGCCGTGCTTGGCCTCTGGCTGGTGACGCGCAAACGGCCCTCGCCTGAGGAACTGGAGCGCGCACGGCGCAAATTCCTCGTTCAATCCGGACGCATCGTCGACGGCATGCTGCTCGACATCTGCGACGTCGACGGCGAAGGTGACCGCAAGCTCTCCATGCTGCTTTTCAATTACCGCATCGGCGGCGTCGACTACGAGTGCTCGCAGGACATTACCGACATGGGCGCGATCCTTGACCCCACCCATGTGCGCGCCGGGTTTCCCTGCTCGGTGCGCTATCAGCCCGGTAATGCGCAAAACAGCATCGTGGTGGCCGAAGAGTGGAGCGGCCTGCGCGCCGGCCTTCCCGTGCCGCCCACCTATGACGATCCTGAGCCGAACGATATGAGCCACCTGCGCCCCGGACGAGGCTGAACGGCCCCATTGGCGGTCCAAACCCTACCCCGGTTACACTAGAGCCTATGCATGTCCACGCGGCGCCCGCCGGACCGGGCGCAAAACGGACAACCCTGGTTCTGCAAGTCTCGTTGGTGGCCACGCTTGCGTATGTCCTGGTCACCTTCATAGCTGGACTGCGCGCCCACTCGCTGGCCCTCCTCTCTGAATCCGGCCATAATGCATCTGACTTTCTGGCCCTCCTGCTCAGCTTTGCCGCAGTCTACTTCCAGTCCCGCCCGGCAGACGACGCCCGCACCTTCGGCTACCAGAGAGCCGGAGTCCTGGCTGCCTTCATCAACGCGGCCACTCTCATTCTCATTTCGCTCTGGATCGGCGTTGAGGCCATCCACCGGCTGTCGAGCCCCGTCGCTGTGCAGCCCAGCCTGATGATGATCGTGGCCGCCGCCGGCGTGCTCATGAACGGCGTCATCGCCGCACTGCTCTGGGGAGTGGCCCGCGACGTGAACCTGCGCTCGGCCTTCATTCACATGGCCGGCGACACGCTTTCCACTGCCGCCGTCATCGCCGGAGGCGCCGGCATTCTGCTCACCGGCCAGAACTGGATCGATCCAGTTCTCTCGCTCATCATTGCCGCCCTCATCCTCTGGTCAAGCATCGGCATCGTCCGTGAGACGCTGAATATTCTTCTGGAAGGCACGCCGCACGGCATTTCGCTTGCCGACATTCGCCGAGGCATGGAAGAAGTGAACGGTGTGATCGATGTGCACGACCTGCATGTATGGAGCCTCGGCTCGCAGTCGCGCGCCCTGGCCTGCCACGTCAAGATCGACGACATTCCGCCCTCTGCCAGCGCCTGCATCCTTGCCGACCTCAATCACGTGTTGCGCGATCATTTTCACATCAGCCACTCGACCATCCAGTTTGAGCACATCGGCTGCGGCGAGCTGGTGCGCTGCGTCGTCCCGCCTGAGCAGATGGCCGGCACGCTCGAACATCATCATCACGGGCACGCGCATTAATTTTCTCGGAGGTTCCCGATTGTCCCGAGTTCGTCTTCGGCGTCTCCTCGCTCATCTCGTTTTGCCGGCGCTGCTCGCGCTCCTCTTTGCTGCCGCCGTTCCAGTTGCCCGGGCCGCGCAATCACCCGCGCAATTATCTGACACGCAGGCTGCGACCGCCCAACAGCTTGAGGCACTCTCCGGCCAGTACGCCGGCGCCGCCTTACCTGATATCCCTCTCAGCTTCTACGTCAAGGACGGAAAACTCACGGTCGAGTACGAAGCCGGAGTTCCTGTCGAGCTCGACAGCATCTCGCCGCTCGAGTTTCAATTCCCCCGTTCCAAAACCACATTCCGTTTCCTGCTTGACGCCCAAGGCCACGGCGAGTCGGCGATCGAATCCACCAGTCCCGACGAGGTCCTTCACCGCACGGGACCCGCGGTCCAGCACGTCTTCCACGACTATCAACGCTTCGACTTCATGATTCCCGTGCGCGACGGCGTCAAGCTGCACGCGGTCATCCTCAAGCCGGCCGACATCTCCGCGCCGTTGCCTTTCCTCATCCAGCGCACCCCGTACGGCTGCGACGGAGCCACCCGCGGGTCGTTCTTCGGCGGCCGCCCCGAGCTGGCGCGCGAAGGCTACATCTACGTGTGCGCTGATATTCGCGGACGCTACAAAAGCGAAGGCAAATTCATCATGAGCAGGCCCCTCGCCGACCACCACGATCCCAAAGCCGTGGACGAGAGCACGGACACCTGGGACACCGTCGACTGGCTGCTCAAGAACGTCTCCGGCAACAATGGCCGAGCCGGATTTGTGGGCACAAGCTATCCCGGCTTTCTCGCCATGATGGCCGGCATCGATCCGCACCCGGCCGTCAAGGCCATCTCCCCGCAGGCGCCCATGATCGACGTCTGGATGGGCGACGACTTCTTT
Organism: uncultured Acidobacteriaceae bacterium; assembly: GCA_963765025.1. GTDB lineage: Bacteria > Acidobacteriota > Terriglobia > Terriglobales > Acidobacteriaceae > Telmatobacter. The sequence goes on along the minus strand of CAVXVM010000115.1, from coordinate 6,610 downwards.
CACAACGGCGCCTTCCGCCAGAGCTATGGCTACGACTACGTGCTCGCCATGGAATCAAGCAAGCAGGACGCCGACGTAAGCTACGGCCGCGACGCTCAGGGCAATCCTATCGACGGGTACGACTTCTTCCTCCAGCGCGGTTCCTTCCTTGAGGACGTAAAACAGTCGCACTCGCCCGTGCTGCCCACCTGGAAGCTTTTCCTCGATCATCCGGCATACGACAAGTATTGGAGCTCGCGCGGCGTTGAACACTCGCTCACCGCAGTCACCGTACCCACGCTCACCGTTGGCGGCTACTACGACCAGGAAGACATGTTTGGGCCGCAGATCGAATACGCAACTCTCGAACCGCATGACAAGAATCGCGAGAACTTTCTGGTGCTCGGGCCGTGGAGGCATGGGTACTGGAGCAGTTCTTCGCGCAGTCTGGGCAATCTCGATTACGGCGAGCCCATCGGCAAGGAGTTCCGTTCGCAAATCGAGGCGAAGTTCTTCGCGCACTACCTCAAAGACGCGCCCGGGACGAACTCTTCAGGCTTCGACCTTGAAGACACCGCCAGCTTTCAAACTGGGTCGAACACCTGGCAGCGTTACAGCGAGTTTCCGCCGCGCCAGGCGCAGACAACCAGTCTTTACCTCGAGGGCGGCGGTGCTCTCGATTGGCGCCCCGCCGCGTCCGAGGCAAAAACCAGCTACGTCAGCGACCCTGCGCATCCAATCCCCTATCGCCATCGGCCCATCCAGGCCACGTATTCAAACGGTTCGCAGTGGTTCAACTGGCTCACTGAAGATCAGCGTTTCGTCACCGGCCGCGACGACCTCGCCGTGTGGAAGTTGCCGATACTGACTGCCGACCTCACCCTCACCGGTGAGGTCGTCGCTGACATCTTCGCCGCAACCACCGGCACTGACGGCGATTTGGTCGTCAAGCTCATTGACCAGTACCCCGACGATGATCCTGACGCAAAGATGCGCGGCTACCAGCTGATGACGAACGAAGAGATCTTTCGCGGCCGCTATCTTTCCAGCTTTGAGAAACCGGCGCCCATTGAGGCAGGAGCCGTGCGCGAGTACAAGTTCTCACTGCACGACGTGGACCACGTCTTCAAGGCTGGACACACCGTGATGGTCGAAATCCAGAGCACATGGTTCCCGCTCTACGATCGCAATCCGCAAACCTTTGTGCCCAACATCATGAAGGCCAAACCCGCGGACTTCAAACCGGCCACTATTACCGTCTACTCGGGGCCAGGGCATGCGTCGAGTCTGCTGGTGCCGGTCGTGAAGCCGTAAAGACAAGCGGACAAACAGGATACGAGTAACCGTTTCAGCGTAGCGCTCACCTCTTTTTGGGCACCAATCCAATTTCGCTGTAGAATAAAAGACGAGATGGTTCTCCACCAACCCATCCCGGCCCTCCTCTAGCGGCGCCCGCCGCCTATACCTGTTCTCTGCCCATTCACTCATCCAAAATCTTCCCGCCCGGAGGGGGCGACCAATGATCGATCGTCTGGAACAGATGGAGCAGCGCTACAACGACATGCAGGCGCAGTTCTCCCTGCCTGAGGTCCTCAACGACCACGAAAAATATCAGAAGACCGCCAAGGCCCTGCGCGAGATTCAAGCGCCGGTGGAGCGGTACCGCGAGCTCAAGCAGGTGCAGCAAGGCTTGGCCGACGCGCGCGCCATGCTCGCCGAGAGCGACCCCGACCTGCGCGCCATGGCCGCCGAAGAGATCGCCACGCTCGCGCCGCGTGAGTCCGAGCTTGAAGAAGAGCTCAAGGTCATGCTGCTGCCCAAGGATCCCAACGACGAGAGAAACGTGATTCTCGAAATTCGCGCAGGCACGGGCGGTGATGAAGCATCACTGTTTGCCGCAGAAATCTTTCGCATGTACACGCGCTTCGCCGAGCAGCACAAGTGGAAGATCGAACTGCTCTCGCTCTCCGAGTCGGGCGTGGGCGGCTACAAGGAAGTCATCGCCATCATCGAAGGCGAGCGCGTCTATTCGCAGATGAAGTGGGAAAGCGGCGTGCATCGCGTGCAGCGCGTTCCCGCCACTGAGACGCAAGGCCGCGTGCACACCTCGGCCGTCACCGTGGCCGTACTGCCTGAGGCTGAAGACGTTGACATCAAGATCGAGGCGAAAGATATTCGCATTGACACTTTTTGCTCATCGGGTCCCGGCGGCCAGTCCGTCAACACCACCTACTCTGCCGTGCGCATCACGCACATCCCAACCAACACGGTGGTCAGTTGCCAGGACGAAAAATCGCAGATCAAGAATCGCGAAAAAGGCATGCGCGTGCTGCGCTCGCGCCTGTACGAGCAGGAGATGGAGCGGCAGAATGCGGAGCTGGCCAAGGAACGCAAGCAGCAGGTCGGCACGGGCGACCGCAGCGAGAAGATCCGTACCTATAACTTCCCGCAGAATCGCCTCACCGATCACCGCATAGGCCTTACGCTGCACCAGCTCGACCTCATCATGGAGGGCCGCCTGCAGTCGATTGTCGATGCGCTCATCGCGCACTACCAGGCCGAACAACTGAAGGCTGACAGCCAGGCCGCGTGACCCTGCAGAGCTGGATCGCCAACGGCGAGAAGCGTCTGCGCGGCGGGCCGCATCCCGACCGTGCCCGTCTCGATGCGGAATCGCTCCTGCTCCATCTCATCCAGTGCGACCGCGCCTTCCTCATCGCCCACTCCGGCGAAATGCTCAACGCCGAGGGAGCGGTGCGCTACTATGCGCTAATCGAGCGGCGTCTGGCTGGCGAGCCCATCCAGTACATCACCGGCCAAACGGAGTTCTACGGGCTGCCGTTTAGCGTTGACTGCAGCGTGCTCATTCCCCGGCCTGAAACCGAGCACCTTGTTGAGAAGGCCCTTTCGCTCGCAGGGAGTTTTCCCCAACCGCGCATCGTCGACGTAGGCACCGGCTCAGGCGCCATCGCCGTTGCGCTTGCGCATAAGCTGCCCGCCGCGAGCATCACGGCTATCGATCTTTCCGCGCAGGCCCTCGCCGTTGCGCGAGCCAACGCACAGCAAAACGCCGTCAACAATCGAATCCGTTTTCTTCAGGGTGATCTGCTCGCGCCGGTCGCGGGCGAAGACCTTTCACATCGTTGTCTCCAACCCGCCTTATGTTGCCGAGGCCGACCGCGCCTCGCTCGCCGTCGAGGTCCGCGACTACGAGCCGGAACTCGCGCTCTTTGCCGGCAACGATGGACTCGCCGTCTACCGTCGCCTCATTCCCCGGCCCCGCTGCTCTTGTTTCTGGCGGCTCTATCGCTCTTGAAATCGGCTCCGGCCAGCACTCCGCTGTCGCCGCATTACTCATCGCGTCACAGTTTTGACCCACGTCGATTTCACCGCGAACTGCAAGGGATTCAGCGCGTCGTCTCAGCCGCTCCGCTGATGCGCACCGCGGCCCTTCACCCCAATCGAATGATCACTTATTGCATAGAATATTCTGGAAGGAAGCTCGTTCATGCCCTCATCCAAAGGTTACGCCGCACTCGATGCACAATCTCCGCTCGCTCCCTTCAACTTCACCCGCCGCGATCCCGGCGCCACTGAAATCGTCATCGAGATTCTCTACTGCGGCGTCTGCCACTCCGACCTGCACATGGCCCGCAACGAGTGGGGCAAGTCGATCTATCCGCTGGTGCCCGGCCACGAAATCGTGGGCCGCGTCAGCGCCGCCGGCAGCGCCGTCAACAAGTTCAAGGCGGGCGACATTGCCGCCGTCGGCGTGATCGTCGACTCCTGCCGCAAGTGCGCGCCCTGCAACCACGGCGAAGAGCACTTCTGCGACGAGGGCGCCACGCTCACCTACGCCGCCAAGGACCGCGTCGACGGCTCCATCACCATGGGCGGCTACTCCAATAACTATGTCGTGGACGAGCGCTTCGCCCACACGGTTCCCGCCAACCTCGACCTGGCCGGCGTTGCGCCGCTGCTCTGCGCCGGCATTACCACCTACTCGCCGCTGCGCCACTGGAAGGTCGGGCCCGGCAAGAAGGTCGGCATCGTCGGCCTCGGCGGCCTGGGCCACATGGCGCTCAAGTTCGCCCACTCCTTCGGCGCGCACACCGTGCAGTTCACCACTTCGCTCAAGAAGAAGGAAGACGCTCTGCGGCTGGGCGCCGACGAGGTCGTTCTCTCCACCGACGCCGAGCGCGATGAAGGCCCACGCCAATTCCTTCGACTTCATTCTCGACTGCCGTCTCCGCGCCGCACGCGCTTGACCCCTACCTCGCGCTGCTCAAGCAGGACGCGACGCATGACGCCTGGTCGGCCTGCCCGAGAAGCCGCCCGCGTTCAACATGTTCAACCTGATCGCCAAGCGCGCGTCTCCATCGCCGGCTCCATGATCGGCGGCATGCCGGAGACGCAGGAGATGCTCGACTACTGCGGCGAGCACAACATCGTGGCCGACGTCGAAGTGATTCCCGATCCAGAAGATCAACGAAGCCTTCGAGCGCATGCTCAAGCAGGACGTGAAATATCGCTTCGTGATCGATATGAGTTCGCTCAAATAGCAGGCCAACGGCGTGCTTCAATCGGCCCGGCCGGTCCGGTTCAGCTCTTTGTAGAAGCCGAGGTCTTCGCCCGAAAGCAATTTCGTGATGTAAACGATCTGACCGTAGTGCATGCCGAAGTGTTCGACGACGTGGTAGACGACGTCGAGACCTCGCGTGTGGTAGCCCTGAATCTCGTAGGGCGCCATCAACTCGGCAGTGGTCAGCCGGTCGAGCACCTTGGCGGCCTCGTCGAGCGTCCCGCCGAGCCGGTCCAGGAGTTCCGTGGCCGTTGCGCCCTCCTGGGCTGCAAACTCTGCCGGACGGTTGCGCTGGTTTTCTGCGCGATTGAACGAGACCACCAGCCATTGGCGCACGTTCCCATTCAAATGCAGCAGCAAGTTGCCGATCGAGTTCGAGGCCTGGTTGGGCCGCCACCAGAGCTGCTCCGTGGTGAGTGGTCCGACGCACTCCTGCATGCGCGGCCATTGCAGGGTTCATCAGCCGGTCGCGTGAGAATGCAAGAAAAATCTGTGCGAGTTCGGCATTGGTTTCCGTCATGCGTGCCTCCTACGGCTCAATCGCCGTCTCGCCGGTTTTCACATTCAACGTCCACGGCTGCGGCGCGGGCAGGTGCATCGTGCCGTCTTTCATCTCAAGCGGCATCCACAAGTAGCGCGAGTCCCACAGCGCCTTCGGCTTCCAAATGTCGCCCATGAAGATCACAGCCGTTGTCTTCTTTTTCCCGGCCACCTTCAACAACATCGTCGACTGCGAATCGTAGTTGTTTGCTTCCGGCGCAGCCAGGTTAGTGAACTCCGTCCACGGCCCTGTAATCGACGGCGCAGTGGCGTAAACATTGGGGTTCGGCCGCCAGCCCGTCATGTGTGAACCCACAACAAAATAAACGTCTCCCACGTGCGCCAACGCCCCGCCTTCAAGCGGAGCCGGAACGAACGCCGTCTTCTCCACGCCCATAAAATCATCCGTCAGACGTGCGATGAAGAAGCCTTTGGTCGGACGCGACTCGAAGATCAAATATGCTGACCCATCGTCGTCCACAAATTGTCCGATGTCGCGGCTCTCCTCATTCAGCGGCCGGAAACTCTTCACATAGGTATATGTGCCGTCGATGCGATCGCTCACTGCAACCATCACGCGGGCAAATTTGTAGTGCGCATCGTCAAGATGCGCGTACATCACGAACTTGCCGGTACGCGTGTTGGCAAACACTTTGGGCCGCTCCAAAACCCAGTGCGGGCCGAGGTGTTCTGGATCCGAAAGGACCAGCACCTGCCGGCGGAACTTCCAACGCACAAGATCGCGCGACGAATAGCAGGCGACATAGCGTTTCTCCGGATCGTTTGCCGGCGTGCGATCTTCGCCGAACCAGTAGTACTTGCCTTTGAAATTGTGATTCCCCCGCCATGCGCCTGGATGCGCTGCCCGCGATCATCCACCCACGGATCGCCCGGCTTCACCACCGGCGGCGCAGCCAGCAACCTTCCGGCCGCAATCACAACCATCACGCACGCCAGCCTGCTTGCAAGCCCTCTCATTGCATTCCTTCCCCAACCGCGCTCTTGGACGCTTAAACGAGTTCGCTAGCCGGCGAACCAATAGCCAATTTCAAACGCCGCGGTGTCTTGGCGTCGGAGCCGTGGATGGCATTCTCCCCCCGATGGAGCGGCGAACTGCTTGCGGATGGTTCCCTCTTCGGCATTGGCGGGATTGGTTGCGCCCATCAGCTTGCGCAGGTCGACGATGGCGTTGTCCTTCTCCAGCACCATCAGGACGAGCGGCCCGGAAGACATGAAGGTCGCAGAGGTCATCGAAGAATCGCTTGCCGGCATGGACGGCGTAGAATCCCTCGGCCTGCGCCTTGGAGATGGACTGCTGTCTTGATGGAGACGATCTTGAAGCCGGCCTTGTCGATGGCGGCGAGAATGGCGCCGGTCTGGCCCTTGCGAACGCGTCCGGCTTGACGATGCTGAAATGCGTTGTGCCACTGGAAATTCTCCTCAAGGAAGACTGGTGTCCGCTTCCATTGTAATTGGGGCAAAGCCTAGGCAGGCTTCGATGGAAAGTAT
>CAVXVM010000114.1:0-78641 GCA_963765025.1 uncultured Acidobacteriaceae bacterium | reverse complement strand
ACAACGATGGCACCCTGACGCTGGACGCGACGTTGCTCGATTCGGTGTTGAACTCGGATTACAGCAGCGTGGTGGGATTCTTTCAGAACGCTGACAGCTGGGGCCAGAGCTTCTCGACGATGCTGACCAACTCCGGAACCAGTTCTTCGACCGGCATCCTCGCGCTCGCTTCCGGTTCCAACACCAGTATCGAATCGACGCTCAACGCGGATATATCGAAGGAACAGAGCCAGATTTCGCTTGAACAGACGAGCCTGACGGCGGAGTTGAACAGCGCCAACGAAATAATGCAAATGCTGCCTTCTCAGTTGCAGGGCGTGAATGAGCTCTACTCGGCAATCACCGGCTACAACCAGAACTCGAACGGCTAAGGAGCTTTTTTAGAGATGGGAAGTTATCAGGAACATGCGCTGGACGGCGCGTCGGCAGTTGATCTTGTGGTGGCTCTTTACGATGGCATGATTCGATTTCTGTACGCGGCCGGCGACGCAGTGGATCGCGGAGACACGGACGGACGGCGCGCGGCAGTGAAGCGGGCGCTGGACATCATCATCCACCTGCAGGCGCGTCTGCGCATGGATGTGGGCGGCCGGCCGGCGCAGGCGCTCAGCGAGTTTTACACGTCGATTTTCGCGCAGATTTTGCAGGCCTCGCAGTCAGCTTCGCGGGCAAAGTTTGACCACACTATCGACTGCATCAAGAACGTGCGTGAAGCCTGGCGTCAGGTGGCGAAGGATCCGGTGGTCAATCCCGCGCCGTTGCAGATCGTTTCGCCTGCGCGGCTTGAGGGGCAGACGGAGTTTACCGCGCAGGACTATGCCGCGGAGTCGTCTGTGGGCATGCGCTGGAACGCCTGAGCCTGCCGGACTCAGCCCGCCACCGTGAGTTCTTCTTCGAGTTGCTGCTTCTGGTAGAGGCTGGCGTAGTATCCGTCGAGCGCAAGCAATTCATCGTGCCTGCCCAGCTCCACGATTCTGCCGTGATCGAGCACGGCGATCTGGTCGGCATCTCGCACCGTGGACACGCGGTGCGAGATAAGCACCGTGGTGGAGTTTGCCGTGTATTTGCGCAGCCCGCCAAGGATTCGCTCTTCGGTATAGGTGTCGACGCTGGCCAGCGCATCGTCAAGGATGAGAATCGCCGGACGGCGCAGCAGCGCGCGGGCAATGGCGGAACGCTGCTTCTGCCCGCCTGAAAGCGTGACGCCGCGCTCGCCCACCATGGTTTGAAAGCCCTGCGGAAACTCTTCGAATTCCTGACGGATGTGCGCCGCTTCGGCCGCCTCCAAGAGATCTTCAGCGCTGGCGTGGGGCACACCGAAGGCCAGGTTCTCGCGAATGGTCTCGCTGAACAGGAAGGTTTCCTGGCTGACCATGCCGATGTTGCGGCGCAGCACCGCCAGCGGATAATCGCGCACCGGCCTGCCGTCGATGCGGAGCGCGCCGTCGGGCGCGTCGTACATCCGCGAGATGAGGTGCACCAATGTGGATTTGCCACAACCGGTGGGTCCAACGATGGCCAGGCTTGAGCCGGCGGGAATGCGCAGGGAAATATCCTTGAGCACGGGCACATCGCCGTAGCTGAAGTTGAGGTTGCGGAACTCGATGTCGCCGCTGAGGACCGCATCGGCGTCAATCGAGGCATCGGCCGCACTGTCGTCGATAGCGGGCTCGGCCTTGAGCAGCTCGTCCACGCGCTTGACTGACGCGGTTCCTCGCTGAAAGATGTTGATCACCCATCCGACGGCGATGATGGGCCAGATGAGCATGATCATGTAAGTGCTGAAGGCGACAAACTGGCCCACGTCGATGCGATGCTCGATGACGAGATGTCCGCCGACAAGCAGCGTGATGATCATGGAAATGCCGAGGACGAACTCGAGCGTCGGCCAGAGCATGCCCATCAGTTGCACGAGACGGAGAGCGCGTCCGATGTACTCGTGGTTCAACCGCTCGAAGAGGCTGATCTCCGACTCCTCTCGCGCGAAGGCACGGACCAGGCGTGCGCCGGAGTAGTTTTCCTGTGCCTGCGCGGAGATGTCAGAGAAGCTGGCCTGGATGCGCTCGAAGCGCGTATGAATGCGGCTGCCGAAGTACTGCACCAGGATGCTGGCGAGGGGCATGGGCGCGAGCGCCACGAGGGTGAGATAAGGGCTGATGCGCAACATGAAGAACAGCGCGAAAACGCTGAGGAAGATGGTGTTGGCGCTGTACATGAGTCCCGGGCCGAGCAACATGCGCACCGCGTTCAGATCGTTGGTCATGCGGGCCATAATGTCGCCGGTGCGGTAGCGCCCGTAAAAACCTGAATCCTGCTTCTCTAATTTCTTGAACAGGTCGTTACGCAGGTCGAACTCGATGTCGCGGGATATACCGATGAGCACCCAGCGCTGGGTGTAGAGAAAAACGCCCTTTACCAGCGAGATGGCGACCAGGAGGCCTGCGTAGATGACCACCTGCTGGCGCGTAGTTCCCTGCTCGATACTGTTGATGGCCCTGCCCAGAACGCCCGGAAACTGCACCCAGATGATGTTTGTGCAGACGCATGAGAGCGTGCCCCAGAAAAATCCCCAGCGGTAGCGGCGCATGTAAACAAAGAGGGGGGCGAGGTCGCGAAGCATGGAACCATTGTACGGTGGAGTGGTCTTGGGAGGCGGCCACCGATCCGCAGAAGGGGGCGGGAATGCGGGCCTAGAATAGCACGACCGGTCGTGCTATTCTTTACCTATGGGACTTCAAGGCGCTGCCACCCGGGAACGAATCCTGCGCGAGGGACTCGACCTTTTGACCGAAACCGGCATGTCCGGCGTGACTCTCGGTGCGCTGGCGCAACAGGCAGCCATGTCGAAGAGTGGCCTGTTCGCTCATTTCCGCTCGATAGAAGAGGTGCAGATTGAGCTGCTTGACCACATGGCTGCGGTCTCCGCCGCAAAGGTTGTGCGGCCCGCGATGTTTGCCGACGCTGGACTGCCGCGACTGAAGACCCTGGTCACCAACTGGCTTGGGTGGACGACTAAAGCCGGACTTCGGGGCGGATGTCCGGTGGCCGCAGCATTGTTTGAATTGGACGATGCGGAAGGACCGGTGCGTGCCAAGGTGCTCGCCATGGAGGCCTATTGGCGCGGCCTCCTGACTCAACTCACACGCCAGGCCGTTGATCTCGGCCATCTTCGCGCCGATTTGGATACTGCGCAATTTGTGTGGGAGCTGTGCGGGATCTACCTGAGTCACCACGTCTCGCGGAGGTTCTTACGGGATCCGCGCGCCGACAAACGCGCCCAAGCAGCTTTTGCCGCGCTGCTGGACCGGTCTCGTGCAGGCAAACAAGTGAACCACTGAGTTCGGTTTCAGGTTGATGAAACGCAATGGAGGGCCTTCGCGCATGCACGCAGCAATTCCACTTACTTTTCTCCAGATCGTAGCGCCGCTGATGGTTGCGCTTGGGTTTATTGCCGCGTGTTCACTTCTTAAAGAACCCGGTCGGCGGCACTTCAGCGCAATCATGATGGCCGGGGCTGGAGCCGCCTATTTGAATGGCGGCCTGGGAGTGTGGGAATTTGCGTTCTGCACGCTTGTAACTTTCCTTGCCTATCGGGGAATAAAAGACTACCGCTTCATTGCCGTCGGCTGGTTACTTCATTCGATCTGGGACGTTGCGCATCATTTCTACGGGACGCCGATCGTTCCATTTGTTCCGAGTTCTTCGGCGGGGTGCGCGATTTGCGATTTGGGGCTGGCTGCCTGGTATTTCTGCGGCGCGCCTTCAATCTCCACGTGGCTGGGCAAGCCCCAGTTCGAAACACGCAGCTGAGGAAACTTAGGTGGGTGTGCGCAAGAGCAGATATCCGCCGACCAGTGCGAACAGAATGTCGGACGACCAGGCTGCTAATGCGGCGGGCAGATAATTCACGTTGCCCATGGCCTCGAATGTGCCGTTGACGACAAAGTAGGCCAGGGCCACGCCGATGGCTACCGCAATGGCGGTGAGCGAGCCGCGCCGGCCCATGGAGAGCGCAAAGGGAATGGCGAGCACCGCCATGACGACGGCAATGAGCGGATAAGCGACCTTATGCCAGAGGGCGACGCGGAGGCGCATGGTGTCAAATCCGCTCTGGCGCAAATCGCGAATGTAGCCGTCGAGCTGGCCGAAGTTCATCTCCTGCGACTGCAGATTTTCCTTTGTAAAGTAGCCTGGGTCTTCGTGAATCTCGGAGAATTCCGTCTGTCTGAACTCGCGATAGGAGGTGGGCTCGGGCCCGGTCATGTCGCGCACCCAACCGTCTTCAAAGCGCCAGGAGTCCTTCTCGTGATCGCGAAAGACGCGCGCCGCAAAAATCCGCCGCGTGAGCGAAAACGTGGACGGATCGAACTCGAACACGGAAAGATTGGCAAACTCCTTGCGGTCCGGATCAAAAAACTCGTAGTAAAAAATCCGTCCCGGTTCGCCTGCGTGCGGCTGGCCGAAGATCCAGTTGTGCTCAGGATGGAGAACGGTTTGCGCGGGGCGTCCCTTGATGATGTTGCGCAAGGCCTCCTGCCGGCGGTTGGCCTGGGGCAGGTAGTACTGGTCAAACAGGAATAGGCATACCGACAGCACCGCGGCGATGGAGACGATGGGAACCACGAGACGGTAAAGGCTGATGCCGGTGGCCTTCATGGCGATGATTTCGCTGTTGCGGTTGAGTACGCCGAAGGTGACAAGCGTGGCAATGAGCACGGCCAACGGCGCGATCTGGTAGAGCATGTCCGGAGTGAGGTTGACCAGGTAAGCGCCGACCGTGGTGAGCGGAACGTGGTTGCGGATGATGTCGCCCACGAGGTCAAAGAAGGTGAACACCAGCATGAGCAGCACAAAGCCCGCAAGCACCAGCACGAACATATTGAAGAATTCGCGCACAACATACTCGTCAAGGATGCGCGGAAAGGCGTTGCGCGACTTGGCGCGCTGCGAACGCGGCTGCAGTTTTTCGAGCAGGCCTGTGAGCGAGAATCCTCTGCGCCCAGCACCCTCAGCCTTGGGCAGGCGCGCGGCCCATGCCGTGATGGCCGCCAACACGCGTCCGCCGCTGGCCATCTGCCACAGAAGAAAAATGCCCACGGCGGCAAACAGCAGATTGGCCGACCACACCGCAAAAAACGCCGGCACCTTGTTCTGCCGCCCCAGCGCCGTGCCGGTGGAGGAAAGAAAGTAGTAGAGAAACACCAGCAGAATGGTGTAGACAAAGCCGGAGCTCTTGCCGCCGCGACGCGAGGCGACGCCCAGCGGAACGCCCACCATCATCAAGACCAGGCATGCCGCCGGAAAAGCGAACCGGTTGTTCAATTCGATGAGAAAGGGCTTGGGATCGGGCCCATGAACGCGCTCGATCAAGGTGCGCATGGGGAGTGCATAGATCGCGGTATCCCTTCGCCCCAGGTGCACATCGCTTTGCGGGCTCAACTCCAGCGGTCGATCGGTGGTGGCGAAGGCGGTGATGGTGTATTGATCGGGCTGATCGTCGACTGTGTCGTGTTGCGCGCCGTTACGGAGCCGCATCAGCAGCACCTGTGTGGAATCGCTGACCACGGTTGCCGAGGTTGCCGTGGTAATGCGCGGAGCCGTCGGATCCGTCACATCGGCCATGAATACCTGGTCCCAGTTGGACGCGCCGGTGCCCGACCGTACGTTCTGTACGTAGAGCACAAAGTTTTTGAAGTCTTCGTAAAATACACGCGGCTGAATCTGGTAGGAGGCCTGCGAAGTTTCCAGCGCCTGCTGCAGGTCGAGGATGGCCTGGTTTGCGCGCGGCGCAAGATAGAGCGAATTGGCCAGACCGAGGAGCGTGCCGCCAATGGCCACAATCGACGAAACGCGTACAAAGTAGCCGATGCCCAGACCCGAGGCGCGCATGGCGATGATTTCGCTGTCGGCGGCCAGCCGGCTCAATCCCAACAGCACGCCCACCAGCACCGACATGGGAATGGTTACCCTGAAAAGGATGGGCAGGGTGAAGAGAAAAATCTCTACGGCATTGGAAAAAGTGGCGCTGTTGCGCACCACCATCTCAAGCATGTTTGGCAGGTAGGGCATGAAGAGGATGAAGGTGAACAGCGCGCACCCGATGAGGGTGTGGGAGAGGATTTCACCGAGAATGTAGCGGGTAAGGATGCGCACAGACAGGCTCTGAGACCAGTTTACCGTGACTGCTTGAAGCATTTGGAGAATTCTGACTACGGGGTATAGCTCCACAGGTCATTCAGTTGTCCCCAGGCACCTGTCGAATCGTGGCCGGAACCTCCGAAGAGCCAAAGACTGCCGCTTGGGTCAATCCAGGAGACCGCTCCGGCGCGTCCTCCGGGTGCATTGGAGGCAGCGGCTGTTCCTTGCGTCCCGTATGTGCCGGATGGCCCACCTGTCCCGCCTTGTGCAGGGCCGACGGAGTTGCTCCCGCCTCGCCATGTCCAAGTCTTATTTTTCGCACTGAATTCCCAAAGATCGTTCAGAGAACCGGCGGTCCCGCTGCCATCGCAACCCAGTCCGCCAAAGAGCCATAGATTGCCGCTGGGGTCGGTCCACGAAACTGCTGCATTGCGTCCGCCAGGAACATTGGTTGGAGCGGCTGTTCCCTCAGTGCCATAAACTCCTGGCACACAGAATGCCGACGGTGCGACTCCGGTAACTGCGCTGCTCCCGCTGACCCATGTCCACTGCTTAGTCGATGGGTTAAACGCCCACAGGTCGTTCAGATCGTTTTCCGATCCTGTCGAATCGTATCCAAGTCCGCCAAAGAGCCATAGATTGCCACTGCCATCAATCCAGGAGACGGCAATGGAACGCGAACCAGGAACATTTCCGCTGGCGGCGACGCCGAGGGTACCGTAAACGCCCGGAGCGTTCAGTGCGCTGCCCCCACTGACCCAAGTCCATTGTTTGATGGCAGGACTGAATTCCCATAGATCGTTAAGGCTGCCGAAGTTGCCAGTTAAGTCGAACCCAGCTCCGCCCAATAACCAGAAATTACCACTGTGGTCCGTCCAGGATACCGCCTGACTTCTGGCGCCCGGAACATTGGCCGCCGCTGCCACTCCGAGGGCTCCATAGACGGCCTTACCATTTACGGCATTGCTTCCGCCGATCCACGTCCATTGCTTGGTCGACGGATTGAATTCCCACAAATCGTTCAGGAGATTGTTGGCTCCGGCGGAGTCGAAACCATCACCGCCGAAGAGCCAAAGATTGCCCGTCGAGTCAATCCATGAAGCGGATCCGTCGCGGCCGCCTGGCACATTGGTTGAAGCTGCTGTCCCTTCTGTCCCGTAGATTCCCAATTGATTGCCGGGTACTGCGCTGCTGCCACTGACCCATGTCCATTCTTTCGATGCCGGGTTGAACTCCCACAGGTCGTTGAATGGCCCATTCGTCCCGAGTGGATCGAATCCGCCGCCGCCAAACAGCCAGAGGTTGGCGCTGTTATCGATCCACGAAGTCGCGTACAGCCGGCCTCCCGGCAAGTTCGTTGCGGACGCAACGCCCTTTGTTCCGTAAGTACCGTACAAACTCGATGAGGAGCCGGCCTGGTTGCTGCCGCCGACCCAAGTCCACTCACCGGCATTTGATGGCGGTGGTGTTCCGCCTCCGGAACCTCCACTACTCGCATTGCTTCCGCCGCACCCGACGGCGAGGAAGACAACAAAACTCAAAAGTACGCCTGGAACAACGCGTACAACGCCTTTAATCCTGCCTGACAGACTCATAGCGATGCCTTTACGTTTACCCAGAGTTCTTTTGCTTTTTGGAAATCATCTTATGCCCGGGCCCTCGGCGGTTGCAACATGGACTGGCGTCACAAGAGGTGATGCCGGGCGATTTGCGAGAACCGTGCTTCCAATCCTGGGTCCGTGGCAATCAAACTATCGTTCGGTCGACCATCGGCGCAGGCGCAGACTGTTCCCGAGCACGCACACCGAACTCAGCGCCATGGCCGCAGCAGCCAGCCAGGGCGTAAGCAGGATGTGGAAGGCAGGATAAAGCAGGCCGGCGGCCAGCGGAATCCCAAGCAGGTTGTAACCGACAGCCCAGCCCAGATTCTGGCGCATGATGCGGAGCGTTTGCCGTGCCAGGCCGAGCGCAGCCGGAATGGCGGAAGGTTGCGTGCGCAACAGCAGCACGTCGCCGGCCTCCTGGGCAAGATCGGCGCCAGTGCCCATGGCAATGCCCGCATCAGCCTGCGCCAGTGCTGCGGCATCGTTGATGCCGTCGCCGACCATGGCCACGCGCAGGCCGGACTTTTGCAAGGCGCGAATGCGAGCCAGTTTGCCGGCGGGATCCAGGCCCGCTTCCACTTCAGTAATTCCCGCCTGGCTGGCAATAGGTGCGGCGGATCCCTGTGAGTCGCCAGTGAGCATGAGGACGCGCAGGCCCGAGTTCCGCAGTACGGCGATTGCCTCGGCTGCGTCGGGACGTAACGCATCGCGCGCGTCAAAGTAGCCAACGGGCAGGTTGTCGAGCGCCATCCAAAGGCGCGTGACGCCCGGCTCAGGAGGGGCTTTTGCTTCAGGCAAGGGGATGAAGAATTCCTTGAAGAGTTCCTCATTGCCGAGCACACAAGGTTGGCCCTCGACGGTGGCTGTGAGCCCGCGGCCGGGAAGAATCTGCACATCTTCCGCCGGCTTCCAGTTGAGGCCGAGCCCGTGCGCATAATCGATGATTGCGTGGGCCAGCGGGTGGTTGGATCGCTCCTCCGCCGCGGCCGCCATGCGCAACAGATCGTTCTGCTCGTGGCCGGCAAGTGGGTGCACCGCAGCCAGCACCGGCCTGCCCACAGTGAGAGTCCCGGTCTTGTCGAGCACGATCGCATCGAGGTGTGCGAGCCGCTCCAGCGCTTCGCCGCCTTTGAACAGAACGCCAAGCTGCGCGCCGCGCCCAACGGCAACCGTAAGCGCCGCGGGCACTGCGAGGCCCATGGCGCACGGACAGGCAATGACGAGCACCGCGACTGTGTTTGCTAGAGCGAGTGGAAGCGAATGCGCGGCAATGAGCCACACGACAAAGGTGAGCAGGGCCAGGCCAAGCACCACAGGAACAAAGATCGCGCTGGCTCTGTCGGCCAACCGTTCCATAGGGGCGCGCGAACCCTGCGCCTGCTCCACCATGCGCGTAATCTGCGCCAGCACGGTTGCTTCGCCCAGGCTCTGCGCTTGGCACACCACCGCACCGTCGTAGTTGAGTGAGCCAGCCAGTACGCGCCCGCCAACCTCGCGGGCCAGGGGAGTGGACTCGCCAGTAAGCATGGACTCATCCACCGTTGTGCGGCCCTCAAGAATCACTGCGTCCACTGGAAAGCGCTCGCCGGGAAGCACCAGCACGTGGTCGCCCGGCTTGATCTCTTCGAGCGGCACCACCGCCTCGACGCCGTCAACAACTCTGCGCGCCGTGACCGGCCGAAGGCGCGACAGGGAGTCGAGCGCCGCCAGGGCCCGCCGCTTGGCGCGGGCTTCAAGCGCCTTGCCCAGCAGCAGAAAACCGACAATCAGGAGAACCGCGTCGTAATAGACCTGAACACCACCGTGGCCACCGCCCGCCGGCCACAACGTGCCCCAGGCCGAGTAGACGAAGGCGACGCTGGTGCCCAGGCCCACCAGCGTATTCATATTGGTGGCTCCATGGCGAAGGGCTTTCAGGGCGCTGATGTAGATTCCGCGCCCGGCCCAGGCCACGACAGCCGCAGTCATGAGCAGCAGAAACCAGCGCAGCAACCCAGCCGGCAGCGCATAGAGCCAGGGCAGCAGCTTCATGAGCGCATGATCCGCAGAACCCATAGATTGGCCGGGGGGCTGGCCCAGCGGCATGGCCAACAGCATGGCCACGGCCCCGGCTATGAGAGTGACGACGGCTTTGCGGGTCTTCTCCTGAGTAAGTTCAGCTTCATCATGCGTGCCGCCGCCCTCACCCGCCCGTGGAAGCACTGCATCGTAGCCCGCTCCGCGAATGGCCTCGACGAGTTGCTCGGGCTTGGCCAGCGCCGGATCGAACACCACCTTTGCCCGGTGGGCCATGAGGTCAACATGCGCCGACTCAACGCCGGCCGTAGCTCGCAGCGCCTGCTCCACGTGGTGCTGACAGGAGGCACAGGTCATGCCGAGCACCGGCAGCGTGAGCGATTCTGTGGTTTGCACGTCCACTTAGCGGACCAGGTGCGCCGCGTAACCGGCCTTGGCCAGCGCGGCAACGGCAAGATCCACTGGCGGCGGTTCCACGGCCGAGG
The DNA here is from genome assembly GCA_963765025.1 of uncultured Acidobacteriaceae bacterium. Lineage (GTDB taxonomy): Bacteria > Acidobacteriota > Terriglobia > Terriglobales > Acidobacteriaceae > Telmatobacter. The sequence goes on along the minus strand of CAVXVM010000114.1, from coordinate 68,398 downwards.
TCAACCGTGCCGCTCCCACGCGCACTTCGTTGACCGCCACGCCCTCAACCGCCGCGAGCGCCTGGCTGGCGCGCCGCACACAGGACCCACAATGCATTCCGTCGATTTGTAACGTAAACTCCGACATCGATTCACTCTCTTTCGCAGCAGCCGCTCTACTTTAGATGATAGTCGCGCAGTGGAGATTCGCGATCGGGGAGAACTTTGGCCAAAAGCCCGCTGCGGCAAACTATTGTAGAGAAGCGAGCACATTGAGGGTTGGATGCAGCGAGAGTTTCCGTCAAGTCCGCTGGTGGGGGTGGGCGCTGTGGTGGTGGACCTGGGCCGCGTGCTGCTGATCCGGCGCGGGACTGAACCCTTGAAAGGGCAGTGGTCACTTCCTGGCGGCATGCTTGAGCTCGGCGAGTCGCTCATGGCCGGTGTGGTGCGGGAAGTCCGCGAAGAAACCGGCCTGGCCGTTGAGGTGGTTGAACTGGTGGAGCTGCTGGACCGCATCCATCGGGAGGAAGATCGGGTGCGCTATCACTACGTGATCGCCGACTATCTGTGCCGCTTGACCGGAGGTGTATTGCAGGCAGCCTCTGACGCCGATGCTGTGCGCTGGGTGGAACGCGCGGAGTGGAACAGCCATACCGCGCTCAAGCTGGACCCCATCACCGTCCGCGTGATGGAGAAGGGCTGGCAGATGGCTCAAGAACTTGAAAGGAAAGTACGAGAACAATCATGAAACTGTCGCGCAAAGCTCAGTGGATCTCTGCCCTGCTGTGGGCCACAGCGATCGCCGCCGGACTGGGATTCTGGTTGCGGCCGTTGACGTATTTCAACGCATTCCAGTATCTCAAGGAAGACTTTGGCGGGGTGGATAACCGCTCGGTCACGGTGAAAGGCATGCGGATCCACTACGAGGCTGAAGGTCCCGCTTCAGGGCCCGTCGTGGTGCTTATCCATGGGCTTGGCGGCCGCGCTGAAGACTGGAGCAACCTGGCGCCCTACTTTGCCCGCGCCGGATTCAGAGTCTACATGCCCGACCTGCCCGGTTATGGCCGCAGCGAACGGCCCGCGGGCTTCTCCTACTCGGTCCCGGATGAGGCTGAAGCCGTGGTCGGCTTCCTTGACGCATTGGACCTGAAGCAGGTGGACCTGGGTGGATGGTCGATGGGGGGATGGATTGTGCAGATCGTCGCGGCCCGGCATCCTGAACGGGTAAGCCGGCTTATGCTTTTTGACTCGGCAGGCATCTACGAAAAGCCCTTGTGGGACACTAACCTGTTTACGTCGAAGACGCCGGCGCAGCTTGACCAGTTGGAAGCACTGCTGATGCCCAACCCACCGCCGATTCCCGGCTTTGTTGCACGCGACATCCTGCGCATCACGAAAGACCATGCGTGGGTGATTGAGCGCGCGCTCGACACCATGCTGACCGGCCAAGATGCCACCGACAGCCTGCTGCCGCAACTGAAAATGCCGGTACTGATTTTGTGGGGAAAAGAAGACCGCATCACGCCGGTCGAACAGGGACAGAAGATGCACAGCCTTGTTCCGCAGTCGGAGCTGGATGTGTTCAATGGGTGCGGGCACCTGGCGCCGCAACAGTGCACCGGGGAGATGGGGCCGATTGTGGCGGCATTCGTCCGCCCCTAAAACCAATCAGCCGGGCTTCCGCTAGGAATCCCGGCTGGGTCTCGTTCTGGGAGGGCACATTTTTGAGAAAGCAGGATCCCGATGGCGGATCGGTTACTGTCCGATGTTGACCGTCAGGTTCATGCTGACCGGAATGGGCTGGTTGTCGAGCTTGGCCGGCTTGAAGTGCGACCTCTCAACGGCATCCACGATCAGTCCGTCGAGGTAGGGGTTGCTTGACTTGACCACCTTCACGTCAGAAGCCTTGCCGTTTTGGTCGACGGTGAGCGAAAGGTCGACCTCCTTGCTCACGGGAAGGAAAAGGTTGGACAATCCACTGGGCAGATCAATGCCAATGGGGCGGGTAAGCACGGGAGCAGACACGCCGGTACTGACGCGGGGTGCCTGGGTTGGGGCAGAGGCGTCGTCGGCAGACGAGCTTGCGTTGGCCACAGCTGGAATGAGTAAGGACGAGAGCATGAGAGTGCTAGCGAGCATTGAGCGCATGTTTTACCTCCTTGGGGATGGGTGTTACCGTCACTATCTTAACCAGAAGGAAGAACGCTTGTCAAATTATTTTTTCAGACCTTTATTTTTCAATCACTTGAATCGCGATTGTTGCTGGCTTGTTTCTCTAGTGTGAATTTTGCGCAGTTTTTCCACAGGCGTGCGTGGGCGCATGCTTCTGTTGCCGGCAAACGCACGAAAACAAAGCGCGGACGGCTCTGCCCGGGCAGTCAAATCGTCTTTTGAAGTGCCTCGATTGTCAGTTTGTATTCTTGCGAGAGGCTTGCAGGCCGGCTTAGTCCCTGCCGTCCACCAGGTGCGTGACATCCGCCGGAGTTCGTGCAAGCGCATCCGCCTGGGCCCACTCCTCCGCGTTCCCATATCCCCAACCGGCGGCGATGCAGCGGAGCTGGTTGGCGTGGGCCGCGTCAATGTCGAAGATCCGGTCGCCGACCATCCAGGCGGTCTCCCTGCCGAGGCCACGCTCTTCCAGGATTCTTGTGAGCAGGTCCACCTTGCTGTGACTTGCGTACGCCGCCTTGTCGCCGTAGATGGCGACAAACAACTCGGCCAGCCCAAACGTCTCGAGGATACGCACCGCAAAGTGCTCCTGCTTTGAGGTGCAGACATAGAGCGCAAATCCCAGCGCCTTCAATTCTGCGAGCATCGCCTGCACTCCCGCATAGACCGAGTTGTTCCGCCAGCCCTCGCGGTCGTAGCAGGCACGATAGTCGCGGGCCAGGGCACGCTGCTCTTCGCTGGTCCCTTTGGGCAGCAGTTCTACCACCCACTCCTCTACCGGAGGCCCGATGAAGCGGTCGAGCGGTCCGCAATCGCCCATGCTGCGCGCGTCGATCACCTGCTGCAAGCACCCGAGAATACCGGGCTTTGAGTCGGTAAGCGTTCCGTCCAGGTCAAAAATGAGGGCAGGTTTACTGAGGGCCATGCATCCAGTTTCGCAGACCGGGCGACGGGGCAGGGCAAAGGGGCGAGCCTGGCCGCACAAGTCAAACGGGCGCCAAATGAAACCGTGGCGCCCGTCTGAGCGGGAGAAACGAAGAGGCGGAAAACCTAGACCTTGAGCACGGGGTGGGTGGCATAGTGCAACAGTACGGCCACGGCGCAGCTGACCAGTCGTGTCTCTGCCGAGTCAGCACGGCTGGTGAGAATGGTGGGCACGCGTGCGCCCAGGACGATGCCCGCCAGTTGCGCGCCGCCCAGGTACTCCAGTTGCTTGGCCAGCATGTTGCCGCTCTCAAGGTCGGGAACCACCAGGATGTCGGCCTGTCCTGTGACCGGCGAAACCAGCTTCTTGATGGCGGCAGCCTTGACGCTGACGGCCGTATCGAAAGCCAACGGCCCGTCGAGAATTCCCCCGGTGATCTGTCCACGATCTGCCATCTTGCACAGCGCCGCTGCGTCCAGCGTGGACTTGATCATCGGGTTCACGGTCTCGATTGCGGAAAGAAGCGCCACCTTCGGCTCCGGAATGCCCAGCGCATGCGCCAGATCAATCGCGTTCTGCACAATGTGAACCTTGTCTTCGAGCTCGGGCGTGATGTTGATGGCCGCGTCGGTAATGAGCAGCGTGCGCTCGTACGAAGGCGTATCCATGATGAAGACATGGGAGATGCGGCGCCCCGTGCGCAAGCCGGTATCGCGATGCATGGCAGCCTTCATCAGCTCGTCGGTGTGCAGGCTGCCCTTCATCATGGCCTGCATTGCGCCGGACCGGCAGACGGCCACGCCGATCTCGGCAGCCTTCGCCTCGGACTCAGCTTCAAGCACCGGGTAACTGCCGATATCCAGTCCGATCTTCGCGGCCAAAGCCTTCATGGCCGCTTGAGGGCCGATCAGCGTGGGCGTAATGAGGCCGGCGTCCGCCGCCTCCACTGAGCCGCGGAGAGCGACATCCGTGAGAGGCCAAACCACCGCCGTAGTGATGGCCGGCAACGACTTGCAGCGCTCAATAAACTTGTGAAAGACATGGAAATCGGCAGGGTGGCTGACGAGAGGATCAACTGCAGTTGCTTCAGCCAGCGGAGCTAAATCGCTCATGTATTTCGTCTCCCGGGGACCGGCGTCAACGGCGGCCGTGCCCTACGAGATCATTGTCGCCCCCGACCGCGCTGGGGTGTGTGCCAAGGGTCACAGTACGGAAGCCTGTCTCCTATTGCGGTATCGTCTGGCCTTCAATCGCCCGGCGCTGCGTCAGGCAACTGCTCGCGAAGGTCAACTTCCGCCCGCCCCGGCGCCGCCGGTTCCATGGGTCGCAGGCGGAAATGACTCAGGCGTCCGTGCATCTGTTCTGAAATCCGGCTCAATTCCGCCGAAGCATCGGAAGACTCGTGTGCCGTCACCGCCGCTCTGCCGATGGTCTCCGCAATCTCATGCAGATTCAAGTTCAATTCTTCGCTGGTAGCCGTTTGGCGATTCGCGGCCTTGGCAATCTGCTCCATCATCTGGTCAACCGTCGATACCGACGCGCGAATCAGCGTGAACGACTCGCGGATGGTTTGAGTCAGGGCAACTCCCTCGGCAATCTGGTTGTGCTCGGCACGCGTCTTATCCAGCGCACTCCTGGCCTGTGCCTGCACACTGGCAATCATGGCTTCAATCTCCTGGGTGGCCGCGCCGCTCTGCTCTGCAAGCCGCCGCACCTCTGCCGCGACCACGGCAAAGCCCTTGCCGTTTTCACCGGCTCGCGCCGCTTCAATGGCCGCGTTGAGGGCCAGCAGATTGGTTTGCGAAGCGATTTCGCGGATCAGGCCCGCAGCCCGTCCAATGGCCTCGGACTGGCCTACCAGCTCCTCGATGCTCTTCGCGGCTTCGGCGGACCTCTCGGTAATCTCCATCATCTTCGCGCTGGTGAGCGCCACAGCCTCGTCGCCGCTGCGCACCGACGCGCTTGCCCGCACCGCTGACTCCGACGCGCTTACGGCGTGCCGGGCTACTTCTTTGATCGCACCTGCAATCTCGTCCAAGGCAGTGGCGACGTGGTCGGTCTGGACCCGTTGTTCGTCGGCACTGTGCGCGGACCCTTCGGCTGTAATCGCCAGTTCCGCCGCGGCCGCCGAGATCTGCTCGCCGATCTGGATCAGTTCCGCCACTACCTCGGTAAGGCTTCCCTTCATGGTGTTCACCGACAGGAGCATTTGTCCCACCACATCCTGCGTTTGAACCTCGATGTCATCCATCGATAGATCTTTTGCAGCAATCGACTCCAGCGCCTGCCGCGCAGTATTCACCCGTTTGCTCACAGTTCTGATGGTGAGAGCGCCGCAGCCGATGGCCACCAGGAACCCCGCGCCGATGAACAATGACGAGAGCCACAGCCCCCGCCGTGCGACCGCTTCCTGTTCGAGCTGCCTCTGGCCGGCTATCCCGTTCACGTACGCAACATAGTTTGTGAGCGCGGTCTGGATCTTCTTGCTCAGCGCCACAGAAGCTGGAAGCTCCGCCAGCATCTGCTGGTTCTGTCCCTGGCGTCCCAGGGCGAACATCTTTCCGAGTTCCTGTTCGCCGGCGCTCCAAGTGCTCTGGACCTGAACCAGGTCTGCCTGCGCTGTAGCGTCAGACGTTTCTGCGAGCAACCGCTGGTTGATGGCGGCAAAGTCGTGCGCGGCTTCAATGCAGCGCTTGTCTCCGCCCTCTGCGGGCTGCAGGAAGAACGCGCGGGAGGTGGCCTGCTCGCGCTGTTGCAGCATCGCCAGCTTTTGCGCCATCAGAGCGTGCCGACCTTCAGCGGCTGAAGCGGCACCGGAGTTCCGCGCCGCCACTTCGCAGCGAATGGCAGTCAGGCCCGCGATCGCCGCGATGAGCAGTACCAGCCCAAAGCCCAATGCAAGCAGTTTTTCCAAGCCAAGCCGTCTGATCATGGTCGCTCTCTCGGTGCTTGCGCACCGGAAACCCTCTCCTCGCGCCCCCGGAGCCCCAAGAAAGAGGTTCATCCCAAGCTCCCGAGGGCATAAAGGATATCTCCGTCCCTATCGGCCAATCGGCGGAAGGCGTGAGTTGGTCGCGGCGCAGAGCGCAACCTGTTACGAGCCTGCCTGTGACTACAGTTCGACCGATTCGGGCCGATACCCCTGTAAGCCGCAGGCTTTGCCTGGTCCGGAGGGACGACGATGAACAAGTATTTGTGGTGCACCTCGATCTGCTTCATTCTGTGTCTGCCGCTCGGGGTTCAAGCGCAGAGCGACCCGCTCGCAAAGGGCGCCGATGCCCTCAGTGACGCGACCGGAGGAAAGTTCTCAATCCACTTTGAAGAGCGGACGCGCTGGGAGGAGAAGGATGGCGTCTCGTTCGGCAAAGCCGTCAACCAGCAGGACATGCTGAGCCGCATCCGGATCGGAATACGCTATCAGCCCCTCTTGTGGCTCACGATTTCTGCGATGGGCCAGGACGCGCGCGCGCCCTTTTACGGCGCTCCCGCTCCCAGCACCATGCGCGACTCGATGGATCTGCAGGAGGGCTATCTGACGTTCGGCGCAAAATCGAGCCCTTTCAACTTTTCGGCCGGCCGGCAGATGCTCAACTACGGCGAAACCCGCGTCATCGGCGTCCCGCAATGGACCAACACTTCGCGCACCTACGACTACGGCCGCTTTGAGTTTGCCAAGAAGAAAGTCACAATCGACGCGCTCATGGTTTCGCCTGTGATCGTGCAGCCGAACTCATTCAACACGCCTGAGCTCGGAAATCGCTATTGGGGCACGTACGATATTTTCACGAGTGTGTGGCGCAAGTTCTCAGTGGACACTTATGCGTTGCGCCACTCAGAAAATGTGATTGGCGGATGGACCAGCTCGGGCACGCTCGGCACCAACACCTTCGGCTCGCGTGTTTACGGACCGCTGCCCGGCCACGTTGCCCTCAGCCTTGAAGCGATCGGGCAAACCGGCCACTCAGGCTTGCTGGATGAGCGCGCCTATGCGTGGTTCGCCGGCGCATCGCGAGCGTTCGATGTGTTCACCCTGCCGCTGAGCACTTCGGCCGAGTACAAAGTGGCTTCGGGCTCGCATAAAGGCGAAACCCACAGCGCTACCTTCGACCAGCTGACCCCTGCCAATCACGACAAGTTTGGCGACCAGGATCTTTTCGGATGGAAAAACCTGAAAACCTTCAAGAGCCTTGAGACCCTCGGCCTTTCGAAGGCCGTGGCCTTCAACGCGATGTATACCGACGAGACGCTCTTCAGCGCTACTGACTCGCTCTATGCGAGTTCCGGCTCCAAGATCTCCTCGTCCGCCACCGGCGCCGCCGGAACACGTGTTGGTCAGGAACTGGATGGCTTCATGACCATAAAAATTGGCCGGAACAACCTCCAGCTAGGCGTGAGCCATTTCTTTAAGGGCCAGTTCATCAAAGACACCACGCCGGACATCAATCCGCGGTACTTCTACTTCTCGCAGGAGTACATCATTAAGTAAGAGCGGCGGCGGTAACTCGTTCGCGTTGTTTTTGTTCCTCCTCATTTCGGGCGGCGTCTGCTTTGGATTCACGGAGCAAGCGCCGCCCCCCTTTTTGCGCTCCATTTGCTTCGACCAGACCCGCGCCAGATAGAATGGCCGTGATCAAGAATCGCTGTGATCGGTGGGGGTCCCCAAGCATGAAGACTTATCGCATCGCGCTCGTTCCCGGCGACGGCATCGGCAAGGAAGTGGTTCCCGCCGGGCGCCAGGTGCTTGAAGCGCTGGCCGCGGCAGACAACACTTTCGCGTTCGAGTTCGAATCGTTCGCGTGGGGCGGCGACTACTATCGCGAGCACGGCGAGATGATGCCCGACAGCGGCCTTGAAGCTCTGAAGAAGAAGGACGCGATCCTGTTCGGCTCGGCCGGCGACCCGGACATCCCCGACCACATCACGCTGTGGGGCCTGCGGCTGAAGATCTGCCAGGGCATGGATCAATATGCGAATGTTCGGCCCACGCGCATCCTTCCTGGGATTGACGCACCGCTGAAACGCTGCAAACCCGAGGACCTGAACTGGGTGATCGTACGAGAAAACACCGAGGGCGAGTACTCAGGCGCCGGTGGCCGTGTTCACCAGGGCTTCCCGATCGAAGTGGCCACCGATCTTTCCGTGATGACGCGCGCGGGCGTGGAGCGCATTCAACGTTACGCGTTCAAGCTGGCGCAGTCGCGGCCTCGCAAGTTGCTCACCGTTGTGACCAAGAGCAATGCGCAACGCCACGCCATGGTGATGTGGGACGAAATCGCCCACCAGGTAGCCAAAGAATTCCCGGACGTCACGTGGGACAAGGAGATGGTGGACGCGGCGACGGCGCGCATGGTCAATCGGCCGACGTCGCTTGACACCATCGTCGCCACCAACCTGCACGCGGACATACTTTCAGACCTGGCCGCCGCGCTGGCCGGCTCGCTGGGCATCGGGCCCACGGCCAACATCAACCCCGAGCGCGTTTTTCCCTCGATGTTCGAGCCGATTCACGGCTCCGCATTCGACATCATGGGCAAGGGCGTCGCCAATCCCGTGGGCACCTTCTGGACCGCGGCCATGATGCTGGAGCACCTGGGAGAAACAGACGCCGCGGCGCGCCTGATGCAGGCCGTGGAGCACGTGACCGCAAATGCCGCACTGCACACGCGCGACCTGGGCGGCACAGCCAGGATGGCCGACGTGACCAACGCCGTCTGCGCTGAAATTGTGGCCACCCGCCGCCAACCCGTGGCGGCTCGGTGAGCCAACCGAAAATCATGAGTGAACTTGAAGCCGCCGTCGTTCGCAAGCTGCGGTGGCGGATTCTTCCGTTCGTCATGGTGCTCTACTTTGTGAGCTTTCTTGACCGCGTGAACGTGGGCTTTGCCGCCTTCAGCATGAACAAGGCAATCGGGCTGTCCTCTTCCGCGTACGGGTTCGGCAGCGGAATATTTTTCCTCGGCTACGTCATCTTCCAGGTGCCTTCAAACCTGATCATGATGCGCGTGGGCGCACGGTCCTGGATTGCGCGCGTAGTGGTCGCGTGGGGACTGGTGTCAGTCGCGTCGGCATTCGTGATTGGGCCGCATAGTTTTTACGTATTGCGTTTTCTGCTCGGGCTCGCGGAGTCGGGATTCTTTCCCGGAACGATTCTCTACCTGAGCCTGTGGTTCCCTACCCGGCATCGCGCGCAGGCCATCGCCTTCTTCATGGCCGCGGCGCCGCTCTCCACTGCCATCGGATCGCCCATCTCAGGCGCGCTCATGGAGCTTCCGAAGTTCATTGGCCTGATGAACTGGCAGTGGCTGTACATCATTGAAGCGCTGCCGGCGATCGTGCTTGGCTTCCTCACGCTGAAAGTACTCACCGACAAACCGGAACAAGCCAAGTGGCTCGACACTGAAGAGAGGGCATGGCTGGCGGCGACACTCGAGGCGGAGCGCGCAGACAGCAGGTCACGCTCAGGCAAGGTGGAAGCGAGGGGCGGAGGCGTTTGGGCGGCACTTTGCGATCCGCGCGTACTTGCGCTGGCCCTGGTCTACGGCGGAACATCGGCGGGATTGTACGTGCTCGGTCTCTGGTCGCCGCTCATCCTGAAACAGTTTGGCTATTCGGCCCTGACGATCGGATGGCTCAACTCAGCGCCAAGCGTTGTCGCGGTTGTCGCCATGATCGCGTGGGCGTATCACTCCGACCGCACGCTGGAGCGCACCTGGCACGTCGCCATTCCCGCCTTCGCCGCGTGCGTGGGATTTATGTGGGCCGGTTATGCGGCGACTGCCCTCCCCGTTATTCTCGCGCTGATGATCGTGAATATCGGCGTGAATGGAACCAAGGGCCCGGTGTGGGCCATGCCCAGCATGTTCCTTACCGGAGCCAGCGCCGCAGCCGGCATTGCGCTGATCAACGCCATGGGCAACCTCGGCGGATTCGTCGGCCCCGTGCTCGTTGGCTGGCTCAAAGACAAATCGGGCACGTACGCCAGCGGGCTCTATTTGATTGGCGGAATGTGCGCATTCTCGGCTGTTGTGGTTGTGATCCTGGCTCAGCAGGTGGAACGCTCGCGCGTCAGGAACTTGCAATCATCCATATAGTTCCGCTTTTTCTGAGTAACAAGACTGGTATATCATCGCCGTCATTCAATGGGCGTGCCCGGTACAAATAATGCCAGCGCGATGGCATCTTTGAGAGCTATCGGGTGACACGGTAATCTCTGGCCGATAGATTCGAGAGTGCCCGGAGTGCTATGCTCTCTCCGCCGGAGAAAACCGATTTATATAGGGGGATTGCTCTTATGTGGTTTCTTGGAATGGATGTAGGGACGGGCGGAACGCGCGCCGTAATCGTGGATGGGACAGGCAAGATCGTGGGCACGGCCTCAAGCGCGCATGCGCCCTTCCGCGCCGAGCATCCCGGATGGGCCGAGCAGGATCCTGAAGACTGGTGGCGGGCAGCCCAGGAAGCCATTCGCGGCGCAATCGCCTCCACGCCGGAGCCGCGCCAGGCCATCGCTGCCATCGCGCTTACCGGCCAGATGCACGGCGCCGTGATGCTCGACGAAAATGGAGCGGTTCTGCGTCCGGCGCTGATCTGGTGCGACACACGAACACAACCGGAGTGCGACTGGCTCACGGCGAAGATCGGCTACGACCGCCTCATTGAGCTCACATGCAATCCCGCGCTGCCCAACTTCACGCTGACCAAGCTTTTGTGGGTCAAGACGCACCAGCCGGAAATCTTTGCGAAGATCCGCCACGTGATGTGCCCCAAGGACTACGTTCGTTACCGGTTGACCGGCGAGTTTGCCATCGACGTGCAGGAAGCCTCGGGCACGCTGCTGCTCGACGTGACGCACCGCCGCTGGTCGCGTGAAGTTGCCGAGGCCGCCGGCATCCCGGAGAGTTGGCTGCCGCGCGTGTATGAGTCACCTGAAATTTGTGCGGTCATCAGCGAGAAGGCCGCTGGACTGACGGGGCTGGCCGCTGGAACTCCGGTTGCCGCCGGCGCTGGTGACCAGGGCGCAGGAGCCGTGGGCATGGGCATTTTGCAGCCCGGGTCGGTATCGGCCACCATTGGAACTTCCGGCGTTGTTTTTGCCGCAACCGCTCAGCCAACGAAAGATCCGAAGGGCCGCCTTCACACTTTCTGTCACGCGGTCCCCGGCCTTTGGCACGTGATGGGCGTAACCCAGAGCGCGGGCCTGAGCCTCAGCTGGCTTAAGGAAACGTTCTTCGCCGGCCAAAGTTACGACGAGCTCAATGAAGCCGCGGCAAAGATTCCCGCAGGCAGCGAAGGGCTGGAATGGGCCCCGTATCTGCTCGGCGAGCGCACACCGCATCTGGACCCTGAAGTGCGCGCGGCCTTTGCCTGCATCGGCGCAGGCCACACGTCTGCCCACTTTGTGCGCGCTGTGCTTGAGGGCGTTGCCTACTCGCTGGAGGACACCTTCACGCTGTTTGCCGAACTCGGCATTCCCGTCAGCGGCATTCGGCTTGGCGGCGGAGGCGCGCGCGGCGGTTTGTGGCGGCGCATCCAGGCCGGTATCTACGGCCATAAGGTCGAGATCCTCACCGCGGAAGAAGGCGGAGCCTTTGGCTGCGCGCTGATGGCCGGCGTAGGCGCGGGCCACTGGGCCAACCTGGACGAGGCTTGTGCACAGGCGATTGAAGTTGCGCAGCGCGTTGAGCCCGACCCCGCTGACGTAGCAGCCTACAAGAAAGGCTACGCAGCATGGCGGAAGCTCTACCCTGCGCTCAAAAGTCTGAGGTGAGCGACAGGAAAATAAAATTTGACGAACCCGCCTACGGGCGGCGAGGATGCGTCTATGAAAGATCCGGTCGAACTAGTCGCTGAACAACAGCAGCGCAACGTGGCCGTCGACGCCTATCGCGGTTTTGTGATGCTGCTGATGATGGCCGAGGTCCTGAACTTCCCCAGGGCCGCCGCCGCTTTCCCCAATAGCATGTTCTGGAATTTTCTGGGCACCGCTCAAACCCACGTGGAATGGACCGGGATGGATCTGCACGACGTGATCCAGCCCAGCTTTACCTTTCTTGTCGGTGTCTCGCTGCCTTACTCGCTGCGCAGCCGTCGCCGCAAGGGCGAAAGCTTCAACCACATGCTGCTGCACACGCTGTGGCGCAGCGTCCTGCTCATCTTCCTGGGCATCTTTCTGCGCTCGACCCACAGCCCCATGACCAACTTCACTTTTGAGGACACGCTCACCCAGATTGGTCTTGGCTACACGTTCGCATTTCTGATCAGTTTTGCGCGCCCACGCTGGCAGTGGATCTCGCTTGGCGCCATCCTGTTCAGCTACTGGCTTGCCTGGGCGCTGTATCCCGCGCCGGGCCCCGGCTTTGACTGGGCCGCGGTCGGCGTGCCCCCTGAGTGGCACAACCATCTGTTAACCGGCTTTGCCTCCCACTGGAACAAGAACAGTAATCTCGGACAGGCGTTCGACGTCTGGTTCCTCAACATTCTGCCGCGCCCCAGCCGCTTCCTCTACAACGAGGGCGGCTACCTGACGCTCAGTTTCATTCCGACGCTCGGCACCATGCTCATCGGCCTGGCTGCAGGACGCTGGTTCATGGACGCTGCTCCTAAAATTCCACTGCGCAAGTTCTTCATCGCAGCCGCTGCTTTCTGCGCTGCCGGCCTGTTGCTCCACTTCACCGGCATCTGCCCGATCGTGAAGCGCATCTGGACGCCCTCCTGGACGCTGTTCTCCGGCGGCGTCTGCTTCTTCTACCTGGCTGTCTTCTCGTGGATCGTCGATATCAAGAAACAGCGTGGTCTTGCTTTTCCGCTCATCGTCATCGGCATGAATTCCATTGCCGCCTACGTGATTGCCGAACTCGGCCGCGATTTTGTTGAGAGCAGCCTTCGCATCAACCTGCCCGATGCTTTTCTCAATTGTCTGGGCCCGACGCTTGAGCACACCCTTCTGGGAGCGCTTACCTTGCTCGTGTACTGGCTCGTTCTGCTTTGGATGTTTCGCAAAAGAATCTTCGTTCGCATTTAGTCGGCACAGGTTTGAATCCTGCTCATGCACCGGCGCGGGCGGCCCACCTTCGACGCTTTTTTGTGTTTGAGGCGAAGGTGGGATCGCCGGAACAAACGGCTCCCCATCTCGCCCTACTCTCTGTTAAGTTTGTTTGAACCGGACGCGCCGCGGTTCGCGCGCTCTCGTTGCTCGCCCCTTGCGAACCCAACCTCCTCGATTGAACGGAGCAGACAAGCATGTTTGAACTCACCGGACAAACAGCCCTGGTTACCGGAGCAGGCACCGGCATCGGCGAAGTGATTGCCCAGCGGCTTGCTGCGGCAGGGGCGCGCGTCGCCATTGCCGACGTTGATGTGATCTCAGCTACGGCAGTGGCGGAAAAAATCGGCGCAGGCGCATTCGCGCTCGTCCTCGATGTCACCAATCCTGCGCAGGTGGCCGCGGCCGTGGCCCGCGTCATCGCCACCACGGGCTCGCTTGAGATCCTGGTGAACAACGCCGGCATCGCCGGCAAAGCCGCGCCTATCTGGGAGCAGACCGACGAGGACTGGCACAAGGTGATGAACCTCAACATCAACGCGCCCTTTTACCTTTGCCGCGCCGTGCTGCCCCACATGCGCAACAAGGCCTACGGGCGCATCGTCAACATCGCCTCGATCGCCGGTAAGGAGGGCAACCCGAACATGGTGGCCTACTCCGCCTCAAAGGCCGCGATCATCGGGCTTACCAAGTCCATTGCCAAGGAAGTGGCCACGGAAGGCATTTGTGTCAACGCCGTCTCGCCCGCCGTGATCCGCACCAAGATCCTCGACCAGCTTACGCCGGCGCAAGTGGACTACATGGTGCAGCGCATTCCCATGAAGCGCACCGGCCAGCCTGAAGAAGTGGCCGCCGTTGTGCATTTCCTCGCCAGCCGCGACTGTTCGTTCGTCACCGGCCAGTGCTACGACGTGAGCGGTGGCCGGGCTACGTACTGAACCTCACCGGTCAAGTCGTCTTTAGGCAGGCTGCGCGGTCAACTCAGTGAAGTCGGCAAATACAAAACCGTCGCGATTTACGATTTCGCCGGTTTCGAGGTCAAGGGGTGCGCTGAACATAGGACCCGCGTAGACGCAGGTGTGAAATTCGCCGCGTTCGCCGCAGGGGTCGGCGCCTGGCGGCAGATCGCGCAACAGGGCCTCGTCAAACTCCCGCCCCGCAAACGATCCATCCAACTGCTTCGAATCCACACAGGAAAGCCGCGCCCGCAACCCGCCGGCAATCATCTCCCGCGCCAGGCGATCGGTGGGGATTTCCCAAAGAGGAAACAGCGGCTCGAGCCCAGTGCCTTGCAACTGCCGCTCGCGATAAGCGCGCACGTCAGGCAAAAACAGATCGCCGAACGCCACCGCCTGCATGCCCTCGGCAACTGCCCGCGCGCAAACTTCCGTCATCCGCTGCTCGTAGATTTCGTTGGTGCAGGGCCAGGGTAGTGGCACCGTCCATAGCGGAAGCCCGGCCGCGCGCGCCTGCGCCTCAAGAACCGTGCGCCGGGTACCGTGCATGGCTACGCGGTCGAACGCGCTGTTCAGCGTGGTGACCATCGCGCACAATTCAATCTCCGCATCGCCGCGCAGTTTGTGCAAGGCCCACGCGCTGTCTTTACCGCTGCTCCACGACAACAGAACTCGCTTCATCAGAAGATCATAAGCTTCAGGATCGACAATCCAAGCCAGCGTGATTATAATGACCATGTTGGTCATCATGATTGGAGGTTTCGATGATTTCTGAGGTGAGCGCCGTCAACTTTCGCCAGAACCTGGGCGAGATGCTGAACCAGGTTCAATTTCGGAACGACAGCATTGTGATCAACAAGGATGGCAAGCCCGTCGCCGCTTTGGTGGACGCCGAGTTGTTTGCGCGGATTCGGCGCATGCGCGAGCACTTTGACGCTCTAAGCGGCAGGATTGCCAAGGCCTACGCGGATGTACCGGCGGAAAAAGGCATGGCTGAGATCGATGCGGCGGTTGCGCGCGAACGGCGCCGCTGATGGCGCGCCTGCGCGTGGTTCTCGACACCAATGTTCTGGTGTCTGGGCTGGCCTATCCGGACAGCGTGCCTGGCCGCATCCTCGGGGCATGGCAAAATGGCGGCCTGTCTCTGGTGCTTTCCCGGTACATTCTGGATGAAATGGTGAGGGTGCTGCCGCGCCTCGCACGCATCAAGTTGAGCCTCGCAGAGATCCGCGATCTTGCCGACAGCTTCATGTTCTTGGCGGAGATCGTCGAACCGAGCGGCAAGGTGGAAAAGGCGCTGCGCGATCGAGCCGATGTGCCTGTACTGCAGACAATTCAAGCTTCAAAGGCAGACTACCTGATCACTGGCGATAAAGACCTGCTCGCGCTGGCTGATCGATATCCAATCGTGGCGCCGGCTGAATTCTGGTCGCGGCACGGAGGCTAAGTTCCTCTGTTGACTTGCCCCTGCGGTTTCCAACGAAGTGCAGATTTGGCCTTAACAAATGTAACGTATTAATGTATAGTTGCTTTGTAGGTACGTCATGTACATCGGAGCTGGACTATGCCCCAGGCAGTCGCACAACCGAAAGAATCGACGCTGAATCTACGTATCGATGCCGCACTCAAGTCGGAGTTTACGGCAGCAGTGGAAGCTGAAGACCGCCCTGCCGCAGAGGTGCTCCGCATGCTTATGCGCCGCTACATCGAGGAGGCGCATCGCCGCCGCTTTGCCGCCGAAGCCCGCCGTCAGTCCCAGTTGATTGCTCAGTCTGAAGACGAAGCCGAAGTGATGTGCTGGATTCAGGATGTAAGTGCAGTTGAAGGCGGCAAGTGAAACGCGGCGACCTGGTCACTGTGGCCGTCTCAGGAGATTACGGCAAGCCGCGGCCTGCGTTGGTGGTGCAGGCAGATGCATTCGACCTCCACCCTTCGGTGATCGTCCTACCGCTCACCAGCGAGATTCACGATGCGCCGTTATTCCGGGTATCTGTTAACGCGGGCAAAGAGACCGGGCTGCGCGCGCGCGCGCAGATCATGGTGGATAAAGCAACCACGGTGCCTCGCGTCAAAGTCGGGCCAAGGATGGGCCGCGTGAACGCGTCCACCATGCAAGCCGTCAATGAGGCGCTGCGCGGATTCCTGGGATTGTAGCGCGTACCGATTAATTCGTGAGCGCCGTTTGTGGGTTCCGGTTCAAAGAGAAAAAGCCCCGCGACCTGCGGGGCTTTTTCTTTTGACGCGTCGAGTGCCTACCTCACTGTCAAGTCGGCGCTCAGCGGCGTGTTCTCGCTCGAGTCGCCCACGCGGATGACGAACTTGCCCGGATCGATCTTCCATCCGTGCGTGCTCTCATCCCAGTAGCTGAAGGCGCGGGAATCCAGGTCGAGCGTCACATGCTTGGTCTCACCCGGCGCGAGCCGCACCTTTGCAAACCCCTTCAGTTCGCGCTCGGGCCGTGATGCCTTTGCCGAAGGATCGGACACATAAAGTTGCGCCACCTCAGCGCCTGCGACGCTACCCGTGTTGGTCACGTCAAAGCCGACCGCAACCGTCGAACCTGACGCAGCGGTTGCCGGGGCCTGAAGGTTGGCGAAGCTGAACGTGGTGTAGCTCAGTCCGAAGCCGAACGGAAAGAGCGGATGCTTGCCCGTGGTGGTCCAGTAGCGATAGCCCACCATCAGCTTGTCGTCATACTTGATGTGAGGCACGGTGTAATCGAGCGGCTTGCCGTCCACGCCTGTGGTATGCAGAATGGTGTCGCCGCCGGGCACGCCGTAGTAGTACCGGGCCGAGGGGCTGTTGTCCCAGTCGCGGTCGAAGCTGACGGGCAGTTTACCTTCGGGATCGTGCTTGCCGAACAGCACTTCCGCTACGGCCGTCCCGCCTTCCTGGCCTGGATACCACGTGTGCAGCAACGCGGGAACCTTGTCGATCCAGCGTCGCGTGTCCATCGCTCCGCCACCGGTCAGCGTGACCACAGTGTGCGGATTCGCCTTGATTACGGCTTCCACAAGCGCATCTTGTCCCCAGGGTAGCGTGAAGGTGCGGTCGTGGCCTTCGCTTTCGCTCTGCGGATCAAAGCCGATTGCGAGCACAACCACGTCTGCCAAAGAGGCCAACTGCTTCGCATCCTCCGACACGAGTTTGGGCTCGTAGACCAATCCAATGCCGAAGCGCGTTCCGGCGCCACGCGGAACGTAGTCCCCCTGCACGTTCACCGTCTGTCCCGCTGCCAGGTCAAGCGTCGCGTACTTCGGCACTTGCCCTTCCGCATGCGCCTGGTCCAGCATCGGCTTGCCATCTACGGAAATGTTGAAAGCGTCTTCGCCCGATGCGGCCCCGATGAGCAGATACTTCCCTGCATCGCCCGCCTTGTAGCTGGCCGTGTAGCGGATGCCCCGCGGATTTGGATCCGCGGGCTCCCACTCTGCAGGCTTCCAGTCGGCCACGTTTCTCCGCGTGCCGGTCGTCGGGGTGCCTTTAAAGTCGTGGCTCGGGAACACCTCCACCTTGACTTCGCCCGCCCACGCCGTCTTCCTGAACACCTCGACCATCTCCGGCAGTCCGCGGCTGTAGAGCACGCGCACATCCGGGCCCAGCAGGTTCGCGATTCCGTTCACGGTGGACACGGCAGCGAAGGGTAGCGCCTCTGACGATCCACCGCCGCCCACGATGGCTGGCCATGCATCCGGTCCGATCACGGCAATCGTCTTAATCTTCGACGCATCCAGCGGCAGCAGGTGTCCGTCGTTCTTCAGGAGCGTAATGCTTTCAAGCGCGCCCTTGAGCGCCACCTTGTCACCGGAGATTGAAACCGTAGAGTCGGCCGGATCGAACTGCGGACGATCGGTAAACGAATATCTCAGCTCGGTGCGGATGAGGCGCAGCACCTTGTCGTCGATCGTCGACTCTTTCACCAGCCCGTCCTTGACGGCCGGCAGCAGGTTTTTCGCATTCATGAACTTCGGGCTCGGCATCTCCAGGTCAAGGCCGTTGTTAGCCGCGGCCACGCCGTCGTAGGTCGCATCCCAGTCCGACATCAGCACACCCTTGAAGCCCCACTCGCCCTTGAGCAGCTTGAGATTCAGGAAGTCATTCTGGGTGGCATGGACGCCGTTGATCAGGTTGTAGGAATTCATCACCGCATCCACATGGCCCTTGACGACCGCGGCCTCAAACGCAGGCAGATAAATCTCCCTCATGGTCCGCTCGTCCACGTCGACGCTCGCATTGTGCCGGTTGAATTCCTGGTTGTTGAGCGCATAGTGCTTGACCGTCGCAATCACGCCTTGCGACTGCACTCCCTGGATATACGGAACCACGATGGTCGCATTCAGGTAGGGATCTTCAGAAAGGTATTCGAAGTTGCGCCCGCCAATGGCCGAGCGGGCAATGTTGACGCCGGGTCCCAGCAGAAAATTCACACTGCGCGCCCGCGCATCCTTGCCCAGGCTCTCGCCGAGGGTGCGCGCAAACTCCGTATCCCATGTTGCGGCCAAGCCCACGCCACCCGCGTAAGCGGTGGTGGGCCCCCAGGTGCGCACGCCTACGGACGCATCCGACATTTTGAAGCGCGGCAGACCGATCGAGGGCATGGGGTGCGTATACATACTGTCGACGCCGCCGATGAGCTCGATCTTCTGCTCGAGCGTGAGTTTGGCGACCATCGCCTGTGCCTGCGCCTCAATTTCAGGCGAATCGGGTTTCGGCGCCTGCCCCAGCGCACGAACCCCAAGCAACGGCATCAAGCAAGTGAAGATGAAGGCAGAAACGACTACAGGAGTGGACTTCAGCAGGTTTTTCATGACTGGCAAGGGTAACGCATCGGCCAAGACCCTGTACACCTGCAATTACTCGTAGCGGAGTGCCTCGATGGGGTCCAGGTTGGCTGCCCTCATGGCGGGAATCATGCCGCTCACCAGGCCGGTAAAGACCAGGATCACCGTGGCCACAATCACCGACATGGGCGAAATGATCAGCCGAATATCCGCGTCCGTCGCGTTCTTGGCCAAGGCGCTATAAAAGGTGATCCGCCCCACCAGCACTGAGATCAAATACGCCAGCGCAATTCCGGACACCCCGCCTACGCTTGTAATCGCCATGGCCTCGGCCAGAAACTGCACCAGGATGTGCTTCTTTTGAGCGCCCAGAGCCTTCTCCACACCAATTTCGCGGGTACGCTGTTGCACGGCGACGAGCATGATGTTCATCAGCCCAATGCCGGCGATGCCCAGCGTGAGCGAACCGACCATCGACAGGAGCACCTGCAGCGCCATGGCCAGAATGTGAAACTGCGCAAGCTGCGTCATCAGATTGGCCACAAAAATCGCGTTGTGGTCCGACGGTTTGAAGTGGTGGGCGGCGCCCAGCGTCTCGCGCAGGCCCTTTTCAATGATCTCGTTGTCGCCCCGATAGTTGAACCAGATTCCATCGATATAGTGCGTGTCTTTCAAATCGTTCATGGTGTTGAACGGCACATAGATGGTCCGGTTGCGGTTGTCGTTGTCGCCCTCCTGCATCTTGGGGCTGTACACGCCCACCACCGTGAAGTTAATGCCATTCAACCGGATGGTTTCGCCGATCGGCCATCCGCCTGAGAACAACTTGGCCTTGGCTTCAGAGCCGATGACGCAGACGTGCTCTCTCTGCTGGTCTTCGGCCCCGTCGAAGAAGCGCCCCGCATTCGTGTCCAGTTTGAAGATGTCCTGAAAGTTCGGCCGGACGCCGTCCACTTCCCAGGTGTAGGTGTGCAGATCGTTCTGCACGGTCACGTTCTGCCACTCCATGGGCGAAATATGAAAGATGCCCGGTACGCTGTTCGACACGCGGTCCAGGTCGTCCATGGTGAAGCGAACCTTTACTCCCGCCTTGTCGCCGCCGACCTGCTGGCTGGTCCGGCCCGGAAACACGCCAATGAGGTTGGTGCCCCATTGCGCAAAGATGTTCTCGATGGCGCGGTTGAACCCCGCCCCGTAGGCAAGCAACAGCACCACCGTCGCAATGCCCCAGGCCATCCCGATCATGGTGATGGCCGTGCGCCGGCGGTTGTAGACCATCGCTTCCCAGGCCTGACCGAGAATGTCCTTAAGCATAAAAACAGCTCCTAGCTTCTAGCTCCTACTAGCTTCTAGCTAAAAGCCTCCTGAAAAGAACTTCTCGAAAACCGGAATCCCGCTTGCCCAACTCGTGGGTCGATCCACTGCCCCTCTTCGACAATTCGCCAGCACAGGCAGCAAAAAGCTAGTAGCTGGCAGCTAGAAGCTGCTTTTTACTCTCTGCGCAATGCTTCAATTGGATCCAGCTGCGCAGCACGGTTCGCCGGATAAAGTCCCGCAACCACGCCGCACACCACCAGCGATCCCAGGGCCAGCGCGGCCGACCAGGGAACCAGCCGCGGCGGATCCCAGCCCGGCATCTTCCCCGTAAGCCCCACCTGCAGCAGGCCCATGAATCCTGCCGACACAACAATCCCAATTACGCCGCTGATGCCTGTGAGCAGCAGACCCTCCCAGAAGAACTGCGCCAGCACGCTCGACTTGGTGGCGCCAATCGCCTTCAGCAGCCCGATCTCCTGCGTTCGCTCAGTTACTGAAACCAGCATGATATTGATAATGCCCACCGCGCCGAGGCCCAGCGTCACAATGCCCACGCCGCCCAGAAACACATCCATCGCGTTGAAGATCGCGCTGATCATCTTCTCTTCCTGGATGGTGTCCCACTCTTCAAAGGCGTCCTTGAGCGCCGGGTCGAAACTATGCCGCTCGCCGATCACGCGGTGAACCGCCGCCACGGCTGCCGTCGAGTCGCCTTTAGTTGCCGGCTGGTACTGGATGGAGCTCAACGCATCGTGTGCAACGTTGTCGCCCTTCATGGCAAACTGTTGCTGCATGATGCTGAGCGGGATATAGACCTTCTGGTTGTCGCCGTCGTTGTTGCCGCGGTTGATGGGCGCCACCCGGCCAACCACAGTAAACGCAACATCGTTGATGGTGATGGTCTCGCCCAGCATCGGCCGCCCGGGAAACAGGAGCGTCGCGCTCTTTGAGCCCAGCACGACCACTCGGCGGCGCTCGGCCACGTCGTCGGCCGTCAGAAAGCGTCCTTCAGCCAGAGGCACAAAGCGCACCGTGGTGTAATTGGGCTCTACGCCAAGCACCTGGCCTGACGAATTGGCATAGGCGCTTACCTCGTACAGGTCGTTGCGGCTGAGGAATGCCGTGACCGCGCGCACCTGAGGCAGCGAGCGGATGACAGCCTCGTCGCCCGGCGTCAACTGGTATGGCCGCATGCCCGAGTGCTGGTTGGCCACTGCAGGAATGGTGCCGTTCCACATCATCACCAGGTCATTGCCGAGGTTGGATAACTGCCTGTGCTGCCCTGACCGGAACCCCTCGCCCAACCCCACCAGCACCAGCAGCGAGCCGACGCCCCACGCAATCCCGAACATGGTCAGGAAGGTGCGCAGCTTGTTGGCCATCATGGCGCGAAACACCTGGCCGAGCGTATCAGAGAAGTTCTGCATAGGAAATTAGACACCGGCGAACACGGATAGTGAGGAATACGCGCTTTTGCCAGCCCCGGTTCCGTGGTTTCTGCCGGTCCTCCCCTTGGGTGGATGGTAGTCCGCGCAAATCCCCCTCAATCACTCCAATTCGCAACCTGATTCGCAACATGGGAACCATACGCTCCCCGACTGCGTAGAAGGCTTAGGGTGACAGCGAGACGCTGCCGCCGTCTGAGTTCTTATACGCACATCATTCATTGCGACAATTGATGGGTCGCTGGTGGTTTTTCTGGGGGTAATGTGGCTGCACAACGCAGGAGCAGGAAATTCTGGATCTGGATCAGCCTCGGCGCGGCCGTGGTTCTCATTCTTGCCGCTGGTGGCGTCACCCATCTTGTGCGCGGCACCACCCTCGATCCCAATAAGCTGGCCAAGGTCACGCGTGGTGACGTGGCCCGCTCGGTTGTTGCCACGGGAAAGATTCAGCCGATCACCGAGGTTGAAGTCAAAAGCAAGGCCTCAGGCATTGTGGAGAAGCTCTACGTCGACATCAATTACGTTGTGAAAAAAGGGCAGCAGCTGGCCCAGCTCGACGAAGAGGAGATTCAGGCCCAGGTGGCCGCACAGCGAGCCCAGCTGGAATCGGCTGAAGCCAATGTATCCACGCTCCAGGCGAGCATTGAGCAGGACCGTGTGAATGCTGCCGCGCCCGATCTGCCCATGTACAAGGCCACTCTGGACCGCAACCAGGCTATGGTTCAGCAGGGCATCGTTAGCCGGCAAGCTTTCGACGACGCCAACAAGGACTACCTGGCGGCGCTTACCCGCCGCGACAGCTCAAAAGCACAAATCGGCGTGGACCAAGCCAAACTGAAGCAGGCGCGCGCTCAGGTGGCGCAAAGCCAGGCCAGCCTGAAGCAGCTCGAGGAACAGCTCGGCTACACGACGATCCAGGCGCCGATGGACGGCGTCATCCTGTCGCGCGACGTGGAAATCGGCGATGCGGTCAGCTCCATCCTGGTGCTTGGCTCAACCGCCACGCTGGTGATGACCGAAGGTGACACAACTGAAGTTTATGTGCAGGGCAAGGTTGACGAGGCCGACATCGCCCACGTGTATATGGGCCAGCCCGCACGCATCAAGGTTGAGAGCTTCCGCGACCGGCTTTTCTACGGCAAGGTCACCAAGATCGCTCCGATGGGCGTTGAAAAAGACAACGTAACCACCTTTGAAGTCCGCGTTTCCATCAATAACCCCGGCGGCGAGCTGAAGGCCAACATGACCGCCAATGCCGAGATCCTGATGGATGAACACAAGGGCGTCCTGACCGTTCCTGAAAACGCCGTCACCTACGATGCCCAGAAAAACGCCTCGGTCCAGATCCCGGACAAGCATCAGAAGGAAGGCTGGCGCAAAATCCCCGTAACAGTTGGCCTGTCGAACGGCGCGGTCACTGAAGTGGTGAGCGGCTTAAAGGAAGGCGACCAGGTGGTCCTCCAGCAGTAACATCCGTTTGACACATCGGCTCGCCCCCCGGCGGCCGAGCCGATGTGGGTTGGTTCCCTTCCCCTGGGGCCAGGAAGCGCGGAGCATTCGTCCAGCGTGCCTGGCCGCTGCCCTCAATTTGGGCAGGCGGAGACGGCAGACTGCCTGCCGGCCGCAAGTAACTCAATTATCAACACCTGCACGACGCCTGTCCGCCCGCCCGTCGCTGACAATGCCTCGCCATCGCCTCCCTTTGGGAGGCTTTTAGCACAATTCGAAGAGGACCCAAAAGGCCCAATTCAAATTGGGAATCCGGGAGCGGAAGAAGCAATAAAATGGTAACTTACCCTCCGAAGTGTGCAAATGTTTGCACATTGGGGGAACCTTCGAAGCTATATGCGACTGAATCTAAAGCGCGTTATGTTTGGCATGTAGTTTGCATTACAAGGAAGTAATCCATCAAGGCCGCCCCTTGGGCCTTAGATGAGATAAAAGCGGTTCATTGACTGGGGTCAATCTGGACCGTTAGACCAGGACAAACTGATGAAGAAGTTCTTGTTGGGCTCCCTCGCCTTGGGTGCGTTGCTGCCAGTCACGCCATCCGCGCTTGGTTCAACCTTTGGTTACTACCTCAACGGCAAATTAACCCACTCGCTCAGTCATCTGGGCGGTGTTGTGATCTCGCTTGAAGCAGCGCCGGAGTCAGGTTCGCTGTTCCTTCTTGGTGTCGTTCTTGGCGGCATGGCACTTCTGGTCTTCTTGAAGTCTGCCAAAGCCTCGAAGAATTATTGATTCATTTCCCCGGTATGCTGAAGGGCTTCCCCGGTCTGCACTCCATCACGTTCGGCACAGAAGGCTACTTCTCCGGCCTCGTTGCCGCTCTCTGAATCTGATTCAAGGCTCGCAAGCGCGAGTCTCCCGTCTTGCACACGTCTTCAGTCGAAGCCACGCCCTTCTCAGTCTACAGTTCTGTTGTCCGCTATCTCAGTCGCACCTCCATGCGATTTCTGTACGCAGCCGCTCGCTCTCCGTATTGAATCAGGGGGCAGGCGGCAGGTCCTGCTGTGCCCAATTCCCGGCCTTGGCGCTCATCGTGAGCACGAGTCGCCCGCCAGCTGCAATCTCAGCGTGCCGCAGCCACGCCCTGTTCAGCGGCTTGCCGTTCAAGGTTGCCGACGCTACGTACATCTTCTCCGCCGACACCCCGCGCGCCTCAATTGTGAAGGTTTTTCCGTCGGCAAGGTGCAGTTTCGTCTGGGGATATGCAGGGCTACCGATGAGGTACAGATCCTGACCCGCATTCGGAAAGATGCCCATCTGACCGAACGCGAACCACGACGACATGGCGCCCGAGTCGTCGTTGCCCGGCAACCCCTTAGGGCCCGGGTGATAACTGGCAGCAATGATCGCCCTCACGTGCGCGGCCGTCTTGTCTGGCCGGCCCGCCCAGTTGTAGAGATAAGGCGTAAGGAATCCAGGCTCGTTGCCCACGTCGTAGCGCAATGGCACGGCAAAGAAGGCGTCAAGGCGAT
Organism: uncultured Acidobacteriaceae bacterium; assembly: GCA_963765025.1. GTDB lineage: Bacteria > Acidobacteriota > Terriglobia > Terriglobales > Acidobacteriaceae > Telmatobacter. The sequence continues at coordinate 43,803 of CAVXVM010000114.1, read as the reverse complement.
CGACAAACTTCTGCGCTCCGCCGCTCATATTTATCAGCTCAGGCACATCCTGCGGCACAAACGTGGAGTAGGTCCAGGAGTTGCCTTCATAGAAGGTGTTTCCATTCCAGCTCCCACTATCCATCGCGGTAAACGGCGAAAGCCAGCTTCCATCTCGATGCCGCGGCCGGATGAATCCCTTGAATCCATCCACGGTGAAGTCAGCGTCCCACAGGTTCTTCCAGTTCGCCGAGCGCGCCCGGTACTTTTCGAAGTCGTCCTGCTTGCCGAGCCCTTTGGCCAGCAACGCGATTTCAAAATCGTCGGCCGCATACTCCATGTTCACCGATCCTGACCGGTCGGACCCTTCAATGGAAACGTAGCCCAGCTTGTGCCAGTCATCCAGGCCGCCACGACCCTCCTTGAAGTGATCCGCGGGAGATACCTCGGCGTCATTCACCTCGGCCGCGTAGGCTGTGTTCCAGTCGATGCCTTTCAGGCCTTTGATATACGCGTCGGTAATCATGAACTCGGCGTTGCTGCCGCCCTGTGTGCGCCCGTTGTAGTTGCCGCTGCGCGCATCGGGCAACCAGCCCTCGTGCCGGTAAATATCCACGAGCGATCGCACAATCGCGGTCTGCCGCTCAGGCGCAATCAGCGTGAGCAGCGGACCCGAAGTGCGGAAGATATCCCAGATGGCGTAGTAGTCGTCGTAATAGGGTTCATCGGACTTCCACAGCGGATTCTCGCCGCTGCGATCGGTCGGCATGAGCATGGTGTGGTAGAGCGCGGTATAAAAAACCTGCGCCTGCTCCGGGGTTTCGCCTTTCAACTCCACAGGGGCCAGCGCACGATTCCACTCGGCGACCGCCGCTGCATGCGTCGCAGCAAAGTCGAAGGCGGGAATTTCGGCCTCAAGATTCCTGCGCGCCTGCCCAACGCTGATGAACGAGATGCCGATCTTCATCAGCACAGGTCGACCCGCCTTCGGCTCAAAGGTCAGCCACGTTCCCGCAATTTGCCTGGGCATTTTTGCTTTGCCACCAGGCTGCTGCTGGCCATCAAGCCATGTTCCCCTCGATGTGGCGGCCGTATCTGTTACTGCATAGAAGTAAACTGTGTAGGTGTTCGGTTGCTTATTCCATCCACCGGTAACGGTGGTGGAACCGGCAACCTGGGTGGGGGATAGTACCTTCACATCCGACGACACAAGCGCTTGCGCCTCGCCCGTCCTCACGCCCGACAGCAGGTAATGACTCACATCGAAGAGTAGATTAGCCTCCGCGCCCCTGGGATATCGGAATCGGTAGATCGCCGAACGGCGAGCAGCGGTGATTTCAACGCCGATGCCGTAACGGGCCAGCGTGACCGAATAGAGCCCAGCCGAAGCCTTCTCATTCGCGCGCGGCGAAGTTGTTGAATCCATCGGTTCAATGTCGCCCGTGGTTGGCAGCACCAGGATATTCCCGTACTTGTCGCCGCCGCCTGTGCCGCTGACATGCGTCTGCGAAAATCCGCGAATGTTGTCCTTCTCATTCCATCCGGCGTTGGCATCGTGGCCCGGGAGCGCGGCCATGTCCGGTCCGGGCTTGATCATGCCGAACGGCACCACGGGACCGGGAAAGACGTTGCCACCACCAGCAACACCGAGCAGCGGGTCGATATCCTTGGCATGTTGGCTCCGCACCAAAGGCGCAAGCAGGAGAACCGGCAACAGGACAAAAAGCTGTCGGAGCAGAAATCGAAAGGAAAATTTCAAGGTCTTCTCCACTATCAATAGATACCAGTATCAATAAATTCCGGGAATCAGCCGCCATGTGCGCGCGCGGTAGGCATCGTATTCGCTGCCGAAGTGCTCGTGCAGCAACTTCTCTTCTGCATTCATGCGAGCAACCAGAGGCACCATCATCAAGGCCACCAGCACGATGCCGGCTCCGGATCGAAAGACAAGCACCCAGCCAAGGGAAGTAGCGAGCATGCCCAGGTAGCTGGGATTGCGAATCGTCTTGTAGAGGCCATCGGTCACCAGCGTGTGCCCATGCTGGATGGCGACCAGTCCGCTGAAGCGGCGGCCCAGGATGAATACCGGAACGAGCCGCAGAATGCTTCCTGCGATCATCAACCCCAGGCCGGCCCAACGCATGGTTTCTCCATCCAGCGTCCAAAAGCCGATGCGGTCGGTATAGGCAGGCAGCCAAGCCATCGCAAAAGAGAGAAGAGTGAAGGCCCCAAGCACCCAACGATTCGAGCGATCTTCTTCTTCTCCCGGGCTGATGTTGCCTTCGGTGAACAGCGCCACTATGCCGAGCACGACCGAGGCAACGGCGAGGGCAACAAAAGCCCGATGAGCAAAGAATGGACCCACTCCACCCCAGCCGAGAGCGGCAAGCCCGAACTGAATGAGAAAGAACGCTAAAGTGAGACCGAGCATTCCAAGTCTCTTCATCGCCACCTTCTTCCGGGGAACTGGACCATCTTACGCCGCCAAACCCACACGGAATGGACCGGATTGTGGTTCGGAATCTCGCTCATGGAAAGGCATCGCCATGGGAGCGCCGGTTCAAATACGCATGTGTTCCGACTACTAATTGCATATAGATTCAGCAAAATGAGGGAGTTGCCATTGTGACACGAGTCACAGAGCGGGGTGAATGGGGTCACTGCTAGTGGCCTACGCTGACGCGCAGACTCAGAGTTCAATGGGATTGAAGCAGCAGGCGTTCCCCTGCGTCGGGAGGCAATATGAGTTTCGAAATGGGGCTTAAAACCATTGTGGTGGCCACTGACCTGAACGGCCAGTCGGAAGCCGCTCTGGAGTATGCCCGCAAATTGGCCACAAATTATGGTGCTCGCATCATTCTGGCGCACGGGCTTGACCCGCTGGAGTACGCGGCCGTGAACGCTGTTCCCGGCAAAGTGCGCAAGAGCCTCACGGAAGAGGCCCGCGAAGTGCTGGACAAGCTGACCGGCGAACTGGTGCAGGAAGGCATTCACAGTCACTCCGAGATCCGCCAGGGCGCCGTGGCGCACATGCTGCTTGACGTGGCCCGCCAGTACGAAGCCGGGCTGATCGTCATCGGCACAAAGGGCATGCAGGGTGCGGGTCCCATTATTGTGGGTGCAATTGCGGAACAACTTGTGCGCCTTGCGCCGTGCCCGGTTCTGGCCGTAGCCGCCGACTGGAATGCCGGCCCGTATCGCCCCACTCCCGGCGGTCCGGTATTGCTGGCCATGGAACCGAATGAGGCGGCGGCGGCAGCGGTGGCAACCGCCTATTCGCTGGCGAAGACCTTCAAGCGCCCGCTGCTGGCGGTACACGCTCGCACACCCGCCGAGGCCTCGGCATTTCTCAATCCGTGTGCCTCAACGCTGGAAAGGTTTGGGGTAAAGAGCAGCACCGAAGTCCCGGTTCGATGCATGGTGAAAGACGGCAATCCACCCGACGCGCTGGCTGCGGCGATTGAGCAGCATAAACCCTGCATCCTGGTGGCCGGCGTCAAGCGGACCAGCCACACGCCGGGGCCGCACGGAACCGCTTTTGCCCTGCTTGCCCGTTCGCGGGTGCCTGTACTGTGTGTTCCGCCGGAAATTCTTACCGGGGGACAGGAGCGGGAGGCACAGATACCCGCAGAAGCCGTTTAACGGCAAAGGCGCGCAGGCCCGGCAGCCTGGCTTTACCTGCAGGCTCGGCACGGCCGAAGCAAAAACAGGCGCGCCGCCTCATTCCATGGATCCGCTCATCTGGATTGATTCGATTAGGAGCGAGTGGCCGCATATGGAATACAGGTCGTCTCACGTAGCCAGCGCGAGTCGCGCTCACCACGGACCGGTAGCAAAGAAACGGTCGCAATCCGCTCGCCGCAACCTCGGGCGCCGGAGAGAGAGAATGGAAGAATTGACCAGGCAGGCTGAGGCAAAATCCGTGCAATTGGAAGCCGTGGCGGCTCACCCGCTGGCGGAGTTGCTGGAGTGTCCTCCCGAGGCTGGAAACCTTCTCAACGGGCAGGCGCAATGCCTCGACTTTGAAAGCGGGGATGTGGTTTTTCGGCAGCACGCCGCCTGCAAAGGGTTGTACGTCGTGGTTTCTGGATTGTTCCTTCGCAAGGCGGAGCGGCTCGATTCCCGGCTGACCCTTGGCTCGGCCCGCCCTGGTGATCTGGCAGAGCTGGCCGCCGCTCTCGGCGACGGACACCACACTTACACGCTCGTCGCCCAATCGACCGGATCAATGCTCTTTCTGCCAATTGAGGCTTTGAATCAAGCATTTGACAGCTACCCACCGCTGCGGATGCGCTTGCTAGAGGAATTGGCCCGCGAGGTTTCCAGGGCCTACATCTCCTGTTGCCTGAACCGGACAATCCACGTCCGGCGCCGCTCAAGCGAAGCTGAGTCGGCCTAGAAGACTGGGTCCGCGTCTGAGGACCTCGCTCCCGGCCGGCGACCGGGAGCGAAATCCCCGCCGGAGCCAGCGGGAATCTGCGCTATACTCCAATCAGGCACTGCGGAATAACCATGGCTTCGATCCACCCTCATCACCCCCCGGAAGATTGTCTAAATTGTGAGCACCGCCATCTGCGGATGTTCTGCAATCTCACGCCCGAGGCGCTTGAGGATTACGACAACATTGGCATCATGATGAGCCATGCGCGCGGAGCCAAGCTCTTCTCTGAAGGCGACGCAGCCCGCAACGTTTTTGTCATCTGTTTTGGACAGGTAAAGGTTTCCTCCACATCGCGGGACGGCAAGACCATGATCCTGAAGATCGCCGGTCCCGGCGATGTGATGGGTCTGAGCGCCGTGCTCGCCAATGTCCCTCATGAAGTGACGGCGGAGGCCATTGAACCCTGCCAGGTGAAGACGGTTCGCAAGCAGGAGTTTGTTGAGTTTCTGGGCCGCCACGGCATTGCCAGCATGCATGCCGCGCAATCGCTCTCCGGTGAATACCTTACCGTGTTTCACGATGCCAAGCGCCTTGCGCTTTCCGGTTCTGCTGCCGGCCGCCTGGCTCGCCTTCTATTGGACTGGGGGCGCTCGACAGCTAACGGCAAGCCCGAGATTCGCTTCACGATGGCGCTTACGCACGAAGAGATCGCCAACATGGCAGGCACCTCGCGCGAAACCGTTACCCGCCTCCTGAACCAGTTCCGCCGCGACCAGTGGATCACGATCAAGGGCACCAGCCTGACCATCGTCAAGCCAGACCAGCTAGAGCGCCTCACCGCCTAGCCGCATTTCGCCGTATCCCGCTTCAACCCCTTCCAGAAAAACAGCACAGGATCCATCCGGCACGTCTAGAAATCCTAGCCGTGAACCGCTGCCACCTTCTCCTGCGTGGCTTCCGACGCAGTCTCAAACGGCTCGCGCAACGTGAGCACCGGGCACCGCGCATGCGCAAGCACCCGATAGACTGTGCGGTCCCGGGTCAGATTCTCAAAGGCCGAGCGATGCGAAGCGCCCAGAACAATCAGGCATGCGCGCCGCGCCGAGGCCTCCGCCAGGATCTCGATGAAGGGATTGCCGTGAACGACCATCGGCTCAACCTCCAGTTGACTGCCGAGGCCGCTGCCGGCCGCGGTTTCGGCGGCCAACGCGCGCAGTTCCTGCAGGGCGGCCGAATCCAGGCCTGTCGGCAGGCCGTCGCGCTTCATTTCGTCGATCGGCGGCAGCACATGCAGCAACACCAGCTTTGCGTTCAGGCCAGCAGCCGCCTGGCAGGCAAGTGCTGCGCTCGGGCGAGAGGTCTCTCTGAGAGTGGTGGCATGCAGCACGAGTTGTTCTTCGTAGCCACTGCGCACCGCGAGATGAGCCTCGGGACCCACGGTGATGACCGGGAGGTTGACCGAGCGCAGCACTTGTTCTGCAACGGAACCAAGCAGCAATTTACCAAGCCTGCTCCGGCTCCGAGTTCCGAGAAGGATGCGGTCCGCATTGAACTGCCGGGCCGCGGTGGCAATCTGCTGGACAGCGCGCCCTTCGCGCACCAGCCCGTCGCAGACGATGTTGCGGCGTCGCGCCGCTTCGCACCAGGGCTTCAACGATTTCTCGGCAAACTCCAGTGCGGCCGATGGATCGTAGTAGGGCATCCCCACTGCGTCCACCGACAGCGAGGTCGAAGAGGCGATGGCGTGCACGAGGAGCAGCCGGGCTCCAGTTTGAGCCGCCTGCTCCAGGGCAAAAGGCATTAGCCGATCCAGATCGCTCAAATCCGTCGCGACCAGAATGACGGCTGGACGAGTCCACCGGTTGGCGCCGGAATCCGTCATGGCATTCACCTCGTAACGGAAAGGTTGTCACCGAAAAACGGGCCAAGATGTATCAGAGCGCACGCGCTGGTGTGATTTAAATCACCTGCAAAAACCGCCTCAGCGTCTTCGAGACGGACCCCGTAGCACGGCCCCCTTGAATCACCCACGACAATCGCATGCCACACTCCCCGGCTCGTCAACTCAATGGTTGCGGGTTAACGGATTGCGGGATTTGCCCGATGAACGGAGGAGCAGACGGAAAACCGGCTGGACTTCTCTCTTGAAAGGCAAACCATGCTGGCCGAGCTCGATGCACAGGCGTTGATCAGCGCGAACTCGCACTTCTGGGAGCAGATGCTGTCGATGACGCTGGACCCGGTGCCCTTCAACGATCTGTTTTGCGTGGGGAACGGGCACATGCTGGCCAGCGTTGAGCTCTCCGGCATGTGGAAGGGCCGCATTGAGGTCAGGCTCGATGAGAAGCTCGCCTACAGCGCCACCGCCGCGATGCTTATGCAGCCCGTTGAGACGGTGGCCCAAGCCGACATGCTCGACGCCATCGGCGAAATCGTCAACATGGTTGCCGGGGCCATCAAATCGTCCCTCCCCAGGCCGACCGCCATGTCGATTCCCGCCTCGGCCGTGGAACCGGCTGGATTCTGCGGTTTGCAAAGGACAGAAAACACGCTCCTTGTGGGCTTTCGACACGCCGACGGCGATCTGATGGTGCGGGTCTGGGAGCAGGAGTAGCCCGGCCTTCAGCTGCCCGGTCCCTCGCCGGCGAAAACTCTCACCACAGCGTCCCGCCATCACATTGCGCTCTATCGCAATCTATGTATAATTCGTGCGGCCAAGAGCCGATGAGCCGTTCGCGGCAGCTCAGACTCACCGCTTTTGGCAGTGCTTGAGGAGCGTGAGCGATGAATGCACAAACAGTTCAACACGATTTGCTTTTGGCCCGCCGGATGGCGCGGCTCGGCACCGAAACGGCCTTTGAAGTCCTGAGCAAGGCAAAGGCGCTGGAGCGGCAGGGCAGGAGCATCATCCATCTTGAGATTGGCGAGCCGGACTTTGACACCCCTGAAAACATTGTGGAAGCAGCCGTAGACGCGCTGCACAAGGGGTGGACCCACTATGGGCCATCAGCAGGTCTGCCTGAGCTGCGCCACGAGATCGCGAAGTATGTGAGCCGCACACGCGGAGTGGATGTTTTTCCAGATGAAGTGGTCGTGGTGCCGGGCGGCAAGCCCATCATGTTCTTCACGATGATGGCGCTGATCGACGAAGGAGATGAGGTGATTTATCCGAATCCGGGTTTCCCCATCTACGAGTCGATGATCAATTATGTGGGCGGCACGGCGGTGCCCATCCAGTTGCACGAGGAACGGGATTTCGCCCTCGACGTCAACGAACTGGCAGCGCTGATCACGAACAGAACCAAACTCATCATCCTCAACTCGCCGCAGAACCCCACTGGCGGGATATTGCCGCGGGAAGACATTGAGCAGGTTGCCCGCATCATCGGAGACCGCAACATCATGGTGCTCTCCGACGAAATTTACAGCCGCCTGCAGTTTGAAGGCGAACCGTTCTCGATCATGCAGATTCCCGGCATGCAGGAGCGCACCATTCTGCTCGACGGCTTCTCAAAAACCTACGCGATGACGGGTTGGCGCATCGGCTACGGCGTGATGCGCCCCGATCTGGCTGCGCAGATGACGCGGCTGATGACCAACTCCAACTCCTGCACGGCCAGCTTTACGCAGATGGCCGGCATTGAGGCGTTGCGCGGCGACCAAAGCGCCGTGGGCCGAATGTGCGCGGAGTTCAGGCACCGGTCGGAGATCTTTGTTGGTGGCCTCAACAGGATCAAGGGATTCAGTTGCCGCATGCCCAAAGGCGCGTTCTACGTTTTTCCAAACATCACCGCGACCGGCTGGCAATCAAAGGCGCTGGCCGATGCACTGCTGGAGCAGACGGGCGTCGCCGCGCTTTCAGGCACGGCCTTCGGCAAGTTCGGCGAAGGCTATGTGCGCTTCAGCGTGGCCAATTCGCTCGCCAATCTTGCTGAGGCCCTGCACCGCATCGAACACTGGACCAGGGAGAATCTCTAACCAGTTTCGTTGACGCACGAGGCGGGGTGCACCGGTCTCGACCAGAAAGACCCGGGGCGCACCGCCGCAACATATACATAGAACCCGCGCAGGTATAGACGATCGCGCAAGGAGGCTACCATGGCCATCAAGGATTCCAGCACCGGCACAGTGATTCGTAATTATTCTTTAGACGCGTTGCGCGACGCCGCCAACCTGATGCGCGGCAACTGCCTGGTTGCGCTCTGCGCGGCAGGCTCCGGGCACTCCGGCAGCTCGCTTTCCATCATGGACATTGCCGCCGCGCTCTATCTCAACGTCGCCGATCACGATCCAAGGAACCCATCGTGGCCCGACCGCGACCGCATCGTCTGGTCCGCCGGACACAAGGCGCCCGCTCTTTACGTTGCGCTGGGAATGGCAGGGTTTTGTCCGCTCGACGATGTAGTCACGCTGCGCAAGCTCGGTTCGCCGTTCCAGGGACATCCCCACTGGCTCAGATTACCGGGTGTTGAAGTCTCCTCCGGCTCGCTTGGGCAGGGGTTGAGCGTTGCGGTGGGCATGGCGCTTGCAGCGCGCACGGCCGGTAAGCGGCACAAGATCTTCTGCCTGATGGGCGATGGCGAACAGCAGGAAGGACAGGTGTGGGAGGCGGCGATGGAGGCCGGCCACTTCCGTCTCGACAGCATCATCGCCGTCATTGACTGCAACCGCCTGCAAATCGACGGCCTGGTCGAGAATGTGATGCAGGTTGAGCCTCTCGCCGAAAAGTACGCCAGCTTCGGCTGGAACGTCCTGCGCACCAGCGGTCACAACATGAGCGAGCTGGTCGACGTTTTCCAGAAGGCCAAAGCCGCCGTCGGCAAGCCAACCGTCATTCTTGCCGACACCATCAAGGGCAAGGGCGTCAGCTTCATGGAGAATCAGCCCGGCTGGCACGGTAAGGCGCCCAACCGTGAAGAGCTCACCGCTGCGCTTGCTGAGCTCGGCCTTGCGGAAACTCTTCCGGTTGCCGCTTTGCTCGACAAGGCAAAGACCTACCAGTCGGAAATCGACCGCAGACTCGCGGCCAAGATGCCAAAATTCTCCCGCGACTACTGGTGGAACGCGGGCGACACCATGCAGGTGAAAATGGAGCCCACGCGCAAGGGCTTTGGCAAGGCGCTCGCCGACAATGGCGGCGACGAACGCGTGGTCTGCCTTGGACTCGACATCTCCGGTTCAATCACCATTGCCGACTTTTATGCAGGCAAGCCGGAGCGCGCCGATCGCTGGGTGAGCATGGGCATTGCGGAACAATCGGCCACGGCCGCGGCTGCCGGCCTGGCAAAGGAAGGCAAGCTGCCGGTGCTCGGCTCCTACGCAACATTCTCCGCAGCGCGCAATCTCGATCAGATTCGCGTCTCCATCTGCTACGGCAACTTCAATGTGCTGATCGCCGGCGCCCATGCAGGCGTCTCAGTAGGTGCTGACGGTGCTACGCATCAGGCCCTCGAAGACCTGTTCGCCATGCAGGGCATGCCCAACATGACGGTGGTGGTCCCCTGCGACGCGATTGAAACACGCAAGGCCACCGAATACCTGCTGCTCAGGCACAAGGGCCCCAAGTACATTCGCTTCGCTCGCGAAGCCACACCCATCGTCACCAGTGAGGCCACGCCTTTCGTCTTCGGCCGGGCAAACGTGATTCGCCTGCGCGCAGAGGCCGCGGACTTTGCTGAAGCGTTTGAGACGCGGCTGGCCAGCGAGTATGTCGATGAGCACGAAGATTTTGCCATCGTCGCCATTGGGCCCATGGTGCCTGAGGCCATGCGTGCGGCCCGCATCCTCAAGCGCGACTTTGGATATGAGACGCGCGTCATCAACATGCACACGCTCAAGCCCATCGATGCGGATGCGGTCGTGCGCGCAGCCCGCGAAACCGGCATTGTGATCACCGCCGAAGAACACCAGATCGGCGCCCTGGCCTGGCGCGTGAGTGCGCTGATCACAGAGAGCGGTGCACTCTATGGTGTCCCCGTCATCACTGGCGCCATCGGCGTCAAGGATCGCTTTGGGGACTCGGGCGCGCCCTGGGAGCTGGTGAAGGAACTTGAGGTGAGCGCGGAACACATTGCGCAAAAGGCCATGGAGCTGCTGGCGGTGAAGAAGCCCAGCACAGCCGCGCGCGCAGGCGCCGCACTGGTCGGCTGATGGAGCGACGCCTGGCAGCTTACCCGGTCGAGTTGTTCGTCAGTTGAGCCAGCGCAAGCCGAACGGCCGACGCGGTGGCAGCGGCAGCACGATGAAGCCTTCGCGCCAGTGACCGTCTTCTCGTCGCGGAGGATTGCCCACTATACGGACAGCCGACGAATTGCGCTCCTCGATATCGAGGCCCGGCAGCCCGCCTACGATGGCTTGAAGCTGGTCGTGATTGGGCGGCCGATCCGTGGTGAACGGAACCACGGCGCGCAGCGCGCCGTACGCCTGGGCCAGATCGCTCACCCGGGCGCGACGTTTTGAGGGCAGCGGCCGAAGGCCCAGCGACTTCCACGCCGCGTAAGGATAGCTCTCTATAAGAATCCGACCTTGGGGAACCCGTCGTGCGGCGTTGCGGCCGATCGTATCCAGCCTTTGCCAGCCGCGCCGGCACAGCGCATCGTACACATCCAGGCAGAACTCGGCAAAGAGCCGGTAGGTGGCCGGCTTCACCATTCCCGGCAATCCGGTTTTGGCTGCCGTGTTTAGCTCGCGCTCGCTCACGCGCGCGTGGGCAAAACCGTTGGTCTTTGACTTCCACGCCTGCGGTCCGTCCAGCATCATCACGCGGATGCCGCGCACCGCGCAAAGATGATTCAACCGCCCGGCTAGAATCTCAGCATCGATGGGCCCTTCGTTCTGCCCCGCTGCAACTGACGGAAGAATCTCGCAATGAATCGGCGGCGCGCCCGCGCCTTGATCGGCAGGCACAGGCTCCTTGGGAGTGCGATCGAGCACGACAACTCCAAGGTCGGACCAGCGGCGGTACGCGAGATCGACAGAGAGGACGGCCATGCATCAACACTACGGCCGGTGCTCGCCTTGCGCCAATTGGAAGTTCCAAAGATGCTGCCGCGATTGGACGCAATTGAAACCCAGGCCCAAAAAGGAACGGCCGGCGCACACCACCCACACGGTTCTCCTGTGCTAAACTCCCTGTCGTTATGAGAAACCAACTTCGCTCGTTGCCAATTCTTCTGCTCTGTCTTGGTCTTCAAACCGCCGCACTCTCCGCTCAATCGAACGCCGCTCCTCACCTTGAAAAGCGCGGCGCCGCCACGCAGCTGATCGTCGACGGCAAGCCCTTCCTCATGCTCTCCGGTGAGTTGCACAACTCAACCTCGTCGAATCTCGATTACATGAATCAACACTGGGCGAACCTTAAAGCCACGGGTCTCAACTCCGTGGTCACGCCGCTCAGTTGGGAGCTCGTTGAGCCCAAGGAAGGCAGCTTCGACTTCACGCTCGTGGACGGCCTTCTCGACCAGGCCCGTCGCAACAACGAGAAGATCGTCTTCCTCTGGCTGGCTTCGTGGAAGAACGGCATGTCAAGCTACGTGCCGGCCTGGGTCAAGCAGGATACGAAGCGGTTTCCCCGCGTCATCGAGCGCGGCAACCCGGTTGAAATTCTGAGCCCGCTGGGAGCGGCTACGCAGCAGGCGGACGCAACTGCCTTCGCGGCGCTGATGAAGCACATCAAGGCGGTCGACAGCAGCGATCACACCGTGCTGATGATGCAGGTTGAAAACGAAGTCGGCGTCCTAGGCGACTCGCGCGATCACTCCGGCGCTGCAAACCAGGCATTTGCCGGGCAGGTTCCCGCGCCGTTGATGGAATACCTGCAGGCCCACCGTGCCACGCTCTATCCGGTCCTCAAAGACATATGGGACGCAAACGGCGGCAAGACCGCCGGCACCTGGACCGAAGTCTTCGGCGATACGGAACGCGCCGACGAGATCTTCATGGCGTGGAACTACGCGCGCTACATTCAGGCCGTGACCAAGGCAGGCAAGGCCGAGTACGACATTCCCATGTACGTGAACACCTGGCTCGAAGGCGACGACACGCCGCCGGGCGAATTCCCGAGTGGCTGCCCAGAGCCCGAGGTGGTGGACGTGTGGCGGGCTGCTGGCTCTTCGCTCGACTTCTACTCGCCTGACCTCTACGACGCGCGCTTTGCGATGTGGTCGCGCCGCTATCACCGCGAAGGCAACCCGCTCTACATGCCCGAAACGCGCGGCGGCGCAACGGGAGCGGCTAACGTGTTCTACGCATTGGGAGAAGAAGCGGGCATGGGCTTTTCGCCCTTCGCCATTGAGTCGGAAGCCAACGACAAAGACCCATTGGCCGAAAGTTACAACCTGCTCGGCAGCCTTGCGCCCATGCTGCTTGAGCACCAGAGCAGCGGTGACGTGCATGGCTTCGTACTCGACCGCGACCACCGCACGGTCGACTTCACCATGAACGGCTACACGCTGCACGTGAGCCTCGACAGCATCTTTGGCGGAACCACGGAGAGCGGCTTTGGCCTCATCATGGGTGACGGCAAAGACGCGTTTCTCGGCGCTGGCAAGGGCTTCCGCGTCAGCTTTACGCCGCGTGCCGATAACTCCCCTCGCGTGGGGATCGCCGCTGTCGACGAAGGGAAGTTCGTCGATGGCAAATGGGTCGCTGGCCGCCGCCTCAATGGCGACGAAAACGATCAGGGCGGCTTCTGGCGCTTCGATCCTCACCAGGAGCAAATCGAAAAAGTTGCGCTGTATCGATTCGAGTAGGAACCGATCGCGACTGAGGGGACGGACGCCCGTCTGTCCTCTCGGTCCCTGCGCCCCTCCCCGCGATAAAATTCAATCATGCCCGCCGTTGTTGGTTTGCCCCCGGAAATCCTGACCAAGTACGAGCCCGTGATTGGACTCGAAGTCCACGTGCAACTGCTCACCGCCACCAAGATCTTTTGCGGCTGCGCCAACCGGTTCGGCTCCGCGCCCAACACCAACATCTGCCCGGTCTGCCTGGGCCTGCCCGGATCGTTGCCGGTGCTGAACGCCAAGGCCGTTGAATTTGCCACGCTGGCCTCTCTAGCCCTGAACTGCACGGTGCGCAACCGCTCTATCTTCGCGCGCAAAAACTATTTCTACCCCGATCTGCCCAAGGGCTACCAGATTTCACAGTTCGACAAGCCCATCGCGGAACACGGCTGGATCGAAGTGCCTGCCGCCGGCGGCGCCAAGAGAATCGGCATCACGCGCCTGCACATGGAAGAAGACGCGGGCAAGAGCCTGCACGACGGATTCCCCGACTCCGCCACGCGAACCTATCTCGACCTGAACCGTTGCGGTACGCCGCTGGCTGAGATTGTGAGCGAGCCCGACATTCGCACGCCCGACGAAGCCTTCGAATATCTCACCCGCATGAAGGAGATCCTGCTCTACACAGGCGTCTCCGACTGCAACATGGAAGAAGGTTCGCTGCGCTGCGATGCGAATGTGAGTGTCCGTCCGCGTGGCCAGGAAAAATTTGGCGCCAAGGTCGAAGTCAAGAACGTAAACAGCTTCCGCTTCGTCCGCCTCGCTCTTGAATACGAGATCAAGCGCCAGATCGAGGTTATCGAGTCCGGTGGTCGCATCAGCCAGGAAACGCGCCTCTGGGATGCCAACGAGGGCCGTACCTACTCCATGCGATCAAAGGAGCAGGCGCACGACTACCGCTATTTCCCAGAACCGGACCTGCCGCCGCTGATAGTCTCCGACGAATTCCTGGCCGAGACGAGAAAGAAACTGCCTGAGCTGCCCGAGGCCCGCCGCGCGCGCATGATTGCCGAGTACGAACTCAGCATGCAGGACGCGCATACGCTCACCGGCTCCCGCGAATTTGCCGATCGCTTCGAGGCTGCCGCCAGGGGAGCAAGGAATCCGCGCCGGGTGGCAAATCTGCTGCTCAGCGAGGTGGGCGGACGGCTGAAGGCGCTCGGCCTTGAGCAGGAGCAGTCGCCGGTTTCGATGACGGGCATCGTCGAGGCAGCCGATCTGCTGGACGAAGGCAAGATCAGTTCCAAGCAGCTCAAGCAGCTGCTCGACGTGTGCTTCGAGAAAGGCGAGGACTTTGCCGTCGTCTACGAACGTGAAAAGCCGGAGCAGATTACTGACGCGTCAGCCCTTGAAAAGATGATTGACGAAGTCATCGCCGCGAATCCAAAGCAGGTGGAGCAGTATCGCGCGGGGAAGAAAACCATGGCGGGGTTTTTTGTTGGCCAGGTGATGAAAGCATCCAAAGGCCAGGCCAATCCTGCGCTGCTGAATGAGCTGGTCACCCGGAAGCTTGAAGGCTGAAGCCGGCAATGACCGGCCCGCCGGCCAGTTGCGCTCCAGAGAAAACAGAAACGGGCGTCCGCTACGGCGGACGCCCGTTTCAAATCCACTCTTCGGCTGGTCTACTTCAGTTTCAGATCGCTGACAAACGCCTTGCGCGAGTCCCAGGCGCTCACCGTTTTGACCGCGCTTTTCTTGCCGCCCTTCTCTGCCCACAGGTCGTAGTCTTCAGCCATGTTCACCTGGGCAAAGTAGTAGTGCCCCATCTCAGTCGAGGTGTAACTGCGAATGGCCTTGGTTTTCTGGTTTTTGAGGAAAACCGTGGCGCCGATCACTGGCGTGGAGTCCTCGGTCAACACAGCGCCCGAAACCACGCGTTCGCCCAGGTTTTGCGCCATCGCAACGGGCGGCGACATGAGCCCTCCCGTTACCATTCCTGTCGCCATAGCGGCCACTACAGCCGCTGACAGCAGAATCGTGCGGTTAATCCTCACTCTTCCTCCTCTTCCTCTGCGTATGGTTCGTCTTCCTCATCGAGGTCTTCGTCCACGCGGGCCAATTCGAGCGGTTCAACTCCTACCACTTCGTACTCGGTTCCGCACTCGTCGCAGGCGACCACGTCGCCTTCTTCCACTTCGTCCAATTCGACGTCTAGATCATTTTCGCATTCCGGGCAGCTGGGCATGGCGGCCTCCTCTCTCTTTTCGGGCATGCGCGTTTCAGGTCACGGCTTATCACAGTGCAACATCGCTAGTTTTAGGGAGAACCCTGCCTCAGGTCAAGGGGGTCCGTCGTTGTCCGTCCCGCGCCTCCCATCCCCGCCTCTCATCCCTGACGCCAGGCAAGCGCGCATTGAATTGAAGCGCCTCGATCTGATTCGACGATAGACCCTGGATTTGGTTTAACTCATGGGCAATGTCTCGATCTGACCGACGACGACCATGACACCGGACTGCCGGACCGTTTACCCTGAGAACAGCGATGGCAAGAATCGGCTCCAGCCCGTTTTCGTTCCCGGATTTCAGAGGCGCCACGCGCACCCTGGTCTTCGTCAACCTGGCCACTTTCTTTGCATTTCTGCTCGCGCAATTGCTCTCGGCCGAAACGGCGCTTCGCGTCTTCGGCCTGCTGGCCTTTGATCCCGCCGGCTTTTTGCATGGCTATCTCTGGCAGCCGCTTACGTACAGCTTCGTCCACGCGGGCCTCCTGGGCACGCTCTTTGAGCTGCTTTCTCTCTGGTTTCTGGCCGGATTTCTGGAGCAGATGCACAGCTCCGCCTGGGTCAACGGCCTCTACGCCGTCTCAGTGCTGGGAACCGCCGCCGCAGCGCTTGCCATCTACGCCCTGAGCGGCCCGCTGGCTTATGCCGTTGCCCCTGTGGTGATGTTTGGCTGCTTCGGCGGCATCTTCGGCTTGCTGGTCGCAATCGGCACGCTCTACGGCGACACGGAATTTCTTCTCTTCTTCACCATCGGCATCAAGGCCCGTTACATGGCCATCATTTACGGCCTCATTGCCATTGCCATGCTGTTCAGCCAGCAGCGGTTGTACGCCTTTGCCCAACTGGGCGGTGCGCTTGCCGGCTGGCTCTACGCGCAGATGGCGCCACGGCACGGCATTTCGTTCCTGCTGAGCGAGCGCTGGTACGGCCTGCGCAACAGCTACTACCGGTACAAGCGCCGCCGCGCCGCCCGCAAGTTTGAGGTCTACATGAACAAGCAGGGCCGAACCGTGCGCTTTGACGGCAATGGCCGCAAGATCGACGACGATCCCGACGACAAGAAGCGCTGGAACTGAATTTGTTGATGGGATGAAGCTGGAACAGCGGCTGTCTAAGCCGCAGCGCTGTCGACCACCTCAAGCACCGTGCCTTCGATCTTTTGCAGGTGCGCCACAATTTCAAACAGGCTTCTGGCCTGGGGATTGCCTTTTGGGCCAAGCATGCGCATCAGCACTTTGGGCGAGCGCCCAAGATCGGCGCCAAGCTGAATAAAGCCAATCGTCCCGTTAACGTATTTGCGAAGGATGGACTTCCCGGTCTCAAGATCTCCAGAGATCATGCAGCCGACAGCTTCCCTTAGCAGCGCCCTGCGAAACCCGGCGCTTTCCTGAATCCTGGCCTTCACCGTCTCGTTAAAACTCTTCGTCAAAGGCATCATCCCTCCTTCTTGCGGGCCTTGTACTCCTGCCATAAAACATGGGCTGTTTCAATGTCTTCCTGCTGACGTTTCTTTGTGCCGCCACCAAGCAAAATGACTAGCCGCTCTGCGTCCTTGCCAAAATAAACCCGCTAGCCCGGCCCGAAATCCAGCCTCAATTCAAAGACGCCAGCACCAACCCCTTTTGCCGCAGAAAAGTTGCCGCGTTCCAGCCGATCGAGCGAAACCGTGATCCGCGCCTGGGCATCGTCATTCAGCTTTCCAAACCATCGATCGAATGGACTCCGCCCAAACCGATCAAGATATTGACGAACTTCGATCGCATGTCAATGGTAGCACAAAAGATACCATACCCCGCATAAATCTTAACCCTGCGTCGCGCCAAAACAAATCCAGGGCCCGCACTCAACGTGCACCGCTGCGAATTCAACGCCGGTGTCCCGCGCGATAAAATCAAGATGAAATGTCCACCAAAATAGCTTTCCTCTTTCCGGGTCAGGGTTCGCAGGCTGTTGGCATGGGCCGCGAATTGGCCGAGCGTTTTCCCGTTGCGGCCCAAACCTTTGCCGAGGCCGACGAAGCCCTCGGTTTCCCGCTCTCAAAGCTCTGTTTTGAAGGCCCGGAAGACGACCTGCGGCTCACGGAGAACACCCAGCCGGCGATTATGACCGTAAGCGTGGCTGCTGCGCGCGTGCTGGCGGAGCACGGCATTCAGCCGGCCCTTGCCGCCGGTCACTCGCTCGGTGAATGGTCGGCCCACGTCGCCGCTGGTACATTCAGTTTTACCGATGCGGTGCGTTCGGTGAAGGCCCGCGGCCGCGCCATGCAGCTCGCTGTCCCGGCTGGACAGGGCGCTATGGCCGCCATCCTCTCGCTCGACCCTGCACTGGTGGCCGAAGCCTGCCAGGAAGCCGCTGCTGAAACCGGCCTTACCGTGCAGGCCGCCAACCTCAACTCGCCGGGCCAGACTGTCATCTCCGGCGCTTTGGCTGCGGTTGAAAAGGCCTCGGCGCTAGCCAAGGCCAAAGGCGCCCGCCGCGCCGTGATGCTCCCCGTCAGCGCACCCTTCCATTGCGCGTTGATGCAGCCCGCGCAGGAGGAAGTGGCCCGTGTCCTCGCCGGGCTGACTCTTTCCGATCCGCGCATCCCGGTAGCGGCCAACGTGACAGGCGCCATTGTGACCACGGCCGACGCTGCACGCGATGCGCTTATCCGCCAGGTGACCGGCGCCGTCCGCTGGGTGGACTGCATGAACGCACTCAAGCAGGCTGGCGCAGACCTCGTTGTCGAAGTCGGCCCTGGGAAAGTGCTCTGCGGACTGCTCAAGCAGATCGATCCCGCGCTGAAGGCGCTGAATGTGGAAGATGCCGCGAGCCTGGAGAAGACGCTGGCGGAATTGGCCGGCCCGCAGGCCTGAGCCCCCAGCCGCGTCGACATTCGATTTTACGGACCGAGGTACAATTCCTCGCCCGGCGGCGAGTAGTCCAGCGTGCGTGTCTTGGGATCGTAGGTCAGGTTCAGCGCACCGCTTTTGCGCCCGTTGATGAGCACCGCTACCAACAGCACATTGCCATACACGCGCGCTGCCGCAATCTTGTGGGTTTGGATCACGCCGTATTCGTTGTCGGGGCTGGTCCGGCTCCAGTCCTGCTGGAAGCGCGCAAAAGGATACGCGGCGAATTGCGCCGAGTGTTGCTGCCAGTCCTTGTCGTGCTGCCAGATGCCGTACGCCTTGGGCAGATCGTTCTGCTCCACCGCATCAAGGAAGTTGTTCACGGCCATCCGGCCAAACAGATGCGCGTTCCAGTTCCACGGCCAGTCAACCGGCCTGCCCGCCACCAGCCACCAGCCGGTCCACAGAACGAAGAACAACCCCACCGCGCCAAAAAGGAGCGTCCGATTGCGGCGTTCCTTCACTTCGTCAAACTTTGGAGCATCCAGCAGTGTCATGGAAGGTCTTCCTCTTGGGTTAGGATACGGCAATTTACGAGTTGTCAGTCTTCAGTGATCAGTTGTCAGTTTCCTATGGCGCGGGCAGTGCAGACCAGGTTTCCCGCGGATCAATGAGCTCAATTGAGTTAGACACCATATGCGTGCTCACTGTTCCAATGCAAGGGATTTCAATCCGCCGTTTCCATTGTCGAGAACTGACAACTGATCACTGACAACTGCCTTTCAGTCCCTGCTGTACACGTTCCGGCTCTTTTCTTCAAACCGTTCCAGGCCCAGTTCAATCAGCCTTGTAATCAGGCTCGTGTAACTTACGCCTGTGGCCTCCCAGAGCTTGGGATACATGCTGATGCGTGTGAAGCCGGGCATGGTGTTCACTTCATTCAAGTAGATCCGCCGCTTGCCATCCGGCTCCATCAGGAAGTCCACACGCGCGAGTCCCGACAAATCGCAGGCGCGAAAAGCCGCTACGGCCATTTCCCGAATCTGCTTCGTCTCTGCTCTGGTCAGCTTTGCGGGGATAACCGGCACTGATCCCTCCGACAGATACTTCGCCTCGTAGTCGTAAAACTCCTTACCGGGAATAATCTCGCCCACGACGCTGGCTTCGGGCAGGTCGTTGCCGAGCACCGCAACCTCAAGCTCCCGCGCCCTCGCCTTCTTTCCGCCAACCCCCTGCTCCACCACCAGCTTGCGGTCGTAACGGGCAGCAAGCGCCAGCGCCGGCCCCAGCTCGCTGCGATCGTGAGCCTTGCTGATGCCTACGGACGAGCCCAGGTTCGCCGGCTTTACAAACACCGGATACCTCAGCTCCTTCTCCACCTGCGCCACGGCCTTGCGCGGTGACTTTTCCCAATCCGCCCTCAGCAGCGTGACGTATTTCACCTGGGGCAGCCCGGCCTGGGTAAACAGCCGCTTCATCACGTCCTTGTCCATGCCTGCCGAGGAGCCCAGCACCCCTGAGCCGACATAGGCAATGCCTGCCAGCTCGAGCAGTCCCTGGATGGTCCCATCCTCGCCAAAGGTGCCGTGCAGAACGGGAAACACCACGTCAAGGACCTTGCCTTCAGGACCCTGCGGCCCGGGCATGGGCGCCATCAGCGTTGGAATGCCCTCATTCAGCAGTTTTGCCCCTGGGGTGGTCTCCGGGTCTCCCGCGCGTAACCGGGCGGCAATCGGACCGCCGTTGCCCTCGAGCAGGTCGTGTGCGTCCGCGGCGGCAAGCCAGCGGCCTTCCTTGGTGATCCCGATGGGCACCACCTCGAACTTTTCCCGATCGATGGACTTCAGCACTGACGCGGCCGACAACAGCGAGACCTCATGCTCGCCGCTGCGCCCGCCAAAGAGAATCCCTACGCGCAGTTTCTTAGCCATTTCCCTCTTCAATCGCCGGTCGAATTTGTGCAGCCGGAACTCTTCCAGTGTAGAACCCTTTTACGTCTCCCAGTTCCCATGTCCAGGATCACGAATTTGGTACCGTTTTTTGCACCTTGCTCGGCGTTCTTTTCATCACGTAAACGCTTTCGCTGTGACCGAACTCACTCTTCGGGAGTGAGTTACGGCCCAAAAGTGTTATTTAAACAAAATTCCTGAAGAGTAAGATTGGGCCATGCAAGAACACGACGAATTTGCCCCGTGCGAGGGACTCTACACGCCCGACTTCGCCTGCGTTTCTGATGTTCCGGATCATAACGAACTCGATTTTCAGTAGACGGGCAAGAAAGCACCTGCCCCACCGGACCGTTTCGGATGAAGAAAGTATTTCTATTGGTCGCAATCGCCCTGGGAAATTTTCCCGTTGCCAGGGCGAACACCCCCGCTCCGCTTACTTCGGTACGCGCCGTCAATGCCCTCTCCATGGCCCAGGCCAGCCAGGGACTTCCCGTAGCATTTGAAGCCACGGTCACGTTTTTCCGCGGATACCAGAAGAATCTCTTTGTCCAGGATGGCAAGGCCGGCACTTACGTCAAAGCCACTACGAACTTGAAGCTCGTTCCCGGCGACCGCGTTCTGGTGAAAGGAATCACGCGGGCGAGCTACGGCCCCGATGTGATCAGCAGCGACATCACGTTGCTCGGTCACGGTGCGCTTCCCAAGCCTGTTCCGGCCACTTTCGATGGATTGATCGAGGACCGGTTTGATTCGGTGCTCGTAACGACGCGGGGAGTTGTGCAGTCTGCCAACCTTGATCCGTCTTCGTTAGACCACCCGCACGGCACTACCCTCAGAGTGCTCCTGAACGGCGGATATGTGGATGCGCTGGTGGATAGCGACGATCCACATGCGCTGGATCAGCTATTGGATGCCGAAGTACAGATCACCGGGGTCGCGGGCGCAAAGCTCGACGGCAAGCGCCAGCTCATCGGGATTGTTCTCCATGTTGACGGTCTCGCGGATATCAAAATCCTCAAGCCTGCCAGCGTCAGTCCATTGGCGCTTCCCGTCACGCCCATGGACCAGGTCCTCAGCGTTTATCACATCGTGAATCTCACCAGGAGGGTCAGGGTCAACGGTACCGTCACTTTCTATGAGCCGGGCTCGGCGTTGGTTTTGCAGAGCGGGGATAAGAGCATCTGGATCAAAACCGACAGCTACATCCCCATCAAACTTGGTGACCGCGCCGATGCCACCGGCTTCCCTGCCGTCAGCAACGGTACTCTCATGCTCTATGGAAGCGCGATTCAGGATACAGGACTTCAGGAGCCCATCAAAGCCCAGATAGTTACCTACCAGCAGCTCGCGTCCGGCCAGCACGACTTTGACCTTGTCTCCATCGAGGGCAAGGTCGCGATGAAGGCAAGCGAAAACACACAGGACGAGTATGTCCTTGTCGCAGACGGCCGCTCGTTTTCAGCCATCTTCCCCCACGAAAGCGGGCCTGGCGGCGCTGCACTCTTGAATTCGGTTCCCCTTGGCAGCGTGGTGCGCGTCACTGGCATCTGCGCCATGGATAACGCCAGTCCATTTGGCCACGACGTCCCCTTCAACATTCTCATGCGCACGCCGAGCGATTTGACTACAGTCAGCGAGCCTTCGTGGATGACGGTTCGTAATCTCGGCAGTCTCGTCATCATCCTCCTCATGGGAATGTTGCTGGTAGGCGCCAGGGCCTGGCACGGCGACCGCAAAATGCGCGCCCACGTTGCCGCTCTCGGTTACATCGGAAATCGGCGCGCGCGCATCCTTGAAGACATCAATAACGCGCGTCCGCTCGCGGGAATCCTTGAAAGCATTACCGAGCTGGCCTCAGTCAGTCTGAAAGGCGCGGCCTGTTGGTGCCAGATTGCAGATGGAGCCAAACTCGGCAACTGCCACACTCAGCCGGATTGCGCGAGCCTGCGCATCATCGAGCGTAGCATCGGCTCCCACAGCGGTCCGGCCCTGGGTACCATTTACGCCGCCTTTGACGCTCGTACAAAGCCTCATGCCGAAGAGGACAAGGCGTTGGCAAGCGCGGCGGAACTCGCCACCCTCGCCATTGAAACCCGCCGGATGCACGCAGACCTGGTCCATCGCTCCGAGTTTGACTTGCTCACCGACGTCCAGAATCGCTTCTCGTTTGAAAAGCACCTTGAATGGCTCATCAGCGAGGCGCGGAATTCCGCCGGCATCTTCGGAGTCATCTACATTGACCTTGACGACTTCAAGAGCGTCAACGATGTGCACGGCCACCAGGTTGGCGATCTCTATCTGCAGCAGGTGACCAGCCGCATGAAGCGCCAACTCCGCCCCGGCGACATGCTCGCCCGCCTTGGCGGCGACGAGTTCGGCGTACTGGTGCCCGCGGCCCGCCATCGCTCCGATGTGGAAGAAGTTGCCGAGCGGCTCGAGGCCAGTTTCGAGGAGCCCTTTGTGGTGCAGGGCTGTATTCTGCACGGTTCAGCCAGCGTGGGCATATCCGTCTATCCTGAGGACGCAGTCAGCGGCGACGCCCTCGTGACCATTGCGGACACAGCCATGTACGCAACAAAACACTCTCAGCAGCGAGTTGCCCGGCGTTAAGCGGTCTTGAGTCTCTAACCTGACTTATCAACTGTGCGAGTGGCACCCTGCATCCGTCCAGACCCCCAAGCAGGAGCCGGCCACGCTTCTTTTCATCTTCCCTTAAACAAATCCCAGCTCTCTGCCGATGAATCAGCACAGGACCGGCCTGCGTGTTGCGCAGACCGCTGGGTTGAATCAAGTGAAGACGCTGCCTCCCGCACTCGCGATCATATTCGCCTGCACTTCTGCGGGCCTTGCCGCTAGTGGCTCGACGCCGCCTGTCCCGCCGGCACTCACTACCCTGCACGCGGTCGTTGCGCTCACCAATAAGCAGGCGAGCCAGCACCAGCCGGTTTCCTTTGATGCCACGGTCACCTACTATCGCTCCTTTGAAAAAAACCTGTTTGTCCAGGACGAGGGCTCGGCCATTTTTGTGCGTCCGGCCGTCATGCACAGTCTTGTCCCCGGAGATCGGATAAGGGTGCACGGAACCATGCATGAGAGCTTCCGGCCCTTCGTAGACCTCGCCGATATCACGCTGCTGGATCACGGTGTGTTGCCCGTACCCGTCCGACCGAGCTTCGAGCAGATGATTCGCGCCGAGACCGATTGCAAACTCGTTAAAGTACGCGCCGTCATCGAGTCCGCCAGTCTGGTGCCAGGCTCGCAATCGCCAACCCCGACCACTCAACTGAGCCTCCTTGTGGATGGAGAACAGGCCGCCGCCACCATCAACAGCGACAATCCAGGCCGGCTCCCGGACCTTCTCGATGCGGAGGTGGAGCTGACCGCCGTCCAAGCGGGCGTTTTCGATAACAAAATGCAGCAGACAGGGATCCTGTTTCATCTCCAGTCGCTGGACCAGGTGAAGATTCTGAAACGCGCCGGCGTCGACCGTTGGTCCATCGCGGTCACTCCGATGAACCGAGTTTTGACCGGATATCGAGTCCGCAATGAGAGTGAACGCGAGCGCGTGCATGGAACCATCACCTACTATCAGCCCGGCGTGGCCTTGGCTTTGCAAGACGGCGCCCAAAGCATCTGGATCGACATCGACAGCTGGGGCCCTCTGCACGTTGGCAACGTGGCCGACGCGATTGGCTTTCCAACCGTTGAAAACGGCTTCCTAACCCTTGCCCACGGCGAGGTACACGAGACGCCGGCGCGGGCGCCGGTAAGTGCCTCGCTCTTCACATGGCGTCAACTTACCCTGGGCGGCAACGATGGGCAAAGCCACGTCTTCGACCTGGTTTCAGTGGAAGGCCAGGTGGTTACCGAGGTTCGGCAGGCCACACAGGATGAGTATGTACTCAATTCCGACGGTCACCTGCTGTCGGCCATCATGCGCCATCCCGGCACAGCAAGCCCGATCCCGCTTAACCCGATGCGCGAGGTTCCGGCTGGCACGCATATTCGCGTGACGGGCATCTGCATGCTCACCGACGCAAATCCATTCAACGGCGAGGTACCCTTCGATATTCTGATGCGCACCCCGGAGGATATAGTTGTGCTCGCGCGGCCCTCGCTACTGAACGTTCGCAACCTCCTTCTCCTTGTCGGCTTGCTGATCGTGTTGGTTTTCGCCGTTGTCGCCCGCCAATGGATTATCGAGCGCCGGGTTCGCCGGCAAACAGCCGCGGTTGCATATCTGGAGCGGCGGCGCGGACGCATTCTCGAGGAAATCAGCGGCTCCCGTCCGCTGGCAGAAATCATCGAGATGATCACAGAAGTGGTCGCCTTCAAGCTTCTGGGAGCCCCCTGCTGGTGCGAAATTCGGGATGGCGCCCGGCTCGGCAATGCGCCAGCCGACCTGACCAGGCTGCGCGTCAGCCAGACCGAGATTCACGCCCGCTCAGGCCCCTCGCTCGGTACGATCTTTGCGGCCTGCGATTCGCTGACCAAGCCTTGCGCGGAAACGTTGGAGGCGCTGGCAATGGGAGCCGGTTTGGCCGCGCTGGCAATCGAAACACGGCGACTCTATTCAGACTTGCTGCACCGTTCCGGGTTCGACCTGCTCACCGACATTGAGAATCGCTTCTCGATGGAAAAGCATCTGGACGCGCTCATCGATGAAGCTCGCCAGGCGGCCGGCATCTTCGGCCTCATCTATATCGACCTCGACGATTTCAAGCAGGTTAACGACGAATACGGACACCATGTAGGAGACCTGTTCCTCAAGGAAGCTGCGGC
Source organism: uncultured Acidobacteriaceae bacterium (assembly GCA_963765025.1). Classification (GTDB taxonomy): domain Bacteria; phylum Acidobacteriota; class Terriglobia; order Terriglobales; family Acidobacteriaceae; genus Telmatobacter. The sequence goes on along the minus strand of CAVXVM010000114.1, from coordinate 18,877 downwards.
ACGCATGAAGAGCCAGCTACGGCCCGGCGATATCCTGGCCCGGCTGGGCGGAGACGAGTTCGCGGTGCTGGTTCCGGCGGTGCGCAACCGCTTTGGAGTTGAAGAGATCATGCTCCGGCTGCAACGATGCTTCGACGAACCTTTTGTCGCCCAGGGTTATGCGATTGAGGGTTCCGCAAGCATCGGCGCCGCCCTCTACCCCGAAGACGCCAGTTCGAGAGACACTCTCTTGCGAAGTGCCGATGCCGCCATGTACATCGTAAAGAAGCGCAGAACGGCGCGCGGGGGCGCTCAGCCGACCGAACTGAATCCCGAGCTCATATCGCTTGCCAAGAGATGAAACAGGCCCGGCTTGCGCCGGGCCTGTTGAGTTTGTTAATCGGCAACCTTGAGATCGCCGCCTGGACAGCTTGTCCTGAGAGCAGTCGAAGGCGCTAGCCCTATTCGGCTGCCATCTCTTCTGCTTCGCCCTCCTGGCGCATCAGTTCCAGCTCGCGCTCGGCGGCTTCGATCTCCGCCGTCACTTCCTGCTGCACGCGCGCTGCCGCTTCTTCCAGCTCCGGCGAGAGCTGCACGTTGCGGTAGTACTCCAGGCCCGTGCCCGCGGGGATCAAGCGTCCCACGATCACGTTCTCCTTGAGTCCGCGCAGGTTGTCGATCGCGCCGTTGATGCTGGCTTCGGTCAACACGCGGGTCGTCTCCTGGAAGCTGGCGGCCGAGATAAAGCTATCGGTCGAGAGCGACGCCTTGGTGATGCCCAGCAGCAGCGGACGCCCGATGGCCGGACGGCCTCCCGCGTTGAGCACCTTCTCGTTCTCCTCGCGGAAGCGGAAGCGGTCAACCTGCTGCTCGAGCAGGAAGCTGGTGTCGCCCACTTCGTCAATCCGCACCCAGCGCAGCATCTGCCGCACAATCACTTCGATGTGCTTGTCGCTGATAGCCACGCCCTGCAACCGGTAGACTTCCTGGATTTCGTTCACCAGGTAGGACTGCAGTTCCTTCTCGCCCAGCACGGCTAGGATGTCATGCGGGTTCAGCGGACCATCCATGAGCGGATCGCCTGCGCGCAGACGCTCGCCTTCCTGGACATTCACGTGAATGCCGCGCGGCACTGAGTATTCCTTCTCGTCGCCGTTGTCAGCCGTCACATAAATCTTGCGCTGGCCCTTGCTCACTTCGCCAAACCGGACCACACCATCGATCTCGCTGATGATGGCCGTTTCGCGCGGCTTGCGCGCTTCGAACAGTTCAACCACGCGTGGCAGACCGCCGGTGATGTCCTTGGTGCGCGTCGACTCCTTGGGAATCTTCGCCAGCACGTCGCCCGGACCCACTTCGTCGCCGTCCTGGATCATGAGGTGAGCGCCGCGGGGCAGCAGATACCGCTTGTGCGCCTTGGCGTTCTTCACCATGAAGGCCGGTTGACGTTTTTCGTCGGGCGAGTCGGCAACCACCCAACGCGAGAGGCCGGTCACTTCATCGACTTCTTCGTTGAGCGTGATGCCTTCCTGCAGATCCTTGAACGTGACCGTGCCGCCGATTTCAGTAAGAATCGCGTACGTGTACGGATCCCACTCGGCCAGCAGCTGGCCCAGCTTTACGTGCTCGCCATCTTTCACGCGAAGGCGCGCGCCGTAAACGACCTGATAGCGCTCCTTTTCGCGGCCACGCTCGTCCTGAATCGCAACCGAACCGGAGCGGTTCATTGCCACCAGTGTGCCGTCTTTGCTTTCAACGTAGTTGAGGTTGATAAAGCGAACAAAGCCGTTGTTCTTCGCATCCAGGCGCGACTTGTCCTGTACGCGGCTGGCCGTGCCACCCACGTGGAAGGTACGCATGGTGAGCTGCGTTCCAGGCTCGCCGATGGACTGGGCTGCGATCACGCCGCAGGTCTCGCCGAGTTCAACCATGCGGCCGGAGCCGAGGTTACGCCCGTAGCACAGCGCGCAAACGCCGCGCCGCGACTCGCAGGTGAGCACCGAGCGGATCTTGACCCGCTCAACGCCAGCGCCCTGGATGGCCGAGGCAATGTCTTCGTCGATGCCCTGGTTCACATCCACCACGATGTTACCGTCGTAGTCCTTGATGCGCTCGAGGGACACGCGGCCGATAATACGATCGCGCAACTCTTCGATGATCTCGCCGGACTCAACGATCGAGCCCACGTAGATGCCTTCCACCGTGCCGCAGTCGTACTCGGTCACGATGACATCTTGCGCCACGTCCACCAGGCGGCGCGTCAGGTAGCCCGAGTCGGCGGTCTTCAGTGCCGTATCGGCCAGGCCCTTGCGCGCGCCGTGCGTCGAAATAAAGTACTCGAGCACGGTCAGCCCTTCGCGGAAGTTTGCCGTGATGGGCGTCTCGATGACTTCGCCCGAAGGCTTGGCCATCAAACCGCGCATGCCGGAAAGCTGGCGAATCTGCTGCTTCGAACCGCGGGCGCCGGAGTCGGCCATGATGTAAATCGGGTTCATGGCGCCCTCGTCGTCGGCGCGCTTCATGTTCCCGAACATCTCGTCGGCCACTTGATCCGTAACCGCCGACCACATCTGGATCACCTTGTTCGAGCGCTCGCCGTTGGTGATGGCGCCGTCCATATACTGCTTCTGGACTTCGATCACCTTCTTGTCGGCCGCGTCGACGGTGGTGTACTTGCTGTCTGGAATCACCATGTCGTCCAAGCCGACGGAAAGGCCGGATTTGGTGGCGTACGTGAAGCCCAGTGACTTGATCCGGTCCAGCATGCCCACCGTCACTTCAAGCCCGAGGTTCTGGTTGCAATAGTTCACCAGCTGGCCGATGCCCTTCTTCTTCAGCAGGCCATTCACATAAGGCATGCCCGGCGGAAGCGAATCGTTCAGAATCACGCGGCCCACGGTAGTGGAGATGTACTGCTTGTCGAAGTCGACTGGCTCGGTGTGCGTGAGGTCCTGGTCGTCGTAGGCCGTGGTCATATCCAGCACCTGGCCCGTGTAGCGCAGGCGAATCGGCGACAGTGTCTCCACTTCTCCGGCTTCGAGCGCCATCAGGATCTCTTCCGTGTTGGCAAAGACGCGTCCTTCGCCCTTGCCGCCCTTCTTGGCCTTGGTCAGGTAGTAGAGGCCAAGCACCATGTCCTGCGTGGGCACGGTGATCGGATGGCCTGAGGCCGGCGACAGAATATTGTGAGAAGCGAGCATCAGCACGCTGGCTTCAATCTGCGCTTCGGGCGACAGCGGAATGTGCACCGCCATCTGGTCGCCGTCAAAGTCGGCGTTGAACGCCGTGCAAACAAGCGGGTGAATCTTGATTGCCTTGCCTTCCACCAGCACCGGTTCAAAGGCCTGAATGCCCAGGCGGTGAAGCGTTGGGGCGCGGTTCAGCAGCACCGGGTGGTCCTTGATCACTTCTTCAAGGATGTCCCACACCACCGGCTCCTGCATCTCCACCATTTCCTTGGCCTGCTTGATGGTGGTGCACTGGCCGGTCTGCTCCAGGCGGTGATAGATGAAGGGCTTGAACAGCTCGAGCGCCATCTTCTTGGGCAGGCCGCACTGGTGCAGCTTGAGTTCCGGGCCCACGACGATGACCGAACGGCCCGAGTAGTCCACGCGCTTGCCGAGGAGGTTCTGACGGAAACGGCCCTGCTTGCCCTTCAGAGTGTCAGAGAGGGACTTGAGCGGGCGGTTGTTGGCGCCGCGCAGCACGCGGCCACGGCGGCCGTTATCAAACAGCGCGTCCACCGCTTCCTGCAGCATGCGCTTTTCGTTGCGCACAATCACTTCAGGCGCGTGCAGGTCCATCAGCTTCTTCAACCGGTTGTTGCGGTTGATAACGCGGCGATAGAGGTCGTTGAGATCGGATGTCGCGAAACGCCCGCCATCCAGCGGCACCAGGGGGCGCAGCTCTGGAGGAATGACCGGCAGCACGTCCAGGATCATCCACTGCGGCTTGTTCGAGCTCTTGCGGAAGGCCTCGACAACCTTGAGTCTCTTCGCATACTTCAGCTTCTTCTGCGCCGAGGTCTCAGTCTTCATCCGCTCACGCAGCTCGATGCCCAGCTCGTCAATCTGCACGCGCTTGAGCAATTCCTTGATGGCTTCTGCGCCCATCATGGCCTTGAAGCCGGACGGGCGGAACTGCTGATCGAGTTCGCGGAACTTGGTTTCATCCTTGATGATCTCGCGTTCTTTCACCGGCGCATCGCCCGGATCGACCACAACGTAAGACTCAAAGTAGAGAATGCTCTCCAGGTCGCGGAGAGAGATGTCGAGCAAGTGCCCGATGCGCGAAGGCAGGCCCTTGAAGAACCACACGTGCGAACAGGGCGACGCCAGTTCGATGTGGCCCATGCGCTCGCGGCGCACCTTGCTTACCGTCACCTCGACGCCGCACTTGTCGCAGATCACGCCGCGGTGCTTCATGCGTTTGTACTTGCCGCACAAGCACTCCCAGTCCGTTACCGGCCCAAAGATGCGGGCGCAGAACAGGCCGTCCCGCTCCGGCTTGAAGGTGCGGTAGTTGATCGTCTCGGGCTTGGTGACTTCACCATGCGACCAGCTGCGGATCTTCTCAGGCGAAGCCAGCATGATGCGGATAGCGTCAAAGTCGGTGATGGGACCAGATAGCTCAAACGGGTTCGAACGGAACAAGGCGACCCTCCTTGGCAGGCCTTTTTGGCGCCGCCGCGGTAACTCCCGGGATTCTTTTTCGGGTTCTTCCTTCCCGGGAAGCGGTATTTGCCGCTTTCAAAGAAGAACCCTAACGACAGCTTCTAGCTTCTAGCTCCTAGCTTCCAGCTCGTTTCCTGCTCGAAGTAGTTTTGCGCTTTCAACTAGAGCAAACCTTTGGTTCACCTCGGCTGCTAGTTCTACCCTCGACAAGCTAGAGGCTAGAAGCTAGCAGCTAGAGGCTATACTTAGTCAGCAACCGCGGCTACTTCCGGCGCCGGCAGCTTCTTGATCAGGTCCGCGCGCTTGATCAGTTCCACATCAAGGCAGAGCGACTGCAGCTCGCGGATCAACACGTTGAACGACTCGGGCACGCCCGGCTCAATCGCCGCTTCGCCCTTCACGATCGCTTCGTAAATCTTGGTGCGGCCGTAAACATCGTCCGACTTCGCCGTCAGCAGCTCCTGCAGGATGTAAGCCGCGCCGTAAGCTTCAAGCGCCCACACTTCCATCTCGCCGAAACGCTGTCCGCCGAACTGCGCCTTGCCGCCCAGCGGCTGTTGCGTAATCAGCGAGTACGGTCCAATCGAGCGCGCGTGAATCTTGTCGTCCACCAGGTGCGACAGCTTGAGCATGTAGATGTAGCCCACCGTGACCGGCTGCTCGAACTGATCGCCCGTCATGCCGTCGAACAACGCAGTCTTGCCGGAAGAAGGCAGACCGGCCGAAGCCAGCAGCGCCTTGATCTCGCTCTCCTGCGCGCCGTCGAACACTGCGGTTCCGAACCAGATGCCGCGCTCCATGCCCGCGCCGACGCGCAACAACATTTCGTCGTCGAGCTCCAGCAGTTGGCGCAACGTTGCCGTTCCCGCAAACTCCTTCTTCAAGAGTTCACGCGTGTACTCGGCGGTCGTGTTCAGCTTGATCAGGTCTGCAATCTTCTTGCCCAGCGCATGTGCGGCCCAGCCCAGGTGCGTCTCCAGAATCTGGCCCACGTTCATACGGGAAGGCACGCCCAGCGGATTCAAGACAATCTCCACCGGAGTTCCATCGGGCAGATACGGCATGTCTTCCTCGGGAAGAATACGGGCGATCACACCCTTGTTGCCGTGACGGCCTGCCATCTTGTCGCCGACACTGAGCTTGCGCTTCATGGCGACATACACCTTCACCAGCTTGATCACGCCCGGAGGCAGCTCGTCGCCCTTCTGCAGCTTGGCCACCTTTTCGTTGGTGATCTTGCGCAGCACTTCGATTTGCCGCGACGTCATCTCCTCGATCTCGTCGATCTGCTCGTTCACGCGCGGATCCTTGTCGTTATAGCGGATGCGCTTGAGGTTCTTGGTCGAGATGCGCTCGATCGTGTCGCGGTCAAGAAGCGCGCCCTTGGTCAGCAGGCGCTTGTTGGTCCGCTCGTCGTGCAGATCGGCCAGCACTTCCTTGCCGCCCAGGATTGCTTCCAGTCGCTTCAGGCGCTCGTCGGTCAAAATGCGGATTTCGTCGCCCAGGTTCTTTTCGAGCTTGGCCACGTACTCGCCTTCAATCAGCTTGGCGCGCTCGTCCTTCTCCTGGCCCTTGCGGCTGAAGATGCGGACGTCCACCACCGTACCCTCGATACCCGGAGGGCAGGTGAGCGATGCGTCGCGCACGTCGCCGGCCTTCTCACCGAAGATGGCGCGCAGCAGCTTTTCTTCCGGAGTAAGCTGGGTTTCGCCCTTAGGCGTCACCTTGCCCACCAGAATGTCGCCGTGCTTCATCTGGGCGCCGATGCGGATTACGCCGCTCTCGTCCAGGTCGCGCAGCGCGTGCTCGCTCACGTTGGGAATGTCGCGTGTAATTTCTTCCGGCCCCAGCTTCGTGTCGCGCGCCTCGATCTCGAACTCCTCAATGTGCACGCTGGTGTAGTAGTCCTCGCGCACAAGCTTTTCCGAGATCAGGATCGCGTCTTCGAAGTTGTAGCCGCGCCACGGCATGAAGGCCACCAGCACGTTACGTCCCAGCGCCAACTCGCCTTGCTCCGTGCAAGGTCCGTCAGCGATGACTTGCCCCTTGATTACGCGGTCGCCTTCGCGGACAACCGGCTTCTGGTTGATGCAGGTGTTCTGGTTCGAACGCTTGAACTTGATGAGCTGGTAGATGTCCGATCCAACCTCGCGCGACAGCTGCGTCGGATGGTGCTCGCCCTCGACGCGCACGATAATGCGCTCCGAGTCCACCGAGTCCACAATGCCGTTGCGCTTGGCCAGGATCACGGCGCCGGAGTCGCGCGCCGTCACGCCTTCCATGCCCGTGCCCACCAGCGGCGCTTCCGCGACGAGCAGCGGCACAGACTGCCTCTGCATGTTGGCGCCCATCAGCGCGCGGTTGGCGTCGTCGTGCTCGAGGAACGGCACCAGCGACGCGGCCACTGAAACCAGCTGCTTGGGGCTCACGTCGATGTAGTCCACTTCAGTGCGATTCACCAGCACAAAGTTCCCTTGACGGCGCGCATTCACCAGGTCCTCGGTGATCTCGCCCTTGTCGTTGAACTCGATGTTGGCCTGCGCGATGGTGTGCTTGTCCTCTTCCCAAGCCGACAGGTAAAAGCTGAACGGAATATGGTCGATGCCCCTCTTGCCCGCCTTCTTAAGGTTGGCGTTCAGGCGCGCGGCTTCTTCCTTCTCAATGTGATCGCCCACGCGCAGGCCGCTTTCGCCGGCGTTGACGATCTCAACGAAGTCGAGAATGCGCGAGTCCTTCACCTTGCGGTAAGGCGACTCGATAAATCCATATTCATTGATGCGCGCAAAGCAGCTGAGCGAGCTGATCAGTCCGATGTTCGGACCTTCCGGCGTCTCAATCGGGCAGATGCGGCCGTAGTGCGTCGGGTGCACGTCGCGGACTTCAAATCCCGCGCGCTCACGCGATAAGCCGCCCGGTCCAAGTGCTGAGAGACGACGCTTGTGCGTGATCTCCGACAGCGGATTGGTCTGGTCCATGAACTGCGACAGCTGGCTCGATCCGAAGAACTCGCGGATGGCCGCCATCACCGGCTTGGCGTTGATCAGGTCGTGCGGCATGGCCGTCGACAGCTCCTGATACACGCTCATCTTTTCCTTGATGGCGCGCTCCATGCGCACCAGTCCGATGCGGAACTGGTTCTCCATCAATTCGCCGACGGCTCTTACGCGGCGGTTGCCCAGGTGATCGATGTCGTCCACCATGCCGATGTTCTTGCGCAGCTTGAGCAGGTAGCGGATGGTTGCGTAGAAATCCTCGGGCGTCAGCGTACGGTGGTCCAGCCCGCTCGCATCCTGGCTCTCATAGAGCTTGATGTTGAACTTGAGCCTGCCCACGCGAGAGAAATCGTACTTGCGCGCGTCAAAGAACATGCCTTCAAACAGCGCCGTCGCCGTGTCCAGCGTCGGCGGATCGCCCGGCCGCAGCTTGCGGTAGATTTCGATCAGCGCCTCTTCAGGCTTGTGCACCGAGTCGCGCTTCAACGTGTTGGTGATGATGTTGCCCACGTCGTCTCGATCCGGGAAGAAGACCTCAAAGCTGGCCGCGCCGCTCGACAGCACCTTGTGCAGGCGATCGGCCGTCAACTCCACATTGGCCTCAACCACTACTTCACCGGTGTTCAGATCCACCACGTCGGACGCTGTCAGTGCGCCGTCCAACTCCGCCGCTTCCACATCAATCTTCTCGATCGCAGCCGCGCGGATGGCCTTCAGCGTGTGCGCCGTGATCTTGCGGCCCGAGTGCGCAATCTCTTCGCCGTTGTGCAGCACGGCGTGCGCGGGCTTGGCGCCCACCAGGTGGGTGCCGATCTTGGCGTCCTGCTGAACCGCCCACTGCAGCTTGCCGTCGGCAATGTGAATGCGGTCGACAGTGTAGAACGTCTTCAGGATTTCTTCGTCCGAACGCAGCCCGAGAGCGCGCAGGAAGATGGTGCCGAGGAACTTGCGCTTGCGATCGATGCGGACATAGAGAGTATTTTTCTGGTCGTATTCGAACTCCACCCACGATCCGCGATATGGAATGATCTTGCCCAGGAAGTAGGTGCGGTTGTTGGCCGTCTCAAAGAAGACGCCAGGCGACCGGTGCAACTGCGAAACAATAACCCTCTCTGTCCCGTTCACAATAAAGGTCCCATTCGGCGTCATCAGCGGAATGTCGCCGAAAAATACCTCCTGCTCCTTGATGTCCTTGATCGACTTGTTGCCCGTCTCCGGATCCTTGTCGTAGATCGTCAAGCGCACTGTGACCTTCAACGGCGCAGAGAACGTCATGCCACGCTCTTCGCACTCCTGCTGGTCGTACTTCAACTGAAGGCTGACAGGGTCGCCGCACTTGTTGCAGAAGTCGGGCGTGTTCTTGTTGTAGGTTCCGCACTTCTGGCAGAGCACGTCGCCGGGAAGGAACGGATCGGTGATCACCATCGCGCCGCAATGCACGCAAGCTGTACGCAGGTGGTGAAGCCCTTTCAAGTGGCCGCACTTGCATTCCCAGTTGCCGATTGAGAAATCCACGAAGTCCAGCTGCGAGATGCCGCGGAAGTCGGTGATGGGGAATACCGACACAAACACCGACTGCAGGCCAGAATCATCCCGTTCGTTGGGCAGTTTGTCCATTTGCAGGAAACGTTCGTAGGACAGGCGCTGCACTTCAATCAGGTTGGGAATCTTGGTTGCGGTGGGAATCTTCGAAAAATCGAGCCGGCTGCGAATCGCGCGCTTCTCGTTGGGCATGTTCACTCCTGAGGCTCGTCACTCCAGGGCCGCCATGCTGGCTGCCCCGGACCAGCGCCAGAGTCTCGAGGCGCCGGCTGATTACGGTAAATAAGTCGAAAGACCAAACGGGCGGACTGCGGAAATCCAGCCCCCATCCATATGCACCCGGCGCGCGCAAGGGCTTCCCCTCAGGCATTCCGGAATAAAACACGCCAGGTTTGCTCCCATACACGGTTCGGTTAAATTCGCGTGGCAGGCATTGCCGTGCTTCCGGCAAGTGCGCTAGACTGCGCACAATCGGAAGAAGCGATTCCAGCGGTTGAACCCCTTAAAACCGGGATCAACCCGCAAGGGAAGGTACTGCGTTCAGGGCAGATAATTGGTCAAAATCCTTCGTCTGCTGGTGGGGTGAGACACGAAATGCCCGCAAGGACGCAATGCCTCACGAGCTCAGCCTATTGGCTTGTGCTCCCATCCGATTCTCACTTGCCCTGTTCTCGCCGATCCCAAAATTCGCTTCTGCCGCTCGCTCGCCAGCCACTCGAACCCCGTCAATAATCACCTGGCCTGGCACCAGGCAACTTATTGACCCTAAGGCACTTAATAACAGCTGATTGCCCGTAGCCGAAAGGCTTGGCTCCGCCTTTGACCACGAACGATCACGTGCCAACCCAAGATACGCTTCAAGACGTGCATTGCGCGATACCCGCGCTGCGACCCAGAACGCGCCGCTCAGCTCCGCTCCATTCCTTTGAGATGCCGGAATGAGCCGAAAAGACGCGCAACGACTATCGTAGCGCGTCTCGGCCGCTGTTGCAAGTCCTGGAAAGTTACTTGACTTCGATGGTTGCGATGCCTTCGAACTTCTTCCTGATCGCCTCGGCCTCGTCCTTGGTCGCGTTCTCCTTCAACGGCTTGGGAGCGCCGTCGACCAGGTCCTTGGCTTCCTTCAGGCCGAGCGAGGTAACTTCCCGCACCGCCTTGATGGTGTTGATCTTGTTCGCGCCGAAGTCCTTCAGGATCACCTGGAACTCCGTCTTCTCCTCAGCCACAGGAGCCGCCGCGCCGCCACCAGCCGCAACCGCTACCGGGGCCGCCGCTGCTGCTGAAACGCCAAGGCGCTCTTCCAGCTTCTTCACCAGGGCCGCTGCTTCCAGCAGGCTCAGGCCTACAATTTGCTCTTCCAACTGCGCCAAATCCGCCATTTTCTTCTCCATTCATTACCGTTTGAATTTGATATTTCCCCGGCCTTCAGCCAGATTCGAAAGTTTCCGATGCGCCAGACCCGCGCCCTTCCAATCCGCCTACCAGCCAAAACCCTTGAAAGTCAGCTTTTAGCTCTTATCTTTCAGCTATCAACTTCTTCTTTTGCCAGCCGCCGACCACTGCTCCAGCAAGAAACAAGCTGAAAGCCGAGAGCTGATGGCTGAAAGCTCGCGGCTTTACGCCGCGGCGAACTTTTCCTTTTCCACGCCCTGGTTGATCACCACGGCAAGATCGCGCCCGGTTGCGTTCATCACCGTCACCAGCCTCTGCGCCGGAGCATTGATGAGGTACAGCAACTTCGAGAACAGCTCTTCCTTGCCCGGCATGGTCGCCAGCGCCTTCACTTCATCGACGCCCAGCAGCTTGCCGTCCACGATGCCCAGCTTGAAATGGAACTCCGCGTTCTCGCCCGCCCACTTGGCGAACACCTTGGCCAGAGCCACAGGATCGCCCGAAGTAAACGCAACCGAGTTCACGCCCTTCAAGCCCTTCAGCGCCGCCTCAACCTGCGTCCCCGAGCCTGAAATCGCGGCCAGCTTGTTCTTGACCACGCGGTACTTGCCGCCTGCTTCGCGGATCACCTTGCGCAGCTCAAAATCCTTGGCTACGGTCAGCTTTGAAAAGGTGCCGATAATCGCGGTCGTCGAGCCTTCGAGTTCGCTCGCCAGCAACTTCACCTTCTCCGTCTTCTTTGCTCTGGTAATTGCCATGTCTTCGCTCCGCTTCGACAGTGAACAGTGATCAGTGGTCAGTGGTCAGTTTTTCAAGACCCCGCCGCTTAGCCTTCTCTGTTCCTGCTCCGCGCCTCAATTGGCGCCTCAAAATTCAGCCCGCTTCTCCGGCCAGCCCATCTGCGTCTTGTCGCCAGCATTTACTGACCACTGACCACTGATCACTGACCACTGCTTTTTTAGTGCTTGCCCGCCGCGTCGGCAACCGACGAATCCAGCGGTACGCCGGGGCCCATCGTCGAGCTCAGCGTGACGCTCTTGATGTACTTGCCCTTGGCTGCTGAAGGCTTCGCGCGCACAATCGACGTGATCACCGTGGTTGCGTTGTCGATCAGCTTCTGCGGCTCAAAGCTCAGCTTGCCCACAGGAACGTGCACCAGGCTGGTCTTGTCGGCCCTGAACTCCACCTTGCCGGCCTTGATCTCTTTCACCGCCGAGGCCACATCCATGGTCACGGTTCCGGTCTTGGGATTCGGCATCAGGCCCTTCGGACCCAGAACCTTGCCCAACCTGCCCACAACCTTCATCATGTCCGGCGTTGCAATCAGCGCGTCAAAGGCGGTCCAGTTTTCCTTCTGGATCTTCTCGACCATCTCCTCGCCGCCCACAAAGTCGGCGCCGGCGTCGATGGCTTCCTTCTGGCGGTCGCCCGCCGCAATCACGGCCACGGTCTTGGTCTTGCCCAAGCCGTGCGGCAGAACCACGGTCCCGCGCACCATCTGGTCGGCGTGACGCGTGTCAACGCCCAGGCGCATGGTCAGGTCGACGGTCTCGTCGAACTTGGCATACTTCACCTGCTTGAGCAGGCCCACTGCCTCGGGCAGCGCATACGCAGTCTTGGTGACAGCCGCGCGCGCCTTCACAATATTCTTGCTGAGTTTTCTCGCCATTCTTTCCTCGTCTCCCACCGCCTCTGCCAGCCCGCCTGGTGCGGGAGTCCGTTGCTCAGACTAGGCGTTGATCCAAAACGCTGCCAGTCCGGCCAGGACTCAGAAACCGTGGTGCTTGTGACTGTCCAGGGATTTCCCTTGGACACATCTTTGAATGATAGCGAAACGGCATCCAAATTGCAAACAGGCCCGGCCTCAAACCTGCCCTTCAGGATGCCCCAAGCCTTCCGTTCACCCCACCTCCTCCCGAAGCTTCTTGTTCTCCGCCTCCAAAGCCTCCATCCGCCTCCGCATCGGGGCCAGCATCTCCGCCATCTCTTCTTGCGTGTAGCGCGGGGTGATGTGCTGCTGGCAATTCCAGTCGAATGCCTCGACGTGGATCAAAATTGCCCGCTCCGCCGGCGTCTTCTCGGCCGGCACCCGCAGCCGTTCAATCAGCTCCCTCGCCTCGGCATCTCCTTCATACACCCGCGCCCGCCCCATGATCTTCAACCGGCTTTGCCTCCCGTAATCCATCAGGAACAGCGTCACCCGGTCGTCATGTTCCAGGTTGCCAACGCTGATGTATTGCCGGTTCCCCCGCAAATCCGCAAAGCCCAGCGTCTGCGCATCCAGAACCCGCAGAAATCCCTTTTCTCCGCCCCGGTACTGGATATAGGGCCAGCCCGTTTCTGAGACCGACGCCAAGTAGAACCCGTCCCGCTCGCGAACAAACTCCTGCTCATCCTCGCCCAACCGGTCTCCGGCATCCGGCGCCTGCTCGACCCGCTCGTACAAGTGCCGGCTGTTATGTTGTCTCTGCTGTTCTTTCACAAGGGGAGTAAAGGCAAGCTCCGCAAAACGTCGTCCCATGGTTTCGCTCCGGTATTCTCCAAACCTCCTGTTAGATGACCAGACGCGCGTCCCCGGTTCATTGGCGCCCTCGCGACCCAGCTTGCCAGCCCCGCTTCTATCTTGGTTCGCATCCTTTCCAACACGGCCTTATCCCTTTGCCCCACCGCCGTTTTTATGGCACACTTCTAACCATGGGAAGCAAAGATAAAGGCAGAAAAGAAGTCAAGAAGGCGCCAAAACCCAAGCCCAAGCCAGAGCCCGGCCGCAGGCAAGAAACCTTTACTCCGACTCCGGCAAAATAGGGCGCTTTCAACCCCCAACCCCCGACGCGTCTCAGCATGCGGATGCAGAAAGGCCCTCTCTGTCCCGGGAGGGCCTTCCCGCTTTGCGCCCTCATGAACGCTTATATCGAAGTTCAGCTCATCTCTTGCCGGCAAAATCACATGCGCTCGTCTCGAAACGCCTTACTCTCAAATCAGGGATTCTCTCGCAGAGGTTTCGCCATGTCGTGGATCCGTACAGCCGTCATTCTTCTTGCCTCCTTCGTTCCGCTCGCTGTCTTCCCGCAGCAACCTCCAGAGCAGCCAGAACAACAGAAGACGCCTGCGCAGGCCATCCCCATTCAGATCGAGCAGCAGGTTCAGCAGCAGATCCAGCAAGTCACACCGCCGACGCCCCCGACAGCACCAGGCCAGCCTCTAGTCTCCGCCCCACACAACTCCCCGCTTCCGTCCATCACCCCATCCGGACGCCCCGTGATCGGCGTCGCGCTTGAAGGCGGGGGCGCTCTCGGCCTGGCCCACATCGGCGTCCTCGAATGGATGGAGGACAATCGCGTCCCCATCGATCGTCTCGCCGGAACAAGCATGGGCGCCCTGGTAGGCGCTTTCTATGCCTCGGGCCTCAACCCCGACCAGCTCCGCGCCATCGCCTCCAGCAATGCGTTCAACGGCGTCTTCACCCTTCAGGCTCCCTATGCCGATCTGAGCTACCGCCGCCGCCAGGACCAGCACGAGCTTCCCCAGGCCATCACCGTCGGCCTCCTCCACGGCCCGCGCCTTCATAACGCCATCATCGGCGATCGCGGCATCGACGAGTTCCTGCTCACCAACCTGCCCGCTTACGACTCTGAAGCCCTCAATTACGACCGCATGCCCATTCCATTCCGCTGCGTGGCCACCGACCTCAACACGCTCCATGCCGTCACTTTTTCCAGCGGCCCGCTGCCTGTGGCCGTGCGCGCCTCCATCTCCATTCCCGGCGTCTTCTCACCCGTCAAAGCCCCCGACGGCCACTATCTCGTCGACGGCGGCATCCTCGATAACCTGCCCACCGACGTCCTCCGCAATGACCTGCACGCCGATGTGGTCATCGCGATCCATCTCGACACCGGGGCCGTCTCGACACCTGACATCTCCTCTATTGTCGGCGTGCTCAACCGCGCCTTTTCCGCCGGCACTGAGCGCAATGTGGAAGAGAGCGAACGGTTTGCGGATCTGGTCGTCGCCATCCCTGTAGGCGGCTTTTCCGGCACCGATTATTCCAAGGCGGGCCAGCTCATCCACGCCGGGTACGTGACCGCTGAGCAGAATCGCGCCGCACTCGCGCGCTATGCTCTCAACGAGGCGGACTGGAAAGCCTACCTCGCCGCACGCCAGGCCCGCATCCAGCCTCGGCCCGGCCTTCTGCGCCAGGTACGCGTCGATGGCGGCACGCCGCGCGCCGACCACAGCGTCATTTACGCCATGAAGCCCCTAGAGGGCCAGCCCATCACCACCGCAGCCACGCTCAGTGCGCTCAAGCGCATCCAGTCCAACGGAGTTTACGGCGCCACCTTCGAGACCTTTGCACCCGCCAACGCAGCCGGGTCTTCCGCGATCGGCACACCCGGCAGTTCACCCAACGACACGGGTATTGACGTGCGCCTCACCCCGGATTCCATCGGCCCTCCCTATCTCATCATCAGTCCCGAGCTGGCTGCATCCACGTCCAACATCACCCGCGCTGAGATGAATCTTCGCGTGGTCGATCAGAATCTGTGGGGTTACGGCTCCGAGGCACGCGGCACTGCCGAACTCGGCTACAAGACCGCGCTCTCGGCTGAGTACTACCGGCTGCTCACGCCAAAAGGTTATTTCCTTGAGCCCCGCGTCGGTCTGGTCCGCGAGCCAATCTACATCTGGGAAAACCAGAAGCGCATTGCCGAGCGCTTTGAGCAGGACCTCACCGCTGGGCTTGAGATCGGCCGAATCTTCGGAAACACTGTGCAGCTGTCTGCCGAGTGGCGCGCGCAGGATACGCGCTGGGCGCTCCGCACCGGCTCCGGCGGTGGACCCTACCTCTCCGGAACCGGCCAGACTGGACTGCTCCACCTCAACGTGGACAAGGCCTCCGCAGCAGCCGTATCGCCCAGAGGATACCGCCTTGCCTTGTCTGCCGGCGCCTTCTATCACGCCGTAGGCAGCAGCAATGCTCCCGTGGCGCAGTTCGCGTTCAATCGCACATTCTCCATCGCCAGCAACAACATCGTCGCCATCACCTCTGAAGCGGACTCCTACTTCCGCGCCAATGTCGCTCAACCCTTCCGCTTCACGCTGGGCGGGCCGATGCGCCTGTCCGCGTCTTCCTTCGATGAGTACCGCGGCACTGACCTCTACCTCGCCCGCGCTGGATACATGCGCCGCATCGCCGCCTTGCCTACCGGCCTCGGCCAGGGACTGTACGGACTGCTTGGGTATGAAGCCGGGGAAGTCTGGTCTCCCGAACTCCCCGCCTTCCTCCGCCAGGATGGGACCGCCGGACTGGTGGGTAACACCCCGCTCGGACTGATCACGGTTGGCGTCTCCATCGGCGACGCCGGCCACCGCAAAGTTTTCGTCACTTTGGGACGCTGGTTCTGAGAAGTTTGCGGCTCCCGACCGCCGAGCACTTGTCCGGCAACCCCAGATTGAGAGTAAGCAGATCACCACCGCGGCGAAGACTATCAATCCTTTGGGTTGACATTCTACCCAAACAGGCGGATACTTGGGTCGAATGGCTACCCAAGACAATACTTTTGATCGCATCGCCCTCCTTCAGGGAACACTCGATCTGCTCATCCTGAAGACCCTCGCCCTCGGCCCCTGCCATGGCCAGGGCGTCGCGCGCTTGATTCAACGTCAGTCAGAGGAGATTTTCCTCGTTGATCATGGCTCGCTCTATGTGGCCCTCCAGCGACTGGAAGACAAGGAATGGATTCGCGCCAAGTGGGGCGTGAGTGAGAACAACCGCAAGGCGCGGTTCTACTCGCTAACGGCCAGGGGCCGCGAACAGCTAGTAGAAAAGGCCGACGAGTGGCGCCGGCTTACACGGGCGATGAGCTTGATTCTGGATGCGGCGAAGGGGCCGCGCGGCGAGGAGGCATAAGCATGTTCAAGCGCAAGCGCAACGCAGACGATTTCGCCGAAGAGATCAGGGCTCACCTCGAACTCGAAGCCGACGAACTTCAACGTGAGGGCTTGGGTCAGAATGAAGCTCGACGCAGAGCTCACATTGCGTTCGGCAACGAGAGTGTAGCGCGGGAACGCTTCATGCTGCGAGGCCGTTGGGAGGGCCTTGACAAGCTACTCCGCGATGTACGCTTCGGCTTGCGTTCGCTTGCGCATAGCCCGGGCTTCGCCGCCGCGGCCATCCTCACGCTGGCGCTTGGGATTGGCGCGAACACGGCGGTCTTTAGCGTCATGAATGCTGTGCTGCTCAAATCTCTTCCGGTCAGCGAACCGGATCGGCTCGTCTACCTGCGCGACTCCCACCCTCCGAAGGGCACCGGCACCATCGATTCCCGCGAAACGTTCTCCTATGCTGTCTACGATGCCCTCCGGCGGCATGCAAGTGGTTTCTCGTCCTTGATGGCCTACGTGCCTCTATCGGGCAGCAAGGTCGCAGTGCGCATTGGAGCGGAACCGGAGGAAGCGGAAGGCGACATGGTGAGCGGCGCCTTCTTCTCTGGCCTGGGAGTAAGCTTGCCGCGTGGCCGAGGCTTCAGCGAGCAGGACGAACTGAACCATGCGCCGATTGCCGTTATCAGCTACAACTACTGGACGCGCCGATTTGATCGAAATCCCGATGTCCTGGGAACCACTCTGTACGTGAATGGGGTGCCCATGTTCATCGTGGGCGTGGCGGCGAAAGGCTTCGAAGGAGTCGAAGCAGGCGGATCGACCGATTTCTGGATCCCGTTGCAGAACCGGCCGGAGCTGAATGCGTGGGGCAACCCTTTGGAGGATGGGAAGGATTATGTCACCAACCCAACCTGGTGGTGTCTGCGGATGATTGGCCGCATTGCCCCCGGAGTGACCAGGACGCAGGCGCTTGCTCAGTTGCAACCCCTCTTTCAAACCGCGGCTTATATCGGTCTGGGCTCGCCAACGTCAGCCGATAAGCCCCCGGTTCTTTCCTTCGAAGTCGCCAAAGGCTTTCCAGGATACGACGCCCAGTACGGCAAGCCGCTGCGCATCTTGATGGCGATGGTAGGGCTGGTGCTGTTGATTGCGCTGATGAACGTAGTCATGCTGCTGATGGCCCGGAATGCAAACCGCCAGCGCGAGTTCTCCGTGCGCCAGGCTCTCGGTGCAGGGCGCGGCGAGTTGTTACGGCAACTGCTCACGGAGGGCGTGATTCTGGTTTCAGCGGGTGGTGCGCTCGGATGGGGATTTGCAGTAATGGCAACGCAGCTTCTGGGCCGATGGGCGCAGATCGAATCCAGCCTCGCGCCGGACAGAACCGTGTTGCTTTTTACGCTGGCCGTGCTGGTCCTCTCTGCAATTCTCTTCGGCCTGGCGCCCTTGCGCGTTGCCCTTGCCGGAGGCGCGCAGCTTGCTCTCAAAACTTCGGCAGCCACATCGAATACCGACGCCGGAAAATCGCGCACCGGCAGAATCATTGTTGCCCTGCAAATGGCTTTGTGCGTAGTGTTGCTGGTCGGCGGAACTCTGCTCATCCGCTCCCTGCGCAATCTTGAAGACACTCCCCTGGGAATGCGCGTGGATGGGCTGGTTGTCTTCGGCGTAAAACCAAACATAACTTCGATTCCCGATGGCGTCGCCTTTTACCGGAATCTTATGAATAAACTCCGTGTCCTCCCCGGTGTGGAATCCGTGACGATCATGGAGGAACGCCTTGGAACAGAATCGTCAGACAACAGCGGCATGACGGTCGATGGCTTGTTGAACGATCCCTTAACCGGCTCCTCGCGTTGGATCCGCAGCAACGTGGCGGGGCCGGATTTCTTTCGAACTCTGGGTGTCCCCATATTGGCAGGCCGCGACTTTGCCGATTCCGACACCGCGACCTCGCCCCATGTCGGAATCATCAACGAGCAGTTTGCCCAACGCTACTTCCCAAACCTGAACCCGCTCGGCCATACCATTGGAACCGAGGATGGGCGCTACACAATGACGGTCGTCGGCGTCGTGAAGGACCACAAGTATCGAAGCATTGACGAAACCCCCATCCCCATGGCCTGGTACATGTATGCGCAGATTCCTGTCACCGGCGCGATGCATGTTGAAATGCGCGTCCATGGCGATCCACTCGCAATTTTGCCGTCGGCGCGCAAAACGTTGCAACAGATCAATCCAAACCTGCCACTCATCAAGCCCATGACGCAGCGGGCGCAATTTGATGCGACGATCTCAAACCAGGTGCTCTTTGCGAGGCTCGCAGGGTTCTTCGGCCTTTTGGCAGTTGTCCTTGTGGCTACCGGGCTTTATGGAACTCTGTCGTAC
Source organism: uncultured Acidobacteriaceae bacterium (assembly GCA_963765025.1). Classification (GTDB taxonomy): domain Bacteria; phylum Acidobacteriota; class Terriglobia; order Terriglobales; family Acidobacteriaceae; genus Telmatobacter. Next base: position 30 of record CAVXVM010000114.1, on the reverse strand, counting down.
CGCATTAGCACGCGCACCGCGGAGATTGGC
>CAVXVM010000113.1:0-27945 GCA_963765025.1 uncultured Acidobacteriaceae bacterium | reverse complement strand
TCTGCGGCTCCGGAGAACTTTCCGCAACGACTGGCGCACTTCCAATCCCCCATCGTAGTTTATGAATCCCTTCTTCCTGAATCGATTCATGAACAGATTGACTCGCGGGCGCGTGGTCCCGACCATCTCCGCCAGAACTTGGTGACTTAGGATGGGAATCTCGACAACCGCTGGGCCTCTCTTATCCAAGTGCGCTAGCCGCAAAAGCACGCGCGCCAGCCGTTGCTCGGCAGAAGAAGTCAGCAGTTCCGACACGTGATCCTTGTACTTCTTGACGCTGGACAGCAGATAGGCCACCAGGGCATTTGACGCCTTATTCTTTTTGCGAAGCATTTGGAGCATCTTTTTTTTCTGGATGGTACGTATGGAGCTGGCGGTCAACGCGACGGCCGTGGACACACGAAGGGGATAGCCTGCGAGGCAAAGCTCGCCAAAGAAATCACCCACCCCCAGGATGGCGGTAACTGCTGATGGTTGGTGTTTCGTTCGGGTGCTGAGCCGCACCCCTCCTTCTTGAATGTAAAAGAGCGTGTAAGCAGGCGCACCTTGCTTATAGATGTTCTGTTTGTCCCGATAGTGCGAGACCTTGCCGCCCAGGCTGGCTCCTGAAGAGAAACCACCAAGGGGGGAAGTCATCTTTTTCGTGCGTTTCATAAGTCGGCTTGCTCCTGACGATCGTGTTTAAAGATGCGTGGGTTTCCCATTTCCGGCGGCTCTCCTAGCTTAGAACCAATCCATTTATGCCACTGTCCAATAGTGAACAGTCAATGCCAGCCGCCATTGCGTAGGATGACAACTTTTCCAGATTCTCTAAATAGCAGAATCCGGTTAAGTGCAGGGAGGCGGACGCATGAAAGGGAATCACCACGCTCTCGTAACGTCATCGTTCTTGGAAAGTCGGCGGGTGTTGCTTCGCATGCTGGAGGGCCTGAAAGTCAACACCTTCGCATCGGCTACGTTGGCGGAGGCTGAGGAAGTCTTTCCGACAAGAAGTTGCGTTAGTTTTCTGCGACGATCGTTCCGACCGGACGGTACTTATCGCGACCTGTTAAAGGCCCTGCGAACGTGGAAGAAAACACCACATATTGTTGTGACTACGCGCATAGGGGAATGGAAGGATTACCTAGAAGCGTTGGGCCTGGGAGCGTCCGACATGATTCCATATCCCTTTAGGTCGACCGATGTCGAACTGGACGTCCTTCGCGCGATGCGCGGCCGAGATCAATCGTCCGATGGGGCATTTGCCTGAAAACGGGATGCGATGTGTTCCTTTTGGACAGAAACACTGTCGGTCGATTATTCGTGTTGCAGCAGTTCCGTCCCGGCATCGACAGATTACAACCATACTGGACCGGGCCGTATATGTGGGGAGATTCGCCCTACATCATGCGTGACCGCTTGAATAGCAAAAGGCCTAACCCCGCTGAAAAAGTATTGGATCCGCATTTGCGCAGCACGCACGATGTGCGCGGCCATCACATCCATGCTGCGGATGGCGGGATTGGACACGTCGACGATTTTATAATCGATGACGAGATCTGGGCGATTCGATATCTAATCATCGATACAAAGAACTGGTGGCCCGGAAAAAGGTCCTGGTGTCACCACGATGGATTGAGCGGATTAGCTGGAGCGAGTCGAAACTCTTCACCAATCTTTCCCGTGAGGCGATCAGGCAGGCACCGGAATACACAGAGAACTCTCTACTCACTCGGGATTATGAAACCAGCTTGCATCGACATTACGACCGCCCAGGATACTGGCTCGATGAACCGGTTGCCAAGGCTCATTCCCATTGAATCACATACGAGAGAAGGCCTTTTGTGAGTCACGAGAAAAGTAGGTTGTCAATTAAGTGCCAGAGGCGGTAGCAAGATTTCTTAACACGTGCTGTCCAATATGGAACAGTTTCCTCGTTAGCAGGCTGGCAGAGTTGGGGTTAGAATGTAGCGTGATGGCCTGAAAAGGACGGCGAGTAGCAATGGCCTACGATAATCCCTCATTTGAGCCTTTTCAATCTTCCTTGGGCCCCGAAGTAAAGCGAAACGCGGTAAATAACGGCCTGGTCTCCAATGCGGCCCAGTTGCGGTTGTGTCATCCACACGGCCGAAAACCACATGATCGCCAAAACAGTTTGCTGCATTCTCGGCCGTGACTGAAAAAGGAGAATTGAACCATGAAAACAAACACACTGACACCTGAACCGCCCGACAAGAAACCCGGCGCGGTGAATAAAAAAGAGTTAACAATGAAAACCACCACACTCACTCCGGAACTGCTCCACAAGATGAACGCCTACTGGCGCGCCGCCAACTATCTGTCGGTCGGCCAGATTTATCTCTACGACAATCCGCTGCTGAAGGAGCCGCTGAAACTGTCGCACGTGAAGCCGCTGGTGGTCGGACACTGGGGCACGACGCCAGGCCAGAACTTCATCTACGTGCACCTGAACCGGGTCATCAAGAAGTATGACCTGGACATGTTTTACATCGCCGGCCCCGGTCACGGCGGCCCGGCGATTGTGGGCAACGTGTATCTCGAAGGCACCTGGACGGACATCTACCCGAACGTCACCCAGGACGAGGCCGGGCTCAAGGAGCTGTTCAAGCAATTCTCGTTTCCCGGCGGAATTTCCAGTCACGTTGCGCCGACGACGCCCGGGTCGATTCATGAAGGTGGCGAGTTGGGGTACTCGCTCAGCCATGCCTTCGGGGCCGCGTTCGACAATCCCGATCTGATCGTCGCCTGCATCATCGGCGACGGCGAAGCGGAAACGGCCTCCTTGGCAACCTCATGGCAGTCCAACAAGTTTCTCGACCCGATTACCGACGGAGCCGTGCTGCCGATCCTGCACCTCAATGGCTACAAGATCAGCAATCCAACCGTCCTGGCCCGCATCGAGCATGAGGAATTGGAGCAATTTCTGCGAGGCTGCGGCTGGACGCCCTACTTTGTCGAAGGCGATGAGCCGGAGAAGATGCATCGAACTCATGGCCACCACCTTGGAAAAAGCCATCGAGGACATCCGGCAAATCCAAAGCAACGCACGGACCAAGAACGACACCACTCGGCCGCGCTGGCCCATGATCGTCCTGAAGTCACCCAAGGGCTGGACGGGACCGAAAGTCGTCGACGGCCTGCAAATCGAGGGCACGTTCCGAGCGCACCAGGTGCCGCTCCTGGTGGATACCGAGCATCCCGATCATGTCAAGCAGCTGGAAAGCTGGATGAAAAGCTACAAGGCCGAGGAATTGTTCGATGAAAATGGGCGACTCATGCCGGAATTGGCCGATCTGGCGCCGAAGGGCGACCGGCGGATGGGCGCCAATCCGCACGCCAACGGCGGCATTCTGCTGCGCGACCTGCGCATGCCGGACTTCCACGTCCACGCGGTGAATGTGCCTTCGCCTGGCGCCGTTAACGGCCAGGATACGCTCGTGCTGGGCAATTTTCTGCGCGACGTTGCCAAACTGAATCAGGACCAGCGTAATTTCCGAGTCTTCGGTCCCGATGAGACAGTCTCGAATCTTCTGGGTGCGGTTTTTGAAGTCACCAACCGCCAGTGGGACGCCCGAGAAGTAAAAAATGATGAATTCCTCGCGCCCGCCGGACGCGTGCTGGATTCGATGCTGAGCGAGAACCAGTGCGAGGGTTGGCTCGAAGGATATCTTCTGACCGGGCGGCACGGGCTGTTCAACAGCTACGAGGCTTTCATTCGCATCGTCGATTCGATGTTCAGCCAGCACGCCAAGTGGCTGAAGGTATGTCTGGAACTGCCCTGGCGCCGGAAGATCTCGTCGCTGAACTACCTGCTCGCCTCCCACGTCTGGCAGCAGGATCACAACGGCTTCACGCACCAGGATCCCGGTTTCCTCGACCACGTCATCAACAAGAAGGCCGACATCGTCCGCGTTTACCTTCCGCCCGACGCCAATTGTCTGTTGTCGGTCTTCGATCACTGCCTGCGCAGCCGGAATTACGTCAACGTGGTGGTGGCAGGCAAACACGCCCTCCCGCAATGGCTGACCATGGACGCCGCGGTCGTGCATTGCACGGAAGGAATTGGCATCTGGCAATGGGCCAGCAACGACCAAGGCGCCGAGCCGGACGTGGTGATGGCCTGCTGCGGCGACACGCCCACGCTGGAGATCTTGGCCGCCGTTTCCATTCTCCGCCAGCATCTGCCCGATTTGAAAATCCGGGTGATCAATGTCGTTGATCTGATGAAGCTGCAGTCCGCAAGCGAGCACCCGCACGGACTGAGCGAAACGGATTACGATTCGCTTTTCACCAAAGATAAGCACATCATCTTTGGCTTCCATGGATACCCATGGCTAATCCACCGGCTGACCTACCGCCGGACCAACCGCAATCTCCACGTCCGGGGCTACAAGGAAGAGGGCACGATCACGACGGCCTTCGACATGAGGGTACAGAACGACCTGGACCGCTTCCATCTGGTGCAAGACGTGGTGGATCGGCTGCCGCATCTTGGCTCCCTTTGCACTCCCTTCCTTGCCGATTGAGGGCCTCTTGCGATGGCGTCAACTGGCCACGCCATACCACCGTGTGCATTTGCGCGGTAACGTGACGCTACAGTGGCCGGGTACGTCACTCTGCATACGCGACGCGTCGCAAGCAATCTGTGCGCAAACAAGTGAGCTGAATCCGGTCGCTGTGGGCGCCCTTGTCGACGTTGTGGGATTTGTCGAATCCGACAATAGTGCCCCCTTGGTCGCGGATGCCGTCTTCCGAGTTGCAGGAAAGAGCGAGCCGGTGGCACCCCAGGCGACGACTTCGGACGAGGTTCTTAGCCGAGGTTTCAACTTCAGGCTGATCCAACTCGATGGCCTGTTGATCGGCCAGAGCGTAGCCTCTTCCGACGCTACCCTTCTGCTCTCCTCCCGCGGTGCACTTGTGCCGGTGATTCTGCCCATAAATCTGGCGGGATCCCAATTGAGCTCTTGGAAGATCGGCAGCAGGATACGCGTTACCGGAATCTGTTCGCCGCAGATCGATACTCAGAATCATGTGCAGCGGGGCGTAGCGGTCACGAAATCCTTCCGGATTTTGCTGCGCTCGCCCGGCGACATCACACTGCTTGAACGCCCGTCCTGGTGGACGCCGGCGCATGCGATTGTGTTGCTGGCACTGGCTCTGATCGCGACCCTGGCTACGCTGGGCTGGGTGGTAACTCTGAGGAGGCGCGTTGAGCATCAGGCGCGCAAACTGCGTGAAAGCGAACAGCTGTTCCGTCACATGGCGATGCACGACACATTGACAGGACTGGCCACCCGTCGTCGCCTCCAGGAGCGGCTGGACGTTGCGCTGGAAGACGCCAAGAGAAGAGGAACCGGGCTGGCGGTACTGATGGTGGACCTGGATGGGTTCAAGGACATCAACGATACCTACGGCCATCCAGCAGGGGACGACGTGTTGCGTGAAACCGCGAATCGACTTTTGCGGGCAGTCCGCAGGGAGGATACAGTTGCCAGGCTGGGCGGGGACGAGTTCGTCGTGCTGCTTCGCGAACTGACCGACCTGCAAGCGGCCGAGAGGATTGCCTCGATCATTGTTGGGTTGCTGGCAGAGCCGATTGCAATTGAGGACTACGAGGTGCGGATTTCTGCGAGCGTCGGAGTCTGCGCGATCCCCGCCGGTGCGATTGATGCCACAGACCTGCTGAAGAGCGCCGACGAAGCACTCTACCATGCCAAGACGAGCGGCCGTAATCGCTTTGAATTGTACAAACCGGGTTTTACTCACGAACCGACGTTTTCCTAGCAGCACAACTTGCAGAACTCTTCATGCGACTTCGGAGCGGCCCCTTCTGTCGAGATCCGAATATTCGGGAAGACATTGGTCCGGCGCCCCAAGCGTATACTGCCTTCACTGAAATTGGCGCGACCTGAGTCACTCCGAATGAAGAAATACACCTTCACAGGCCTTGCCCTGTTTCTCTGCGCTTCGAGCCTCGCAGTCGCTCAGCTGGAGATGCAGCCCCCGCCGGACAATCGAGCAACGACGGTCACTTCGGTGATGATGGATATGCCGGAAGGACTCATCAAGCTTGACGTCCTGGTCACCGACGCGACCGGAAAACCAATATCGGGTCTCAGTGGGGCAGATTTCGGTTTGCTTGAGAACGGTCACCCTCAAAATGTTCTTTCATTCCGGGCGTTCGATGGCCGGGGAGGATCGACTGAACCTGCAGTCAGGATCATCATCCTGATCGATACGATCGCACTTCCTGAGAATCTGGCACGTGAGGAACGCCTCGCAGTTACGAGCTATCTGCGGCGGAATGGCGGACGGCTGGAGCATCCTTTCTCGGTATTCTGGCTGGCCGATTCGGGTCTGTGGTCTGTTGCCCCTTCTGAGGATGGAAATGTGCTCGCTCGAGAGATCGAGCGCAGCAATTTCACGTTGGTCCGCCACAATGCGGGTTGGCAAAGTTCAGCGCCACTGCAGGGAGTGAAGGATAGTCCCTCAGAATCTGCATTGAAGGCGCTGGGGCTGATTGCCTGCGACGAACGAAAGAAACCGGGCAGAAAGCTGCTGCTATGGGTTGGCCCCGGGTGGGGAGTTGGGAGCGGCGGATACGCAGAGAAGGTGCAGGGATCGCCGCCGCCCTTCAACACGGTCTGGTGGTTCTCCGCCTTGCTGCGCGAAGCGCACCTGGCACTCTATAGCTTCACCGTGGGAGAAACCGACGCGCACGCCCAGCTTTACAAGGCCTACCTGGCCGGAGTGAGCGAACCGCGCAAGGCCAGCTTCATGAACGTTTATCGAAAAGTGCTTGCGGTCGAGAGCGGGGGCCGCGTCGTGGACGAAGGCTTCGACCTGGTGGATGAGGTCGAGAGTTGCATTCGGGACGCAGGCCCTTTTTATCGGATCTCGTTCGATCCGTTGGCCGCAGACCATCCCAACGAGTATCACGATCTGAAGGTCGTGGTTAAAAGGCCGGAACTGACGGCGCGCACGAATACGGGCTACTACGATCAGCCCTACTATTCGCTTGATCCGATTCCCCCACCCAGGCGCGTATCGATCGAACAACTGGAGCAGTTGTTGGCCGCGGCGCGAGGAAGACCGGATGAAGAGCTTGCGAAGCAACTCTCAGAACTTGCGCTTACAGAGCGGCTGAGCGAGCAAAGGCTCTCACAACTCGATGGAGAAGAGTACGGCAAACGGAGCCGAAACGAACTTCGCATTCTCGCCGACTCGTCTGCCGATCTGGACCCGCCGGCCAATGAGATTCTCACCGATGCGCCGCCGGATGCAAAAACGCAGCAGCATTTGCTCTCGCTTACGTCCGCGTACCTGGATACGACCATTCACAAGCTGCCGGATCTTTCCGCGAGCCGAACGACAGTACGTTACCAGGAGACGCCGATGTACCTGGAGGCTGGAACCAGCGAAAACTATCAGCCGCTGCATGTCACGGATCGTTCGACGACCATCGTGCGATATCGCCACGGATATGAGATTGCCGAGACAAATCTTCCCAGGCGAAAGCCCAACGATCCTGAACTGATCACGTACGGCATTTTCGGGCCCGTCCTCAAAGGGGTATTCGATGCGATCGAAAAAGGCGAAGAGTTGACATGGAGCCACTGGGAACAAGGCGCCCACGGTCGTGTGGCTGTATTCCAGTACAGCGTTTCATCGGGAAAGTCTCTTCACCAGGTGTGGCTCTGCTGTCTGCCCGACGGGGACGGCAAGCAAGCCTTTCTGCGCTATGCCGGATTTCATGAGGAAATTGGCGTCGATCCTGAGACCGGAGCCATCCTGCGCTTTAAACTTCATGCCGATTTGAAATCCACCACCCCGATAGCCGGGTCTGAAATCATGATCGATTATGGTCCGGTCGAAATCGGTGGGAGAACATACATCTGCCCCCTGAGGAGCATTTCGATCATGCGGGCACGATCCGTGCGGGTTCTCTCAAACCTTGACGATGCATTCATGGCCTACGGGCCATACGTGACCATGCTGAACGACATCAGCTTCGATCATTACCACATCTTTCGATCGGAAGCTCATGTGCTGACCGAGTTTGCTCCGAGCGAAAGGTAATTGGCATGGGAAACCCATTCCAGATGAGGAATTGGCGAGGTCACGATCTGTCTTCTGAAAGCATAGTGGCATGAAATCCGACACTCGCCGCACCTAGCCCTTTTTCTTGCACCTGTTTCCAAATCGCGACGTTTTACCGACGCGGATAAATCAAAAGTGATATACTGCATGTATATCATGGGGACTGGGAGAAAAGGAATCCATATGCGTACTCTCGTTGACATTCCCGATGACGATCTGGCCCTCATAGACGCCGTCGTCAAGGCTCGATCTGTTTCACGCGCCGAGTTTATACGACGCGCCATCGCGCAAAGCCTGACCACGCACCGCAAGACACAAATAAAGAAAGCTCGAGAAGCAGCCTTCGGGCTTTTAGCAGGACGTTCTATTGACGGAATGGAGTACCAGAAAAGGATTCGCCAAGAATGGGAGTAAGGAAAGCTCTCCTCGATACAAATATCCTGATCGATTACCTGGCAGGCCTAGCTTCAGCACGCGCCGAGGTTGAACGCTACGACACGCCCGCTATCAGTATCATCACCTGGATAGAAGTAATGGCGGGCGCTGCCCTGGACGACGAACAAGTACGGCGGGATTTCCTTGCTACCTTCATCGTGTTGCCTCTCACCATGGAAGTTGCCGAGCGTTCGTCTGAAATCCGCAGGCATCGGGCCCCCAGGCTCAAGGTGCCGGACTCCATCATCCTGGCGACGGCGCAACTCGATGACCTGATTCTTGTGACGCGGAATTCCAAGGACTTTCCTGCCAAAGAACGAGATATACGGATTCCCTACAAACCAGGGAAATGATGGCCAGTTGACTGCAAAGCAGTGGGAGCGCCCGGCGACCCTTTACTTATGCAGGAGCGGCTTGAGGCGGCCATTCACACTCATGAGAGCAGAGACGGCCTCTCTTGAAAACCGCCATGCTGTGTAGCTGAGGATTTCGTGCGCAAGTCGCTTGGCTTCGTCAGTGCCGGTCCCGATGGTGACGCGTGTCCGGGGTGAAGTGAGCACATTGAGTCCATCGGCAGCGCAGATCTCGTGTATCCGAAACAGGTGGGTGCCGTCGCTGACGACGACCAGGCGGCGCAGATTGTTGGCGCGGGCGATAATGGCGATTCGGTGGGCCTGTTCCTCGGTGTTGCGGCTCTCGGTTTCCTCGATAATGGCGCTTTCGGGGACGCCCAGGCTCATCAGGTAGTCGCGGCCCACCGCACCCTCGGAGTACTCATCCTTGTTGGTGCCGCCGAGAGTGATGATGTACGGTGCGATGCCGCGCTTGTAAAGATCGAAGGCATGATCAAGGCGTGCGCGGAAGACCGGGGAGGGCCTTCCATCGTACTCCGCCGCGCCGAGAACGCAGATGGCGTCAGACGGTGCGGACTGGTCAAAGCCGGCAAAGTTCTCAATCTGGACGTAGACCCAGCAGAACCATCCCACTAGCGCGAGAAGCGAAGCAAGGAAGAGCATGGCAATGATGCGAAGGGTCCAGTGGCGGCGCTTCTGCTTCGGCTTCGGCTTGGGCTGATCATCCATGCTCACCTTTATACTGCCTCAGGCCCATGACGATTTTGAGAATAGCCTTTGCGCCCTCAGAGCGCGGGCAAATGGATGTTCAATTTATAACAAACGAACAGAATCGCGATGGCGCCCAGTGTGGAGAATATGAGGCCAGCGGGATGATATCGCTCGTTCCGTGCGCGAAAAACGATGTGGGAAACGCCGCCGCCGAGGAGCGAACCGATGACGCCAAGCACCATGGTCCAGAGGAGGCTCAGGTGCACGTGCATCACTGATTTCGAGATAAAGCCCGCGAAAAGCCCGATAAGCAAATACCAGATTATGTGGAACATAGTTTTCCCTCCGTGTTTTGACTTCACGATCTTCAGCAGATCAGGCCGAAGTGTACTGGTGGGTAAGATGCATTGCATGGTCAAAAGTGCACATGTGATCGAACAATTGGGCGAGTGCTGGGGCGGGCGCGTTTTAGGCAAGTCCTCGGGCACCCGGCCACTCTTCGCGCCCCATCTGAATCCCCGGGGGTGAAACCCCGTACCATGGTCTCAGGGAGTTGAAGACCAATGTCTACCGCAGAAACGGATCCATCCCGCAAGCACGCCTACACGGAGTCCGGCATACCGCAGCTTCCAGAGCCGACTTATGCCGAGCGCGTGCGCACGCTCGTTTCCCTTTGCACCCTTGCGACTCTCTCTACCGTCTCTCGAAAGCAACCGGGATATCCGTTCGGTTCTTTGATGCCTTACGCGATCGACGATGCCGGGCGGCCTATTTTTCTGATCAGCAGCATGGCCATGCATACGCAGAACATGCAAGCGGACCCTCGGGCGAGTCTGTTTGTGTGTCAAGGGGGCGACGGCGATCCGCTGGGCACCGCGCGGGCAACGCTTGTTGGGGATGTGCTTCCCATACCGGAGGGTGAAGTCGGCGAGGCTCGCGAACGCTATCTGTCGCGCTACGAGAATAGCCGCTCGTGGGTGGACTTCAAAGACTTTGGCTTTTACCGCCTGCAACCGCTGGACCTTTACTATGTCGGCGGCTTTGGGGTGATGGGATGGGTGACCGCGGAGGAATACCAGTCCGCGAAGATTGATCCTCTGGCCAATTCGGCGCCGAAGATTCTCGAACACATGAATGCGGATCACGTACCTGCGATGATTCTGCTGGCAAGAGTTCATTCCGGTCTGAACGCTACCGAGGCCGCAATGACAGCGGTCGACCGGCTTGGATTTCATCTTCGGCTGAAGACTGGCGATGGCATGAAAGGGACGCGCATCAACTTTCTGCGCGAAGTGCGGAGCTCGGACGAGGCACGGAAAGTGCTGGTGGAGATGGTTCGGGCGTGTGAGGCTAAAGGCTGAAGATAGCGGCGTTGTGGGATGGGGAGGGGTTGGGGGACCATACACCCGAGACCGCGCATTCGGCCATCAACTAGTAAACGTTGTAGGGCATAAGCAATGACAACCGGACAGGCATCTCTTTTACAGGCGGGCAGGCCACCTCGCCGCCCTGCCATTGCACTGGTCGCTGAGGGTCATAAAATTGGAGGAAAACCGCAAACCGGAGCGGGCCTGATCCATGCACGCAATTCGTTTCCCTCGATACAAGAGTTTCCCCATCGGCTGAGAGTAGGCCCTCGTCATAACCGACTAGTCTGCGCATTGGGTCGTCCGGAAATGCTAGCTGCATTTGCCCAAATTCATCCATTCTGAAAGCGTCAGCAAGGCCCTCGACAATTGCTTCGATCAATACCAACTTGTCGAAGTACTCACGTGTCCAGTCGTCATCCTCCGTCACTTCCCATTGTTCCTGCCATGTCTCCGCGCTGATCTCTGGTCGATACACTCCGAGTATGGTTAACTTCGGCTCCGTCATTCGACCAATATATTCGTGGGGATTGTTCCCGGTCTACGATGGCGGCTCTAACACCGTCTATTTGGACATTACTCATTCCCAGGTCTTCCACCGCGGCAGACGAGACCTGGGGCACCCGTCCGGTGGCGACACTGCTACCGGTGAAGAATCGCCGCCTAGCCGGAATTCACCGTTTTTGTCGATCGGCTGTTTGAACGGCAACTGCAGATCCTTCGCTTACCACCCCCAAACTGAAAAACGTTTGGGGCCCCTTCCGCTCTGGATGACAGTCATTTTATGTGTTCCGATGACGGGCGCTTCTTGATTGTGTTGTATCACCCGCTATTCGGACATTCCTCATTCCCCGGTCTCAGAAGCGAGACCGGGGGCACCCGGCATTCTGGGACAATCGCCGTCTTCCCGACACTCCTCGTTCCGAGTTCTCAAGAGCGAGACCCGGTCACCCCACTTTCTGGACCATTTGAACGGGGGCGCGGCGGGAAGTCGCTGAATTCGGGGCATCCGCGCGCGAATTGGCATAAACTAGCGGTTTGGGGGTTTCGGCATGTTGGTGGTGATGAAGGCGCAAGCGACCGAGGAGGAGATCCGGGTGGTTTGCGAACATATTGAGCGGCTGGGGTTCAGGCCGCATCCTCTGCCGGGGGCGCAGCGGACGGCGATTGGCATTACGGGCAACCAGGGCGAGGTGGACCGGGGAAACCTGGAAGCGCTGTCGGGCGTGGCCGAGGTGATCAGGGTGTCAAAGCCGTACAAGCTGGCCAGCCGGGACGTGAAGGAAGAAGACACGGTGATCCGGTTTGCGGGGACCGATGCGACCATCGGCGGGCGGGACCTGGCGGTGGTGGCCGGGCCTTGTTCGATTGAAACTCGGGAGCAGGCTTTCGCCATTGCCGAACAGGTGGCGGCGGCGGGTGCACAGTTCTTCCGCGGCGGTGCGTACAAGCCGCGCACATCGCCGTATGCGTTCCAGGGGCTGGGCGTGGAGGCTCTGCGCATCATGGCGGAGATTCGCGAGCGGTTTGGACTGCGGATTATTACCGAGGCGCTGGACAGCGAGACGCTGGACCTGGTGGCGGAGTGGGCCGACGTGATCCAGATTGGCGCGCGGAATATGCAGAACTTCAGCCTGCTGAAAAAAGCGGGCAAGCTGCGCAAGCCGGTTCTTCTGAAGCGCGGGCTGAGCGCCACGCTGGAAGAGTTTCTGATGGCAGCCGAGTACGTGATGAGCGAGGGCAATTACGAAGTAATTCTGTGCGAACGCGGTGTGCGGACGTTCAATGACCATGCACGCAATACGCTTGATCTGAGCGTGGTTCCGGCGGTGCAGCGGGTGAGCCATCTGCCGATCCTGGTGGATCCGAGCCATGGCACGGGCAGGCGCGACAGCGTGTTGCCGATGGCGCGAGCGGCGGTGGCGTGCGGAGCGGACGGGATCCTGGTGGAGGTGCACAACCATCCGGAGGCTGCTTTGAGCGATGGTCCGCAGTCTATTTATCCCGACCAGTTTGCGCGCATGATGGATGAGCTGGAGCAGATTGCCCCGGTGATCGGACGCCACCTGCCGCGCGGGATCCGCGTAGATGCGGCGGCTAAGTAAGTCTGGGCAAAATTATTTTTCGAGTGTATGCACGGGAAAGCCGCACCAGGATGGAAAGACCCTCTGGGATGATGAATTTTGTGAACGCCAGAAATGCGTGGGTGTTTGTGTTGAGCCTGGGCGCTTTGGTGCTGGCGGGCTGCCGGACGCAGGACTTTCCGACGTATCCGGCCAACTATCGCGAATATGCGTATGTGACGAACGGCGGCAGCGGCACGGTGACGGTGCTGGACGTGGTGAACGTGCGCGTGGATCGCGAGCTGCAGGTGGGCCAGAATCCGGTTGCCGTGGCGGCGAGCCCGACTCTGAACGAAGTGTACGTGGTGAACCAGGGGGCAACAAATCAGGGCGGGCAGGGCTCGCTGAGCGTGATCGACAGCGAAAAGAACCAGGTGGTGGCGACGATTCCGCTGCACCGGCAGCCGGTGTCGGTGGACATTGATCAGACGGGCAAGCTGGCCTACGTGGCCAACGCGGGATCGAATTCAATATCAGTGCTGGACCTGAAGAACCGTCGCGAGGCGGCGCAGGTGGGCGTAGGCGAAGGGCCGGCGGCGGCAAAGCTTTCGCCCGACGGCAAGACGCTGGTGGTGGCCAACCGTCAGGGCAACTCAGTGACCGTGATGGACTCAGCGGCGATGTACGTGCGGTCTGTGTTTGAAGGGTGCCCGGGCGCGTCGGACGTGGTGGTTCTGCCGGACTCGTCGAAGACGTTTGTGAGCTGCTCGGGCGGCCACCAGGTGATGGCGATAGCGCTGGCGCGGGTGAGCCAGCCGGCGGGACCGCAGCAGGCGGCCGCGGCGGCGCAGCCGGACAAACTGGAGGCGCTGATGGATGTGGGGCGGGGGCCGGTGGAGTTGGCGCTGAAGCCAGACGGCGGCGAAGTGTTTGTGGTGAACCGGCAGAGCGACACCATTTCAGAAGTGATTACCGGGACCGATGACGTGCAGGGCGCGTACATGATGGGCGATGCGCCGGTGAACGGGCTGGTGTCGCGCGACAATTCCCTGCTCTACGTGAGCAATTTGCGCTCGCAGAATGTGATTGTGTACTCGATCGACGATGGACACCGCGTGGGCTGGGCGCAGGTAGGCGAGGGGCCGTCGGCCATGGCATTTTCAGCGGCGGGCCATCTGCTGTTTGTGGTGGATGGGCGCTCGGGCGATGTGGCGGCGGTACCAACCGCAACGACATCGCTGCTTACGCCGCAACAGGCGGGGCGCGGGCCGACTGCGCCGTTTGCGCTGCTGCCCACAGGGCGCGCGCCGAACGCAATTGTGGACAAGGCGTTCAAAGTGCAGTGATAAAGGCAGGGAATAGGGAATAGGGAACAGGGAACAGTTTCTGGATGCTGATTTCCAGCTTTCAGCTCTCAGCTTGCTACTGCCGGGTGCTGGCTTCCACTTCTGCTTTCGCTTGGTCACTCTGGACCGGGTTTACAATTCTGATAATCCAGAATCAATTTGACTCATCATCATGGCGGCGCCGCTTGGGTTCCTTTTTGTCGCCTAAGCGGGAAACGCTGAACTGTGCGCCGGCGAAGAGGATGAGGCCTGAGGCGTAGGCCCAGAAAAGCAATCCCACCGAGACGTAAAACTGTCCGTAGAGATCCTCGAGGGCGAGGTGCGGGAGCAGAGCCTCGAAAGCATATTTCGAGCAGAGCCAGATGACACCGGTGAAGACAGCGGTGCGAAGAACCGGACGCCACGGCACCTTGCGGTTGGGCAAGAGCCAGTAGATGGAGAAGAAGAACAGGATGGAGGCTACGCCAGTGGTGGCGGCGAGCAGCAGGAAGCAGATGCTGCTGAAGACGAAGTTTTCCGTGTGATGAAAGAAAACCGCGGCAAGAATGTCACGCGCGACGGCATTCAAGGCAATGCTGCCCATGCCGAGCAGCACCATGATGATGGCGAGCCCAAAGGCGACAGCCTGATTGAGAAGGTAGTTGCGGCTCCTGGTGACGCCCCAGGCCTGATTGAGCGCCACTTCAAGGGGAAGAAAGATGCCGGTGCAGGCGACCAGAATCATGACCAGGGAGAAGACCTGGACGCCATGGCGCGATGCGGTGTAGGCAAGATTTTTGGCGACAAAGCCCTGATTCGAGACCAGGAAGTACTTCACCATATCGCTTACGACGCCCACCATTGCCTGAGAGTGGAAGACGGAAATCGCCAGCGTGTAGAGCAGCACGATGAAGGGAATGAACGAAAGGATGGCGTTGGCCGCCACGCTGAAGGCGAAAGTGTGCACCTCACTGTCGAGCAGGTAAGTGACGAGCGAAACACCGGCCGAGCGCCAGAGGAACCACTTGGTTTGCTTTGCGGGCTCGACGGGGGCGGCGAGAATTTCGGCGACCGGCCCGGTTTGCTTGCTGGAGTTGAGAACTTCTGCCAACGGTGCTCCTTGCGTGAACTGATTGGTCGATATCGAGGAAGCTGCTTCCTTAAGGATAGCCCTGGAGGGTGGATTCAGGATGAGCTGGACTGATCTGCAGAGGCGCGAAGCTTCAAGAGAGCACCTTGGGCGGCGGAGCGGAGGGCTTTGTCTGCGGCGGCGGACCAGGCTTCGAGTTGCGGCGCAAAGTGGGCGAGGCCGGAGTTGCCCATGGCGATGGCGATGTTGCGCTGGAGTCCGGTGAAGCCGGCGCGGCGGATGGGCGAGCCGTTGAACTGCTGCTCCCAGTCGGCTTCAGAGAGTGATGCTAGCCAGTCGAGGGCGGGGTTGACGAGCTCGGGGCGCGGGGCTAGGTCGGGATCTTGCGCGACGGGGGATTTGCGCATTGCTTTCTGATTCCAGGGGCAGACGTCCTGGCAGATGTCACAGCCGAAGACCTGGCGGCCCATGCCTTGCATGAGTTCGGGCGCGATGGGGCCCTTGTGCTCGATGGTGAGGTAGGAGATGCAGCGGGTGGCGTCCATGCGATAGGGCACGGCAAGCGCGTTGGTGGGGCAGGCTTCAATGCAGCGGCGGCAGGTGCCGCAGTGGTCCTTGACTGCGATAGGGGCCTGGTCGGCTTGCACGGAAAGATTGGTAAGCAGGACTGCAAGAAATCCGAAGGAGCCGAGTTTGGGATGAATGAGGCAGGTATTTTTGCCGGTCCAGCCGAGGCCGGCCGCGACGGCCAGGGAGCGCTCGACGACGGGACCAGTGTCAACGTAGGCGCGGGCTTCGAAGTTGCCGAGTGCCGCGTGCAGTTGGGCCTCAAGTGCGTCGAGGCGGTGTTTGAGCACCTTGTGATAATCGCTGGGTTGACGGCGGCCCTGGACTTGTTTCGAGGTGAAGGCGTAGCGAGCGATCCAGCCGGTGCCTTGCCCGGCGGGCTCGGTGGAGTGAGGCTCGGCGGAGTTGTAGTTGGCGAAGCAGACTATGGCGGAACGCGCCCATGGGAAGGGATTGGCGACGCGGGCGCGCAGGAGCTGGCCGTCGGTGCCTTTGCGTTCGAGATAGTGCATGGAGCCTGCGTTGCCCTCGGCGATCCACTGGTCAAAGCGCACGGCGTCGCGCTCTTCGGCTTCGTGGGGAAGGGCAACGAGGCCGGCCTCAGTGAATCCCGCTTCGAGGGCCAGGGCGCGAGTCTGCGCATGGCTGAGGGTTTGAGGCGGAACGGCGGAATTTGGTGGGGCGCTGGGCATGTATCTGGATGCACAACCGGACGCGAGACCCGTGATGGAACCGGATTCCCCCGATTTGCGTAAAGGAATGCAGTGTTCAATTATGGACGGCCGCAACGAAAGCGAACACAGAGGGTAGCGACCGGGGATTCTGAAGCACGTGCATTCCCTTGTATTTTCAGCATATTCCCCCGGAGCCCAAGTGGCCGTCCACGTGCAACTCAAACGAGCGAGCAGAGCAGATAGCTGATAACCGAGTGCGCTGTGCGGCGTTGATTTGCCAGGGAGGACGAAAATGACAACCGTGATGAATTGTGAAGAGATGAAGAAAAATGGCGAGGCGCTGAAGGCCTGCCACCTGACAGAGCTGGTGAGGGGCAGCGAGGCCAGCCTGATCGACGAGATGACGCCGATGGTGCAGTGCGGGAGCGTGCGCCTGGACCTGTACCGCGTGGAACGGATTGACGCGGCGGGCGTTGCGGCGCTGATTTCGCTTTATCGGACAGCGTGCGAGGCCGGAAACAGCTTCAGGATTTCGAACCTGCGGCCCCATGTAGCCGAGGTTCTGGCGCTGGTGGGTGTGGACCGGATTCTTGTATCTCATAATGCAAGACGTGTTGGCCAGGCCGGCTCGGAACTGGCGCAGACGGCCGCGTAGGGGCCGGGCAGGCGATGAAAACAAAGGACCTGCGCTGACACCAGTCTTTGTCGCTGCTATCCCTAGTCCCCAAGGGCGAGGGACTAGGGGCACCCGAAAAGTCTCCTTCAGGGGCTAAAGCCCATGTTCATAGTGCATTCTTATGGCGCGTCAAAAGCCGCGCCCTTTCAAAACAGTGCCACAACCGGATTTTGCGGCAAACGGAACCGCGCCTTTGGGCGCGGTTTTTCATTGGCTTAAGAATCGGATGTGACGAAAGGCACAGGCAACCGTATACTTGGGGCGCTATTTGTACTAATGAGACATTGATGCCGCAAGGCGCAGTCGACTGTCTGGATGACCCGCGCGCACTCAGCCTGTAAACTTGATCGTTGGAGTGCTGGAGTACGGTTCTGCCATGCTTTGCGATGGGCCGCCGGCGCGGAAATCTAAAAAACGGAGGCATTACCCCATGACGCAGGGCGTTCTGGAAAAGGCGGCTGCTCAAGAAGCAGGCACAACCTCAACCCCAACCAAATATGTGTATTTCTTCGGCGGCGGCAAGGCAGATGGGCACGGCCGCATGAAGGATATTCTGGGCGGCAAGGGCGCCGGCCTGGCAGAGATGACCAGCGTCGGATTGCCGGTACCTCCGGGATTCACGATCCAGACCGAAGCATGCCGCGAGTACATGAAGGGCAAGCTGAGCCCCGAAATCGACGTTCAGATGCTGGTGGCCCTGGATGAGCTGGAACGGATGCAGGGACAGAAGCTGGGCAAGGGCGAGAATCCTTTGCTGGTGTCAGTCCGCTCGGGCGCCAAGTTCTCAATGCCGGGCATGATGGACACGATTCTGAACCTCGGATTGAACGACAAGGCTGTGGAATCGCTGGCCAAGCTGAGCAATAATCCTCGTTTTGCATATGATTCGTATCGCCGCCTGATCCAGATGTTCGGCGACGTGGTTCTGGACGTGCCGAAGAAGAAGTTCGAGCACATTTTTGACGGTGTGAAGGCCAAGGCGAAGGTGAAGTTCGACTACGAGCTGACGCCGGAACAACTGAAGACGATTATTGCCGAGTACAAGAAGCTGGTGAAGAAGGAAACGGGCAAGGACTTCCCGCAGAATCCTCTGGACCAGCTGGTACAGGCGAGGGACGCCGTATTCCGGAGCTGGCAGAACGAGCGCGCCAAGACCTACCGGCGCATCAACCGCATTGACGACTCGATCGGTACCGCAGTGAACGTGCAGGCGATGGTGTTCGGCAACCTGGGCGAGAACTCGGGAACGGGCGTAGGCTTTACGCGCAATCCGGCCACCGGCGAGCACGCGTTCTTCGGCGAGTACTTGATGAACGCGCAGGGCGAGGACGTGGTTTCGGGCGTGCGCACGCCGCTCTCGATCAGCGAGCTTGAGAAAGCGATGCCCAAGGTTTACGAAAATCTGCGCGACATTACGCGGAAGATGGAAAAGCATTATCGCGACATGCAGGACTTCGAGTTCACCATCCAGGATGGGAAGCTCTACATGCTGCAGACGCGCAACGGCAAGCGTACCGGCCTTGCCGCTGTTCGCATCGCCATCGACATGGTGCGCGAAGGCCTGATCACGCAGGAAGAAGCCATTCACCGCGTAGAGCCGAACCAGCTGTACGACTTCCTGGTTCCGCGTCTTGTGGAGAAGGGCGAGAAGATTGAGGTTCTCGCAACCGGATTGCCGGCATCGCCGGGCGCGGCTGTGGGCCAGATCGTTTTCACGGCGGAAGAAGCTGTGAAGCGTCATGCCGACGGCTCGTACAAAATCATCATCCTGGTTCGCGGCGAAACCACTCCGGAAGATATCGCCGGCATGGAAGTGGCGGCAGGCATCCTGACCTCGCGCGGCGGCATGACCTCGCACGCAGCCGTGGTTACCCGCGGCATGGGCAAGTGTTGCGTGGCCGGCGCAGGCGACTGCACGGTGGACGAAGCCAAGAAGGAACTCCGCGTGAAGGGTCACGTCTACAAGCAAGGCGACTGGATCTCGCTGGACGGCACCACCGGCCGCGTGATTGCAGGCAAGCTGAAGACGCTGGAAGCACAACCTGACGATGCGGATCTGGTGAAGTTCATGAGTTGGGTGGATCCGCTGCGCAAGCTGAAGATCCGCGCCAACGCCGACATCCCCCGCGATGCCAAGCAGGCACGCATGTTCGGCGCAGAAGGTATCGGCCTTTGCCGCACCGAGCACATGTTCTTTGCAGAGGACCGCATCGAGCACATGCGCACCATGATTCTGGCCAAGGACGAGAAGACGCGCCGCACCGCGCTGAAGAAGCTGCTGCCGATGCAACGCGCCGACTTTGCCGGGTTGTTCAAGGCGATGGAAGCGCTGCCGGTGACCATCCGCCTGCTCGATCCGCCGCTGCACGAGTTCCTGCCGAAGCGCGAAGATCTGCTGGTTCAGATCGCGCGCCTGGAAGAGACCAAGCCGCGTTCGCCCAAGCTGAAAGAGCTGCGCACGCTGCTGGCTCGCGTGGAAGAACTCCATGAGCAGAACCCCATGCTCGGTTTGCGTGGATGCCGTTTGGGCATCACGTTCCCCGAGATCACCGAGATGCAGGTTCGCGCCATCATCGAGGCCGCGGTTGCAGCCAAGGTGAAAGGCGGCGATCCGCATGTCGAAATCATGATTCCGCTCATCGGCTCCATCGAGGAGATGCGGAACCAGTCAGCCATCGTTCGCCGCGTAGCCGCTGAAGTCTTCGCAGAAAAGAAGACCAAGGTCGACTACATGGTGGGCACCATGATCGAGTTGCCGCGTGCGGCGCTTACGGCTGATCAGATTGCGGAAGAAGCTGAGTTCTTCAGCTTTGGCACCAACGATCTGACGCAGACCACGTATGGCATCTCGCGCGACGACATCAACAACTTCCTGCCGGCTTACATGCGGCTCGGCATCTTCAAGCAGGATCCCTTTGCCACCCTTGACCAGGCGGGCGTTGGGCAACTGGTGAAGATGGCCACGGCCAAGGGACGCAACACGCGCGCCAACCTCAAAGTGGGCATCTGCGGCGAGCATGGCGGCGATCCCGAGTCAGTGAAGTTCTGCCACAAGATCGGGCTGAACTACGTTTCCTGCTCACCGTTCCGGTTGTTGACGGCACGGCTGGCGGCGGCGCAGGCCTCGCTCGAAGAGACGGGCACGGAGTTCCACGGCAGCAAGTAAGCTCCGCGCAAGACGAAAAACTTGAGGGCGTCCGCTTCGGCGGACGCCCTTTTTGCGTGCCACCGGAACTTCTTCTTTTGACCTTCAACGACCGCCCGGAAGCCCTTGCGCGGCGCCTCCGGATTCTTTGCATCTTAAAGAATGAGATGATAAGGACACCCTCGTTTTTTCCGCATTCTCGCGGAAGCTCCCCTACAGCCCTCTTACCCGCAAGACAGGAGACGCCCGCATGCTGATCCGTCTGGCATACGACATTCAGTTCGACATCCCCGCTCCAGTGGCCATGGTTGCGCTGCTCAACGTCCATCCCTCGCGCGTTAACGACTTGCTAGAGCCTGACGAACTCCATGCCGAGCCGAACATCCCCGTCACAAGCTACATTGACAGCTTCGGCAACCGCTGTGCCCGCTTCGTGGCGCCGGCCGGACAACTGCGCTTGAGCGGTTCCACGCTGATTCGCGATTCCGGCAATCCGGATACTCTCAATATCACTGCCCGCCAGGCTGACGTCGGCGATCTGCCGAATGAGGTGCTTAGCTATCTGCTCAACAGCCGCTATTGCGAAGTGGATCGTTTCTCCAACATCGCCTTTGAACTTTTTGGAAATGCGGCACCCGGCTGGAGCAAGGTGCAGGCAATCTGCAATTGGGTGCACAGTCACGTGGCCTTCAACTACCAGCACGCCCGGCCCACCAAGACGGCGCTCGATGTGTACACCGAGCGCGTGGGTGTGTGCCGCGACTATCAGCATCTGGCCATCACGTTTTGCCGCGCCCTCAACATCCCGGCACGCTACGCAACCGGCTATATGGGCGACATCGGCGTCCCGGTGGTGCTGCCGATGGACTTCAGCGCGTGGTTTGAGGTGTGGCTCGACGGCCAGTGGTGGACATTCGACGCCCGCAACAACATCCCACGCATTGGCCGCGTTCTGATGGCGACCGGGCGCGACGCTTCAGATGTAGCGATGACGACGGCGTTTGGCAGGGCCGATCTGCGGTCCTTCTTTGTGGTTTCAGAAGAAGAGAATTCCTATTCTTCCGGCCTGGCGGCACTCTAGAATCTGCTTCCGTTCACCTTACTTTGAGCCGGTACCAGGCGTACCGTAGTAGCCTTCGCGCGTGGCTACCGTCAGGTCGTCTTTCTTGGCTTTGAGGACGATCTTGTGGAAGTCGCCTTCGGTATCGACCTGGTCAGGGGTGTAGGAGAGCAGGTACTGGCCGCGCAACTCGTCGGCAATCTGGTTGTAGATGTCTTCGAGGGCATCTTTCTTCTTGGCCTCAAAGAAGTGGCCGCCGGTGCGGGTGGCAATCTGCTCCATGATCTTTTTTCCGTCAACGCCGGTGGCCGTTCGCGGTTGGCCTCCGCCCCGGCCGCCACCCGGATAACCGCCGCCGCCGCCTGGGTAGCCGCCCCCACCGCCGGGCCATCCGCCGCCCATGCCGCCACGCCGTCCACCGCTGCCGGGAAAGCCGTTACTCGAATCGCGCTGTTCTTCACCTTTGAAGTAGATGGTGTAGATGGAGACGTTGGCGCGGTCGGCAGCATCGATTGCGTCGTTGAGGGTTTCCTTGCTGCCGCGATCGCCGCCGTCAGAGAAGACGACGAGAGCCTTGCGGCCGTCCTTGGGCCTCATGAGGTCGTCGGCCGCGAGGAAGATGGCGTCGTACAGTTGCGTGCCACCGCCGCGGCTGCCCCGCTGACGCTCGCGATCGTCGCCGCTGGTTTCAGGCCCCTGCGTGTCGTTGTGCTCGTGGGAAGTGGGACCCATCCCGTCGAGTTCGTGATGCAGTTTGTCGCGGGAGTTGGTGAAGTCCTCAAGCAGTTCCACTTCCTGGTCAAAGTGAATGAGAAAAGCCTGGTCTGCCTGCTTGGCGCTCTTGGGATCGGCGGGCAGCATCAGGTCAACAAACTTGCCGCCGGCCTTGCGCTCGTTATCCATAGCCGAGGAGACGCTGCGACTGGTATCGACGAGCAGGCCAACGCGGAACGGCAGGTTGCTTTCGCGGGTGAAGCTCTTGATGACCTGGGGACGGCTGTCCTCAGTGAGCGTAAAGTCCGCCGCCGTGAGGTTGGTGACCATGTCGCCTTTTTTGTCGCGGACGGTGACGGGCAGCAGCACTTCGCGCGCCTGGACTTTGAGGGTTGTGACCGGCTGTTGATCGGCCTGCGCAATGGCCACGACAGGCATGGCGGCGAGTGCAAGCAAAACAGGAACAAGAATTCGATTCGTCATGGCTTTCCGGGGAGACACCTTCGTCCCTTTAGACGCAACTAACTCAGGATAGTTGACCGCGAAGGGGAAGTCGATTCCAGGCCCCGCTCGCCGCCTGCTCCGCCTCCTCATGTTCCCCCCGGGCCCTGCACCCGAATCCAGATCGCATTCATGCACCCTGGTCTGCTCTCTCAGTCTGCGGAAAAGGCACGCCCTTTAGGCGGGATTTTGAACGGAAACTCATGGTTGGTTTTGCTTTACATGGATCGGTGAGAGATTTAGACTTCGGAGTGCGAGTAAACGCTTTCCCCGCCCGGATTGAACGGCGCGGGAGCACTTGTTGGAGAGAGGTTCACTACGATGAACAGGAAGAAGAGATCGAAGATTTCGGCAAGCCAGGCAATCAACTCAACGAGGCTTGAGCCGAGCCGCCGAGAATTCCTGGTGGGCGTGGGAGGCACGGCCGTACTGGGCGTCCTTTCTGGCTCGAACGCGTTTGCGCATGCCTCTGAAAATGCGGTGAACCTCGCCCGGGTTGCTGTGCCGACGAGCCAGGTGATGACGAGCGAGAATCGAATCTCCGCCCTGAACGACGGGTTTACGCCCGAGAACTCGCTTGACCGCAGCCACGCGCTTTATGCGTTGTGGGCCGACCCATCGACGGGCAAGCAGACAAGCTGGGTGGAATACGAGTGGAGCGAGCCAGTCAACGTAAACAAAGTCGAGGTCTATTGGGCTGTCGATCGCCCCCGTGCAGGTGAATTGCCGGGCAGCACTGCGCGCAAGCTTGCCACGCCTGAGAGCTACAGCATCCTGTTTTGGAATGGAAGTGACTTTCGACCGGTATCTCAACCCCAGGGTCTTGGCATCGCGCTGGACACGTTTAACGCGACAACCTTTGAACCGGTAAAGACGAGCAAGCTGCGAATCGAAGTGGCCACGCAGCAGGGCCGGCCGGCGGGAATCCTCGAATGGAAGGTCTTCAACTACGGGCCGACACCCATCCTTCAGCCGGTGGTTGATGCCGGCGTTGACCGCTCCGTTGTGAGCGACGGCAAGACCTATTTATCAGGCAAGGTGACCTGGCTTGAAGATTCAAGCAAGAGCAGGGCGCGCTGGGTGAAGAACGCAGGGCCAGGCGCTGTGATCTTTGCCGACGCTGCTTCACCTGTGACGACTGCAACCTTCTCCCAACCCGGTGACTACGTGCTTGCACTTGAATCGAGCGGAAGCAAAGGCCCCTCGCCCGCGATTGGCGTCCATGTAGAGCCGGCGCCTCCTGCCGACCGTCTCAACGTGGTTTACACGCGGAAGTATTCGATCGACAGCAAGTTATGGAACGACCGTGCGAAGGCTCTTATTGTGAATTGGATTCCTCATTGCGCTGCAATGTGCGAGCGCACCGACATTCCAGTGATGCGCGGTGACGGCGGAATCGACAACTTTATCGAAGCGGGAAAAGCGAACCGTGGCGAGCCGCACGCGGGGCACAAGGGGTTCGTCTTTTCAAACGCATGGGTTCACCAGACAGTTGAGTCGATGTGTATCGCCCTGATGGTTGACCCGCACGGCGACGCTGACATCATCAAGGCGCAGGAGATGATGCGCGCGACGCTGGAGCGGTGGATTCCGATCATCCTTGCTGCTCAAATGCCGGATGGCTACCTGCAGACCGCTTACATTTTGGCCGATCGCGCTACCTGGCCGGAGCGCTGGTCGCCCGATCACCGCGGCAATCACGAGGGCTATGTCTCGGGCTACTTCATCGAGTCGGCCATCAATCACTACACGCTCACCGAGGGCAAAGATCTGCGCATGTATAACGCGGCCAAGCGACTGGCCGACTGCTGGGTTGCGAACATCGGTCCCGGCAAGAAGGAATGGTTCGACGGGCACCAGGAGATGGAACAGGCGCTGGTGCGCTTCGGCCGCTTTGTGAATGATCAAGAGGGAAATCATCGCGGCGATGCGTACATTGCACTCGCGAAGTTTCTTCTGGATTCGCGGCGGGGTGGATCGGAGTACGACCAGAGCCACTTGCCGCCGGGCCAGCAGTACGAAGCCGTGGGCCACGCGGTGCGCGCCATGTATTTCTATTCGGGCATGGCAGACATTGCTGCGGAAACGCAGGACCGTGATTACCAGAGCGCAGTTATTTCGCTCTGGGACAACATGGTGAACAAGAAGTACTACCTGACCGGCGGTATCGGAAGCGGAGAAACCTCAGAGGGCTTTGGACCGAATTACTCGCTGCGCAACGAAGCTTATTGCGAAACCTGCTCGAGCTGCGGAGTTGTCTTCTTCCAATACAAACTCAACCTCGCATATCACGATGCAAGGTATGCCGACTTGTACGAGCAGACCATGTACAACGCGCTGCTCGGAGGAGTGGCGCTTGACGGACAAAGCTTCTGCTACACCAATCCGCTTGTGAATACCGAGCGGGCCAAGTGGCATATCTGTCCATGCTGCGTGGGCAATGTTGCCCGAACTTTGCTCATGATCCCCACCTGGACGTATGTGAAGAGCAACGACGGACTCTACGTGAACATGTTTGTCGGTAGCAGGATTCATGTTGGCCAAGTCGCGGGCACAAATGTTGAAGTCGTCCAGAAGACGGATTATCCCTGGGATGGATCGATTTCAATTACCGTGAATCCGGAGGAAGCAAAAACGTTTTCGGTCTACGTGCGCATCCCGGACCGCACCACAAGCAAGCTCTATAAGGACTCTCCGCAGGTGAGGGGCGTCAAGAGGTTTGCTGTCAATGGGCACGTGCAGACGCCGGAGATTCACAAAGGCTATGCCGTTGTAACGCGCGAATGGAAAGCCGGCGACCGCATTGAACTGGAACTTCCGATGGAGCCGCAGCGCGTGACTGCCGACAGCCGGATCAAGGCCGACGCGGACCTGGTGGCCTTGAAGTATGGCCCACTCATCTACAACGTGGAGACCGCGGACGACAACAACATCGATCGCAAACTGGGAGACGGGCCGCTCGTAGCCGAGTGGCGCGGTGACCTGCTGGGCGGAGTGACGGTAATCTCAGGCAAGTGGGCAGATGGTTCTCGGATGGTTGCGATTCCGAATTTCGCGCGGACAAATCGAGTAGGAACTCCAGCCGACTATCCGACGGATGACGAGCCCGATCGCTTCACCAAGCCCAAGCCGGAAATCAACTCGAAGGTGTGGATCTAGCAAAAGCACGATCGAGTGCGCGGCTCGGGATGCCGCCTTAGCTTCTGCTCCTGGAGCCATGGCTCCTTCCAGCCGTGCGGCGAGTTTCCTCACGCGATACTGGTCATCGCCATTGGAGGGCGGTTCGATGAGTAAAAATTTGAAGGTACCCGGCATCGCGCGCAATGCCTGCCTTCTCGCATGCGTCCTGGCCGTTTCATTTCCGCTGCTGGCGCAGTCCCCCGGGTCAGACTCAGGACTTTCGAGCAAGTATCCCACCAGTGCGATTCCGAATCCGGATAACGTATCGAGGTCGGTGGAGTACGGAGCTGTGCAGAAGCGGCTCGCTCGCGGATGGAACACCTGGGACGTGAACAGTGTTACGACCCATGTGCTTCTGCCCGAAGGACTCGCGATTCACGTGGCGATGAAGCATAACTCCACCGAATTTGGAGATGCGTTTCTCGGAGACACTCTCATCGGCCGATTATCTTCAGGCGCTGAGCAGGTCTTTCCCGGCCCTCATGCCTGGGACGGCAGCTATACCGACCTGCGTGTCGCCTGGAAAAGCCACAGTTGGCGTGTGCAAAGCGCCCACGATGGCCGGGATCTTGTGATTCTGGTAACGCCGCTGGCATCAGAATCAAGCGCGGCGTTGCCGCCCACAGCCGTGTTCTCAGTGAATTATCTCTGGAACAGCACCGGGACGGTCGAAAGGCGACCGGGCGTCATCAGGGCGGTCGATGCTGCCGGCGCAGTCACGGTGTATTGCACCTGCGAGACCGGCAGCAATCAGCAGGACGTCATCCACTCCGCGATCCCCACTGTGGGCCAGTACTTTGCGGCAGATCTCACCGCGCCCGTTGCCATCAGTACCGGTAGCCGACGCACAGTGGAACAGGCTCAAGCGATTCTCGATCGCCAGCTTGCCGCATATAAGCGTTCTGTCGAAGGCAAAGAGGGCACCCAGCCGATTAGTTCCCGCATTCGCCTAGAAAATCCCATTGGTTTACAGCGTCATTCCCAGTTATCGCATAGAGATTGTCCCCTCCAATTTCACCTATTGGATCCCTGCTCAGCCACCTGCCGGTGCCCGGGTTGTAATACCGTTGGCCGTAGTAACGCACACCCGACACGCTTTTCGTAGCGGCAGGCGCTGCAACCCGGCGCGAGTTGAGCGACTTGCGAAGCGTTCGCCGGACGCGAGTTTGCCCGTGACGCAAAAAAATCCCAGACGCGGTTTTTTGCCCCGGAGGACGTGAAGCCGGGCGCGTACTTTGGGCTGGGGAGGTGCCTGGCGTCACACGGTCAGCGTGGCCGTTTTTAGCAGCTAAAGGAAGGAGCAAGTTGCGCCTCGGGCGCGGACCTTGCTGAGCCGTGCGGATGACAGCGGGCATGCACCTCGCGCAGCTGGGCAATGGAGACGGCGGTGTAAATCTGGGTCGAGTCGAGCCGGGCGTGGCCTAGGAGTTCCTGGATCATGCGCAGGTCCGCGCCGTTCTCCAGGAGGTGCGTGGCGCACGCGTGCCGGAAGAGGTGGCAGCTGCCCGTCTTCCCGATCCCTGCCTTGTCGATCGTCTTCCTGACCCAGTTGCCCAGGTAATTGGGGTTCAGGCGACCGCCGTAGCCGGAGAGGAAGAGCGCGGGCTCGGCCGCGCTCACCTCCAGCAAGGGACGGCATTTTTCGAGGTAACGGCGGGTCCACGTGAGTGCCGAGGCACCCATCGGGGCGCAGCCGATGATGACCGTGCTCACCGGGCGAGACAAGTGTAGTACATCGCCTCGCGCATGGTGATGGTGCCCGGCCCGGTGGCCTGCACCGACATGCCTTCCCAGGAGTGTTTCTGCTGCTCGATGGGCGGCGGCGTCCATGTGGAGAGAATGCGCCCGCGCGCCGGAACCTTCATTCCGATGATGCCCATCTGCCGCTCGACCGCCAGCGGCAACAGCTCCTGGTTAAAGCTGTAGTGGTGCGGGTCGGCGGCGTTCATCGCCATCAGAATCGTATCGAAGGGATGGCGCCGGA
>CAVXVM010000112.1:0-31734 GCA_963765025.1 uncultured Acidobacteriaceae bacterium | reverse complement strand
CGCCACCTCGGCAGGACACCACGGAACAACATCAACTTTGCGGAGATGATCGAACACCGCGTCTGCGGCGCCAAGATCCTTGGGCATGGTATTCATCTCGTGCGAGAAGTTTTCCCGGTACTGGCTGAGTCTTGCGTAGCCCAGCACGGCGGCAGTTGCGTGAGGCGCGGCGCCCGGATCGCTGCTCAGAACGTTGTCAACCAGGCCCTTCCCTGCGTCAATGATCCAGGTATTCGCCGGCGAGGAACCGGAGCGGCCTCTAACAATATCCAGCAGTCCGGCGCTGCGGCCACCGGTACTGTCGGGCTGGCCGGTCACAAGAGCTGCGAAGGCGGTGTGCGAATTGCCTGTTTGCGAGAAGTCCAGCTTGATGGGACGGCCGATGCCCTGCCAGCGGCCCCACACCGTTGCCGCATCCACAGGAAGTTCCAACGGAATATCGAGCAGAACAAGTTTGCGTTCCGATTGAACGGCAGCGCCGTTGCTCTTGAGCGCGTGCGCGTCAGCGGCGTCGAAGACCGCCTGCACCGCCTGCCGCCATTCCTGGAAGTACGAAGAAGAAGCCAGAAGGGAAGAGTTCTGAATGGTCTGTTCGTTGGTGGAGAACTGCCAATGGGAGACGCCCATCTTCTGTTCAAGTTCGACGACATCGTGGAACAGATTCGCCGATTGCTCGGGACTCAGGCTTGCGACGAAAAGAAGAAGACGCTCAACCGACTGCCGTTCGTTGGGAAAGAGATAATTCCACTGGTTGAGCTGCTGGTTGACGAAGGGGAGAAAGGTCAACGGTATGCGCTTGAGCAGGCCTTTGCTCAAAGCCTCTTGAAGATTCGCCGGCAATGTTTGCTCAATCCCCATAATCTCTTCCCCGTTCGAAAACTCACCGCTCGCTGCTCAAAGTGAATCGGCTAGCCGCGAATCTCCGCAATCTTCCGGCCCTGCGCATCCAGCAGCGGGCAGCCCAGCAGGCTCGCCATGGTGGGGCAGATATCAATGTGCCGAATGGGACGCTCAATCGTTTGCGGCTTGTCCACACCAGCGCCCAGGGCCATCATCCAGGTGTCTCGCGTCGATTCTGAATTAGCGCGATGATTGAAAAATCCGTTGGTCGACGATCCGTCGGGGTCGCGCCCGAATTCGGGTAGGACTACCATCGTGGTCTGTCCCTTGTAATCCGGATTGGCCTCGATCTCCTGCCACATTTGGTAGGTGAGGCGATCGGCAGTTTTGATACCCGACCTGTGCAGTGAATAGGAACCAAAGTGCGCCGCTTCCACGTCGGAGAATACGACGACCAGCACTTGAGGCGCGAACTTGCGCATGATCTCGCGCGTCATAAAGAAGGTGAGTTCGTCTCCCGAGGTAGGGCCGCCGCTGCGCACAAAATCGGCGATCGCGTTTTGAATCGTGGCTCGCACCCGGGGATCGAGCTGGTCGGAGGCGTCGAACACGTTCCAGCCCAGCCCTTCGTAGTTGCTTCCCGCCATGGCGCTTTCCAGTTCGGCCTCAACCTTTGCCCGGTCCGCCATATTTGCGGTTCGTCCACTGCGAAGAGCGTCCACCACCGCCGTGAGCATCAGTTGCTTGGGAAAAACCACGTTGGCGCCATACGCCGGTCCATAATTTGTATCCGAGCTGGCGCCGATCAGGCTGGTGAGGGCCTTGTTGCTGGCCACAACCCAGGTGTCGCTGCGATCGACGCGGAGTCCCTTGCGGAATTGCTCAAATAAGGTGGGAGTCGTCGGGGCAATCTTCCCCCAGTCGTCCACTCGCTGCCAATTGCCGGTCAGAATGCTCGAGATCGCGTTGAAGTGCGCTGTCACGCCTTCGTTGCGCGCATGAAGATAAAAGAGCGATTGGGGAAGAAGATCTGCGGTCATGTGCGGAATATTCGCCATGCCCTCGGGCGAAAAAGTCTCATCCCGGCGAACTCCGCCAACGACGACCACGACGACCTTGTGCCCTGAGCCCGCTGCATTTCGGGTACTCTGGGCCTCGCCTGCCCTCGGAACCAGCAGGCCTGCCATCAGCATTCCCGCGGCGTGAAGGAACCTTCGCTTGGAAGGATCGGCAAGTGACCCCGGATCGAGCACCAAATCGGAGCCACGCTCAGCGCCGGGGCATAATACGTCCTCCATAAGCTAACCTCTTGTACTGGATCTTACGGGGAGTTCGGGTCTGTTCCGGAACTCCAGACCAAGCCTGCAGAATTTTGCCCGTAGCACCATCGCTTACCAATTCTAGTCTTGAACCCCAGGGCAAGCGCAGCCTAAATCGTTTTCGGTATTGCAACCGAGGATGAGTGATTGGGGAGATGCGAGCAGCCCAAAAAGCGCCCCAGTGAACTGATCGTGCGAGCTGACTTTCCTCGGAAACATTCCTAACCGCTGGAATGCCTGCGGCAAGGTTTCCTGGTCAGAATGCGATGAAGCGGCCTGCCAAGCTTTCAGAAATAATTCCAATAGGTAAATGACCTCCAGATTTACATATAATGATGCCTCTGTTCTGTTTTGAATCCAGCCTCACTTTGTTTATTTTAGTCGTTTTGTTTGTGTACTTTGCACAAGAATTGGGAGCGCCGCGATCAAGGGCCTCAGCTCGCCCGATGGGGGCGGACCTTTAGGGCTAAGAAAACCTGCAACTTTTGGTTGACAAGCATTTGCGCACCTGCTATTTTTTCTCGCGGTGGTGATGTAACCGTTTTCAGCATTCTAAAGTCAACGGCCGCTTCATCACCTCAGTGGTGCATGGTCGCTTTTCCCAAACGCAAGTAGACCTATCTGGAATGAATAAACCCACGGGAAAACATCACGTAACAGGAAATGAGGATACTCGGATGGCCCTTTTTTGCAACAGAATCAGATGGATCAGGCAGTTTGGCTTCCTGATCGTCGCATGTGCGTGCTTCCTTCTACTCCCAGGCCGGTTCGCATTCGGTCAGGTGGATGAAGGAGCAATCTCTGGAACGGTACAGGACACCACAGGCGCGGTGGTACCCGGCGCGAGCGTGGTTCTGCTGAATACCGACCAGAACATAACCCTGGAAACGAAAGCCGGCCCCAGCGGCGAGTATTTCTTCTCGCCGGTCAGGATCGGCCATTATTCGGTGTCCGCCACCGCCAAGGGTTTCTCCAAGACCGATCAGAAAAACCTGACGGTAGAAGTCGGACAGCATCTCCTGGTCAATATCCAGCTCAAGCCTGGTGCGACAACTGAAACCATCGAAGTTTCAACCGCCCCGCCGCTACTGCAGACTGAAGAAGCCTCAGTAGGTCAGGTCGTCAGCCAGCAGCAGGTCAACTCTCTGCCCCTCAACGGGCGCAACTTTACGTTCCTCGCACAGCTTGGCGCCGGCATGCAAACGCCGCAAGCTGACACCCGCGGCAATGCGGCCTCTGGCGCGTTTTCAGCCAACGGCCTCCGCCCCGCGCAGAACAACTACCTGCTGGACGGCATCGACAACAACTCCAACGCCGTCGACTTCCTTAACGGAACCAACTTTGTCATTTTGCCCCCCCTCGACGCCATTCAGGAATTCAAGGTCCAGACAGCGGACTACAGCGCCGAACTGGGTCGTTCCGCGGGCGCGGTTCTCAACGCAACCATCAAATCCGGCACCAACAGCCTCCATGGCGCCGCCTGGGAGTTTTTCCGCAACGATAAACTCGACGCCGCTGATTGGTTTGAAGACAACGGCGGAATCAAGAAGGGCGAACTGCGCCAGAATCAATTCGGAGCATCCGGCGGCGGCCCCATCATCAAGAACAAGATCTTCTTCTTTGGTGATTACGAAGGTTCCCGTCGCGTTCAGGGCCAAGCTTCTGCAGGCTCGGTTCCTACCTCGCTGGAACGCAGCAGCGGCTTCACCAATCTCTCCGATATCCTCACCCAGTCGGCTGGTACGGCCAGAACCGACATTCTTGGACGCACCATTCCACGCGGCACAATCCTCGATCCGGCTACCACGCGCTTTGTTGCAGGCGGAGCGACAGATCCGGTTTCAGGCCTGACCAACACCGGCAGCGACGGTTATGTGCGCGATCCGTTCGGCACCTGCGGACCCGGCACGTTGACCTTTACCACCGCTTGCGGTCTCAATCAGTTGCCTGCCAACCGCCTCGACGCAAACGCCATCAAGCTGTTGCAGCTCTATCCGGGGCCGAACTCCGGATTGTCTACTTTCACCTCGAGCCCCAATCTGTTCGAGCACAAGAACGCCTACGATATTCGTGGAGATATCAACCCCAGCCAGAGCGACCAGATTTTTATTCGCTTCAGCTATGCTGACGACCCGATCTTCATTCCGGGTATCTTCGGCGGCGTCGCCGATGGCGGCTCCTTTGACCAGGGCCTCCAGACCGCGAAATCCGATCAGGCGGTTGCGGGATGGACCCATGTGTTTACTCCCAACACCATCAATCAGGTACGCGCTGGATTCGCTCACCTCCACACCACACGCTTCGGACCCGAGGGCAATGTTACGGGCCTTCCGGCGCAGTATGGTATCGGCGGATATT
Source organism: uncultured Acidobacteriaceae bacterium (assembly GCA_963765025.1). Taxonomy (GTDB): domain Bacteria; phylum Acidobacteriota; class Terriglobia; order Terriglobales; family Acidobacteriaceae; genus Telmatobacter. Next base: position 27,217 of record CAVXVM010000112.1, on the reverse strand, counting down.
CAACGATCGGCGCTTTGCCCGAGAACGGCGGCCTTCCGGCTCTCCAAATCGGCAATCTGGCCACCCTGGGCAGCAACAACTACTTGCCTTCGGACGAAGTCAGCCAGACCCTCCAGGTTACGGACGACTTTACCAAGATTCTCGGCAAGCACAGTTTCAAGGCTGGGTTTGAATACCAGCACGTGAACTTCTCAACCCTCCAGCCGGCCAGCTCGCATGGCCAGTACGACTGGAACGGCACCTTCACTGATATTCCCAACCTGAGCACCACCACTGGCGGCATGGCGCAACTCCTGGTCGGCGCGTCAGCGGCTCCGGCCACCATTGCGGGAAATCCAAATCCCAATGGATTCAGCTATTCCGGCGGCGTTGACAGCGTATGGATCTCCAACATCGGCAAAACCTACGATGAAAAGATGTACAGCGCTGTTTACCTGCAGGACGACTGGAAAGTCAGCCCCAAGCTGACCGTCAATCTCGGCATCCGCTGGGATAAATTTGGTCCCATCAATGAGACCAATGGCGGACAGGCCAACTTTGTTCCTAACTATTTTGGAACGCCCACCCTGCTGCTCCCTGCATCTGGCAAGGACAACAGAACTTTGTCCACAGGCAATGGAGTTCTCAACGCGGCTACACCGGGCAGCAGCGGTACTTGCGCCGGCGTTGGTTGCTGGGGCTTTATCGACCTGCTGGCCAAGGATGGCATCGCCCTCAGCCTCACCGACCAGTACGGCAAAGGGCTGCTCCAGACCCCAGACACCAACCTCGCGCCTCGCGTAGGGTTCGCCTATCAGGTTGACCCGAAACTGGTCGTCCGCGGCGGATTTGGGCTCTTCTTCAACTCCTTTGAGAACCAGGGATACGGACCAAACATCGGCGAGAATTATCCCTTCCAGTACTCCTTCGGCTATGGCACCAGGGCAGCTCCCGGCGCACCAGCCGCGGCATCCCAGGTGGCGCCTGTCAGCTACGGCACTGCATATGCAGGATGCCCAACGGCAGGTCCGGGTGGAACGGCAAGCCTGGAAGCAGGCGTATCGTGCACATCCTTTACACCGGCTCTTGTCAACGCGCTTGGCCTTGGCTTGCAGGGGTTGCAATTCAACTACCAAACCCCACGCACGTACAGCGCCAACCTCACCCTCCAATACTCGATCACCCACAGCTTGTCCGCGCAGGCCTCCTATGTCTTTACAGATGGGCAGGATCTTCAGGCGGGCACAGGAACCAACAACGTCTCGGCGATCTTCCCGGCCGGAACCAGCACAACGCAAGTGGATTCGTCCGGCAAGCCACTTACCGGCATGGAGCCGTTCCCGGACTTTGGCGGAGGCAGCTACCAGGCCAACGTAGGCAACAGCCAATACCACGGCCTGCAAACCAAAATCGAGCAGCAGTTCTCGAACGGGATGACTTTCCTGGTCACGTACACCTTCTCGAAGACGCTGTCTGACGCCGGTGACTTGCTCAACGGCGGCAGCAACGGCGGCTGGCGCGCACCCTCCGTCCCTGGGCTTGGTCCCAAGTTCGATTGGGGTCTGGCGGACTTCAACATCCGGCAGGTGTTCCACTTCAGCGGCGGCTATGAGCTCCCCTTTGGCAAGGACAAGCGCTTCCTGAACCAGGGCGGGGCAGCCGATGCAGTGCTTGGCGGCTGGTCGTTCAACTGGATCGCCGTACTTCAGGGCGGACAGCCAATCAACATGGGTTGCCCCACCGGGACCACTTCTGGAACCGGTTGCAACGTTCTGCGGGTTGCAGGGCAAAGCCAACAACTGGGAATCCAGAACAAGGCAATCGCGGCAAACGGCGGCGTCAAGAGGCCGTTCTGGTTCAACAACGCTGCAGCCTTCAACCAGCCTTGCCAGTTAGGGCCAAGTGGTCCCATCGTTGGCTCACCGGCCGGATGCGTACCTCTGCAAGCCGAAGGCGCATTGGGAAGCAGCGGTGGCGGACAGACCTGGGGTCCAGGATTCCATCGCCTCGACTACTCCTTGTTCAAGGCGATCAAGATCAACGAACGGTTCTCAGCGCAGTTCCGGGCTGAGTTCTTCAACATCCTCAACCATCCGAACTTCAACGCTCCTGGATTCGGCGGCAACGGCGTCGTTTCCGTCGGCGGCTCAACCAATTACACCGATGCGCACTTCGGCGAAGTTGGATCCACTCGCGATGCTCCCTACGATCCGAGGCAGATCCAGTTTGCTCTGAAACTGTACTACTAGCTAGAATGAAAATGCCCCGGGAAGGCACGCCTGTTGGGTGCCTTCCCGGGGCTTTCTTCTGTGCGGAATTCTTTCATGGCGCGGCGATTTTGGAAGGGTGTTTTGGGCAAACGGCTTCAGTGTTGGCTGGCGATGGTGTTCTCTGTTGCGCTCTGCGCGCAAGTTGCGCCGGCGCAGGGCAGCCAAACCGAAAACCTGAACAGCGAGTTTCAATCCGCCGCAGCCGCATACGATGCCGGCCATTACGCCCAGGCAGCGGCGCAACTGGAACAGCTGCTGCCCCGCGTACCTGACAGCTTTGAAGTCAATGAACTCCTGGGACAGGCCTACGCTTCGCTATCGCAGGATGCAAAAGCCATCGAACACCTCGAAGCAGCGGTACGCCTCAAGCCGGATTCGGCTCCCGCCAGGGAGAATCTGGCGGCAAGCCTGGCGCACTCGGGAAAGACTCAATTGGCCGAGGAACAGTTCCGCAAGGCGCTTGCGCTGGAACCTCAGGATTTTGACGCCAATCACAACCTGGGCGAGTTTTATGCGCAGTCCGGTAAGCTCGTGGATGCGCTTCCCCTTCTCGAACGGGCACAGGCGATCAAGCCTTCCTCCTACGACAATGGCTACGATCTGGCGTTGGCCGAGTTTCTTACCGGACGGCTGGCAGAGGCAACCCAGCTTGTGCAAACCCTGCTCCAAGAGAAGAACACCGGGGAACTGCACGACCTGCTGGGCCAGATCGATGAGAAAGGCGGGAAATCTGTTGCCGCGGTCAACGAGTTCGAGACCGCCGCTCACCTGGACCCGAGCGAGGAGAACTTGTTCGATTGGGGAGGCGAGCTCCTTCTCCACAGAACGTACGAACCGGCCATCGAAGTATTCGAGGCGGCGACTCGACGTTATCCTGATTCCCCCCGGCTGATGATCGGGCTGGGATTGGCGCTGGACTGGCGGGGTAAATACGACGAGGCGGTTAGAGCGCTGCTCGCCGCTACCGACCTGGCCCCATCCGACCCTCGCTGCTACCTCTATCTCTCCAAGGCCTACGATAGTTCTCCTGGTCAGGCGCAGGACGTCATTGCGCGATTTCGGCGCTATGCCGAGCTTGAACCCGGCAATGCGCTCGCCCAGTATTACTACGCCTTGAGCTTGTGGAAGGGAAAACGGGTGGGAGACGCAAGCCTCGACCTCAAGATGGTGGAGTCTCTTTTGAAAAAGGCGATCGCCGCGGATGACACGCTTCCTGAGGCTCATGTGCAGTTGGGCGATCTTTACGCAGACCAGCATGAGTATGACAAGTCCATTCCGGAGTATGTGCGCGCGCTGGAACTCGATCCGAATCTTTCCGACGCTCATTACCGCCTGGGAACGGACTATGTTCACGTTGGGCAAAAGGAGCAGGCGCAGAAGGAATTCGACGTTTATCAGAAACTCCGCGCACAGCATTTGGCCGAAGTTGACAAGGAGAAAACGGAGGTCCTGCAATTCGTATACTCATCGAAAGCCGGCCCTGCCGCCCCTCAATAATGCAGCCAGAGCCAGCGCTCATGTCTTATCACTGGCCATTGCAAGTGTTTTGGTAAACAAGCTCGAGAAAGACACGCAATAAAATTCCGCCTTGATCCCCAAAGGCGGTTCTGGAGGTCACAAATGTCGGAAGAAAGCTCTCTGAGGTCTCAGCAGAAGAGGCGTGTCGTCCTTGCCGGCCTGACGGTCATGCTCGTTCTACTCGCTTCCATCGGGCTTGTGCCGTTCGACAGAGGCGCGTCCGCAGCGGTCGAAGGTCAGGAGTATGCGCAGGCCTGGGAGAAAGAACCAGCGGCAAGCGCAGGTATCTCCATTGACTACCCGGAGGACGGCTCCATCTTTCCTCCCGGCATCACCCCGCCCACATTCATCTGGAGAGATGCGGCGGCCACGTCCTGGCGTATCAACATATCCTTTGCAAACAAGGCGCCTGCTCTCCAATTTCGAACCAATGGCGAGCGGATGCATGTGGGCGCAATCGACCCGGAGTGCGTTGCCGAAAGCAACAAGCCACCGAAGTTGACTCCGCAGCAAGCGGCATCCTGGATCTGGACCCCCGATCCTGCCACTTGGTCGGCCATTCAACTCCGTTCCACCGGCCAGCCCGCCACGGTCACCATTACCGGCTACAGCAACGACCAGATCGTTTCCGCTCCCTTGCACATTGCATTCTCAACGTCGAGGGATCCGGTGGGCGCTCCCATCTTCTACCGGGATGTGCCGTTGATGCCGACTGTCGGGATAAACGGAATCGTTCAACCTCTTCCCACTTCAGCTATCCATCTCATCAAGTGGCGTCTTCGCGATATTCGCCAGACAGAAAGCCACACCGTTCTCCACAACATGCCCACCTGCGCCAATTGCCACTCCTTCTCGGGCGATGGCAAGACGATGGGCATCGACATCGATGGTCCGGCCAACGACAAGGGCCTCTATGCCATTGTGCCCATCCAACGCGAAATCTCGATTAAGAACAAGGACATCGTTCAATGGAACACCGACGGAAAAGTCGGCCAGACGCGCGTGGGCTTCATGTCCCAGGTCTCGCCCGACGGTCGATTCGTGGTCAGCACATTTGCCGGCCCTTCTCTCGACGTTCCCAGCACGTATTACGTAACCAACTTCAAGGACTACCGGTTTCTTCAGGTCTTCTATCCAACGCGCGGAATCCTGGAGTGGTACAACCGCGCCACGGGCAAGCGTCAGCCATTGCCGGGCGCAGATGATCCGCACTACGTACAGACGGATGGATTCTGGAGTCCCGACGGCAAGACCATCGTATTCGCACGAGCTGTGGCGCGAAATCCCCGTGAAGAAGGTCAGAAGCCCGCTCTCTACGCGAACGATCCCAACGAGACTCAAATTCAGTACGATCTTTATCGAATTCCCTTCAACAACGGCAAGGGAGGCACGCCGGAGCGCATCGTGGGAGCCTCGCAGAATGGCATGAGTAACACCTTCCCAAAGGTCTCGCCGGATGGGCGCTGGATTGTGTTTGTTCAGTGCCATAACGGCCAGCTCATGCGGCCTGACAGCCAACTCTACATCGTTCCGTTCAACGGTGGCGTCGCCCGCCGCCTGCGCGCCAATACCCCAACCATGAATTCGTGGCACAGCTTCTCGCCCAACGGACGCTGGCTGGTGTTCTCCTCTAAGGCACGCTCACCCTACACACAGATGTATCTCACGCACCTTGACGCCAACGGCAACTCCAGCCCAGCCATCCTTATTGACAACGCAACCGCCGCCAACCGCGCCGTCAACATCCCGGAATTCGTCAACATCGCAGGAGACGGTATCAGGGATATTCAGGTTCCCGCTGTCGAAGTTTATAAGCTGATCGATCAGGCGGTGAAACTTGAGAATCAAGGAGAGTACAAGCAGGCCCTGACGATCTGGAGACAGGCTTTGGAGCTGGATCCTGACGACGCAAAGAGTCACAACGATCTGGGAATGAACCTTTATCTCCTGGGCTCCAAAGACGAAGCATTCCAACAGCTTCGCGAATCCATCCGCATCAATCCAATGCTTGTGGAAGGTCACTACAATCTGGGCAGATTGCTGTTGCAGGAGGGCCATCCTGACCAGGCAGTACCGGAATTGGAAAGAACGCTTGATCTCACTCCGCGATTCAGCTCTGCTCAAGAGGCCTTGGCCGCTGCATTGGTCGCTCTGGGCAAGCCGCAAGAAGCTCTCGGCATGTGGCACCACGCGCTCACTCTTCAGCCCAACAGCGTCGCAGCCTTGACTGGCGCCGCGCAGATTCTGGCAACCACCACGGACGATAAACTCCGCAACGGGACTGAAGCTGTCACGCTTTCCAGCAGGGCCAACGATCTTTCGTCGGGAACGAATCCGGGCGTGTTGGATGTTCTTGCCGAAGCCTATGCCGAGGCCGGCCAATTCTCGCAGGCGCTCACTTTTGCAAATCGCGCGTTGGACCTGACCGTTGCCAAGGGGGACGATGCCAAGGCTGCCGCCATCCGCGCGCGGATCCAGCTCTACACAGCCAACACGCCTTACCGCAATTAGGCCAGGTTAAGGCTCACTGCGGATTCGCAGCGTCGGTGAGAACCCGTGTCGTCGAGGCGAAGCGGTGATAACCGCTGAACAGGGTCTCGTTCAACCACCGAGTCGGCACATCTTCCGTGATGTCCTGGGTCTTGGCGGCCGCGTCAGACAGAGCGAGGCTGCGCACCGGGCAGATAAACTTGCCGTCGCCGATCTGGACTGAGCCATACTCCACCAGAATCGCCGCCTTGCGGAACGGATCGCTGTCTTTCAGCTCTGCTTCCATGGTGATGCGGAGAACCGTTCCGGTTTCCGGGTCCAGCCAAATCGATCCGTGATAGGCGGGCCTGATGCGAACGATCGAGGTGCGGGAAGGAGCGTTGTTCGGTCGCACGCCGATGCTTGCAATTCCGCGGCTCCCACCCGGCGACGCGAAGCCCTCGATGGCCGCCTCCCGCTCGAGAGTGCTGATCAGCTCAAAGTGCGAGGCAGAGTTGGGCACCCAATACTGAAACACTGCCGCAGGGCCCTGCGCGCTCTGTTCCCAATGACTCCACGCGACCCTTCCATGGGCCGTATCCGCAAGAATCATGCCCAGCGTCGTGCCGAACTCGCCTCCCGAGATCAGTCCAATCTGCTGCTGCCAGACGGCCGAACCCTGCGTCGGAGGCTGATTCTCCCGTTCATCGCGTACAGAGATTTCACGGCTTGAAGTATCCACCAGGTGCAACCCCGCGCGAACCGGCCAGCCGCCTTTCTTGAGTTCTTGAGCGCTGTCGTCGTATCGGTTGATCGTCCGTGTGGCCAGAAAATTCGGCAGGCGCGGCAAGGTTTGCGCACCATAGTTTTGCGCCGCTGCAAGCATCCGCTGCTGCGTGGCGCCGTCCGGAGCAACCGCATCCGGCAAGTCGCTGGCCGGCAGATCAAGAAACGCCGATTGATCGGCGAGCAATTCGAGTGCCAGCGCCGCCTTGGAGCCAGCGGCCACATGTGCGCTCAGCCGAATCAGTGCAGCCCCGGTGAGCCGTTCAGATAATTCCATATTGCCAATTTGGCGCGCGATCTCCGCATCCGCCTTGTGCTCGGCATAGGCCGCAGTGAGCGCTTGATCCAGTTGCGCGACGGTTCCGCGCTTTGCCGCCCCGGCTGTAAGCGCCGTGCTTGCCAAAAGCACGAGAAAAACAAATCGTCTCATTGCACCGTCCCCAGGTGGGCCCTTGAATTCCCGCAATCCAGCACACATTTCGGCTTTTATTTAGAATTCAGAGACACGTCAGTATACGCCTTACCGGTTCTATGATTCCGTGATCCATTCCTCCCCCATCACGCAAGTCCCTCGCCTTTGCCGGAAGATTTTTATCTGTTTCCCCGCAAGGATTGAAAGCCGGCGCGATCCTGTTTTGTGCACTGAAGGGGTACAGTGTATGTTTAACTCGACCTTATTTAGACAAATGTTGCAGGGCCAAGAGCCGCAGTGCCTTTAGCAATACTGAGAGTGCAGGAGAAATGGGAAACAAGAACGTCCGAAGAATCAACGCAATGATCGCAACTGCGCTCTTGCTGTTTGCCGGCATTTTGAGCAACGCACAAAACAACGATGCAGGCCAGGGCCTTCCTGATTCCCCAAAACCTGCCGAGCGTTCCATTGAGGACCTGAATTACCTCGGGGGAGATGCCGCGATGCCGCCGTTTGCTGACAGCGTCATCGACATTAATTCTGGATTTCGCCAGACACTGATGAGCAAGGGCATCGCCTTCCGAGTCATTACGGGAATGGAATATACGCAGAACATGCTCAACAAGCCAGTCCCTGCCGATGAGCAAGTCTATGCTGGCCAGCGTGCTTTCGAAACCTCATTTGTGCAGCCCATCCTCGCTGCCGATCTTCATCAACTGCATTTGCAGCATGCGCAGTTCTATTTGGGTGGAGTGTGGAACTGGGCAAGCTGGAATCCCGCTGGTCCAAAGTCGGTTCAGTTGTGGGCCCTCTATTTCTATAAGTCCTACGGGGCGGATCGCGTGGAGATGAAGGCCGGCTACATCGCCAACAACATGAATTTCGTTGGTCTCTTTGTTGGAGGATCGACCGCGACCGGTGCACAGGGTGTTTATGCCGTATTGCCCTACGAGGCTGGCATGTCGTACTTTCCTCTGACGGCGCCGTCGTTCAACGTTCGCATTCGCGGACCTGAAAATACCTACATTAAGACCGCCGCGCAGCGGAGTCTCGATCCAAACGGCGGGCCGGCCGAAATTGCGCGAAACCACACCGGCTTCCGGTTCCTTCCGCACGGTGACGGACTGGTCCTGATCAATGAAGGCGGCTACCAGCGCGCAGCAAGCGCTGATGCGCACGAGACGTGGTTTCGCACCGGCTACATATACAACACTTCGTCCTACAAGAATGTCGCAACTGGTCGCTCGGAGTCGCACAATGACTGCGCATACGTTCTCATAGATGATCAAATACTCAAGTCCAACCGCGAGCATCCAACCCAGGGCCTCTATGCCGGTGGATCCTTTATGGCGGTTCCGCAATCGAGGAACGCATACGCCCGCTATTACGAGGCGCGACTCTACAAGGAGGCGCCGGTTCGATCACGTCCCTCCGATGTTCTCTCCTTCGTTGCATCCCGAACCGGCTACAGCAAGATCTTTGCAGACAATCTCGTCTCCGAAGGCAAGACCGTATGGCGGGCTGGAACGACGATCACCGGCAGCTACTCGCTGCGCGCTTCACGCGGCAACTACCTGAGCCTGGGGGCAAGCTACGTCGACGGGCCGGCTGTTACGCCGCGTGTTCCAAATGCACTCAATTTCGCTGCGAACTGGACTCTGTTTTTCTAGTCCGCACGATCAGCCTGTTCGCGCAATCGCGGCGCATGCATAACCCACACAAAAACCAAGTGGAGCAGACCCGAGGTCGGCTCCACTTTTTCTTTTCCCGTTCACCAAATTAAAAGCGAGCAGCATCCTCCTCCGCCCCCCTCTGACAACCCGCGTCAGTCACGCTCCCAGAAATGCGGAGGCTCGATGCCCAGCGCGCGCAGATACACATATCCCTGCCCGCGATGGTGAATCTCGTTGTCAATTGCGTACTGGATTATCGCCAGCCCCGGCATTTCCCACTGCCCAAAGGCCTTGTCCACCTCGCTGAAGCGGTGCGGCGGAATCTTCCAGAACTTCTCGTTCAGCTCCGCTGTCTGCGCGTCCCAGACCCGCAAAATCTCCGCCTTGGTCTCCAGTTTCGGCCCGCTGTTTCCGAATTCCACCCACTTGCCGGTGGCCACGCCGTCCACAATCGGGATCACCATTTTGACGAACTCAATCGCCATCTCTGAAAATGGCCGCATGCCGCCCACTGAAAACGCGAACAGCTTGTCTTCAGGGAAAGCTTCAATCGTTTTGCGCGTCAACCTTCTGTGTCCCTGCCAGTTCTTCAGCAGATCTTCCGCCGACAGCACGTTCACCTGCATTGTTTCGGTCGCCATCTCGTATTACCTCCTGCCCCATTTGGGCCGATTTCGACTTTAAGTGCAATTCCCGACAACCTCTGTCGTATTTGTGATAAATAATGAAATTGTCATGTATGACCCCGTCATGCGCGTCCTCACCGTGCTCGAAATTCTGCAGGCCCGCGACCATGTCACCGGCGCAGAGCTCGCCGAGCGGCTCGAAGTCGACCTGCGCACTGTGCAGCGCTACATCGTTCGCCTCAAGGATTTAAACATCCCGGTCGATTCCTCGCGTGGCGTCGGAGGCTCGTATCGGCTGCGTCCCGGCTACCGTTTGCCGCCGCTGCTCATCACCAATGAGGAAGCGTTCGCGCTTTCGCTCGGCCTGCGCGCCCTCCGCCAGATCGGCCTGTCAGCCTTTGCGCCCGCCACTGAAGGCGCACTCGCCAAGCTGGGTCGCGTGTTGCCCGAGGCGCTGCGCGAGAGCATCAACACAGTTGAAGAAGTGGTTGCCGTGGAACCGGGACCGTGGGTTGTCTCTACGTCCGTAGAGTCAGTCATCCGCGCCGCCACGGCCATTCGCGCGTGCCGCCGCGTGCGCTTTGCTTATCAATCGCATTCTGAGCAGTACTCGCGCCGCGAGATCAATCCCTATGCCGTCATCCACACTGATGGGCGCTGGTATCTCATTGGCTACTGCCTTCTGCGCAAGGCACTGCGCACCTTCCGTCTCGACCGCGTTCAAAATCTTGAGGTCCGCTCGACCACGTTCCAGCGTCCGAAGAAATTTGATCCGCACGCTCACCTCAAGCAGAGCATGCCGTTCATTCAGTCCGGCTACCAGATCGACGTCTGGATCGACATGCCGCTCGAGCAAGCCCAGCGCGCCTTTGCGCCCTACCGCGTGGCCACCGAGAGTGTGCAGGGTGGCACGCGCCTGCGCTGCGGCCGCGACAGCCTTCGGCCCATTGCAGCCTTGCTCCTCGGCATGGGGCGTCGCATCGTCATCCACAAGCCGGCAGAGTTGAGAGCTACATTCAGAGAGATGGCAAAGCTGGCACGGCAGACGGCCAAAACCCGCTGACGGCGCGTGCTGAGCCTGCCAGTATTGTCCGGCCTACTTCTTCTTCGCTGCGCGCGCGGCTGTGTTCGCGGCCACTGCTGCGCGGATGAGTTGCTTGAACGCTGTTTCGTTCAGCTTCTCGCCTTCGCGCAGGTCGATGGCGCGGCGCACGTTGCCTTCAAGGCTTGAATTGAAAAGCTTCTTGGGATCCGCAATCGAGGCTCCCCGTGCAAACGTCAGCTTGACGGCCTGCTTGTACGATTCGCCTGTGCACACAATGCCGTCATGCGACCACACCGGCGTTCCGGGGTTGGTGGCCTTCGCCCACTTCCACTCTTCTTCAATGGCCGGGTCGGCCTCATGAATGAGTTTGCGCACCGTTGCCAGCGTTGCGCTCCTCCAGTCGCCCAACGCTTCAATCCGCTTGTCGATCTTCGCGCCGGCGTCTGCATCTTTCAATGCGAGTGTCGCTTTTATACTCCCTCCTGATGTCCCGAATCTGAAATTCATTTTGAAAATGAATGTCATCCTGAGCGGAGATTGGCGCGTATTTTGCGCCAATCGTAGTCGAAGGACCTGCGGCTGCTTTTGCCTTTGCCGTTGCTCTTGTTTTCGTTTTACATCCCCACTCAAAAAAACTGACTGTCATCCTGAGCGAACGGGGCCCCAAACGTCTTTCAGTTTGGGGGTGGTGAGTCGAAGGATCTGCGGTTGTTCTTCAATGAACTTCTGGGACAGCACACTCGCCCGCGTTACGACGCAGTCTGGCGTCGGGCCGGGCTGCGCAACAAGACTTTGCGCAGCAGATGCCCCTTCCACATCAGCAATCCCGTCAGCACCATGAGGGGAAAGAATACATACCGCGTGGGGTGCGCATACAACGGAAGCTTGTCAAACGGACTGTAGAGGTAGCCGTAGATGGGAATGGCCACGATGATGTGAATCCAGCGAAGGATCACGCGCATATTGAATCTCATGGTCGAACCTCCTTTGGTTCAAGTTTCTTCAGCCCGCCTCTACGCGAGGCCGGCCACAACCGTCTCCAGTTTGCCCATAAAGCTCTTCCAGCCGTACATGGCTCCGCGGTAATTCTGCTCCTGGTCAGGGCGGAAGCCTGCCTGCTCCACGCGCACGTGGGTGCCCGCATCGGTCGGCGTCAGCGTAAACGTGACCACACTGCCCATACCCAGGGTTCCCCAGGTGTAGCTGAGCGTCTTCGAGGGATCGACCGCGAGCACCTTGCAGTCGATGATGCCGTTCCAGTTGGGCACCGGATCGGCGCGCAGCGTGAACGCGTGCCCGGTGACCGGTTCAAAGTCATTGCGCATGAGCCACTGCGCAATCAGAGAAGAATCGGTGAGCGCGCGCCACACTTTCTCCGGCGGGTGAGGGAACTCCTTTTCCACGATGACCGAACGCAATTCGGGTTCTGCAGTTGTCATTTCTCCATCCTTTCGAGTAGCTCGCCGAGCTTGTCGAGCCGGTTCTGCCAGAATGCGCCGTAGTCGCTCATCCACTCCACCAGCGGCGCCAGGGCCTCAGGGCGCGCCTGGTAGTGGGTCTCGCGGCCCTTGCGCCGGTTGCGCACCAGGCGCGCGCGCTTCAGTGCCGACAGATGCTTTGACACCATGGGCTGCGACACGCCAGAGCGCTCCGTCAAGGCGTGCACGGTCAACTCGCCGCGCGTCAGCCGTTCGAAGATTGCGCGGCGGGTGGGATCGGCGAGGGCCTTGAAAATGTGATTGGCGGAACCGGGCATAGAGGAACCATAACCCTACGGTTATGGTTTGTCAATCGTCTTTTCGGATTCTTTCACCACTTTTTTCTTCCGATGGGGTGTCCCCGGTCTCGCCTTTGAGACCGGGGATAGCAGAAAACCAGCTTCGCTGGTCCGTTCGGTAAAGTATCTGCCCGGTTCGTACCGTCAGGCCGGATTCTTGGTTCGCGCCGCCGCCATGCAGTTTGCGATCACCGTCTTCAGCACCTGCTGGTCAACGTCGGCGAGCTTTTTGATGTAGACGCAGCCCTTGCCGGTGGTGTGCTTGCCGAGTTTGGCGCGCACGGTATCAGAGGGATCGGAGGCGCTCAAGCTGCCCAGGCCATAGAGAACCAGCGCGGCTTTGCGCGGCGAAAAACCCACCAGCGGCGCATCGCCTTCGCGCCCGCTCTCGTACTTGTAGTGATAGCTGCCGAAGCCGATGATGGAGGGCCCCCACATCTTGGGTTTCTCCTTGGTAGCGCCTTGCATTAGCTTGACGAGCGCAGCGGCATCGGCGCGCTGGGCCCGATCGGTGAGGGAATCAAGAAACGCCGAGACGCTTGCTTCCGTTGCTTTGGTCTTGTTCTCCGCCATCGTTGCTTCCTCCAATTTTTAAGCCAGACTAACATCCGCAACGATGCTGAGTGCCCATTCATCCGTAGTCTTACCGCGGATGCGTGGGAAAGAACCAACTTCTTCGCGAGCTTTTCTGATCCCCGATCCCTGACCCCCATCTCCCCCTCGCCGGGTGCCCCCGGTCCCTCGCACCTGGGGACCAGGGAATGAAGGCAGCGGGTGCCCCCGGTCCCTCGCACTTGGGGACCGGGGAATAAAGGGCGAAATCCGCACCATCTTCGGTGGGACAACAAGCACCCAACCTGAAAGCCTTTCTAATCCCTGTTCCCTATTCCCTGTCCCCTATTCCCTGTCCCCGCCGGGTGCCCCCGGTCCCTCGCACTTGGGGACCGGGGAATAAAGGGCGAAATCTGTGCCATTTCCGATGCTTCAAAGCGCCCAAAACACGCCAAAAACACGCCAAAAGGCCGCAAAAAGTGCGCTAAAAGCGCCTTTTAACGCGCAAAAAACACGCTTTTAGCGTGTTTTTGGGTAATTCTATGGTTCCACTGGCTCTGAAACGGAACTTTCCTGGGTTTTGAAACGCTTAATTCGCAACTTTTCTGGGGTAAGTATCTCGAAAATCGTAACCACTTAGACGACCATTTCGACGCGTTTCGTAACCATTTAAGCGACCATTTCACCCTGTTTGGGTCGTATATTTGCGAACATTCAGCAGGTTTTGTAACCCTGAATGGTTCCATTTCACGCTGTTTCGTAACCATTTAGACGACCATTTCGCACCGTTTCGCAACCATTCAATTGAACGTTTAACGTTGTCGAAGTACCACAATTGGTTCCACTTATCGCCCGATAAGTGAGCCGCCTCACCCCCCAAAACCCTCCAAAAAACAATTTCGTTTCCCACAAAACAAAACTGAGAGCTGAAAGCTGAAAGAATCTCCACTGCCCCGGTACTACACTGGAAGAGTTATGGCGATCACATCTGTTCCATCATCCATTCAGCCGCTCTCTCCGCGTGGCGCCTTTGCCAACGAACCCTTTGAGAACTTCAAGCTCCCCGAGACCGAGCGAGCCATGAAGGCCGCACTCGAGAAAGTGGCCGGTGAACTCGGCCACGAATATCCGCTGATAATTGGCGGTCAAAGGCTGAAGACCCGGGACAAGATTCAATCCACCAATCCCGCGCGCCCCGCGCAGGTAGTGGCCATTCATCAGAAGGCGGGCGCCGAACACGCCGGCCAGGCAGTCACTGCAGCGCACAACGCATTCGAGCAGTGGAGCCGCACGACGGTCGACGAGCGGGTCGCGCTGCTGTTGCACGCCGCGCAGGTCATCCGCGGACGCAAGTTCGAGTTCATGGCCTGGCTGACGTACGAAGTGGGCAAGAACTGGGCCGAGGCCGATGCCGACGTAGGCGAGACCATTGACTTTCTCGAGTTCTATGCGCGCGAGGCCCTGCGCCTGGATGCGGCCGCAACGCCGATCCAGTATCCCGGCGAGCGCAATGAGCTCATCTACATTCCACTGGGCGTGGGCGCCGTAATTCCGCCGTGGAATTTTCCGTTTGCCATCATGGCAGGCATGACCGCGGCCTCGATCGTAACCGGAAATACGGTTGTTCTGAAGCCCTCAAGCGATTCGCCGACGATTGCGGCAAAATTTGTTGAAGTGCTGGAAGAAGCCGGCATGCCGGACGGCGTAGTGAACTTCTGTCCCGGCTCGGGAGCCACCTTTGGTAACGCAATTGTGGAAGATCCGCGGACACGTTTCATCGCTTTCACAGGGTCGAAGGCGGTTGGCCTTGAGATTCACGAACGAGCTGCAAAAACCAGGCCTGGGCAGATCTGGATCAAGCGGACCATTCTTGAAATGGGCGGAAAAGATTCGATCCTGGTGTGCGCCGATGCCGATCTCGATGCCGCGGTGGAAGGCGTGGTGGCCTCAGCGTTCGGATTCAGCGGGCAGAAATGTTCAGCGTGTTCGCGTGCGATTATCGAAGCGCCCATCTACGATGTTTTTGTGGAGCGCGTTCGCGAGCGAGTAGCGAAGCTGACGGTAGGCGATCCCGCGACGAACCACAACTTGGGGCCGGTGATCAACAAGGCGGCGCTGAACACAATGCTCGGCTACGTAGAGACGGGAAAGAAGGAAGGCCGGTTGGTTGTGGGCGGTACCGCTCCGGCGACTGAGGACGGTGGATATTTTCTGGAGCCAACAGTGTTCGCCGATGTGGCCGCGGACGCGAAGCTTGCGCAGGAAGAGATCTTTGGCCCGGTGCTGGCGATCATCAAGGTGGAGAGTTTTGAAGAGGGCCTGAAGGTTGCGAACAACACCGAGTACGGACTGACGGGCGCGATCTACACAGAAGACCGGACAAAGCTGGATATTGCGCGGCGCGAGTTTCACGTGGGCAATCTCTACTTCAATCGCAAATGCACGGGAGCGATGGTGGGCGCGCATCCGTTTGGCGGATTCAATATGAGCGGGACAGATTCCAAGGCCGGCGGACCGGATTATCTTTACCTGTTTACCCAGGCGAAGAGCGTGGCCGAAGCACTTCGTGCGGCGGACGCTCGGTAGTCGCTCGCAAGGGCAGCCTCTCGCTGCTGTCAGGCGACGGCGGAGGGGGCTGAGTTTTCTTCAGCGTCAATTCTGTTGCCTACTTCAGCCGCGGCCTGCGCCAGCACACGGTGGTGGAGAGTAAACAGCGCCAGCTCGAGGCGGTCGCTCACACCGGTCTTATCGTAGATGGAGCGCAGATAGTTCTTGATGACCTGTTCAGTGGTTTTGAGGCGGATGGCGATTTCGCGATTTTTGCAGCCCTGGGCAATGAGAGCGACGATGCGCATCTCCTTCGGCGTGAGACGATCCTTGACCCTTGTCCCCACCATGTCTTCTTCGGGTGAATCGGGGATCATCATTTGGGGCGGAATCCATGTGTCGCCGGCGGCAACGCGGTGGACACATTCGACGAGAGACGTTCCAGTAACATTGCGAAAAACGACGCCGCGAAACCCCTGTTGCAGATAGGCGCTGGCCGATTCGTTGTTTTCAGCAATGACGATGCCGCGACTGCCCATGGTCTCAATGAGCATGCGAAGACGCGTAAGTTCAGGGCGAAGGGATGCAGCAAAAATAACGATGGAGCCGGGAAACGTAGTAATGGCGTGATACATGCGATCGAGATCGGTGCACTGGGCGATGATGCGGAGCCCCTCGTCCATGGCCAGAATTTTTGCCGTGCCAGCTCTGAAGATCGCTTGCGAATCGGCCAAAATGAGTTTCTTCATGACGTGCGCCTCACTTGCATCGAATATTTCCGCCAAACGACTGCGGCCTACTCGACATTGATCTCAGGCGAGAACTGACCAGCGGTCCCTCGCTCAAGACGATTTCCGGGTCTTGCAAGCCTATCGGCAAATTGGACGAGATTCTGCAAATGTCCAAATTTGAGACAGGAAAGAATCCTTTTGGTTCCTGAAGTAATCTGATCGTCCGGGAATTGAGATGTCAAGGAAGATTTCCTGTTAAGAGAGTACAGTCAGTCTGTTCGAAAGAGGCTACGCCCTTTGTGGGACGAACAGAGAGGAAAGACCAGGAAGCTGCCGGAAGCGACCGGAATAAGCAGTCCGAATCCGATGGCTCGAATGGGCTTATCAGCGGATACACTGAGGATCTATGGCCAGGCCGATATTGTTGGCGGTGGATGACGATATAAGCGTGCTTGAGGCGGTTGTCCAGGACCTGCGCCGGGAGTATGGGCAAATCTACCGCGTGATGCGGGCGGGCAGCGGACAAGCGGCGCTGGATACGTTGTCGCAACTGAAGACGCGCCAGGAACCGGTGGCGCTGCTGCTAAGCGACCAGCGCATGCCGGGCATGACGGGCGTGGAGTTTCTGGAGCGTGCGATCGAGTTCTACCCGGAGGCGCGGCGCGTGCTACTGACCGCATATGCCGACACGGAAGTAGCGATTCGCGCGATCAATACCGCCCGCATCCACTATTACCTGACCAAGCCATGGGATCCGCCGGAAGAGAAACTCTACCCGGTGTTGAGCGATCTGCTGGAAGACTGGAAGGCGGGCTATCGGCCACCATTTGAGGGATTGCGCGTGATTGGGCATCGCTGGTCACTGAGAGACCACAAGGTGCGCAACTTCCTCTCACAGAACCACGTGCCCTACCGTTGGCTCGACGTGGCGGGGAACGAAGAGGCCGTGAAGATTCTTGCGGAGGTGCGGCTGGACCCGGACAAGCTTCCGGTGGTGCTTTTTGCCGATGGCGCGGCGCTGGTGGATCCGGAACTGGATGAGCTTGCAGCGCGGGTTGGCCTGCGGGTGCAGGCCGAGCAGGAGTTTTATGACATGGTGGTGGTGGGGGCCGGTCCGGCAGGATTGGCGGCTGCCGTTTATGGAGCCAGCGAAGGCCTACGCACGCTGGTGATTGAGCCGGATGCGCCAGGGGGGCAGGCGGGGAGTTCTTCGAGGATTGAGAATTACCTCGGGTTTCCCTCCGGAGTGACGGGGGCAGACCTTGGCCGTCGAGCGCACACGCAGGCAACGCGGTTCGGGGCGGAGTTCCTGACCCAACGGGCAACTGGCCTGCGCATTGATGGGCAGTACCGGTTTGTGCAGCTTGCGGACGGGCGGGAAGTGTCGAGCCACGTGGTGATGCTGGCTCCGGGCGTGCAGTATCGCAAGTTGGAGATTCCGGGCGCCGAACGGTTGGCCGGGCGCGGCATCTACTATGGGGCCGCGCTGGTTGAGGCTGTGGCCTGCAAGGATGAAGAGGTCTTTGTGGTAGGGGGCGCGAACTCCGCGGGCCAGGCGGCGCTGCACTTTGGCAAGTTTGCCTGCAAGGTGACTATGGTGGTGCGGGGGGATGGTCTTTCTGCCACGATGTCGAAATACTTAATCGATGAGATCGAGAAAACATCCAATATTGTGGTTGAGCCGCACACGCAGGTAGTCGAGGCAGTTGGCGAGGAACGGCTTGAAGAGCTGAAGATCAGGGGGCCGCAGGGAGAGTACACGGTTCCGGCTTCGTCGTTGTTTGTGTTTATCGGCGCGGCGCCGGGTACGGGATGGTTGCCGGACTCGATTCTGCGGGACGAGAAGGGGTTTCTGCTGGCGGGTCCGGATCTGCGCATCGATGGCAAGCTGCCGGAGAGCTGGCGGGAAGCGCGGGAACCCTTTCTGTTGGAGTCGAGTGTTCCGGGGGTGTTTGTGGCCGGAGATGTACGGCACGGATCAGTAAAGCGGGTGGCTTCAGCGGTGGGCGAGGGATCGATTGCCGTGCAGTTTGTCCACCAGTACCTGGCGGGCTTCTAAAAGAGAGAGAGACGAACAGCAGGGATGAGCATCAACGAACAATCCGTCGAGGTCGAATCGATGCCGCTGCAGGCGGCGATCGATGCGATGCGCCGGACTCGTGCCTTTGCGCAGACGAGCGCAGAGACGCTGAGGCAAGCGCTGACGGGCGTGGAACGGGTAGAGCGCGTCACGGTGAAGGCCGAGAGTGTGCTGGTTGAGGCGGGCGTGCCGTGGAAATATTACTGGCTTTTGATTGAGGGCGAGACCAGGGCAGAACGGCCGGAGAACAATGGAACGTGGACCCTGGTGGGCAATGCGGTGGCCGGCGGAGGATTTGGCGAATCGGCTTTTCTGAGCGGCACCAGCATTTCGAAGTTCAGAATTGTGGCCACGCTTGACTCAGAGTTGCTGCGCTTCGAGGAGCAGGAGTTCTGGAAGCTGCTGGCATGCTGCCCTGAAGCTCGCAAGGTGGTGCTGGCGGACATGGCGTTGCGGATGCAGTCCTACCAAGTGGAAGCGCTGCATCGGGAGAAACTGGTTTCTCTGGGAACGCTGGCTGCGGGTTTGATGCATGAGCTGCATAATCCCGGCTCGGCGGCGAAACGGGCGGCCTCGCAACTGCGGGACAACCTGCGCCGCTTGCAGCAATTGAGCCTGCGCACAGCCGGGAAGCCGAAGACACCAGTGCAACTGGAATGCATGCAGAACCTTTTGGAACATGCAGTCAAGGGCTGTCACGCTCCGGCCTTGAGCTCTGTAGATGAGTCGGACGCGGAAGAGGCGATGTCAGAGTGGTTGCAGACAGCGGGCGTAGAGAACGCGTTCACCATAGGCCCGGCGCTGGTAGCGATCGGCTTTGACCAGAAGGAACTTGCGTGCGCGCGGGAGGCCTTTGCGGCTGAGAGCTTTTCCGATGCGCTGAACTGGCTTGAGGCGCTGGTTTCAAGCGTGTCGCTGGTGTGCGCTATTGAAGAAAGCATTACGCGGATTTCAGAGTTGGTAATGGCGGTGAAGAAGTTCGCCTACGATGAGAGATCGCCAAACAAGGAATTGGACGTACACGACAGCCTGCAAAGCACGCTGACCATTCTCGGGCACAAGCTGCGCAACAAACAGTTGCAGGTGGTGAAGCGATTCGAGGCAAAGCCCTCGACCATCCGCACCAAGGGATCGGCTCTGAGCCAGGTGTGGACAAACCTGATTGATAATGCGGCGGATGCTTCAGGCGAGAAGGGCGAGATTGAGATTGCCACATGGTCGGAGCAGGGGACCGGGAGCGGGAATGGAACACGACCGGGTTGGCTCGCGGTGAGCATCAGCGATCAGGGAGCGGGTATTCCAACGGATGTGCTGCCTCGTATCTTTGAGCCATTCTTTACCACCAAGCCGCAGGGAACGGGCACCGGACTGGGTCTCGAAATTGTGCATCGGATCGTGACGCAAAAGTTCGGCGGCACGATCGATGTGGAATCTGTTCCGGGGAAGACGAAGTTTATTGTTCGGCTGCCTCTGGAGCCGGTAAATCCAAGCGAAAAATGACGATTGTCTCTGCGGCATCTGCGCTAATCAAACATCAATCATCTATCGGAGTCAGTCGTGGCTGATGCAGCCTCGGCCGAAGGTGCGCGGGAATTTGCGGCTAGTTGAAAAGTGGTAGGACCACTGAGGTTTTCGCATGTATGATGGGTGGGCCGGCGAAGTGCCGAACGGCGAGGAATCTGAATGAACCGAAACAATATTCAGCTTGGGCGCGGGTGGTTGTCAGCGGTTCTTGTGCTTGTGTTTATGGCGGCTTCACGCGGCGCTCTGCCTGCGCAGACTAGTTGCGACCCTCGCGCTTACGGCGCCAAGGGAGATGGCACGACGAAGGATACGGCCGCAATTCAGAAGGCAATTGATGTATGCGCAGACAAGGGCGGTGGGACCGTGGAGTTGAGCGCAGGAACCTATGTGAGCGCGCCACTTGTTCTGAAGAGCAACATCAATCTGCATCTGGCCAAAGGGGCGACGCTGCTGGGGTCGCCCGATCATGCGGACTATCCGCCGCAAACTGAATTCCATGAGCCGGACAGGCAACCGCTGTTGGGCGCAACCAACGCTTCGAATGTTGCGATTACGGGTGAGGGGACGGTTGACGGGAACGGCGCGAGCTGGTGGCAGGAGGCGCGGTCGATTAAGGGTCATGGAATTCTCGGCAACCATCCGCGGCCGAAGCTGATCATCTTTGACCATTGCAAGGGTGTGCGTGTGGAAGGCGTGACGGTACAGAATTCGCCGATGTGGCAGATCGTTCCGTACTACTCAGACAACGTGGTGATTCGCGGGGTGAGAATCCTGGCACCGCAGCATTCGCCGAACACCGATGCGATCGATCCGTTTTCTTCGTCGAATGTGGTGATCGATCATGTGTATTCGGATGTGGGCGATGATAATGTGGCGATCAAGTCGGGGTCGATCAATTCGCCGGGGCCGGACGATCCGAGCCGTGACATTGTGGTGAAGGATTGCACTTTCATGCATGGACATGGGATGTCGATCGGGAGCGAGCTCTCGGGTGGGGCGGAGGATATTGTGGCGGAGCGGATCACGTTTGAGGATACGGACAACGGAATTCGCGTGAAATCGAACCGCGACCGCGGACACGACGTGGGGAACCTGGTGTTCAAGGACCTGACGATGAAGAACGTGAAGAATCCGATCATTATCAGCGAGTACTATCCGAAGGTGATGCCGCCGGATGATGAGGCGCCGCAGGCAGTGGGGCGGCTGACCCCGCACTTCCACGACATCGTTATCGAGAACGTGAAGGCGACCGGCGGCGAAATGGCCGCCGTGATTGCCGGTCTGCCGGAGTCGCCAGTGAAGGACGTGGTGCTGAAGAATGTGAAGATCAGCGCAGAGACGGGTATGACAATAGGATATGCAGAAGTCACGGGCGAGGGCGTGGTGGTGACTGCTGCGAAGGGTGAAGGGATCATGAGGCTTAAAGGGGCGGATGCGAGGCTGAAGTGAGATGCCAGCTGATAGCTCTCAGCTTGACTGCGCGAATTTGAATGCATTTCTGCCCCACCCTAACCGCAAAAGGCGCGGTTAGGATGGGGCACTCGGATTTCTTCTGACATTCGAATTGGAATGAAACAAAAGAGGGCTGCGCCGGCTGGCGCAGCCCTTCTGTTTTGATGGTGGCGCTGTTTCTTGACAGAGACTCTGTTATTGATTGACGCCGCTTGCGAGGAAGCCGCCGTCGACGACGAGGGTTTGCCCAGTGACGAAGGACGAACTTTCTGAGGCGAGATAGACCGCGGCTCCGACAAGCTCTTCGGTCTTTCCGAATCGGCCCATGGGCGTGCGCATGAGCAGTTCGTGGCCGCGAGGGGAGCTATCGAGAAGGGCGGCATTGAGGTCAGTGCGGAAGACGCCGGGGGCGATGGCGTTGACGGTGATGCCCTTCTTCGACCACTCGACGGCGAGTGAACGCGTGAGCGATGCAACGCCGGCTTTGCTGGCGGCGTAGGCGGCCACTTCGCTGAGAGCGACAAAGCTGTTCAACGAGGCGATATTGATGATGCGGCCGTAGCCGCGCTCAAGCATGTGCTTGCCGAAGATCTGGCAGGCGCGCAGGGTTCCGGTGAGATTGGTGTTGAGAATATCGGTCCACTCTTCTTCAGGGAGCGAGATGGTGGGCGTGCGCTTTATTTTTCCGGCGCAGTTGATAAGGATGTCAACTTTGCCGAAGCGCTCGACCACCGCGGTCAGGAGCGTTTCAAGGGACTCGCGATTACAAACGTCGGAGACAAGACGGAGGGTCTTGCGGCCGCGCGCTTCGACGGCGTCGGCAGTCTGGTCCACTTCCTGCTGGCGACGCGCCGTGGCGATGACGTCGGCGCCGGCGTCGGCAAGGCCAAGACTGAGGGCGCGGCCGATGCCGGAGGTGCCTCCAGTAACAACTGCGGTTTTGCTTTCAAGGCTGAATATCTGGGTTGTCATGACCTCTCCGTTTGAGTTTTGTTCTTGATGTCGAGGAGCCCGTAGATACTAACTTTTTTCGGTCCCACTCCAGCCAAAAGAACAAAGACATGGCGAGGGTGGGGCACCCGATATTTGAACTGGGGAGCTATGCTTTGCGTCCGAGGAAGACAGGGGCGATGTGACGGTCAAAAAGATTTTCCGTCACGTTTTTGGCGATGACTGCCTCGTTTGCCTCAAGCAGATTGAGATAGCGGGGGCCCATTTTTGATGCGACCTTGAATCCGACGTGCAACAACTGGCGAAGGCTGCTGTTGTAGGCCGGATTGCCTTGCGCGTGGCGCAGGGCGGACGTGTACTGGTCAGAGGTCCATTTGTTGACGTCGGTAGGCGCGGGAAGCTTGGCTGGATCGATGTCGATGACGGTCGCGTAGGGACCGCACAGCTCTTCGCGATGCGCAAAAGCCTCAGCGTATATTTCCTTTGCCAGGGCCAGGCCATCGCCACCCGCTTCCGCGAGGCCGATGAGTTCTTCGAGCCAAGTGGTTCCAGCGGTCTTGAGATGCACGCCGACATTGAACCGATTGATGTTCGAGTGAATGGAGGAGTAGATGGAGAACTTGTCGCTGCCGGAGTGAACACTGAGCTTGAGATTGGCGGGCAGGCCGAATTGCTTGATTGCGTAATCGATGGCAGCGATGTCAAGACCGAATTCGCGGTCGAACTGGGCGAGGTTGCCCACGTAGTCGACGCCCTTGTTGAAGCGACCACTGAATTTGGGCGCGATGGTTTGCACGGGAATGCCTTCATCGGCGATGGCGGCGAGAATGATGAGCAACTCGACCGGGCTCTGGGCCCGATCCGTTTCGTCCATCGAAACCTCGGGGATAAAGTTGCCGGCGCCCTTGACGGTTTCAACCTTGCGGTAGACTTCGCCCGCCTTTTTTACGGCAGCCAGGAACTTTTGCGCGGCCTGGCGGAGATCCTGCTCGGTGATATCGAAGGCTTCATCCACACCGGCCAACTGGATGCTGCCGAGCAGTTCCGGATGGCGGCGGACAAGAGCGTCGACGTCGGCGTCAACAGGCGTCTGGCCGATGAAGTCGGCTACATCGATGGTGAAAAAGTCGCACGGAGCAATGAACCGGTCAACGGTTGCGATGGTGATGTGGTCGGCATCAAGAAAGTAGGGCAGCTTCCAGTTGAGCTCGTTGACGGCAGCATCGGCGGCCTGCCGCGCAGAAGAGGGCTCAGAACCGATGATCATGTGTTCGCGATTCGATTTGTTCCAAACGGGAACCACTTCGACGCCACTCTGAAGGGCTTTCACGCAGGCTTGAAGCTGGGCCTTTGCCTGATGAGCGAACCGGTCTCCGGTTCCGACGGAATATTTGTTCAGCATTAAACCTTTGTTGTTCATGGTCCTTTCCTGCGTGAATCGAACGATGCTTATAGCCGGCTGCGATGGGCCCAGAGGCCGAGTCCGGGATTTCCGATGAAGAAGATCTCTTCGTCGTCAACCACATTCCATCCCTGGTTGAGCTTTTGCGGATCATACTTCGAAGTCATTTGCTGGAGATCGCCGTAACTGAAACCAACTCCTTCAATCTCTTGCTTTGTGAGGTGTCCGGGACACCAGGTGATCTTGAACCTGCCCTCAGACGAAGCATGGATGAGGTGAGCGGCGGCGCTCAAGTCGGAGCCAAGATCTGCGTTGTCCTTTACGGCTTTTAGCGTGTGCGGAGTGCCGCGATAGCCGTATTTGCGAATCAGCAGATCGATGCCCTTGTCTTCGCCAAACTCGTGCACGCCGGGAGCAAGGATGATGAGCTCGGCGCCATCGGCAAGGGCCATGCGGGTGCGGTAGACGGCCTTGTTGCCGATCCAGGTGGAGTGAAACTCGCTGGGGTCAAGCATAACGACGGCCTTGGTGATCTGCTTGTCGAGAATTTCGAAGTTGACCTTGAGGCTTAGCTCTGCGGCCCGGAGGAAGCAGTCGATATCGTCTCCAATAAACAAGCCGCGGACTGCCAATCCACCGTCCGCCTTGCGGCCCACAACAGTCTGCACGTAGACGATGGGCAGGTGGCGGAGAAAATGATCGGAGGCGTAATTGAGCACGTTGCGCACGGGATTTTCGGCTCGGCCCATGATGCGCTCCATGCCGTATACGGCGCCGAGGTAATGGCTGCGGTTGATGCTTTCGCGCCCGCCGGTGCCGATAAGAATGTTCTTGGTGAAGTTGGCCATGCCGATGACTTCATGGGGCACGACCTGGCCGATGGAAAGGATGAGATCGAATCCGCCGGAGCAGATAAGCTTATTCACCTGCGCCGGCCAGGAGTAGTCAAGCTTGCCTTCCGATTGTTCGCGGATGAACTCGGCCGGAATCTCGCCGAGGGTTTCGATGTCGGTGCGCCAGTTGTGCACTTTGAAGAGCTCTGGCGGCACCGCGGGAAACATGTGCGCAATCTGGTCAGGGCGCATGGGAGTATGGGTTCCGATGGCGGGAAGAACCGCCTTCAAGCGGTCGCCATAGTGCTTGTAGATATAGCCGGTGAGTTCGCCTGCGCGGGAGTGCTCTCGGCTCTGGTCTGGCGGCACGGCCAACACGCGGCGGCGCTCGCCGAGTTTGGCCAGGCTCTCAACGAGCAGATCATTTAGCTGTTGCCCAGACAGGTCAGTATCAACACTTCCGATAGCGCAATAGAGGCTCATGCAATTGACTCGACTTTCTTTAATCCTGGAGCAAGCAGGAACATGATCACCAGGGAAACCACATACGCGCTTGCGGCGATTGCGAACAGGCTCGCATAGCTGTGAGTAAGTTGGAGAATATAGCCTGCAAAGTTAGCCAGCAGGAAGCCACCGACGGAGCCGAGCATGCCGCCAATGCCTGCGACCGAGCCAACCGCTGAGCGCGGAAACATGTCAGACGGCGTGGTGAGCAGGTTGGCTGAAAAGCCCTGGTGTGCAGCTGTGGCAAGGCAGAGAAGTGCAATGGCCGTCCACTCAGAGTTGAGGTAAGTGACCCAAAAAACGGGGATGACCAGGACGCCGCAGAACCACATGGCAGCCATGCGGGCCTTCTGGTTTGACATGCCGAGACGCATGAAGGGTGCCGGCAACCAGCCGCCAGCGACACTGCCTATGGTTGAAGCGTTATAGACAATGATCACAGGCAGGCCGAGGTGGCTGAGATCGAGATGGAACCTGGCGCTGAAGAAGGACGGGAGCCAGTAGAGATAAAACCACCAGATGGGATCGGTGAGGAACTTGGGAATGGCATAGGCCCAAGTCTGCGGGTAGCCAAGCAACTTGATCCATGGGGTGGAGGGGCCCATCTTTTCGGCGGCTTCCTGATAGATGAAGCGCAGTTCCTCTCCGGTGAGCGTGGGGTGGTCTGTGGGCTTGCGATATTTGAAGTACCAGTAGGCGATCCAGGCGGCGCTGAAAAGGCCGGTGACCAGGAATGCCGCGTGCCAACCAAAGTGCAACGTGACAATGGGGACAAGGAACGAAGCCAGCATGACGCCGATGTTGGCGCCGGAGTTGAAGATGCCGGTGGCGAGCGATCGCTCTTTCTGCGGGAACCACTCGGCGACGGTCTTTAGAGCGGCAGGGAAGTTGCCGGATTCGCCAAGTCCGAGCGAGAAGCGGGCAATGCCAAACTCAACAACTGTGTTGGCCAGTGCGTGTCCCATGGCGGAGAGGCTCCAGACCGCCATGATGACCATGTAGCCGATGCGGGAGCCAACCTTGTCAACGAACCTGCCGGCGACCAACAGACCGACGGCATAGGCAAGAGTGAACATGCTAACGATGAAGCCGTAGTTCACCTCGGTCATGCCGATGCTGGCCTGGAGGGTGGGCTTGAGGAGGCTGAGGACCTGGCGATCCATGTAGTTGATGGTGGTGGCCGCGAAGAGCATGGCGCAAATGGTCCAGCGCACGCGCCCAATGCGTGCGGTGGACGGTGAATCCTCGTCGATCAGTGCGCCTGTTCCTGTCTTGCCATCCATAGGTTTCTCCTCGTAGCGCGGTTCTCCAATTTAAATGCCCTTGCAAGCCTCGCACAAGGCGGCCCAAGTCATCCACCCCGACGTGAAGAACTCTACCGGCAAGTTACCTCGCAGACAGGATCGCTTCGACGATTTTGATTTCGGCCAGGGGGAAATCAGGGGCCGTTACAGCCGGTACGCTTTCTTGACCAAGGTGTAGGTTAATTCGTGCGCCAGGGTGAACGCCTCATCTTCATCCAGACGGTGTTGGGCGACTAGGTTGGCAAGGAAGGCACAATCGATGCGCCGCGCCACATCGTGCCGCGCCGGAATGGAAAGGAAAGCCCTGGTGTCGTCGTTGAAGCCTACTGTGTTGTAGAAGCCTGCTGACTCCGTCGCCTGCTGGCGGAAACGCATCATCCCCTCAGGACTGTCATGAAACC
Source organism: uncultured Acidobacteriaceae bacterium (assembly GCA_963765025.1). GTDB lineage: Bacteria > Acidobacteriota > Terriglobia > Terriglobales > Acidobacteriaceae > Telmatobacter. The sequence continues at coordinate 381 of CAVXVM010000112.1, read as the reverse complement.
ACCATGGGGGTCCAAGGCGCAAGCAGGGATAATGACCGGCCAGAGGAGCCAATTCGCGGCTGATGGTGGACTCGTCGAGCATGAAGAGAATAATGGTGAGGTTGGTCTCATTGCCGAAGCGGTTGAGCAGGGGGCGCAAGGCGGAAACGAAGTTGGTCGGACCGGGAATATCGGCACCCATGTCGCGGCCGTACTTCTCATAGACTTTGCGATTGTGGTTGCGCACGCTGCCCGGGTGAATCTGCATGACGAGTCCGTCTTCGAGGCTCATCTGCGCCATCTCGGTGAGCATCTGCGCCCGGAAGAGTTCCTGCTTCTGGGCGTCAGCTTTGCCGGAAAGCACCTGGCTGAAGAGTTCCGCAGCATCGGCCCTGGGAAGAT
>CAVXVM010000111.1:0-22874 GCA_963765025.1 uncultured Acidobacteriaceae bacterium | reverse complement strand
TTCATTCCCTGACCACCATATCTACAAAGATCACGACCTGGATTGCATTGAGGCGGCGGCGCTGAGCACCGGGGCCGTGGGATTTGTGACGACGGAGAAGGACCGGATGCGGCTTGGTAGCCTGATCGACGCATTTCCGGAGACGCACCCCCTCAAGACCGTGGGGCTGCGCACGGAGATTGAAGATGAGGATGCGATCATCGACGGGCTGATGAAGAAGGTTTGGGAAACAGCGGAGCCTGTCTTCTAGCTTTTGAACGCCACAGCGAAACCCGGTGTTGGGCCCGGAGTGAGGGCTGAAAGGCTCGAGTAGTAGTTGGTTCTTTCCCACCCGCCACCCGGCTCTCTGCCAGCGCTGGAGCTTTTGTAGATTGTGAATTCGAGGTCGCCGGCAAAGAGACCGAGAGCAATGCCGCGGAACTTCATTGAGTTCCTCCCCCGAGCTGTTTTCCTGAGCGGCTTACACCTTGATGAAGATCTTCTTGCGATAGAGAATCCAGACCGGGATAAAGCAGACTGCCGTGTAGGAGACGGAGTAGGCGAAGCAGGCCCAGCCTGGGTCGGGTATGAGACCGAAGATATGAACGCGCGCCCACCCAAGCGGCGACATGTCGTGACCGCTGGAGTTGATGTGGAAGAGGTCGTTGATGCCGGGAAGCAGTTCGCTGACCATGTAGGCCGCGATGGCATTGGACCCAAAGACAAGCCAGGGCCAGACAATTTTTCGTGTCGGGCTGTCGGCCTTGCCCCAGCCCTTGACCTCGATTGCCCAGTAAGCGAGAGCGAAGATGGCCATGGACCACCCGGCAGCTACAAGCACAAACGTGCTGGTCCACATTTTCTTGTTGAGCGGGAACCAGATGGACCAGAAGTATCCAGAGGCAAGCAGGGCGGCTGAACCAATGGCGAGTCCAAGGGCTTTGATTTTCTGCTCGCGCTGGCTACGCAGCCAGAGAGCCGCGAGCAAGCCGAGAAGCGTGGTGCCAAGGGCGGGAATATCGCTCAGGAGTCCTTCAGGGTCGCGCGTGTTGTGGGTGGTCGAGTCCTCGTAGAGGTGATTCGGCATGAGTTGGCGGTCAACCCAGGCAACGATGTTCTGATCCTTATCGAGGAAGGGGACGTCGCGGCCGGGCATGCCTGCGCCCGGAACAGGAACCCAGCGAACGAGCACCCAATAGCCAATGAGGACGACAAGCAAGAGCGCGACCTTGGTAGAGGCGCGCTTGTCCCAAAGATAGAAGAGGCCAATGAGCAGGTAGCAAACGGCGATCCGCTGCAGAACCCCGTAAAACCGCATGTGAACGAGATGGAAATAAGGAAAACTGTTGACGACAATGCCAAGCAAATAGAGAACGGCGGCACGTTGAACGGTGTGAACTGCCAGCTTGGCCCGGGTGACGCCTTTGGCGAGACGCGCCTCATACGCGAAAACAATGGACGCGCCGACGACGAAGAGAAACGTGGGAAAAACGAGATCGGTTGCTGTAAAGCCATTCCACTTGGCGTGCTGCATCTCAGCCCATGCCTCGCGGCCGCCGTTGTTGTTGACCATAATCATGAAGGCGATGGTGAGGCCGCGCAGAATATCGAGCGAGACGAGTCGTTGGACAGGGCTGGGAGCGAAAGCCGGGTTGTTCATTTTGGAAGGGATCTCCGTTCGATCGTGTGCGTCGGCTGCCCCCAACGTTACGCTCTCAGGGCCGCCCTCGCCAAGTACGGGGTTTCGCAGGGTGAGAGTGAAGTTCGGCGAGCAAGAGAGCCAGACGCAGCAAGCCCGGACCTTGGATGGTCCGGGCCTGCGAGAGAGGCGTTGCCGGTTGGAGCCGCGGACTTGTTACTTGACCGTAAGCGAAATGGTGGTGGTGTGTGTGTTGCCTCCGCCTTTGCCCGTAATTGTGATGGTCGACGTGCCGGTGGTGGCGCGGTTCGATACCGTGAACTTGATGGTCGAGGTGCCGTTACCGTTGGAGATGGAGGTCGGGCTGAGGGAGACCGTGGTGCCGCTCTTTTGGCCTGACGCGGATAGCGAGATGGAGGAGATGATTCCCTGAGTAACGGCAGTGGTGATGGTGGAGCTGCCTGAAGTCCCACGGGAAACGGTGAGGGAAGCAGGGCCGGCAGAAATGGTGAAGTTGCTCGGAGCAGCGGTAACGGTGAGATTGAGCGATGTGGTCTCGACCGTGTTGTCAGAACCTGTGCCGGTGATGATGATGGTGTAGGTGCCGGTGGCTACGGATGATCCCACCTGGAGCGTAACCCCTGAGGAGCCGCCGGGAGTGATGGGATTCGTGAGGAAACCAACGGTGACGCCCGTGGGAACGCCTGAAGCGACGAGAGTGATGTTGTCAGCGTATCCGCCAAAGATTGAGCTGGAGACAGTGGAGCTTCCCGACGAGCCCTGCACCACAGACGCAGCCGTTGCCGAGAGGCTGTAGCCGGAGGTTGGCGTGGCTGCGGTGAGGGCGCCGATGAGGTTGTAGGTCGGGCTTCCCCATCCACTTGTGAGGTCGAACCCGGTGGTTGCGGAGTAGCTCCCTGAGGTCCCGCTCGTAATGTCGTGCCAGTTAGTGGAGTAGCTGGGAGCCAGCGCACCGGAGGGCTCGTTGAGCTTGTAGATGGTTGGGTTGAGGAAGCCGATGAGCGGCTGGCTATTGCCGGCCAACTGCTGGTTGACGAGCGCAATGTAGGCGGCCCACATAGGCGCGGCAAAGCTGGTGCCGCCGTAGCTGTTCGCCGTGCAGGTGGTCTGGTCGGCACAAACGTAGAAGGTGAAGTTGGCATTGCCTGCAACATCCGGACCGTTGCGCAAAGTGGTTGAGCCCTTGTTGGTGGAGTTGATGACGCCGGCAGCCTGTTGCCATGACGGAATGGCAATGCCGTCGGGGCTGATGCCGCCGCCGCCATCGACCCAGACCGTCTCAGAGCTCCAGGCGCCACCGGCACTGGCCGTCACCAGATCCGTACCGCCAACAGTAACGACATTGGGATCTTCCGCTGGCCAGGGATAATTTTTCTTCGTCCAGGTGGAGCTATCGCCAGCGGCGACAAAGAAGGTCTGCCCTTGAGCAGCCATTTTTTCAAAGTAGGGGTCGAGCGACGAAGGATCAACCGGAGTCCATCCCCACGAGCAGCCAATTGTCATGGGAAGCGGGTTGTGGGTGGTCATGGCGCTGATGATGGTTGTGTCTGTAGATCCGACATACATCACAAGGCTCGCCAAGCCGGGAGCCATACCCAAGGCCTGCGTCATATCGAGCGTTTGCTCCGTGTCGTCGCATCCGCTCTTTTTGACGCAGGAAGCGCTGGTGCCATCGACGGAGATCACCGAGACCGGAACATTGTTGGTCTGCTTGACGTTTGTGTAATAGGTTGTGAGATCGGCCAAATCGGTGCCTTCGTATTCAAACAGGCCCAGATTCTGGCCCGCACCGGTAAGCGTGGCGTTGGCGCCGGTAGCGTAGTAAGCGGCGCGCATGTCGCTGCCGAGGAAAGAAGCTGACGGGCCGGAACCGGTGGTGGCGTGGGAGACGACCTGGTCAGCGTTGATGCCCTTGGCCGCAGCGTAGTCATTCTTGTTGACGAGCATGGGATGCGGCGTGGAGAAGTTGTCGAGGCCGGAGATGTGCCAGAGGCTGAAGGGTAGATCGACAGTAGGCTCTGCGTCAGGGCTATAGAAGGAGCGATTCTCCGTAGGGTGCTGGTAAGTGCGCATGCTCACGCGGAAGGCTGTTTCAATGTTTGCCACGCTTCCCTTGACCTGCACATCCATGCCGTCGCGCGAGCCTCCGACGACCTGCAGGCCGTAGTTTTTGGCGAAGCGCAGAACGGCATCGTAATCCTGCTGCGAGGGGCCGAAGCGGGCGGTGAATTGTGCTGGCGTAAGAAATTGACGGTAAGAGGGGCTGGACGGATTGTAGAGATCCTTAAGGAAACTCTGGAGGCCTGCGCGGTCACTGAGTTGGAGAACGAGATCAAGCTGCAATGTCTGATTTGCCGGGAGCCGACCGTTCGATGCAGCCTGGCCGGAGCGAACCGCGTCACGCACATGGTGTGTCATTACGGATTGAGCCTGACTGACAGAACCGGAAAGCGAGAGAACCACGGCGAGTGAAAGCGCAAATTTGCACATTTTTTGAATCATGACCTCTCCTATTGAAAATGGCGGGAAGAGCATCTGGGGACGCTGAGAACCACAAATGATTCCTTGAATCATCTGCCAAGAAAAGCGCGCCTGTCCAGCGAAATGAAGGAATTAAGACGAATTTCGGAAGTAACTTTAGTGGTAGAGACATGGGTACTGCCGTCTGGTTACTTGGGGCGCAAAACTGACCCCGTCGTGACGTCAATACCCCGGGAAACAGAAGAGGGCCTTCTTACCTTCCTTGAAGGGCAGCAGCGCTTAGCAGACGGCAGCCTTGTGACGAGCTGCCGCCGCCACTGCTACACTCGCCCTTCTGGTATTAGTCTTAAAGTTTCAACAGCAATCAGATGGAGGCTGCCTGTGCCTGACTTTCAACCGTTTGTAGCGCCCGGTGAAAACCGACCCGAGTTTACGTTGCGCGCCATTCTACTGGGCTCGCTTTTCGGCATCATTTTTGGAGGAGTCACCGTCTATGTTGGCTTGAAGGCCGGGCTCACAGTTGCGGCTTCGATTCCCATCGCCGTGATTTCCATCAGCCTGCTGCGCGACAAGGGCCGCCCGTCAGTGCTCGAAACGATTATTGTGCAGACGGCGGGCAACGCCGGCCAGTCGATTGCGGCGGGGGTCATTTTCACGCTGCCGGCGCTGATTTTTCTTGGATTTGACCTTGAATACTTCAGAATCTTCATGCTGGCGCTGATTGGCGGCTACCTGGGCGTGCTGTTCATGGTGCCGTTGAGGCGTCCTTTGATTGTGGAGGAGCATGGGACGCTGCAGTATCCCGAGGGCACGGCCTGCGCCGACGTGATCAAGGCCGGCGCAAGTGGTGGCTCGACGGCCAGCCGCGTCTTCTTCGGGCTGGGATTGGGCGCGATTTACGCGGCTTTTCAGAACGAAAACCTGTTTGGCGCTTGGCCCGGCACACCGGAATACAGGCCTGACTTTGGCCCGGACCACGTGTTGAAAGGCTCCTCGATCAAGGCCGACGCGACCAGCGAGTACCTGGGGGTGGGCTACATTATCGGGCCGAAGACGGCGGGCATTATCTTTGCAGGCGGCGTGTTTTCCTGGCTGGTGCTGATGCCGCTTTTGTACTTCTTTGGAAAGAATCTCTCGACACCGATTTATCCGGGGACTGTTCCGATTGCGCAGATGGAACCGAGCGATCTTTGGGCCACCTACATTCGGCCGATGGGCGCCGGAGCGGTGGCGGCCGCCGGATTGATTACCCTGCTGAAGACGCTGCCGACCATTATCGGGGCGCTGCGTTCCGGCTTCAAAAACATGCGTGGAACGGGAGGGGCCGAGGGCGCCGCACCGCTACGGACGGAGCACGATCTGTCCATGGGCTTTGCCGTGATCGGCTCCATCGCACTTGTGATCCTGATGTTTCTCTTCCTCGAGTTCAAGCCGGTTCCTGGCGCTCAGGTGGGGCTGCTTGCGAATCTTGGCGCATCGCTGCTGGTGGTCATCTTTGGATTTCTTTTTGTGACCGTGAGCTCACGGATTGTGGGATTGATCGGCAGCTCTGCCAACCCAATTTCGGGAATGACGATCGCGACTCTGATGGCGACGTCAGCAATCTTCCTGGTGAATGGATGGACCGCGCCTGCATTTGGCGCTCTTGCGATCACAATCGGCGGCGTGGTCTGCATTGCCTCAGCAGAAGCGGGAGACACCTCGCAGGACCTGAAGACCGGATTTCTTTTAGGAGCCACCCCGATCAAGCAACGGATCGCATTTTTCATCGGGATCACGGTTTCAACCATTGCCATCGGCGTCACCCTGAACCTGATGAACATGGGACTGCAAGAGTTCAAGGAAGCACCGCGGCCGTGGAGCCTGAGTGCATCGCATCCCGGAGTGGCAGTGCAGTCAGATCCGCGTGGACTGATTGATCAATTCACTGTAAAAGGACCGAACCATACTTCAACGATCCATCACAAAAGCGAATACATTGTGCTCAACGCGCTGGGCTCCTCAGAGTTGGCGGACGGCAAGTATCTCTACTCTCCGGCAACGGGCCAGATTGAAGTGCAATGGATCCCCGGCATCGGCAGCGAGAAGGCGGCGGCGCCCCAGGCCCGCCTGATGGCCACGGTGATCAACGGAATTCTGACGCGAAAACTGCCGTGGGGACTGGTGATGCTGGGCGTGTTCCTGGTGATCGCCGTGGAGTTATTGGGAATTCGTTCGCTCTCATTTGCGGTGGGAGCCTATCTCTCGATCGGAACAACGCTAGCCATCTTTACGGGTGGGGTGGTGCGATGGCTGGTGGACCGGGCTGTTGAGAAGGCCGGCGGCGCTCAGGAAGGTGACGTTTCGCCGGGTTCGCTGTTTGCCTCAGGACTGATTGCTGCTGGCGGCATCATGGGACTGCTCGGCGTAGCCTTCAAGTTCTACGAGACGACGTGGAACAAAGACAACCCGATTGGTCTGCCTCAGACCTTCGTCTACAACAACGGCGTGTCAGTGCTGGCTTTTCTGGCCCTGGCATTCGCGCTCTACTATTTTGCGCGGAAGCCGCTGAACAAGTAGCGTATGGGCTTTACTTCGGCTGATCTGCCCGGATGCCCGGTCGTGGTTTTTACGGCTGGGCGTTGGCAGGAACGAGCAGTGTAAGGGAGTGAGGCACGACTTCAAAGCGGGCAGGTAGCGAGCCAAGCACTTCGCCATCTGCCTCGACGAAGAACGAATCGTCAGAGCCCTTGGGGGCGCGACATTCGACTGAAGCCGTCTCAAGCAACTCAACCTCCCGGGCAAAGGTGTGTCGCCCGGCGAGCACGGCCGCCAGAAAGAGCATGTAGCGCATACGGCTTTGAGTTTTAAAGGCCAGCAGGCTGAGCTTGCCGTTGCGCAGGCTGGCTCCGGGAGCAAGATTGCGCAGCGCTCCACCAAAGGAGCGGACACGAACGGCCAGCAACTGTGAGACATCGACCACGCGGATTGCGCCGTTGACGTTGGCGGGGACGACGGTCTCAAACAGCGGGAAGCCATGGGTGACGAGAATGCGGAAAGCCTCGATCATGTAGAGGATGTAGCCGAGCCTGCGCTTGAGGCGGGGTTCAAGGCGCGACATCAAGAGCGCGTCGGCGCCTACGCCGGCAGCGACGGTGAAGTAGCGCGAACCTGGGTTTCCGTCCCCGTCACGGTAGTGGATGCGCCCTACCGAGACACGCGTGGGCTCTGCCAGGAGCAGAATCCGAGCAGCCTTGGCGGGAGAGGTGATCAAACCCAGGTCGGCGGCCAGTGCATTCGCGGTGCCGAGCGGGATGACGCCGAGAGCCACACTGGTGCCAACGATGCCCTGCAGAACCTCGTGAACGGTTCCGTCTCCGCCGCAGGCAAGAATGGTGTCGCAGCCGTCGCGGACGGCCTGCTGCGCGTAGAGGGTTGCACTGCCAACTTCGGTGGTGACGTAGGCCTGAGCCTGAACACCTGCGTTGTGGAGGACGGTGATGGCTTCCTGCACGGCCGCTTCACGCCGGGTAGAGAGTTGTCCTGAGGCCGGATTGTAGATCAATGCGACGCGCTGCATTCTTCGTTTCACCCCGGGGGTTTTGGTGAATATGAACGGGCTGTTAATAGCCAACTTTTCTATCATCGCAGGCAAAGACCCAAAATGGCGTACAACTTAAGATTCATCTGCGAAATAGGAGCTATTTGGGCCGACCAGCCCGTATTGGACCCCGAAACAAAAAACGGACCTGAGCCCAAAACCCTAGAATCGGTTCTGGAGGGCTCGACGCGATGAACATGCAGGGAAACACAATTCTGATTACCGGCGGAGGATCGGGCATAGGCCGGGGACTTGCGGAGGCTCTGCATGCGCTGGGGAACCAGGTGATTATCGCTGGCCGGCGTCAGGCGGCGCTGGACGAAACCACGGTGGCCAACCCCGGAATGAAGTCCGTCAGGCTCGACATCGAGGATCCAGAGGCGATTCGCGCGCTGGGTGCGCTGGCGGCGGCCGAGTTCCCTGCGTTGAATGTGCTGGTGAACAACGCTGGCATTATGCGCGCTGAGAAACTGACTGCGCAGCAACCGGACCTGGCAGATGCAGAGGCGATTGTGGCAACAAATCTGTTGGGGCCGATCCGGATGACGGCGGCGCTGCTGCCGCACCTGATGAAACAGCCGAAATCGGCGATCGTCAACGTCTCGTCGGGACTGGCATTTCTGCCGATGACGCTGACGCCCACCTACTGCGCCACCAAGGCGGCGATTCACTCCTACAGCCTGTCACTGCGCCACCAGTTGAGAAACACGTCAACCGAGGTGATCGAACTGGTGCCTCCGTACGTGGCGACGGACCTCATGAGCGGGAGGTCTGATCCGCGCGCGATGCCTCTGGATAAATTTATCGCCGAGGTGATGGAGATCTGGAAGAGCCAGCCGACTCCTACCGAGATTTGCGTGGAGAATGTAAAGCGGCTGCGGTCCGCGGAAGCGAGCGGGCATTTTGAGGCGATCTTTAATGGGCTCAACGCTGCGACAGCGGACGTGCATTAGGCCCAGTGCCTTTAAGCCGGTTCTTTGGTCCGCTCAATTCCCACACCACAAAAATCAACTCAAGAATCAAGTCCTGGGGCACGGGCCTTGATTCCACTTTTCCGCGATCGGGACTCAATGTTCACACCCTGGGTGCGACTCGATTTAGCCTAAACTTTTCTAGATATGGCCGCGATCCCCAACCTGACACTTGATACCGGACTGCCCGCAAACATCGACGCTGAAAAGACGATCCTGGGCGCAATTCTGCTGGATAACACCGCGCACTCAGAGGCCGCGGAAAAGATAGACGCCGACGATTTTTCGCTGGATTCGCATCGCCGTATCTTCATGCGCATGAGCGAGTTAATGGACTCGCAGCGAGCCGTGGACATAGTGACGCTAGCGCACGAGCTGGCGCGGTACAAGGAAGTTGAGGCGGTCGGGGGGGTGGCCTACCTGGCATCGCTGACGGAGGGTTTGCCGCGCCGTCCGGTGATTGAAGAGTACATCCGGATCGTCAAGGATAAGAGCCTGCTGAGGAAGCTGATGATGATCTGCTCGTCGGCGATTGCGCGGGCGGCGGACCAGAGCGAGGACGCGATTGGCGTTCTGGACGTAACCGAGTCGCAACTGCTTGAGGTGAGCGAGAAGGGGCTGACTCAGGGCCTGGAAGGGATCGACAAAATCGTTGCCAACTCGTTTGGCAGCATCGACAACCTATACAAGCAGAGCCGCGAGGTGACGGGGCTGGCAACTGATTTCACAGACTTGGACCGGCTGACGAGCGGACTGCAGAAAGACGAGCTCATCATCATCGCCGCACGGCCATCGATGGGCAAAACGGCGCTCGCGATCAACATTGCCCAGAATGCGGCCATCAATCACAACTCGATTGTGGCGGTTTTCAGCCTGGAAATGAGCAAAGAGTCGCTTTTGCGCCGCATGCTCGCGTCGCAGGCATGGGTTGACCAGCAGCTCCTGCAGAAGGGTTTTCTGGGCCAGGAAGAACACGGCAAACTCCAGAAGGCTCTGGGCGAGCTGGTTGAGTCGCACATCTTCATCGACGACTCGGCAGGCATTTCGCTTGCCGAGATGCGCGCGAAGGCGCGGCGACTGAAACAGAATGCGGGCGGACTGGACCTGGTGGTGGTGGACTACCTCCAACTGATGTCGGCATCGCTTGCCGGCGGAAAAAAGGGCTACGAAAACCGGACGCAAGAGGTTTCGGCCATCTCGCGCGGACTGAAGGCGCTGGCCAAGGAACTGCATGTGCCCGTGCTGGCGCTGTCGCAACTTTCCCGCGCCAGCGAGCGTCGCGGCGAAGACAAAAGGCCGCTGCTGAGCGACCTCAGAGAGTCGGGTTCGATTGAGCAGGATGCAGACGTGGTGGCTTTTATCCATCGCGAGTCGTATTACAACCGGACCGAAGAGCTTACGGATGCGGAGAAGGCAGAAGCAGAGATCATCGTTGCCAAGCAGCGCAACGGCCCAACGGATACTGTTCGTCTGAACTGGCTTGGAAAGTTTACTCGGTTCGAGAACAGAGATACTGGGCACGGCGTTTGAGCTGAGATGGAAAGTGTTCAGAACGAAACGCTGGTCTTCGGACCGGCGTTTCTCTTTTGCGGAAGATCCAGCGGCTCAAAGTTCGTTGATGATCAGGGCGACGCGGCCTGCGAGCAGGTCGCCGGGGGACTCGCCGGGATCGATTTCGACGAGTTCTACGGCGAAGGCCCGGTTGTGGGGGCGAAGGACGAGCCGGTTCAAGAGGAAGTCCGCATAGCGGACACAAAGATGCGCGCCCTTGCGCACGGCGTAGAGGTTTGGCCGGTTCGGTCTATAGGAGGCGATGGAGTTGTAATGGCGATCAATGAGCACGATGGCTTCAGGGAGCAAAAGAGGATCCATGGCCTCGGCGTCAGTTGCCGGAATGCGGACGGCGACGAAGCGCTGCCAGGCCCGGCGGGAGTTGGAGACGTGGGTCTGGAGAGACTGGAGAACTCCGGCCTGGAGATGAAGCATGGACTGGACGGTGGAAGGGCGAACGTAGGGCTCAAAGAGCGCGGAGGCGTGGGGCACGATTGGAACCGAGTTGCCTGCGTCGTCAAGAGAGGGGTCGTCGGCTTGGCGGAGGACGGGAAGCAGGTCGTCGGCTTTGAGGTGCTGTGCGGCGAGAATGCGGTCCATTGCATTCAGGGAAAGCTGCCGGCGGCTATGGAGGAAATTGGAGAGGTGGGCCTGCCCGAATCCGGTCTGCCGGGCGAGCAAAGAAACACTCAACGTCCCCCGTTGGATTCTGCGAAGCAGCTCCAGGCGAAGACGATCGTGCATCTGGGAGAAATTCATGTGTGGAAAATTTGCCACCAGCAATAGTTACTAAAGGCAGGCACTTTCCGTGAGAAAAATTAGGGGGATGAATTAGCCCTTATTTTGATGGATTCTCTCTTGATTAGAAAGCATATAAGGCAGGAACTTTGGTGCGGCGTTGACTCAAGAGATACATATTCCTAAATTGGGTTTACTTAATCTCGAATGGTATGTGGGAAATTTTTGGCAAGTGGTTCTTTGGCTCAGCTTGAGCTAGACAGATTTTTGTCCTCTTCAGGCGGCCAATGAACATCCTCCGTTGGACTTAGGTCCGCGCGGTCGATCCCTCTCCGCCCCGGCGTGATCCGCAAGGATTCCGCTGGCGGCAGGCCAGACGAGCGAATTCCAGGATCTGCGCGCAATGAGCATGACAAACAACATGAGAGCCAAGACCGTAATCCCCCAGCAGGACGGAAGAATCCTGAGTTGCCTTGACTGGTTCTCGACACCCCGCGGAACAAAAGAAACCAAAACAGTCGAGCGGGAAACGACGCAACTACGGAGAAACAGTCATGGATGTGCGCGTGCAATTGAAAATTTGCGAAGGGTGCGGTTCTCTTTGGTACCGCGCCCAGACTCAGGAAAGTGTTTATTGCCGGGAATGTGAATTAAAACTAAAAGACTTTCCATCACCAGAGAGCCGGAAGCGTCCGGGCAGGCCTACACGGAAACCTCATATCCACGTTTGGAAGCCGTCTGAAGCAATGGGAGGTGCGCAATGAGCGCAGCCCTTGTGTTGCCGACGATATGGGGAGCAAGCAATCCGCAGGTGGCGTGGCGGGACGAAGCGCGCTCCAAGGTGGAACAACGGACGCCACAGCCTGAGAAGAAAACGGCCAGGGAGCCCGAGGCAACACCGGTCACGAGCGTGGCCTTCTACCGGAAACACACTGAGAACATGTTGCGGCGCTACCTGTACGCATCAATGCAGGTGGGCCGGGCGCCCTCGATTTTGGGCGACCCGGTTGGGCGGGGATGGGCCTCAAGTCGGCCTGTACGCACCTTCGAGGATGCCGTGATTTTTGTCCTCGACATGGAAAAGTGCCTGGATACCCTCAGTTCGCTCAATCGGCAGTTGCTGAGCAGGATCGTACTGCAGGAGTACACCCAGGCTGAAGCGGCAACGTTGATTGGCATGAGTGTGCGAGCGATCTCGTACAAACTTCCCGAAGCGCTTGACCGGCTGACGGAGAAACTGCTGGCATCGGGCCTCTTGGTTTTACCGCACTAATACGAATTAAAGGAAGGACGCAGCAGGCAAAGGGGAGCGGAGTGCCCGCTCCCCTTTTGTTGTGTTAGGTCGCAATGAATAGAAAAGCCTGCGGACGCAGTAGACGACGCAGCGATTTGTGATTATGGTTGACGAGTTGAAACCGACAGGTTGCCGTGTGAAATGCGAACCAATCAAGTCGCCTTAACTGGAGCTGAACAAATGAAATCCCTACCCCTTCGATCCGTGCTTTTCCTGTTGTTGATGCCGGCTGCGCTGGCAGCCCAACAACCCGCTCCGCAGCCGACAACTGCGGCGCAAGCGCCCAATAACGACACAAGCTATATTGACGCCCAGGGCACAGCCCATGTGACGCGCGTGGTGCCGTTGCCAGAGACAATCAGCCCGGAGGCGAAAGCGGTGCTTGCTAGCGCCACGCCAGACCAGGGCCCACCGGAGTCGCTGGCCGACCGCCGCACCCACACGGACGCCTACACGGCGGCAGCGCGAGTGGCTTGGACCAAAATCTGCCCGAACACGATTGTCGACGACAAAATCGCTGGGGTTCCAGTGCGCATTGTCACTCCGGAGGGAATGGCCGATGCTAATCGCGACAAGGTGCTGATGAACCTGCACGGCGGCGGATTCAACTCAGACTCCGGCTCATTTACCGAGTCGATTCCGATTGCGAGTTACACGGGAATCAAGGTGGTGGCGGTGCTTTACCGGCTTGCACCGGAAAATCCGTTCCCAGCAGCGGTGGACGATTCTGTGGCCGTATACAAGGAGCTGTTGAAGACGTACAAGCCCGACCACATCGTGATTTATGGAACGTCAGCGGGGGCAATTCTGACGGGGGAAGTGGCCGTAAAGCTCAAGCAGCTTGGATTGCCGATGCCTGCGGCATTGGGGATCTTCAGCGGCCTAGGCGACTTTGCGCGGCGCGGAGATTCAATGGCTCTGTTTGCGTTGCGCGGACTGTCAGGCCACCTGGATCCGCCGGTAGCCGGCGCGCCTCTAAGCGAGTACGCGACAACCACCGATTTACGAGACCCTGTGCTATCGCCCGTCTATGCAGATTTGCGCGGGCTGCCGCCAACCTTGTTTGTGACCAGCGGACGCGACCTGCTCCTGAGCGGAACCTCAAACCTGCACCGGGCTTTTCTGCATGCGGGCGTGGATGCGCGGCTGATTGTGTTTGACGCGCTGACGCACGCTTTCTGGTACGACCAAAAGCTGCCTGAAGCGATTGAAGCGAATCACCTGATGGCAGATTTTTTCGTCAAGCAACTGGACAAGTGAGGGCTTGTCAACGCTTGAACAGCAAGACCTGGCGGCCCGAAGGCCGTACCCTTCAAGCCATGGCAATATCGACAAGGAATGGGACTGCAGCCTTGTCGGGAGAGTGTCCAGATCGACTATGCTCTAGTATTGGCTTGGAATTACAGCCTTCCTTATGTTGATCCGATCGAGAGCGCCGTTGCGTCTTGGACTGGCCGGAGGCGGCACGGACGTTTCTCCGTATTGCGATGAGTTTGGCGGCGCGATTTTGAACGCGACCATCGACTACTACGCGTATGCGGCGCTGCAGCCGCTTGAGACCAACACCGTCGAATTTGAGTCGGCCGATCTGCACGAGAGCGCCAGTTACCCCGCGCAAGCGGTGCTGAAGAATGACGGCCGGCTGGACTTGTTCAAGGCCGTATACAACCACGTGGTGCGCCACTTTAACGGGGGCAGACCGCTGAGTCTGCGCATGAGCACGCGCGTCGATGTCCCGGCGGGCTCCGGACTTGGTTCATCGTCGACTCTGGTGGTGGCGATGCTGGCGGCGTACGTGGAGTGGCTGAATGTGCCACTGGGCGACTACGAGCTGGCGAACACGGCATTCTTGATTGAGCGCGTTGAGGCCGGTTTGCAGGGCGGCAAGCAGGACCAGTACGCAGCCGCCTTTGGCGGATTCAACTTTATGGAGTTCGGACAGAACGGGCGGGTGCTGGTGAATCCACTGCGCGTGAAGGACTGGGTGGTGTCGGAGCTGGAGGCTTCGCTTTTGTTGTACTTCACGGGGAGATCGCGAACCTCGGCGAATATTATCGAAGAGCAGTCACGAAACGTGCGGGACCGGAATGCCAAGGCGCTGGATGCGATGCACGCTGTGAAGGAAGAAGCATTCCGCATGAAAGAGTGCCTGCTGCGCGGCGATTTTCAATCGCTCTGCACGAAGTTCTGCGCAGCAGTTGGGAATCGAAGAAGCGCATGGCCAGCCAGATTACTAACGAACACATCGACCGCCTGTACGCTTGCGCCCTTGATGCCGGAGCGCATTGCGCGCGAATCTCCGGAGCAGGCGGCGGCGGATTCATGATCTTCCTCACCGATCCGATTCACAAGGACAACGTGGCAGGGGCCCTGCGCGCCAATCAGGACGGCGGCTTTGCCTACGGGTGCCACTTCACGGCCGGGGGCGTGCAGGCATGGAGGGTCCCATGAGCGATCTCATTCACAAGAAACTGGTCGAAGGAATCGAGGTCCTCCAGAAGGTTGCTTCAGATTCGGCGCTTCACGTGATGCTCAAGCGAGCGGCTGAGCAAACAGCGGCCGCGTTGAAGTCGGGACATAAACTGATGGTGGCCGGCAACGGCGGCAGCGCCGCGGATGCACAGCACCTGGTGGCGGAGTTTGTTAACCGCCTTGCTGGCGATCGGCCGCCGCTGCGCGCGGTCGCACTCACAACCGACACATCGATCCTGACGGCCTGCGGCAACGACTTCGGTTTTGAGCGCGTCTTCGCACGGCAGGTCGAAGCGCTGGGGCAGCCCAGCGATGTGTTCATGGGGATCTCCACCTCGGGCAATTCGCCGAACGTGCTGCGCGCGCTGGAGATGGCGAAAACATTGGGGATTACGACAATTGGCCTGAGCGGAGGCCTCACCGGAGGCAAGGGCGGAAAGATGGCTCCGCTTTGCGACTACTTCCTCTGCATTCCCTCGGACGTGACCATGTACATCCAGCAGGCGCACCTGGCGCTGGAACATATTTTTTGCGCGCTCGTGGAGCGGGAATATTTTGGCAGCGATGTTTTGAAGGCGCACGGCGAAGTTGCCGCGCCGGGAAATTAGCGCACTATGGAAGCCATTGTTCTGGCCGGGGGATTGGGGACGCGGCTTGCGACCAGGTTGAGCGGCATTCCCAAGGCCATGGCTCCTGTGGGCGGACGGCCTTTCCTTGAAATTCTCCTCAAACAAGTGAAGAGGGCAGGCTGCGCACGCGCGCTGCTGTCGGTTGGGTATCTGCATGAGGTGATTGAGGAGCATTTCGGCACGGTATTTGAGGGCATGCAACTTGAATACATGGTTGAAGAAACTCCTCTTGGCACCGGAGGCGCAATCCGCAGGGCGCTTGAAGCGGCCAACACAGAATTTGTGCTCGCATTGAACGGCGACACGTTTCTCAATGCGGATTATGCCGCCATGTTGCGGTTCCACGCCGATGAGCGCGCGGCGTTCACCATTGCAGTGACGCACCAGCCCGACATTGCCCGCTATGGCGGAGTCGTGGTGCGTGAAAGGCGCGTGGTTGGCTTCGAAGAGAAGGGGCGGTCGGGACCCGGATGGATCAACGCGGGTGCCTATGTGCTTCCGCGCAGATTCAAATGGCCGGCGGGATTGGGTGAAAAGTTCTCGTTCGAGAGAGATTTTCTGGAGCGGGAGATCAGTGGTCTCAGGGTAGCCGCTTTCGAGGTGGACGGATTCTTTCTCGACATTGGAGTGCCGGAAGACCTGGACCGCGCCCAGCAGGAACTGGCGGGAAGGTAACGGCCGGGCGAGGGCCCGATTGAGATCCGCAGCCTATCCGGCGACGTTGCGGGCGATGACTTCGCGGTACCACTTGGCGCTGAGTTTGGGCGTGCGTTTCTCGGTTTTGAAGTCGACATAATGAATGCCGAAGCGCTTGCTGTACCCATCACTCCACTCGAAGTTATCGAGCAGGCTCCAGAGGAAGTATCCCTTGACGGGGTAGCCTTCCGACACGGCGCGATGGACATTGGCAATGTGATTTCTGAGGTACATAACCCTATCTATATCTTCGATTTCGCCGGCGGCGTTGGGCACGTCGTCTGAAGCGCAGCCGTTCTCGGTGATGAAGATCGCCTTCGGGCGCCATAGGTCGTTTACGTTGCGGATGCTCCAGTAGGCGCACTCGGGAACGACGTTGATCCAGGCTGCGCCCATGTGCGGGTAGGAGGTAGGGCGGGGAATGATGGCGTATCCCTTTGAGGAGGCGTCGGCTTCGACGTAGTCGGCGGTGTAAACGTTGAGGCCGACGAAATCGAGTTTGCTGCCGATGGCTTCCATGTCGCCGGACTCGACTTTGGGCGCATTGGCTCCCTCGCGCTCCAGATAGCCGGCGGAGTACTTGCCCTCCATGATGGGGGCCAGGAAGGGCGCAGCGCCGTCCCGGGTGGCTTTGCGGGCCGCTTCCGTGTGCTCTTCGGTCTCCATCACGGGTACATAGACATTTGTGTTCTCGGCGAGGCCGACCTGGGCGCCACTCGGCGCATGAGCGCGGATGGCCTGCACACCCAGACCATGGGCCAGGAGTCCGTGGTGGCGAACCTGGTTGACTTCCGCCGGAGGCAGTTTGAGGCCGGGGGCAAAACTGCCCTCCTTGTAGCCAAGGTCGGTAAAGCAGACGATCTCGTTGGTGGTCATCCAATGGTGGACGCGGTCGCCGAGGTGCCTGGCGACGTACGCGGCATATTCGGCAAAGGCTTTGCTGGTGTCGCGCGATTGCCAGCCACGGACCTTGTCCTGCAAGGCCTGGGGCAGGTCCCAGTGGAAGAGGGTGATGTAGGGGGTGATTTTGTTGGCGAGCAGTTCGTCGACGACGCGGCTGTAGTAGTCAAGGCCCTTGGGATTGGGCTGGCCGGTTCCCTGGGGAAAGATGCGGGACCAGGAGATGGACAAGCGGTAGGTGGCGACGCCGAGGTTCTTGAGGAGGCGAACGTCTTCTTTATACAGGTGATAGGAGTCGTCCGCCACGTCGCCGGTGTCGCCGTTGACGGTGATGCCCGGCTTATGCGAGAAGACGTCCCACACGGACGGGCCGCGGCCATCCTCGGCTGCTCCGCCTTCGATCTGGTAGGCGGCTGTGGCGCATCCCCAGAGGAAGCCCTGGGGGAACTCTCTCCCCGCAGGATGATTCTGCGCAAAGGCGAATCTCGGCAGAGAGGCCGAGGTCAGGGCGGCGGAGGTCGCGGCAACGCCACTACCGAACTGGCGGCGGGTTAGCTTCTTCATGAGGTCGAGCACCTTTCGGATAAGAACGGCAGACGTTCCCTGCGCGTGGCTTAGCAGCACGCGAGGAAATTGTCTGATAGGAACAACTGGCGATTATAGTGCGGTTCCAGGATAGATGTCCCCTATCCGACCTTCATACCAGGCCGCCCCTTCTTGGGGTCGGGTCGACTTGAGTGCAAAGCCACCGAGTGGTTGCAATCCTGGAACCGCCGCAGCGTCTTGCCTCCGCACGACGAATCGATCGAAAGTATCGCGTCCTGAGACGACTTTTGACCTCTTTTTTCTTGAGGTGCTGCAAATGAGTGCGCGGAGGCACACGCATTTTCGCGATTATGGACACGAAGCATATTTGCTAAAAAATTGGCGCCTGATTCTAAAAGGCTTGTGCAACGTGAGGTCGCAAATTGTCGAAAATAAGCGGAAAATGCGCGCAGTTTCGCGGAGTTTCAATTGGGGGTTGGGTTTCTTTAGGGAAAATCTGATTCTATTTACTCGGGAGCCGAAGCCCAACTGTTTTCTTGCGCCATCTCGGCGCGGCGACCACGGCCCAGAGGATTCCCCGGTACCCCGGCCGCGCCCTTTAGGTCATCCCCTGATGCAAGACGCAAGCCGGAGTTCTTGCACCCCCACCCAAGGCGCAAATGTTTTCGGAATGATTCTGGAGACGGGGCAATGATTGGAGTGCCGCCCCCGATCCAATCTCCACTACAATGTCTGCTGTCGACCGAACAATTGATATTCTTGCTGCGACTGAAGAAGCGCCTAGGAGAATTAGGTTAGGTTGGGCCAGCTCGTGCCTGGGTGTTGCCACTCGTCGGATCTCTTCTAGAAAGGAATTGAAAGCCAAGATGGAATTTATTCAAATCGATCAGGCGTCTACCGGACCCATGTTTGAGTCGATGTTTAGACAGAGAAATCTTGTCCCCGTCTTGGGCGCGGGATTCAGCGAGGGCCAACCCACCGAGAATGGCTCGGTTCCTAATGGAGATCAATTTACAAAGATAATGCTCACCTGCCTCGAAGCCAATGCAGGGGCGGACGCAGCTTCACTTTCGGGTAAGGCATTTTCCGAGATCGCAGAGTATTTCCTTAATCCCGAATTTGTTCCAACCGAGAAGGCCAAAGAGGTCATCAAGAGTAACTTCATCGGAGTAAAACTCGAAGTGCGTAGAAAGGCGTTCTTAGATTGCCCATGGCCATATGTTTACACGCTCAATATTGACGATGGGGTCGAAGGAAACTCGATGTTTCGAAACAAAGTTGTTCCGAATAGAGCAATCTCGTCGACCGCGAAAAGTCTACCGTGTGTTTACAAAGTACACGGCGACGCCACCGAAGAACTGATGTACGACGAACCCTCCAAGATAATCTTTTCGACTGGCCAATACGTTAGGAGCCTTTCTACAAATGCATCGATGTTGAATTCCCTAAAAACCGACCTTACAGAGCAGAACACGTTATTCGTAGGGTGCAGTTTGTCCAATGAGATCGATCTATTATTCGCGCTTGCAGAATATCGAGGCACCTTCCCCGAGGGTCGTCGAAGCATTTATGTGACTAAGGGAACTCTCAACAGATTCGAAGTTGCGAAGCTTGCCACGCACGGGATTAACACCGTCTTGCAAGTAAACGACTATGAAGCTTTTTATTCTCAGGTTGCGACGTGGGGACGTCAGGGTTCTAGAACAACGGGGAGTCTCCGGAAATCTTTTCTAGTGACCCCTGAGCGCCAACACAGACTTGGAATGGACCACAGTTCAAATTTGTCGTTCTTGCTACGAGATCCAGAGTCACGAAAATCTCCCGGCGAGGTCGATCTTCCGGCCTATCAAATACGACGCGATATCGAGGACGCGATCATTCGAGTTTCAGCAACGGAACCGCTGGTCCTTGTCCGAGGAAGACGGTTTTCGGGCAGGACGCTCCTCTTGAGGAGTCTGGCTTTTGCTGCAAAGTCGAAAGATGTCTACTTCGTGGAGTCGGATACTCGTGTTTCCGATGAAGTGTTGAGAGATTTAACCGACAGTGAGAATACGCTGTTGCTTTTTGATACGAATTCTTTGACGGCAGATACAGCGTATTCTCTGGCCAAGGCTAAAGGCAAACTCGCTGAGAAGCACAGTAGTGCCATTATTGCTGTGAATCGTACTGAACCGGACATCGTCGGCGCGCTCGTTCGACAAATTGATGACAAAGCAGACTTTGAACTCGACGCTAAGCTATCGGACATTGAATGCAAGGGATTGAACAGGCGGATGGATTCCCTCGGGTTGCTGAGGTTTGATTGTCGCCGGACTTTGCTTGAGAACACTTTTCAAGTTCTCGCACAGTACCCAGAAAGACTTTCGGACCTATCAAGGCCTCGCAAATTGAACGAGCGAGAGGTGGAATTACTTCTGGTGCTTGCCGTTGCAGACAAGGCATATAGCAGCCTCGCTACAGCTTTGGACCTTCGAGTTGCTGAGCTGTTTTCAATGTGCGAAAAGCTCGCGCCAATTGTCGATCTCGTTGACACTGAACGTGGAGAGGTGCCCGATACACACTCTAGGCACAAAATAATTACCAATTCAAGAACGGGACTTGCAATGCAGATTCGCGGGATTATCAAAGCCAACGGCTATCCTTGGATTGCGGATCGATTTGGGGATCTGGTTAGACGATTGATCGAATTGCCAGAATTTGCGTCCGTCGGTCACAGCATGTTTATGTTCGACGCTATCAATGATGTCCTCTCGCAAGGGGCAGGGAAAGGGGAGGGGACAGGTTACAAGCCGGTGGTTAGATCATTGTACGAGAGCCTTCAATCATCCTTAAGCCATTCACCTGATTATTGGCTGCAAAGGGCCAAAGCAGTTTTGAATATCGAGGACGATGAGTTGCCCATTTTGGAAGGAGTCGATTTTGCGATGAAATGCTATCGCGAGGCGGAACGGGAGAGAAGTATTGACAATGCGGAATTCTTGATAGCCCTACTTTATGGAAAGATATGCTGGGTCACTAGATACAAGAAGATCGGATACATAACGTCCGCGATACAGTGGTTCAAGCGGGCTATCCGCAATTATAGCCGCAACACAAACTATGTTCGAACAATGCTCGACCATAGTAGGCACAGGAAAAACTACTTTGATATGCTTTGTGACCATCTAGAGGGCCCGGTCTCCGACGTTGCACTTCTTCCTTTGAAGAAGGATGTTGACTATCTTATTTCGACCCGCAACGTTTGGAAGAACCTCGGTGTATCCGGATGACTTAGAGAGCAATTGATCCGAGCCCGCAAGGGCGAGAGGTCCCGGGTGTTTGGAGTGAAAATGAGCCGCAGAAAGCAACCGCAGGTCCTTCGACTCCCTTCGCTTCGCTACGGTCGCTCAGGATGACAGCTTTTAGTGGAGCGATTTTTCCCGGGGGTTAAAACCCCCGGCTCCCTCCGCAAAAACGCAAATCCAAAAGGGCCGCAGACATTTCCACTGGAGCGAGTTCCGAGCAGAGCGAGTTCCGCTTCACCACCGCACACGGGCAGTCCTTGCTCGCCCACGACTATGCCCCCCACGAGACGCTCTTGGGTCCCGGGGTCCAGAGAAGCGGGGTCCACGGCGGCCGGCGGGCGGTCCACCAACAGCGACCTTTCCTATTTCAATTTGGAACTGCCCGGCAACCAAGGCATGATTGTGGTCGTCGGGTTGGCCGGGCCAGTGGGCGGCGCAATTTACCCGCGACCAGGAGGCGGCTTGCGGACGTGCGCCGGGCAGGAATTGACGCGATTCAAGCTGCACCCGGGCGAAGAGGTCCGCTCGCCACTGATCGCGCTGCAATTCTGGCAGGGCGACCGTGTGCGCTCGCAAAACGTGTGGCGGCGCTGGATGCTGGCGCACAACCTGCCGCGCACCAGCGGAGGCAAGCCCTTGCCGCCGATCTCAGTTCGTGCAGCGGCGGGTTCTTCCCCGGCCTCCGGACCAGCGAGGAGGGCGAACGCCAATTCATCACGGCCTCACCCAGGCCGGCGTGAAGCTCGACTACTGGTGGATAGACGCCGGCTGGTATGCGTGTGCGGACTGGCCGCAGATCGGCACCTGGGAGCCCGACCCGACGCGCTATCCGCAGGCCTCCGGGCCGTCAGCGACTTGGTCGCACGCGAAAGGGATGGGGCTCATTGTCTGGTTTGAGCCGGAGCGGGTCACGCCCGGCACGTTGCTCACCGAAAAGCATCCCGATGGGTCCTTGGCGGCGACGGGACGGCAGGCTGCTGAACCTCGGCAACCCCGAGGCCGGAAGTGGTTGACCGACCATGTCGACCGATGATTACCCGCAGGGCATCGACCTCTATCGGCAGGATTTCAACATGGACCCCCTGGGCTACTGGCGCGCAACGATGCGCCGGACCGCCAAGGCATCACGGAGATCAGGCATGTCAAGGGCCTGTTGGCCTACTGGGACGAGCTCGCCGCCGGCACCCGGGTCTGCCGATCGACTGCTGCGCCAGCGGCGGCCGGCGCAACGACCTGGAGACGTTGCGCCGCGCCGTGCCGCTGCTGCGAAGCGACTACCGCTTTGAGCCTCGGCACCCAGGGCCACAACTACGGCATGTCATCGTGGATTCCCTACAACGGCAGGGCGTCTATATCGATAGCCCCTACGTGGTGCGAAGCCACATGTGCCCTTGGGTAGGTTACGGCATGCACGATCCGCTCAATCCGAAGGCCGATTGGACCCTTTTCAAGCGCATGGTCGAGCGGTGGCCAAGGCGAGCGTCTACCTTTCGGGCGACTACTACCCCTTGACCCCCTATAGCCTGGAGAACAAGGTTTGGATGGCCTGGCAGTTCGATCGCCCCAGAGAGAGGGCGACGGCCTGATCCAGGCCTTCCGCCGGCCGGACAGCGGCCAGGAGAAGGCCCAATTCAGGCTCCGCGGACTCGACCCCGCCGCGACGTACCTGGTGACGAACTTCGACGTGGCCGGCGTCACGGAGACCGCGGGCGGGAGCTGCTCGAGCAAGGCATCACCGTCGTCCTCAAGGACCATCCCCGGTTCGGCGATGATCACGTATCAGAGGAAGCCCTGAGCGGCCCGCCGTACTCATCACGCTCCGCGTGATGAACCCTGATGTACTCATCACGCCGACCAAGCTGGGCTCGGCGGCGTGATGAGTGCGGTTGCGGTACTTGAGTTAGAAGATGACCTGGAAGCGCATGTACGGCAAGCGCATCTTCCTGGGTGAGCGAGCCTCTTCATGTTCCATCTGCACGGGGCTGGCGAAGTTGGCATGTTCCCAGTTAAGCTGGGCACGGGCGCAGCTTGGTCAAATACCAGTTGAGGCCGGTAGTCGTCTCAAACGCTTCGTTGCTCGATCGATCGTTATT
>CAVXVM010000110.1:0-45334 GCA_963765025.1 uncultured Acidobacteriaceae bacterium | reverse complement strand
ATATACACGTCAAACTCTTTTCCCACGGCTTCAGACCTTTCAGACGGTCCTGTTTTCGATACCCATCATTTCGTCGTGATTTACCCTCATAGAATGACCGGGCGAGAAGCGCCTCGCCATGCCTCGGATGTGTCATCGGGAGGCGAAAGGGGTCGAAACGTGCCTGGCAAGTTCTGCATCTTGAGCTCGGTCGGACGGTCTGGCCTGAACCTTTTCGGCGACGTGACAATCGTTCAGCGGTTGCTGAATCTGAATCTCGCAACTTCGCCGGGCGCCATCGTTCCGCTCGCGATCGATGGACTCTGCGGGCCGGCGACCATCTCAGCAATCGAAGCCATCGAGCGCCATCATCTGCTCATCCAGCGGCCTACCTGGAAGAGTGGAACCGAACGACTCCACATTCAACTTTCTCGCCAGCGACATCGCGCTCGAAGCTCTCGGCGATCACCAGATGACCTGGGGAGCACGGGTCAGCGCCGAGTTTAAATCCAAGCTGATTGAGATTGCCCGGAACATCGGCGTCGATCCCAACTTCCTCATCTCGGCCATGGCCTTCGAAACCGGCGAGACCTTCAATCCATCGATACGGAACAACCGCAGCGGCGCCACCGGCTTGATCCAATTCACGCCTGCAACAGCAGCCGGGCTCGGCACCAGCATCGCGGGCCCTGGCGGCAATGTCTGAGGCATGTGGAACCTCTGAGGCAATTGTAGCCTGAAGACGGCTGAGAAGCTTCCACAAAATGAGACGGGAAATGGGGTGGTTTGCGGGGTGGACCCGTGGAAAACCCCGCGTCAATCGCGGGTTAGCGCTTAAGTCGCATGGCTGCTTCAGGATCGGGAGGGTCGACTAGACGAGCAATTCCATGCCGGCATCGCGGGCGGCTCTGCGGTCGAAAGTCACTGTCCTGCTGCAACCTGCGGCCTGCGCGGATACTGAAATCAGACAATCAGCAAAGTCGGCGCGTCCTTTGCGATAAAGCCGGAGAGCCGCCTCGACCGTCTCTGCTTGCTCTACCAAGATTTCTTCGTGCAACAGAAGCTGATCGATGGCCCTGGCAAGTTTTATTGGATCGTAGCGATGCTTGCTGCCAAGCACCCACACGAGTTCGAGAAGTGTCGCTAAACTCACAAACCCTGGGCTTTCGGCCGTCAGCGATCGCATGACCTCATCTGCTTTTGAGCTTTGATTCGGGTCGTCTTGCGCAAAGAACCGTACAAGGACATTGGTATCGAGTCCGGTCAAGCGGCTTCTCCATCCGACTTGCTTTCCGCCCCATTACTCATCGTTGCCCTGTCCAGTTCGGCTGCGCGATCGAGAATTGCCTCATGCATTTCCTCGATTGTCATTGGCGGACCAGCGTAGGCCAGGCACCCTCGCATCTCCATGATGGAGCCCGTCTTCGGCCGCAGGACAAACTCGCCGTCGGCGTTTTTATAGAAATCGACCCGGACTCCAGGTTTCAGCCCAAGCGCCTCCCGAACCTTCACTGGAATCGTGATCTGGCCTTTCGATGTAACCGTCGCCGTCGGCATGGAGTTTCCTTTCCCCTTCGAGTATACCTTACTTTTCGAGAGATTCCTTACATCGAAAAATATTCCTTTCCATTCATCGAATTCCTTACATTTATGGTCAGTCCTGGTGCCGACCTTCCCCATCGGGAAGTCCAGTTGGACCATTGGTGCGAAGATAGAAGCGCATGAGCGTGCTGACCTCAGAAGCGGTGGTGTTGCGCACCTGGCCGGTGCATGAGTCCGACCTGATCGTGAGCTTTTTTACGCGCGATTACGGGCGGATGAAGGGCGTGGCCAAGGCGGCGCTGAAGAGCCGCAAACGGTTTGGGGGAGCCCTGGAACCGATGACCATGGCGCGGGCCTGGTTTGCCGAGCGGCCACGGCAGGAACTGGTTCGCCTGGATCAACTGGAGATTGTGCGCTCGCCGCTGGCCGACCCCGTAGACGCGGTGCGCCTGACCGCGCTGAGCTTTTATGCCGAACTGCTGGACGAGGTGCTGCCCGAGCACGATCCGCAGGAGACGGTCTTCCGGCTGCTGGTTTCAGTGCTGGAGCAGACCACGGTGGAACAGAGCTGGATGCCGCTCACGTATTTTTCCCTTTGGATGACGCGCTTGATGGGCCTGTTGCCTGACATTGCGCACTGCACAGCCTGCGGCGAGACGCTTCAGGCCGCGGAGATTTCATTCAGCAGCTATCACGACGGGCTGTTCTGCGCCGCGCACCGCAACGGGAGCGGCAACGTGCTGTCTGCCGATTCGTGGCAACTGGCGCAACGGATGCTGCGGGCGCCTGCCTCGGCCTTCGCAGGGGAGCCGTGGCCGCGGCGGCGGGGAACGGATCTGCGGCGCTTCGCGCTGCAGTCGCTGGAACGGCACCTGGAACGCAAGCTGAAAACGGCCGAAGCGCTGGGGCGCCTGGGAGGCTGACGATTATCTCCCGAGGTTAGGCTGCGCGCAGTTCATCCGAAGCTGGCCCTGATGAGCGTTGTCCGGCATTGAGGTTTGACATACACTAGAGCGCATGGAAGTCCAATTCAGTCCCGATATGGAAGCGCGGCTGGCGGAGTATGCGGCTGAGCAGTGCAAGAGCCCCGACGAAGCAGTGCGGGATGTTGTGGCCAAATACTTCCAGGAAAAAGACCGCTTTATGACCGCGGTGAAACGCGGTGAGGCAGCCCTTGCGAGCGGCGAAATCCTCAGCCATGAACAGGTGGGCGACAGGCTGCGCCGGTTCCTGCAGCCCTGAGTGAAAATTCGCTGGTCGGTACCCGCAGCCGACGATGTTGAGCGAATCTGCGCATGGATCGAACGCGACAATCCAGAGGCCGCACGAAGAATTGCAGCCACAATCTACAACGGCGTCTCCCAACTCCAGATTTTCCCGGGACTCGGCCGCGTAAGCATTCGCGTAAAGGGCTGGCGCGAATTGGTATTTCCACCACTCCCTTACATCGTCGTTTACCGCGTGCAAGAAGACTCCATCGAGATCGCGCGCGTCTTCCACGGCGCGCAGGATTGGCCGTAAGAAATTACCCGCGAGGCCGATTTTCCATTGCAGACCTTTGCCACTCTGCAATTCGTTGTTTGCAGAACACTCAGGCCCCAGAACCTGAGACTTCAGGCTGACGGCTGATAAAATTGGCCTCAGTTCCGTCGAGAGAGAGTTCAAGAGTGACTGCAACCAAAGCTTCAAAGGATTCCGCTGCTTCCCCTGTGAAAGCGGCTCCGCTTACCTTCCAGGAACTATTGTTCCGCCTGCAGGGGTTCTGGGCGGCGCGCGGGTGCGTTCTGCAGCAACCCTTCGACGTTGAAGTGGGCGCGGGGACCATGGCCCCGGAGACATTTTTGCGCGTGCTGGGGCCGAAGCCCTACCGCGTGGGCTATGCGCAGCCCTCGCGCCGGCCGGCTGACGGGCGCTACGGCGAAAATCCCAACCGCCTCTTCCGGCACACGCAGTTTCAGCTCATCCTCAAGCCGCCGCCGGTCAACGTGCAGGAACTTTACCTGCAATCCCTCGAGGCCATCGGCATCGACCTGAGCAAGCACGATCTGAAGTTTGAAGAGGACAACTGGGAAGGCCCAACCGTGGGCGCCTGGGGCGTGGGCTGGCAGGTGATGATGGACGGGATGGAGATCACCCAGTTCACCTACTTCCAGCAGTGCGGCGGACTGGACCTGGATCCGATTTGCGCGGAGCTGACCTACGGCCTGGAACGGCTTTGCGCCTTCATGCAGGATGTGGATTCTGTGTATGACGTCGTGTGGGCGCGCGATCCGGAGACGGGCGCCGAGGTGACTTACGGCGATGTGCGGCTGACCGAGGAGCTGCAATACTCCGTCTACAACTTTGAAGAAGCCGATGTGCCGCGGCTTTGGGAGCACTTTAACAGTTACGAAGCTGAGGCGCAGGCGCTGCTCGCGAAGGGCAATGCGGTGCTTGCCGATGAGAACGCGACCGCGCAGGAGAAGCGGCGGTTCCCGCTGATGTCGACCTACGAGTTGGCGCTCAAGTGCTCCAACCTGTTCAACGTTCTGGATGCGCGTGGAGCGATCAGCGTGACGGAGCGCGTGGGCATGATCGGGCGCATCAGGAATCTCGCGGTCGGCGTGGCCAGAGTCTACGCGGCACAACAGCTTCTAGCTCCTAGCCTCTAGCTACTAGCTGGCTCTTGGCTGGGCGAGTGTAGCGAGTTATTGAACGAAAAGAGCTAGGAGCTAGACTCTAGTAGCTCGTTTCAAAGAAAGAAATTTAGGGATATGGCTGAATTTTTGCTTGAGATCGGGCTGGAAGAAGTTCCCGCCCGCATGATTGCCGGGGCCGAGGCTGAACTGGGCCGGCGCGTACACGATCTTCTGGCGCGCGAGCGGCTGCTGGGCCCCGGCGCAAAGCTGACCACCTACTCCACGCCCAGGCGGCTCGCCGTTCTGGTGGAGGACGTTCTAGCCAGCCAGGCTGACACCGAGGAAAAGCTTACCGGTCCCTCGTGGAAGGTTGCATTCAAGGACGGCGCTCCGACGGCTGCGGCCGAGGCCTTTGCAAAGAAGACCGGCGTGCCGGTTGCTGCGCTCGAAAAAGTGACGACGCCCAAGGGCGAGTATGTGGGCGCGACGGTAAAGAAAACGGGCCGCAAGGCCCAGGAGCTGCTGGCAGCGGAATTGCCGAAGGAAGTGCTGGGGATTTACTGGGCCAAGAACATGTACTGGCGCGCGGGCAAGCCGGAGCGGTTTGTGCGGCCGGTGCGTTGGGTTGTGGCGCTGCTCGATGCGGCGGTTGTGCCACTGGAGATTGCAGGGATCGCGGCCGGAAATGCAAGCCGTGGGCACCGCATCTTGCACGGCGAGGCGCCGGTGGTGATTGGGCAGCCGCAGGGATACGCTGAAGCACTTCGCAAGGCATTTGTGGTTGCCGATGTAGCCGAACGTAGGCAGACGATCCGCAAGGCGCTGGACAAGGCGACGCGCACGGTGGCCGGCGCGCGCTGGCGCGAGGATGATGCGCTGGTGGAGACCGTGGTTCACCTGACCGAGTGGCCCTCTGTGGTGCTGGGCGACTTCGAGGCCGAGTACCTTGCCCTGCCTGAAGAGGTTCTGGTGACGGTGATGCGCGACCACCAGAAATACTTTGCGGTAGAAGGCGCGGACGGAAGATTGGCGCCGCACTTCTTAACGGTGCTGAATATCCAGGTGGACGCCGAGGGCGAAGCAACTATTCGTCACGGCAACCAGAAGGTGCTGCGGGCGCGGTTCAAGGATGCGCGGTTCTTCTGGGAAGTCGACCAGAAGACGCCGCTGGCCGAGCGCGTGGACAGCCTGAAGTCCGTCACCTTCCAGAAGGAGCTGGGCAGCTACCACTGGAAGACGGAAGAAAATCTTGCGGTGGCCGAGAGGCTGGCACGGATGCTGTTGAGCGACTACGGCGTGAAGTTCGATTCCTATCGGTTGAAGACCGCGGTGAAGCTGGCCAAAACCGATCTGACGACCGAGCTGGTGAAGGAGTTTACCGAATTGCAGGGCGTGATCGGGGGGCTCTACGCGCGGGCGCAGGGGCTGGGCGAGACGGTCGCCTGTGCAATCTACGACCAGTACCGTCCGGCATCGACCGAAGACGCGATTCCGTCCACTGTCGAAGGGCAGGTGCTGGGGCTGGCCGACAGGATTCAGACCATTACCGCCATGTTCAGCATAGGCAATGCGCCCACGGGGTCGAAGGATCCGTTTGCTCTGCGCCGCGCCGCGAATGCGATTGTGAAGATTCTGGCCGAGTCGAAGTTGCAGTTGACCCTGGCTGAAGTGGTTGAGGCGGGCGGCGCTGAAGGCTCCAATCGGGACCTGGTGACAGCATTTCTGCGTGAGCGGCTGCACTTCTATTTAAAGGATTTCCGCGGCTTTGCTTATGACGTGGTCAGCGCGGTGCTGGCCGCGGGCGCGAACGATGTGCGCGACGCGATCTCCAGGGCGGACGCGCTGACGGCGGTGCGCGGATCGGAAGATTTTGCTGCGATCTCGGCGGCGTTCAAGCGGATCAAGAACATTCTGCGGCAGGCCGAGGAAAAGGGATTGGCTCACGGAAACTGGGCTGATGTGGAAGCTGTCGAAGCAATCAGCCTTAGGAGCGCTGCGCAGAAAGTAATGCCCGAGGTGGAGATACTCCGAGAAACACGAAATTACGCAGAAGCTCTCGTTCTTATCGCTACTCTCCGGCCCACGGTGGATGCCTTCTTCGACAAAGTCATGGTGCTCGATTCGGACGAGAAGATCCGCGGCGCACACTTGGCGCTGATTTCTGGAATTCTTTCAAATTTCACAACCATCGCGGACTTCAGCGAGATGGTCACCGGATAGGCGCAACATTGGCCGACGAACCACCAAGAGGAGTCAGCTCCGCATGAACCAAAGCGACTCACCCCAAGGCGGCTCATCTACGCCCAGCCCTACCGTCAGTGTCATCCGGCCGCAGCAGTTCAGCCCGGCAACCTCACAGACACCGGGGTCGCAGCGGCACGCGGCCATCTGCCCTGAACTGGGCATCCGTTCTGGCCTTTGGGGCGGAACGTTTTTGGTAGAACCGGGAGCGCGCACTGGGATACACCATCACGGCCCGCAGGAAACCGTCGTATATGTTCTCGAAGGCGAGGCGCTCGTCGAGTGGGGCGAGCGCGGAGAGCACTCGGCCACGGTGTGCGCGGGAGACTTTCTGCATGTGCCGGCGTGGCTCCCGCACCGGGAGGTCAATCCGTCCAGGGATGTGCCCTTTCGCTGGGTCGTGATCCGCAGTTCGTCTGAGCCGATCGTCGTGAATCTTCCCGGCGATTCCTGGGGTTAGGCGGCAAGCCGCCGGGACGTGAATGATTAGCCCTTCCCTGCCCGCGCAACCTGCGCCGGAGCGCCATCAACCTGCAATCGGAAGCCCTGCCCACACGTCTACAATCAAGAGAGATGGCCGACACGCTTTATCTGAGTCTGTGGTACCCGAATCTGCGTCTGGCAACGATGGCTGACAAGCTGACGGCGGTGCTGGGAGCCTTTGCCGCGCATGGCGGTGAGGCGCGCGTCTACTCGGCTACAGTTTGGCCTGTGAGCTGGAGCGAGCCGCCGGTTTTCCAGCAGATTTACGGTCGCCGGATTGGCTCGATTCCCGATGCTGCTGCCGGGAAAAAGCAGCCCCTGGGCGCTGAGCCGCGCGTGGCCGTGGAAGAGGCGCTTGAGCTGCTGCACGACGACTATGCCTACGAATTCCAGATTGGCTGGAGCCTGTGGGAGCACGAGACTGCTGGTGAGCTTGACTCCCGATGGGTACGCGAGCCGCGGCTGGTACGGGTGACGGGCTTTGGTCCACTCTTTGACGAGGGCGCATACGAGGCGGACGGACACATCCGCGTGGACTTTGGCACGGACACGCCGTTTCTCGAAGAGGACCTGGAACTGGACTCGGTGGCGGCTCGGCACGTGGAAGAAAATGTGCGCCAACTGGTAGAGCTGACGGCTGCGGTTGAAAAGGCGTCCGGGGCGACGGCGCGCCTGCTGTGGAGCGAGCTGGGCGAAAGCCTTGCGCAGAGGTTAGCACTGCGGCTGAGGGCGAGTTTGGGATCGGGGAACTAGCCGTGCGACTGACCATTGAATGGCTGCGGACGCTGGTGCTGGCAGCAGGGGTATTACTGGTGGCGGCGCTGGGCGTGTTTCTGGTTGTGGCAAAGTACAGGCGCCAGTTCAACGTGCGCGAGCTGCCCAAGAGGTTGGGCATCGACATCCAGCAGGAAGCCAATGGCGTGACGTACTCCCACGCGCTGGGCTCGCACTCGCAGTTCAAGATTCACGCATCGAAGGTGGTAGAGCTCAAGAACAATCACGCGCTGCTGCACGATGTGAAGATCGAGCTGTACGGAGCAGACGGCGGCCGGCTTGACCGCATTGAAGGCGACGAGTTTGAGTACGACCAGGAGAACAACACGGCGACGGCGGCCGGGCCGGTGGAGATTACGATGATGCGCCCCGGCGTGGCTCCGGCCGTTGCACCCAAGGCGATACCTGGCAAGATCTTGAACGACAAGAAACCGATTGCCAAACCGCTGGCCTCGGTCGCCGAGACCGCCGAGAAGGGCCAAATCCACATCAAGACCAGTGGGCTGACGTTCGACTACAAGAGCGGCGTGACGACG
Source organism: uncultured Acidobacteriaceae bacterium (assembly GCA_963765025.1). GTDB lineage: Bacteria > Acidobacteriota > Terriglobia > Terriglobales > Acidobacteriaceae > Telmatobacter. The sequence goes on along the minus strand of CAVXVM010000110.1, from coordinate 37,161 downwards.
ACGAATGCGCGCGTGGATTTTCAGATAACCCAAGGCGAGGGCAGCTCGATGGGCGCCAGGTACGACTCGCAAAGCGGCATGTTGATTCTGGAACACGCGGTGGAGCTGACGACGTGGCGCGGAGCCAGCCCGGTGCAAATTCACGCCCAACATGCGGAGTTTGACCGCGACGACCTGCTGTGCCGGATGCACGCGGCCACGGCGGATTATCGCCGTGGCGAGGCAACCGCTGCCGAGGCGAAGATTCTCTTCCGCGAGGATGGGTCAGCCGTGCGGCTGGATGCAACAAACGGCTTTACGCTGGCGACGGACACCGGAGGACACGTGGCGGCGCCCACTGGTTCGATGGACTTTGACGAGCACAACCAGCCACGGCACGGTCACCTTGAGGGTGGTGTGCGGTTGGACTCGGCGAGAGGGACCAGGCAGATCCACGGCAACTCGCCAGCGGCGGAGCTGGAATTCACGAACCAGGGACAGTTGCGGCATGCGCACTTGGAGCGCGGCGTGGAGATGACGAGCGAAGACCGGACGATGACGGCAGCGACGGCCACGAGCGGCCCCGAGCCGATGCGCGTCCTCCGCACTTGGCGCGCGCCGGTGACGGATGTGGAGTTCAGGAACGCGAAGCGCGGGCAGGTTGAGCCGGCCACCATTCACGGCACTGGCGGCGTGGTGATTACGGGCGAGAGCCAGCGCGGCAAGGCCGCTCCTGTTCCGTCAAAGATGGTGGCAGACGAAGTGAGCGGCGAGTTTGGCCCTGACTCGGCATTGACGGCGATGACGGGCTTGGGTCATGCGGGCATTGAAGAAACCACCGCGACCGGATCCCGGCAGACTGCGAGCGGCGACCGTCTGCAGGCGCATTTTGCGCCAGGCGCTGAAAAAACGGACGCACCCAAAGTGGGGCTAGGCGGCGCTGCCCAGATTGAGCAGGCGGTTCTGGATGGGCACGTCGTGCTGACCCAGACACCCGCAGCAAAGCCCGCTGCGCCTGCTCCAGCCCAGATGAGAGCGACGGCGGGCAAGGCCGTGTATGAGGGCTCAGGCGAGTGGCTGCACTTGACGGTGAACCCTCGGGTTCAAGACGGCGCAATCGAATTGACAGCAGACAAGATCGATGTGTCGCAGGAGTCGGGTAATGCGCTGGCGCGCGGAAACGTAAAGGCGACCTGGCTTGACACCGGCAACAAGGTACAAGGCGCAGCGGGCAAAGACAGCATGGCGCTTGGAGGGCAGGGCCCGGCGCACGCCATTGCACAGCAGGCAGAGTTGCAGCGCGCCAACAACCAGGCTGTTTTTACCGGCCACGCGCGGCTGTGGCAGCAGGCCAACTCGATTGAGGGCCCGATGATTGTTCTTGATCGCGACCACAAGAGCCTGGTTTCGCGCAGCACGGTAGCGGCCGAGCCAGTGCGCGTTGTCTTGCTGAGTGCGGGAGGGCTGGACTCACCTCAAGCGCCGGGCGCCAGGGCGAGCGGGGTTTCCGGCGCAAAGTCCTCGACGCCTTCGGTCATCCGGGTGCACGGCGGCCAACTTGACTACTCCGACGTCGAGCGCAAGGCGGTGATGGTGGATGGCGGGCTGGGTCCAGTAGTTGCGGAGACGGGCGCGGCAACCTCGATATCGGACCGGGTTGAGTTGTATCTGTTGCCTTCCGGCGCGCATTCAGGCAGAGATGCCCCGCAGGGGCAGGTGGAACGCATGACGGCCTCGGGCCACGTGGTGCTGAGTTCCCCCGGACGGCGCGGGACTGGAGAGCAGTTGACCTATACGGGCAGAAACGGGGAGTATGTGCTGACGGGAACGCCCGCCGTGCCGCCGCGCATGACCGATGCGGCTCGCGGCAATGTAACCGGCGAGGCTTTGATTTTCGATAGTCGCGATGATAGCGTCAGTATCGAAGGCGGGGGACACGAGACCAGGACGGAGACCACGGTGCGCCAGGGTGAGGGCAGAAGCGAGACCCAGAGATAAATGGAAACACTGATCGCCGAAGGAATCGGCAAGACGTACAAGGGACGGCAGGTTTTACGCGGAGTTGACCTGAAGATCTCACGTGGGGAGGTGGTGGGACTGCTGGGGCCGAACGGCGCCGGCAAGACAACCAGCTTCTACATTATCGTGGGCCTGGTGGCGCCTGAGACCGGCGTTGTGCGCGTGGACGACAACGACATTACGCGGCTGCCGATGTACTTGCGCGCGCGCAACTTCGGCATCAGCTACCTGCCCCAGGAGCCATCGGTCTTTCGCAAGCTCACGGTGGAGGAGAACATCCTGGCCGTGCTTGAAGCGCAGCCGCTGGGCAATCGCGAGCGGCGCACCAGGGCCGAGCGTCTGATTAATCAGCTGAACCTGGGCCATATTCGCACCACCCGGGGTTATGCGCTCTCAGGCGGCGAACGGCGGCGCGTTGAGATCGCACGCGCGCTTTGCATTCAGCCAAATTTCATTTTGCTGGATGAGCCGTTCAGCGGCATTGACCCCATTGCGGTGCTGGAACTGCAGAAGATCATCTTCGACCTCAAAGCCGGGGGCATCGGCGTGCTGATTACGGACCACAATGTCCGTGAGACCTTGAGCGTAACCGACCGGGCGTACATTATTGCCGAGGGGAAAATCTTTCGGGCAGGGACGCCGCAGGAACTGGGCAACGACGTGGAGGTTCGGCGCGTCTATCTTGGCGAGGGCTTTTCGCTGGGTTAGAGCGGATCGGCCTATAGCCATTTGCAAGGAACGCCGGAAGCCTGCTTTGATGGTTTTGTGGATCAGGCCTGGAGGAAATCCACAGATTTCCCGAGGCAATGACCTGCGATACAGGTTTGCGGTGGGAATTTCGGGATGGGCTATGACCCATTTCGGAACAAATGACTCGAATTGGTGATTCGATTTGAGGCATTCCTTCCGTTAAGATTTTTCCATCAAGGCTACACTCGCAATGAGTCACAACGGGTAAAGAGTCCCATTTATGGCGCTGCTGCAACCAAAATTGACGTTAAGAGTGTCGCAACGCCAGGTCCTGACTCCGGGCCTGATGCAGATGGTGAGCGTTCTTGCCCTGAACAAGCTTGAGCTGAAGGAGATGATCGATGCCGAGATGGTGGAGAATCCCGTCCTGGAAGAGATTGACGAATCGGTTCCCATGCTGGATGAAGTTGCGGGGCGCGAGGAACGCAATGAACGGCTGGATCGCGTCGAGGTTCGAGCCGAAGAGCCGGTGGCAGCACCGAAGGATCCATTCGAGGAAGTCGATTTTGGATCGTACTTCCAGGATTATCTTGACCCGGGCTATCGTACCCAGCCGGAGTATGAGGACAGCGAGAAGCCCTCGTTTGAGAACTTTCTCTCCCAACCTACGACTTTGTCCGATCACCTGGCGTGGCAACTGGGAGCTCTGAGCCTGAGCGCGGCGGCTCACGCAGCGGCCGAACTGGTAATTGGCAACCTGGATGACGACGGCTACCTGGCAGCAACCGAGGAAGAGCTGGCCACGGCCCTGAGCCAGGTCACAGTGGGCGAGAAGGCCGGCGGAAACGGGCATCACGATTTGACTTCGGCGCTTGAGCTGGTGCGTACCGCGATCGACCTTGTGCAGCATCTCGACCCGGCGGGCGTAGGAGCGCGGGACTTGCGCGAGTGCCTGATGATCCAGGTGTCGGCGCAGCAGCAAGAGTTCAGCCAACTTTACGCGAAGCGCCCAGTGGAAGCCGAAGAGGAACTGCATCGCGGCCTGAAGGCCGAGGCCGAGGCGCGGCTTGAAGACCGCCGGCGTGCGATGGAGGTGGCGGCGCAGATTGTGGACCGCCATTTGCATCTGCTGCAGAAGCGCGACCTGAAAGACCTGGCGCGCGCGGCGCAGTTGACCGTGGAAGAAGCACAAGCGGGCATGGAGTTTATCCGCACGCTCGACCCCAGGCCAGGCCGGCTTTACAACCGCGAGCAGACACGGTTGATTGAGCCCGACGTGGTGTTTTTGAAGCGAGGCGGGGAGTGGGTCGTGTCAATGAATGAAGAAGACATGCCCAGCCTGCGCTTGAGTTCGCGATACCGGCGCATGCTCAAGGCCGAAGGCACTGACAAGGAAGTCAAGGATTACGTGAAGGAGCGGTTTCGCTCCGCCATGCAGCTGATGCGCAACATTGCGCAGCGCAAGAGCACCATCCTGCGCACCTGCGAAGTGATCGTCAGGCGGCAGCAGGAGTTTCTCGACGTTGGCGTTGAAGCGCTGCGGCCCATGATGATCAAGGAAGTAGCCGAAGAGATCGGCGTTCATCCTTCCACCATCAGCCGCGCCGTGGCCAATAAATATGCGCACACGCCTCAGGGCGTGCTGGAACTGCGCTTCTTCTTCTCGGAGGGCTCGAACGGGCCCGAGGGCGCCGACACGCCGTTGCTGGTGCTCAAGCGCAAGGTGAAGAAGCTGATTGAAGATGAGGATGTGCGCCATCCTCTCACCGACGATCAGCTCGCCGCGATGCTCAAAGCTCAGGGCATCCAGCTCACCCGCCGCACCGTGGCCAAGTACCGCGAAGACATGAACATTCCCTCCACACATCAGCGGCGCCGGCGCGACTAGTAGCTGCCAGTCTGCAAAAATCGGCGAAGATTCATGTCCGAAGATTGAGACTTGTAGAATCCGTCCGCGGGATCTTTAGAAAGACTCGCCACATAGGTCAAGAGTATTCTTGAGTAGTGATGGCCCAAACCATGAAAGCCGCCGTGTTGTACGGCCCCGGAGACATCCGCATTGAGCCGTTTCAAAGCCCGGAGCTCAAACCGGGCATGGTGCTGTTGCGCAATCGCTGCGTGGGCATCTGCGGCTCTGACCAGCATTATTTTGAACACGGTTACTGCGCCGCGTTTGTGCCCGATCGCCCGTTTGTGCTTGGCCACGAGGTGATGGCTGAAGTAACGGCGGTGGCAGACGAAGTGGCGCATCTGCGCCCTGGCCAGCGCGTCGCCGTGAATCCGACGCGCAACTGCGGCGTATGCGAGTACTGCAAAGCGGGGCGCATCAATCTCTGCAAAAAGACGATCACGATCGGCAGCGCCAGCACGACGCCGCCGACCAACGGCGGACTTGCGGAGTCAGTCCTGGTGCGGGCGGACCAGTGCCACGTGCTTCCCGACAGCGTGGACGAAAGCATGGGAGCGATGATCGAGCCGTTTGCCGTGGTTCTGCACGCGGTCAAGCGTGCGGGGTCGGTTGCAGGCAAGCGCGCGCTGGTGACCGGCGCTGGAGCTATTGGTTTGATGGCGGCCATCACGGCGCAGGCCTTTGGGGCCGCGCCGGTGGCCATCAGCGACATTGTGCCCGAGCGCCGCGCCAAGGCAAACGAACTCGGGATCGATGCGGTGCTCGACCCTTCAGCACCGGACTTTGCGGAGAGCGCAATGGAGTTGAGCGGCGGCGGATTCGATGTTGTCTTTGAAGCTTCAGGCGCGCCCCCGGCATTGTGCAGCGCGATTCAGCTTGCGCGGCCCGGGGCAACCATCGTACAGATCGGCACATTGGGCACGGCGGACATTCCGCTGCCTATGAACCAGCTGATGACGAAAGAGATCAACCTCATCGGATCGATGCGTTACGGCGATGTGTTTGGTGAAGCAATACGGCTAGTGGCCTCAGGCCGCCTCGATCTGCGGCAGCTCATCAATGGAGTCTTCAGCCTGGATGACACCATGAAAGCTTTCGCATTTGCCGGTGATCGGACGCGATCGTTCAAAGTCCAGATTCAGATTCCATAATCACTTCGACCTGAATTCAGTGACCGGGCGGCCGCCTGCAGACGTTACATCGCTTCAGGACTCTCGATGCCAAGCCACTCGAGCGCGATCACCAGTTCGCGCAGCGCGACCGCGGCCGTGGCGAGAAGAAACGTCTTCCTGGCCGGGTCCTCTTCAGTGAGAATGTGATGGCGGTGGTAGAAATTGTTGAACTCCTGCGCCAGCTGGAAGGCATGTTTGGCCAGGTACGCCGGCTCTGAGCTTGCGATGCACTGGTCAAGCACCAGAGTGCGCCGCGCAGCGCGCAGCCACAACGCCCAGATGTCCTCGTTCTCCTCGCCCTCGAGATAGCTTCCGATCATTTCTGATTTCGCCAGCGACGCGAACTCCGCTAACACTGCGTCCGGCGTTGTGCCGGCCTTGCGGAAGATGTTGCGCGCCCGCACCACGGCGTACTGAATGTAGGGGCCGGTCTCGCCTTCAAAGCTCAACGCATCCTTGAAGTCAAATGCGATAACCGAATTGCGCGTGAACTTGAGCATGAAGTAGCGGAGCGCGCCAATGGCGATCTGCTCGGCGATCTTCTGGCGCTCGGCTTCGTCGCGGCCTGTCTGGCGCGCGTCTACTTCAGCTCGCGTGGCGGCGATGAGCTTGTCAATCAAGTCATCTGCCTTAACGCCGAATCCCTTGCGGCCGCTCACTTCGATGTAGGGACGAGCCAGGTCCTCGGCCGACACATCGTAGCCAAGCTCGACGGCGCAGCGAGGCGTGAGCGCCACCATCTCGTAGCTGAAGTGCGTGTAGCGGTCCGCCTGTTCCGCGTAGCCCATGCCGCGCAATGCTTGAATCACGTTGGCCTGCGGATCGGATTGGCGTGCGTCAATCACGTTGTAGATGGCCGCCGCAGCGCCAAAGTGCGGATGCTCCTTCTGGCCATCGACTGTCGAAATCCAACATTCATGGTCTGGGTAAGCGAAGAATTGCTTGTAGCCGAAGTCCTTGCCCAGCAGGCCGAACTTCCACAGGTGATAGGCGATGTCTTTGCCAACGTAGGTGACAGTGCCGTTGGAACGGACAATCACTTTTGCGTCCTCGTTCAGATCGCCTTCAGCTACATCCGCGCCGGGGCGCGTCATCACCCAGCAGCCATTGTTTTTGCCTTCGTTCTCAAAGTAGAGGACGCCCTTTTGCTTCAGTTGCTCGAAAGCCGCCTCCCAGAATTTGAGGTGCAGGATCTCGCTCTCGCGTGGCAGAAAGTCGTATTCAATGTCGAGCCGCAGCATGGTTTCAAGATGGCGGTGCAGCACTGCGGTCGAGATCAGTTCGGCCGCTTCAGCCGTTTCATTGCCGCCCTGTTCGAGGGCGTGCAGCGTGTCATAGCGCAGTTTCTTGCGCGCTGCCTTCTCTTCGTCGCTTCCCTGCTCGTACCACTGCGAAGTACGCGCGTACAGGTCCCAGCAGTAGTAGTCGATGCGCGTGCCTTCGCGCTTGAGTTGTTCAAACAGCGCATGAACATCGGCGAGCGAGTGGCCCTCGAGATGAAGAAATCCCACCACCACATCCGCAACCTGCACGCCGGTGTTATCAATGTAATTCTGTACGTCGACATGCTGACCGGCGGCGCGCAGCAGGCGCACAAATGTATCGCCGAGGATCGAATTCCGCAGATGGCCGACGTGTGCGGCCTTGTTGGGGTTGATGCTGGTGTGCTCGACGATTGCGTTGAGCCCGGCGCTCGCAGAGAGCGTGGTTTCGCCGGCGGCAAAGTCGTGTACCTGGACGGAGCGATCGAGACGCGCGTTGATGTAACCAGCCCCGGCCACTTCAAATCCGGCAAAGCCCTCGGGGAGCCCAAGCGAAGCGACAATCTCCTGCGCGATAACTTTGGGCGCCTTGCGGAGAGTGCGCGCGAGTTGCAGCGCGACGGGAGTGGAGAGTTCGCCGAATTTCAGCTCGGGCGGAATCTCGATCGGGATCGACTCGAGTTCGAGATCGTACTTTTCTTTGAGCACGGCGCGGAGAAGGGTGCCGAGCCTTTTCTGTAATTCCAGATACACGTCTGCTGGCCTCAGAAATCCTTGATTTTCAAGGTGATTTTAGCACCTGCGGTGCGGCAGGCGCGGCTTCGCCGCCACAAACCAGGCGGGAAAACGCGAGGCAACACCAGAGCCAGCCTTAGGCCGCGGCGACCATGGTCCGATAGCTTAAGATAGAGAGAACAGGTAGCCTCGATCCTTCCGGCTCTCGCAAGCGGAGCATTGAACGCAAACTCCCATCCATGAACAATTCTGCTCCGAGTCCTGAACGCTATTACCTCACCACGCCGATCTACTACGTGAACGCGAGGCCGCACCTGGGCCACGCCTACTCGACGATTGTGTGCGACGCCATTGCGCGGCGTAAACGCGCGCTCGGTATCGACACCTGGTTTTTGACGGGCACCGACGAGCACGGGCAAAAGATTGAGCGCTCAGCGGAACTAGCGGGTTGCAAGCCTTACGAGTTCGCAACGAAGATTTCGGCGGAGTTCCGCGGACTGTGGGAGCGACTGGGGATCACAAACGACGACTTCATCCGAACCACCGAAGAGCGCCACAAGCGCGGCGTCCAGAAGCTGTTCTCGACGCTCTGCGAGCGTGGATTCATCTACAAGGGTTCGTACACCGGGCAGTATTGCGTGAGCGACGAGGCCTATGTGGACGGACCTCCGGGCACGCCCTGTCCCGATTGCGGACGCATCACAGAGACGGTGAGCGAAGAGAATTACTTCTTCAAACTTTCAGCTTTCGAGCGCAAGCTGCTGGAGTTTTACGACGCCAACCCCGGATTCATGGGGCCCGAGTCCACGCGGCGCGAGGTCATCTCGTTTGTGCGCGGCGGGCTGAAGGATCTGTCGGTGAGCCGCACCAGCTTTTCCTGGGGCATCCCGGTGCCGGGCGACGAGAAGCACGTGATCTACGTGTGGCTTGACGCGCTGGCCAACTACATTACGGCGCTCGGCTACGGCTCGGACGATCCCAAGGACCAGGCGCGTTTCGCAAAGTTCTGGCCTGCGGACATGCACCTGATCGGCAAAGAGATCAGCCGCTTCCACTGTGTTTACTGGCCTGCGTTCCTGATGGCTGCGGGGATTCCCGTGCCGCGTTCGGTCAGGGCCAATGGCTGGCTGCTCTTCGACCAAGGCAAGATGTCGAAGTCGCGCGGCAACATTGTGCGCGCTGAAACCGTGCAGGAAGTTCTGGGCGCCGATGCACTGCGCTACTTCCTGTTGCGCGAGATTCCCTTCGGGCAGGACGGCAGCTTTTCATTCGACGCTCTTGTGCAGCGCTACAACGGCGACCTCGCCAATGGCTACGGCAACCTGGTGAGCCGCGTCGTGAACATGGTGCACAAATACTTTGCCGGCGTGGTGCCGGACGCCGGAGCGCCGACCGCAGCTGAGTCTGCCCTCACCGAGAGTGCTGCGCGAGCCATCGCTGCCTTTGGCCCGGCTTTTGACGAGTTGAATTTCTCCGAAGCGTTGAAGGGCCTGTGGACCCTGGTGGCAGAGACCGATGGCTACCTTACGGCGAACGCTCCGTGGAAAAAGCCGCCGGAGCGCTCCGACGCGGATCATGCGCTGCTGCAGGCGCGCGTGCTGGCCACTGCGGCAGAAGCGATTCGAGTGATCACGGGACTTGTGTATCCGATTCTGCCGGACTCGGCTGCGAAGGTATGGCGTCAGCTTGGACAGGGCGAGATTGCGGATGCCGCGAAGCACTCATTTTTGACAACCCTCGCGTGGGGCGGGCTGAAGGCCGGAACGAAGTTTGGCGAACCGGCGCCCCTGTTTCCCCGCGCGGAGAAGGATGCGATTGAGCGTATGCAAAACATTGAAGATCAGAACAACAAGACCGTCATCGAAGCAGCCGGCGGACAGGAGCGCCCGACACAATCGGCGCCCGATGCGGCTCCGACAGCCGTAGGTGTTTCCCCTGTGCCCGCGACCCCGGAACCAAAAGTGGCTCCCGCGCCTGCAACGCCCTCGGCAGTTCCGCCAACATTGACGGCCCCTGCGACTCCGGCTCCCGCTGCACCTCCACCAGCCGCCGCGACGCCCGCTGTCGCAACCGAGGAGCCGCAGCACATCAGCATCGACGACTTCGTGAAGGTCGATCTGCGGGTGGCGCAGATCCTGGTGGCGGAACGCGTTCCCAAAGCCGACAAGCTGTTGCGGCTCGAAGTCGATTTGGGCTATGAAAAGCGACAGATTCTAGCCGGCATTGCGCAATACTACGAGCCGGATAAATTAATCGGCCGCAAGATCGTGATCGTGGCCAACCTGGCTCCGCGCAAGATGCGTGGCCTGGAGTCGAACGGCATGTTGCTCGCAGCCTCACTGCCCGACGGCGCACCGGTGCTGGCAGGATTTCTTGAAGACGTTCCGCTGGGCGCGCGGCTGAAGTAGCGGAGCGGGAGCTTCTGGTGAAGCGCTGAAAATCACGATCAAGGAGCCACTGTGCAGCGTGATATAGAAGCCATCAAAGAGCTTTACGCTCTGTTCAATGCGCGCGCCATGGACCGCCTGCTTGCATCCATGGATCCAGAAGTGGTGTGGGCGAACGGCATGGATGGTGGCTATGTCCATGGGCGAGAGGGCGTGCGCGCCTATTGGACAAGGCAGTGGTCGATCATCGATCCCCACGTCGAGCCTGAGACTTTTTCATCGGGGGAAGCAGGAACAGTCGAAGTAGGCGTGCACCAGGTGGTGCGCGATTTGAAGGGCGAGCTGCTGGTCGATAAACGGCTCACACATTTGTTCCACATCAAGAAGGGCCTTGTGATGCGCTTCGATATCCGTTGAACGGAGAAACGAACCAGCCAGGATTTTCGACACTCGGCTGATCGCCGGACACCAAACTACGCTCAACATGCAAAGAAATCCTCAGACGGAGGTTCCTGTTTGCTGATCGATTCCCATGCCCACCTTGACAGCCCGCGCTATGCGCAGGACCGCGAGGCGATGTTATCCCGCGCCTTTGACGCGGGCGTGGGGGCCGTGCTCGCCATCGGCATTGGCGAGGGGCCGCACGAGATGCAGCAGGCACTCGACATCTGCCGGCAGTTCAACAGCAAGCCGAATCTTCCGCGGCTCTATGCCAGCGCCGGCATCTATCCCCACAACACCCACCAGGCGGACACGGCTGCGCTCCAAAAGCTCGACAGCCTGCTCGGCGAGCCGGAAGTGATCGCGTGCGGCGAGATCGGCCTCGACTATTACCACGAGGGCGCACCCCGCGAAGTACAGCATGCCGGCTTGATCCAGCAGCTCGAAATCGCCGCCGCACGCAAGCGCCCCATCCTGATCCACTGCCGGCCAAAGGACGGAGCAGAAGATGCCTGGACTGATCTTTTCGGCATCCTCGACGAACACTGGGGGCCGACCGGGCTGGGCGGCGTAATGCATTGTTTCGGGGCCGGTTGGGACCAGGCGCGCCGGTCGCTGGACCTGGGTTTTCTCGTCTCGTTTGCCGGCAATGTCACCTATCCCAAGGCCCAGGCGCTCCGGGATGTGGCGGCGCGGATGCCGCTTGACGGGTTGCTGGTGGAAACCGACGCCCCGTGGCTAGCCCCGGCGGCAAACCGTGGCAAGCGCAACGAGCCGGCCTGGGTCGGCCAGACGGCCGTGGTCCTGGCCGGAGTCCTGGGCGTGGACGAGCAAGAACTAGCCCTTGCCACCACCAAAAACTTTATGAGACTGTTTGACCTCAGGCCGGACGTGGGAAACTGTTAGAGGCATTGCATGCAGCAGCCCTTCGGTTTGCTTCTTTGAGGACAGGAAAGACATGGCCCAGGAAAATTCTTTCGATATTGTGAGCAAGGTGGACATGCAGGAGGTCCGCAACGCCCTCGATCAGGCGCTGAAGGAGGTCCACCAGCGATTTGATCTGAAGACTTCGAACTCCGAAATCAAGCTGGAGGGCAACGATGCCATACAGCTTGCCTCCGATGGGGAGTACCATCTGGAGGCGGTCAAAGACATCCTGGCGCAGAAGCTGGTCAAGCGCGGTGTCTCGCTCAAGAACATAACCTATGGCGAGATAGAGCCCGCGGCAGGCAAAAGCGTGCGCCAGAAGATATCCTTGCAGCAGGGCATCCCGGTTGAAAAGGCCAAGGAGATCGTGCGCCTGGTGAAGGACTCCAAGCTCAAGGCGCAGGCCAGCATCCAGGGCGACACGGTGAGGATCTCAAGCAAGGACCGCGACACGCTGCAATCGATTATTGCGATGCTGCGGGGAAAAGAAATGGGTTTGGAACTCCAGTTTACGAACTACCGGACGAATTAGGCGCGACGGGACCATCGGGATGAGATCCGAACAGCTTTGAGCACACTGGCAATAGCGACGGCGAGAGAGGTCTTCGATCTGCTGCGGGATGACCTCGTGGCAATCGAGCAGGAACTGGGCCGCGACGCCGCATCGGGCGTAAGCACGATTACCGAAATCGCTGAGTATCTGCGTGAGGGCGGCGGCAAGCGCATCCGTCCATCGCTTCTGCTGCTGGCATCGCACATGCTGGGCTACGCGGGCCAGGGATCCATCCGGCTGGGCGCCGTGGTGGAGATGGTGCACACCGCCACGCTGGTGCACGACGACATTATCGACGGCGCGGACACACGGCGCGGGCGGCCTTCAGCGAACACTACATGGGGCAACGAGAAGTGCGTGCTGGCCGGCGACTGGCTCTACATGCAGGCCTTCAAAGTGGCGCTTGAAGAAAAGAACCTGCGCGTGCTCGAACTCCTGATCGGCCTTACCCAGCAGATGGTCGAGGGCGAGCTGTTGCAGATTCAAAAGCTCGGCAAGGCCGTCTCTGAAGCTGAGTACTATGACCTGATCTTCCGCAAAACCGCCTGCCTGTTTTCGGTCTCCATGCGGCTGGGCTCGGTGCTGGCCGGCGCCAGCGAAGCCGAGGAGTCGCGGCTGGCCACCTACGGCCGCACCGTCGGCCTGGCTTTCCAGATTGTGGACGACGTGCTCGACCTGACCGCGACCGAAGAGGTGCTGGGCAAGCCGGTGGCAAGCGACCTGCGCGAAGGCAAGGCGACATTGGCCGTGATTCACTCCATCGACCACGGAACAGCCAAGGACCGCCAGGTGATCCAGCGAGTTCTTGACGACCGCAGCTTTGAGAACGTGAGCCGCCAGCAGATCAAGGACATCCTTCTGCGCAACGGCTCCGTCGAATACGCGATGAGCGTGGCCGACCGCTACGCCGAACAGAGCCGCCAGGCGCTGGCTCCATTTCCTGACTCTGAGTTCAAACGCGCCCTGCTGTGGGTGCCGGACTTTGTCGTAGCCCGGGAGAAGTAATGGCGCGCAAGAAGTCCGGACAGGCTTTGTGGACCGAAGTCGACAAGTACCTCGCCGATCTGCTTGCGCCCACCGATCCCATGCTCGAAGCAGCGATCAAGGCCAACCGGGAAGCCGGCCTGCCCGCCATCGATGTTTCTCCGCTGCAAGGCAAGTTTCTCCACGTGCTGGTCGAGATGACGCAAGCCAGCCGCGTGCTTGAGATTGGATTGCTGGGCGGCTACTCCACCATCTGGATGGCGCGCGCACTGCACCGCGGCGGACGCATTGTTTCTCTCGAATTCAGCGCGAAACATGCCGAGGTGGCCCGCGCCAACTTAAGACGCGCCGGCCTTCTGTCGCGCGTGGATATACGCGTGGGGCCCGCACTCGACAGTTTGCCGGCCCTGGTGGGAAGCGGGCCTTTTGACCTAATCTTTATCGACGCGGACAAGGGAAACAACCCGCAGTACCTCAAATGGGCCATCAAACTCGCGCGCCGCGGCACAGTAATTGTGGTGGACAACGTTGCGCGACACGGTCATGTGATTGAAGGCGAAAGCAGCGAGCCCGACATCGTGGGCACGCGGCGCTGCATGGAGATGATGGCCAAGCATCCGCGCCTGAGCGCCTTTGCTCTGCAGACGGTGGGCTTGAAAGGCCTGGACGGATTTGCTGTTGCCTACGTGAAGAGATAGCGCTCTCACGGCGGAAAAGTCAGGACCGCTCAACCACCGTCCCCTGGTGAAACACTATCCGCCAACCGCTCGCAGCTTTCTCCCAGATCGTTGACCGACGCGTGAGTCGCACTTCGTCCTGCAGCAGCGTGTAGGTCAGCAGATACACATCGTCGGCCAGCCTGCGGCACCACGCATCTCGAATCTTCCACACCGCGGCCTCAGGCTTCGAACGCCGCTCCTCAAGCACCTTGAGGCAAAAGGCGCGCGAATAGCGCCGTCCCGACGCGCCCACCTCCCAGAAGTCGGGGGCGGTCATGGCTTCAAGATGGGGTTGAGTCATTTCAGAGGGCGGCCAGTGAAAGATGGGCTCAAGCCGAAGCAATTCGGCAAGAGTACTTTCCAATTCGGATGCAGTCACAAGTTCCGGTTCCATGCCCACAGCATATCGCTTGAATGGCTTCAGAGTTGAATGGCGTGTTTGTTAGCCCGGACAAACTCGAAAAGCTGGCCAGCTATATCTTCTCCGGACTGGTAATAGAACTGATCATATGCATCAAGTTCCTTCTCGAGTGCGTCGCTCTCTTCCTGGCTTCTCGATTGGGCATCAGAGGAAGAGCTTGCCGAAGTGAGTGCTTCCATTTTTGAAGCTTCATGGTCCACAAACCGATCCCGATTGCGTCTCATAAACTCCGCGTGATACGAATCCAGTGCTTTCATCATTTCTGCGGCGGGCAATCCCTCGAAGCCGGCAGCTGCGATAGCTTTCTCCGTGATATTTGCCGAGACCGGACAGACGATTCGACGGAGTGAATCGACGATGAGCGGCACGTAGACGCAGGATGAGTTTACAAAGAACTGGCTATACCCTCCATTATTCACCTCGCGCTCAAGAGCCTCGACCGCCAGCACGATGGTCTCTTCGATGGACAGGCTGTCCGCGCCGGCTCGTGCTGCTTTCTGCTCAAGTGCCTGCTCCAGCGCCACAACGAGTGAGTCGACGCGGTATTCACTGGTCAGTGCAAGCAATTCTTCGAGGGTTTGTCCTGAATAATTGTCCAGCCATTGAAGATCCGCCATCTTTTTCCAACTCTCATTCAAAACGAAATTCAAACCCGAACAGCGATGTGGTCCCGAGACGTAAGGAGGTTTTTACCGCTCTTGAATGCAGCGAATGATTCTGGGATAAGTTCAGCTAACTGGAACTCTGCGCCATCATTGACCGCAGCGCCACGGCATAATGCTCGGGCAGCGCCTTCTTGTTCAGTTGGTCGTCGCAGACCACGTGCACGGTTTCGCCTTCGGCAAGCAGCGTGAGCTGCTCCCCTGCAGGCGCCTTGCGCAGAATCCGATAGCCGAACTTGATGACCGAGCCGCGCAAAAGCACGGGCCGGGTTTCAATCAGAATTTCATCGTCGTATTTTGCCGGCGAGCGATAGCGGCAGGAAGCTTCAACCACGGGCAGAATGCACTCGTGCTCGGTCTCCAACTGGCTGTATGCCAAACCAAGAGACCGCAGCAGCTCGACGCGCCCGATCTCAAACCAGACCAGGTAGTTGGCATAGTAGACAATGCCCATCTGGTCGGTCTCTGCATACCGAACCCGCACCTGCGACGTTACTGGCATTAAGAAGGCTCCGACAAACGAGCTATCAGTTTTCAGTTGCCAGTCGCTTTATTGCGCGCGAGCCGTCGGGACCTGCTGACAACTGACCACTGATCACTGACAACTGTTCTCACGGCTTGATATGCGTGAAGATGGGCAGCTTGGTGACGTCGTTGAAAATGATGAAGCAGAAGAACGCGACCAGGACTACAAACGCCGCCTGGTAGATGCGCTCCTTCACGTTGATGCTGATGTCGCGGCGGAGGAAGCTTTCAATGATGAGCAAAACAATCAGGCCGCCATCGAGAATCGGGAAGGGCATGAGGTTGAGGATGCCGAGGTTGAGGCTGATTTCCCCGGCCAACCCGAACTTGGGATACCAGTCGTGCATCTCGGCTGCGTCGCCGGCCATGCGGGCAATGCCCACCGGCCCGGCCAGTTGAGACACCGAAATCTTGTGCACGAAGATGCGCTGCAGCACTTCAACAATGAGGAAGGAGTTGTCCTTGCAGTAGTCAGTGGCCTTGCTAATGGCCGCCGTCATGGGCAGAGGGTTGTCGCGAATGGGTGTGGGCACGCGAGCGAACCCGAGCTTCCAGCCTGAAGCATCCAGCTTGGCCGGATGAGCCACCATGGTCACCGTGGCGCCATTGCGCAGAACGGTCAGCGTGACCGGCTTTCCTTGGCCCACCTGCATGTAGGCCACCAGCGTTTCAACCGTGTGGAAGGCATGGCCGTCAACCGATTCAATCTGGTCACCGGCGCGCAGGCCTGCCTGCTCCGCGGGCGTTCCGGGCTGCACTTCCTGCACGCCGATTGGACCGGCAAGGTATTGAGCCAGCAGTCCTGTCTCGCCCAGGTCGAAGTCGTCGTTCTTGGCGCTGGCCGGCACAGCCAACGTGAGATTGAGTGACTGGCCGCCGCGATCAACCGTGACCGGCACCGTCTGATTGGCATTCAACTTTGTCTGTTCGAAGACCTTTTGCCAATCGGGATTTTGAACGGTGTCAAAGCGGGTAAGAACGTCGCCGGGTAGAAAGCCTGCCTGCGCGGCGGGTGAACCTGGGGTGACCCACTCCACGGCAGTGGTGTTCACCTCAATCGAAGGGACCTCGTTGATCCAGCCGAAGTAGAAGACCATGAGGACGAAAGCCAGCACGAAGTTAGCGCAGGGGCCGGCCAGTCCAATCAGAATCCGCTGCCACCGCGGATGCGAGGTGAACGAACCTGGGTCTCCCGGCTGCATCCCAGCCGGTGCATCCTGGCCCGGAAGCTTTTCAAGCATCTGGACGATGACCGGCGTGCCGGGAGTGTCGCCGCTGATCTGGTCAGGAGTTTCCCCCGTCATCTTGACGTAGCCGCCCAGGGGCAGAAGGCAGACCTTATAGTCGGTTTCTCCGTATTTGAAGCCGAACAGGCGCGGTCCAAAGCCGAAGGAGAAGGCCTCAACGCGCACGCCGCAAAGTTTGGCAACTGCAAAATGGCCAAACTCATGGACGATCACCATGATGCCGACGAGGACGACAAAGGCTGCGGTAGAGACCAGAAATTCATGCATAGATTTGCGGTCAGATCCTTAGGGAGTTGTGGCGGCTGTTTTTCACTGTTTCACGTTCCTGCGGCCGGCGACATAACACATACAGGGCACTCGGCCGAACTCGGGCTACGCCAGCAGCCTGCGCGCTGTTTCACGCGCTTCCCGATCGGCGGCCAGCACTTCCGCGATCGTGGCGGGGTGGGCCTCCGGCGTGGCTGCAAGCACCTTTTCAATTGTACGCGGGATTCCCATAAAAGGGATGCGCCGGTCAAGGAATGCTTCCACGGCCACCTCGTCGGCGGCGTTGAGGGCGATGGCGTGCGCGCCCCCCTTTTCGGCAGCTTCATACGAAAGGCGAAGGCACGGGAATCGTTCAAAATCGGGCGGCTCAAAGTCCAGATGGCGCAGCGAGGCCAGATCGAACGTCAGCGTGGAAGCGGGGCGCTCTGGCCAGGCCAGCGCATAGAGAATCGGCAGGCGCATGTCGGTGACAGAAATCTGCGCCAGAATTGACCCGTCAACGTACTCCACCAGCGAGTGGACCGTCGACTGGGGATGGACCGTGACCCGCACCTGCGATGGCGGCACATCAAACAGGCGACAGGCCTCAATGATTTCGAGCCCTTTGTTGAGCATGGTTGCCGAGTCGATGGTGATCCGCCGGCCCATGACCCAGGTGGGATGCTTGAGCGCCTGCTCGGGCGTGATCGACGCGAACTGCTCCAGCGGCAACTGGCGAAAGGGTCCGCCGGAGGCTGTGAGCCAGATGGTCTTGACCTCGGAGTGCTCGCCCACGCGCAGGCATTGGTGTACGGCGTTGTGCTCGCTGTCGATGGGCAGGATGGGCACACGGCGATCGCGGGCTGCGCGGGTAAGAATTTCGCCGGCGGCGACCATGCACTCCTTGTTGGCCAGGCCCACGGGCTTGCCTGCCAGGATGGCCGCGTGCGTCGCCTCAAGCCCGGCCACGCCCACGATGGCTGAGACCACAAAGTCCGCCTCCGGCAGTGTGGAACAGGCGATCGTGCCATCGGTTCCATGAACTACTTCAACGCCCGTTACGCCGGCTGTTTTGAGGCGGGCGGCAAGCTGGCCGGCCAGCTCTTCCGTGGCCATCGAAATCAGCCTGGGACTCCAGCGGGAGGCTTGGGCAAATGCCTCGTCGATGTTGCGCCCGGCAGCGAGCGAGGCCACTTGGTAGCGGTCTGCAAACTGCTCAACGATAGAGAGGGTGCTTTGGCCGATGGAGCCGGTAGAACCGAGGATGGCGAGTCGCTTCAAAGTGTGCAAGATCCGGTGCCAGAAAAAGGCCTTGTCAGAACGACTGGTGAATAACCTGAGCGTACCATAGCACCGGAGCCGCCAGCAGCAGGGCGTCAATGCGGTCAAGGACGCCGCCATGGCCGGGAATCAGGCTTCCGGAGTCTTTGACGCCGGAGGAACGTTTGAGGGCGGACTCGGCCAGATCGCCTACCTGTGCGGCCACATTCACCACCACAGCCAGCCCCAGCCAGTACCAGACGTCGCCCGGATAGGAGAGCACCGCCGAATCCCATTGCGTGAGCAACTCGGCCAGGCCAAGGAGCGCGCCCGCCATCAGCAGGCTGCCCACCAGCGATCCAATGGATCCTTCCCAGGTCTTCTTCGGGCTGAGCGTGGGCGCCAGTTTGTGACGGCCCCAGGCGCGACCCACATAGAGGGCTACCGAGTCCCCCGCCCAGACGACGCACAGCAGAAATGCCACCAGCGACGGCCCGTTGGCATCCTCGTGCAGCGTAACCACGGCGATCAGGGTAAAGCCGACGTAGAGCAGGCAAAAAATGGATGTGGCGGCATCGGCCATCACTTGCTCAACCGGCCTGAGGAAGGTGCAGTACACCAGCAGCCCCAGCGAAAGAATGCCGAAGATGGCCGCGGTCCGGTCTGGCCATTGGAAGTTGACGGCAAACAGGGCCAGCAGAGCCACCAGAACCGCAGCCCGCGGCGGGTTGGCGCCGCCCTTTTCCGCCAGGCCCATGAACTCCCACCCGGCAAGCGCGGCAACCGTGGCGACGGCCAGCGTGAAAAGCCACTGCCAGCGGGGGCCAAGGAAGACCAGCAACAGGACCAGCGGAATCAGTATGGCTGCTGTGATGACTCGTTTCATCCAGCGTTGAGAATACACCGCTGGGGTTCCGGTTCACGATTCCAAGTCAAATAGAAATCAGCGATTTCTGGGCCGGAGGTACCGTGCCAACACCCGAGGGTCAGGTAACCAGAAAACCCTTTCCTGTGGCCTAAACAAAGGTAATGTAACGTTTGTAATATGGCCATACCACATATATCTATGCCACTCCATTGGCTATTCCACATATTTTTGAGGATTTTAATGTGGCACCTCCACATACTTTGTGCCATTCTAATGTGGTGTTCGCACAGGAGGCTTCACTTTGACCAAAATCGACATCTTACAGGGAACTCTCGACCTGATGGTGCTCCAGACCTTGTTTGCCGTAGGTTCCATGCACGGCTACGGCATTGCCCGCCGGATTGAGCAGGTGAGTGGCAACGAGGTTTTGTTGAACCAGGGAACCATTTACGCGTCGCTGGTCCGGCTGGAGCAGCGGGGATGGATCGGCTCAAGCTGGGGCGTCTCCGGCAACAACCGCAAGGCCAAGTTTTATGCCATTACCCCAGTGGGCCGCCAGCAGATGGCCGAAGGCGCCCGCTACTGGGAACGGCTGACCGGCGTGATGGACAAGGTGATTTCCATGAGCAAGGAGCCGGGTGGTGAAGAGGGTGTCGCATGAGCTTCCTGCGACGGGCCTGGCAGCGATGCAGCGCGTTTTTCCGCAAGAAGGGGTTGGATGCCGACATCGAAGCCGAAATTGCTGCCCACCTGGAAATGGCCATCGAAGAAAACAGGTTGCGCGGACTCTCAGAGGCGGAAGCCCGCCGGCTTGCCCTGGTGAGCATGGGCGGCATTGAACAAGCGAAAGACTTGCACAGGGAGGCGAGGGGCCTTATGAAACTCGACATCATCTTGCAGGACGCGAAATACACCTTGCGCACACTGGGCCGCGACCCCGGATTCACCATCGTCGCAGTCTTCATCCTTGCTCTCGGAATCGGGGCCAACGTAGCGGTGTTCAGCGTGGTCAACACGCTTCTGCTGCGGCCGCTTCCCTTCCCGGATGCCAACCAGCTGGTCTGGATTGCGCCTCCTCCGACCAAATGCGGCCTTTCCTGCGCCACCTATTCCACCGACGCCTACGACACGTTTCGCGTGAAGACGCACTCGTTCCAGGACGTAACCGGCTATTTCGCTTTTTCAGGGACTGACAACCTGAGCCTGAATCTTGGCGCGCAGCCCATACCGGCCACAAGCATCGACGTCATCGCCAATTTCTTTCAGGTGCTCGGCGTGCAGCCGGCCATGGGGCGCGCGTTTACGGCCGCCGACGGACTGAATGGCGCAGCGCCGGTGGTTCTGCTCACCGATGCCTGGTGGCGCACGCAGTTTGGAGCCGATCCAGCCATTGTGGGCAAAAGCTTCGACATCAACGGCAAGCAGACGACGGTCATCGGCGTCCTTCCAAAACGTTTTGACTTTGGCGGCGTGTTTTCGCCGGGCGTCAAAGTCGACGCGATTACGCCGCTCAACCTCTACGGCCCTCCGCGCGACTGGGGAAACATCATCACCTTCATCGGCCGGCTCAAGCCTGGAGTTACGCTTGCGCAGGCGGTTGGCGATGCGCAGGCGGCCTCGACGGTCATGTGCTGGAACCTGAAGTATCCGGATACCTGCGGTAACTACAAGGGTTTTGTGGTGCCGGTGCCGCTGAAGGACTACATCGGAGGCAAGCTGCGCCGCTCGCTCGTCGTGTTGTGGTGTGCTGTGGGCGCTATTCTACTGATCGCCTGCGTCAACCTGTCTAACCTGTTGCTGGCGCGCGCCGCCGCACGCAGCAAGGAGTTCGCGATGCGCAGCGCACTCGGCGCAAGCCGCGCACGCATTGTCGGCCAGTTGCTCACTGAAAGCTTCATCCTCTCAGGAGCGGGCGCACTGTTCGGCCTGGGCCTGGCTTCCATCCTGGTTGCGTGGCTCGCGCACCAGGGCGCGCTTGCCCTGCCGCTCTTGAGCACGCTGCATTTGGACGCGGCGGCGCTGGGCTGGACGGTGCTGATTGCCGTCTTTGCCGCCGTTGTCTTTGGGCTCGTTCCCGGATTGAAGATTGCCGGTGGCAACCTGCAGGAGGCGCTCAAGGATTCAGGCCCCGGCTCAGGCCAGGGGCGCAAGCACGAGCGCATCCGCTCTGTACTTGTCGTCACTGAAGTGGCGCTTGCCTGCATGTTGCTGGTGGGCGCGGGCCTGCTAATGCGCAGCTTCTTGAAGGTGCTCGATGTCGATCTGGGGTTCCAGCCGGATCGCGCCGCGGCTGTAAAAGTGGACATTGCGCTCACCGCCGCCACGCCGGAGTTGCGGGAGCTACAGCGTAAGGTCATCGTCCAGCAGATCCTGTCGCGTGTTGGTGCGCTGCCCGGCGTTGAAGCTACGGGCATGGTTGACTACCTGCCACTCGGCCAGAATCGCGCCTGGGGAACGCCGATTCCCAAGGGCAAGACGCGGGCCGACTACAAGGGAGTTGCTGGCCCGCTGGTGTACGTGGTCACGCCCGGCTACCTGCGCGCCATGGGCACTGCAATGCGCGGACGCGACTTTACCTGGGACGACGGCCCGAAAAACGACCAGGTAGTCGTCATCAACGAGTCAATGGCGCACTTCTTCTGGCCGAATCAAAATGCGGTCGGCCAGATCCTTGCCAACGGCGACCAGGACCTGCACGTCATCGGCGTGGCGCAGGATGTTCACGAAGAGAGCGTGGATGGCGCCCAGGGCTGGCAGATCTACTACCCAATGACCCAGCAAAGCCCCAACGACGCGGAGTTGGTGGTGCGCTCCCAACTCGATCCCGCGCAGCTGGCCGGCAGTGTGATGAACGTGCTGCGCGAGTTGAATCCAAAACAGAGTGCCGCGGAGTTCCGGCCCATCAAGTCGCTGGTGAGCCACGCGGTCTCGCCACGCCGCTTCTTCGTCTTGCTGGTGGGCTCGTTTGCGGGCCTCGGGCTGTTGCTGGCCGCGCTTGGCATCTATGGCGTCATCTCCTACTCGGTCACGCGGCGGACGCAGGAGATCGGCATTCGTATGGCGCTGGGCGCAAGCGCGGGCCGCGTGCAACGGCAGGTGCTCACAGGAACGCTCCGGCTGGCGCTTGCGGGCGTGGTGCTGGGCGCGGCGGCCTCGCTCGCTGTTGCAAAGCTTATCGCCTCGCTGCTGTTCGCCACTTCGCCGTGGGACATGGCCACCTATGCAGCCATGACGTTCACACTATTCGCAGTCGCTGCGTTCGCAGGCTACATCCCGGCGCGCCGCGCCTCGCGCATCAACCCCATGGTGGCGCTGCGGGCCGACTAGAAACAGGGACTAGGGATTAGGCATTAGGGATTAGAAAAGGCTCGAGGAAAAGTTCGTTCATTCCGATTCATCCCGGTGACACCGCCGGGAACAATGGAGTCCTGCTATTCCCCGTCTTTCTAATGCTAGTCCCAAGTTTCTCAGCTCCTTTTCCTACTAATCCCTAATGCCTAATCCCTAATCCCTGTTTCCTTCACCCGGTCGCTGATCATCTGCACGGCGCGCAGCGAACTCACCGCGGCGCCTTCCTGCCAACCAAGAATGTGGCTCACATGGTCGCCTACAAAGTAGATCGGCCCATCCGGCTCAATCAATGTTGCGTAGCCCGCCCCCAGCTGCACGCCGTACGCGTCCTCGCCCGGCCCGTACGACTGGATCCAGGAGCCCTCGTTGTACGGAACCCGTCCCCATCCAACAAACATCGGCTTTTCAAGCTCCTTGCCGTGGCCGGGATGCAGCCGCTCAATGGATCGGCGCGACTCGGCGAATTTCCCTTCGAGACTGAGCGCGCCAAACTCCGGCCCTTCGTCCCAATTAAACCCGCTCACAAGCACGCCGCGATCGCTGAACAGCTTTGCTGATGGAAACCACACCGGGCTGCATCCGGTGTTGAGAAATTCCAGCCCGCCATAGATGTTGTAGTCCTTCTCCCAGAAGCGGCGGCTCTCCCATGCAATCTTGTAGGCGCCAGCGTAGCTGCACTCGGTGATCACCTTGCTGTACGGCGCGCTGAAGTCGTTGGGAATTTTCTTCAGGATCGAGAGCGGCATGCCGCAGACGCAGTAGTCGGCTTCAAGCGTCTTGTCGACGCCGCCCTGCCTGTAGCCAATGCGCACGCCCTTTTCCGTCTTGCGAATCGCCGTCACCGGCGAGTTGAAGCGGATCGTATCGCCCAGTGCCTTGGCAAACGCGTAAGCAATATGGTCCATGCCGCCGACCGGCTGAAACATGGTGGCCTGCCAATCGAATGCCTCTTCAAACAGAACGCCGTCCCAGAAGTTTTCATCGAGCAGCGTGTGCATGTCGATGGGCTTGCTTAACACGCCTGTCTCCTGGCCCGCGCCCGGCTTCACATCATAGCCGGCGCGATCGCTGCCAACATACGCGTTGGCGTCGTCGAGCGGGCCGTAGATTCTCAGGAAGCTCAACATGCGGTCGCGGTCTTCCGCGTTCATCTCCTGGTCAAGCGCTCCCTTGCGAATGCACTTCGCCAGCAATTCGCTCACATGGCCGCGGGTGTCGTTCACAGCCTGCCGCTGCACCACCGGTTTGCCCCCATTGGCTTTGTCGTTTTGCAGAAGGCTTGAGCGGCTGGTGTTCACTTCCACTTCAAGCTCGACGCCGAACTTGCGGCAATAGCCGAGAATGTGGTCGTGTACTGAGGGCAGCCGCGCCGGGCCAAAGTTCTGATAGTTGCCGGTGTCGAATGTGCACGTTTGCTCGCTGCCATCGATGAACTTCACTTTGTCGCCGCCGCGAACGGTCCAATTGCGGCCGCCCGGCCGCTCGCGCGCCTCAAGCAGCGTGCAATCGTAGCCCAGGGCTTTCATCTCGTAGGCCGCCACCAGGCCGGCGATGCCTCCACCCAGGATGGCAACCTTCACGCCTTTGCCGGTGCCCGGCGCAACCGCCAGCGGAAGCACTCCGGCAGCCCGCGCAGGCACAAGGCCGATTGCCTGCATGGTCATGAAGGCTGCGCCATAGCCGCCTGCCTGGCCAACGCGCATCAGAAAATCTCGCCTGGAAAGTCCTCTGGACAAAGTCATCGAGTGCCGCTCCTTTCAACGGTGCCCTGGTGCCTCTGGTTTTCAGTATTGAGTGAAGTGAAGGTCCCGCACTGCTGCGAGGGATTCGCAGGGGATTCGAACAGTGTTCTCTGAGTGGACCGCAGCACGGGTTGCGATGTCAACGGGTAGGCGCATCAGTGGGATTCCTTTGGGCGGAACGCTCAATTTCGGCCTAAGACAAATATTAGACACTAAATACTGTCTGACATCTTTATCTTGACAAGTTCACAAAAGACACTCTAAAATTTAGGAAGTAATTGATTTGAGTGAGAAAGGGGGAATTAGACATGAAACAGGGTTCAAGTGATCTTGTGCGGGCGATGGTATCCGAAAGGCATGTTCTGCCAGCTCTTCAGGGCGGCAAATCCCACTTCTCCGTTGCCGTGAAGGACGTTCTGGCGGATTTGGTCGCGAACGGCTTTCCTCCCGGCAACACTCCGCAAGTTTGTACAGCCATGCGCAAAAAGTCGTTCCTTCGAGAGCACGGAATCGAGATTGAAGGCATTGACGGTCCTCCCTCCAAGATGAGCACAACCGTCGTTTACCGCTATCGCCGTGCGGATCAGCGACAGCGTCCCGCAAGGCCGATGGAACAGCCAACCACCACGGCTGCCGGTGCGGAGACTCCGGAAGAATGGGCACACCGGCTGGCCGGAAAACTGAGTGGGCTGCTCAAGGAAGAACTGGCGGAATATGGTGGAGGCGAAGCCTTCCTGCGCTGGGTCCGTTCAGAAGATGAGGACGCCGCATGAGCAGGATCTGCTGGGATACCATGCTTCTGATTTACTTGCTTGAAGGTCATCCGGACTATCGCAAGCGTGTCGAGGCTCTTCTTTCGCGTGCTCGTAGACGGGGAGATCGCCTTTATACAACATGTCTCTCCGTAGCGGAAATGATGGCCGGAGCCGAGCGGTCAACTCAACCGCAAAAGGCGGAGGCGATTCGCGAAGTTCTCGAGGAGATTGGATTTTCCTTCTTGCCGTTTGATGAAGGTGCGATCAAGCCCTTCAGCCGCCTGCGCGCAAGGGAAAATCTCAAGGTCGCGGACTCGATTCACCTGGCGTGTGCCGCATCGGCGGGAATCGATCTTTTCCTGACAGGGGACAAGCAGCTCATGCGAATTGACGTTCCTGGAATTCAGTTCATTGCCGACTTCAACTCGCAAATCCTCTGAACGCAATCAAAAAGGCCCCGTCAAAAGGGGCCTTTTCCTACTCAACCAGCCGCGCTGCTGATGCGTTCCGGATCTTCTTCCACCTCGCCGCAATCTTCGCCGAGTCCGCCATAACGGCGCTCACGGCGTTGGAAGTCGGCGATTGCCTCAAGCAGATGGATACCGCGGAAGTCGGGCCAGTAGCGTTCAGTGACAAAAATCTCCGTATACGCGATCTGCCAGAGCAGGTAATTGGAGAGCCGCATCTCGCCCGAGGTGCGGATCAGCAGATCGGGGTCAGGCATGTGAGCCGTGTAGAGATGGCGGTGAACATCTTCTTCGGTAATGCGGTCGGGGTTGAGATTTTTTTGCTTCATCTCCGCCGCCAGTCCGCGCATCGCATCCACAATCTCTGACCGGCCGCCGTAGTTCAGGGCCAGCGTCAGGGTGGTGCCGGTGTTGCGCGCCGTTGCTTCGGCGGCCCAGGCCATTTTCTCCTGCACGTCAGGAGCCAGTTCGCGGGTGCGGCCGATGTAGCGGATGCGCACGTTGTTGTCCATCATGCGCTGCAGGTTGGTCTCAAGATAGTTCTTGAGCAGGCGCATCAGGAAGCTGACTTCGGCGCGTGGGCGACGCAGATTGTTTTCAAGCGAGAAGGCGTAAAGCGTGAGCCAGGGAAGGCCGATGCGCGACGCGGTCTCCGTGACCAGTTGCACGCTCTTTGCGCCCTGCTGGTGGCCGAGGAACCGCTTCAGCGAGCGCTGTCCCGCCCAGCGTCCATTGCCATCCATGATGATGGCCACATGCTCAGGCAGCCGCTCGGGCTTGAGCGTCGCGTAGAGGCCGCGCTCATCATCTGTCAGTTCATGGATGCGCAGCGTGCCGGGGTTATACAAAGGATTCGCCTCAACCTTACATTTGCGGTTTCCAGGACGGGGGCCCGGAAAGAATCGGGAATCGATGGCAGAAGAGTTCTCGCCTGCTCCGGATGAAGGGTGTGTCCCCTGCTCAATCCGGGGTCCGGCGCACGAAACCCCGATAGCCGCAGCCGTGGAGTTACACAATCGACCCTAGCACAAGCGCCGAGGGGCTGCAAAGGAGCGCCGCTACGCGTGTAGATGAGGGTCCGGGGCAGCGTCAGGTGGGGGCTCCAGGAGCGACCCTGCCGACCGCCGGCCAATGGCCGGCGGGATCGATCGGCAACCTGGCCGCCAGCCGTTTAGGCTGTGCGGCGGCGGCCCGTGGCTGCGTCTTTCACGGCGCCCATAAACAGCGTCCGATGGAACTGCACCAGCCGCGGCAGAAGTGCAGCCACTTCGGCCACGAACGGATCGGCGAAGATGGCGGCAATCTCTTCTTCGCGGCGGCTGCGCGAATCCCTCACCAGCTGGCACACGTCCACATCGAGAGCCAGGGCCAGGCGCTCAAGCGAACCAAGCGTCGGAATCGCCTTGCCGTTCTCGATTTTGGAGATGTAGGTGCGAGGCACCATCATGCGCCCCGCCAGCTGACGCTGGCTCAGGTGGCGCAAACGCCGGATTTCGCGCACCTGTCCCGCCACCTGCAGTCCGGCTTCAGATGAAGAGGGCACAGGTGGGCTCGACACCAGTTGTGGCATTAAAGCTGCCGGCTCCTCTGTATCCAGAGGGCGCCTGCACTTTCTGCAAAGGGAGTTTGCGGTTCTATATTGCATAAGCCTGCAATTTTCACACCGCACAACCTCGCGTGTTTCCACGCAGACAGGAGTGGTTGCCATAGGCCATATGCGGACAGGGCGCCAGAGCAGGAACCCCGCAGTGCTTTTTTTGCACTGCAATATGGGTTACTTTCAGGGATGGGAACCATAACTGTCAAGTACAAACTAGGGGTCAATCCTAAGAATCCCGGATCAAATCCTGCAAAACCCGGTGTCTCGCGAACCAAGGTAAGCAACTCTGAGCACTCCAGAGGCTGATAATTCACTTGCAGAGAGAAAACCATGAGCGCTGGCAGTGATACCCGATACACGCGCGAACAGGCCTGGCAACTGCTGACCGAGTGGACCGCAAGCGAGAGCCTGCGCAAGCATGCCCTGTCGGTGGAGGCCTGTGTCTTCTCTTATGGCGAGGCGGAAGCGGACCGGCTGGGCCTGGACGGACTCGAGCGTGCGGCCATGCTCGAGCTCTACTCGACCACCGCCTTACTGCACGACTACGACTACGAGCGCCACCCCACGGCCGACGAGCACCCCTTTGTCGGTGTCCGCGAACTGGAGCGGCTGGGCTGGCCCGCAGAACTGCGGACCGCCATCCTGGGCCACGCACAGTACTCGGGAGTGCCGCGCGCCTCGCACCTGGCCAAGGCGCTGTTTGCCTGTGACGAACTGGCTGGATTCCTGGTGGCATGTGCGCTGGTCAAGCCGGGCAAGCGCATTGCAGAGGTTGAGGTAGCCAGCGTGCGCAAGAAAATGAAGGACAAGACCTTCGCCCGGGGCGTGAACCGGGAGGATGTGGTGCAGGGTGCGGCTGAGCTCGGCGTGGAGCTGGACGCGCACATTGGCTTCTGCATTGAGGCCATGAAAGTCCGGTCCGCCGAACTGGGGCTCTAGCCACTGTTAACACTTTGGAGCCAATGCGACGAAAGTTGTAGGAGCGCGCGGCCCAACCCCCACGGGAATTGTCAGATAATCGGATAGCCCCGGAAACTACTCCTCAATCCAGGGGGAATCGCGCCATGCTGAGACTCTTTGGAAAAAAATCAAGGACCAACGCCTCACAGACCAGCTTCTCTGAGGCGCAAGCCGCGATTGAAGCGCTCTACGCCATGGAGACGCAGGCCAATCTGGCTGCGCTGCGCGAGCGCCAGAAGAGCTACAAGCAGAAGAAGGCCGTGGACCATTATCTTGAGTACTGGCCAGCGGCCGTTGGCATTGCCATCAGCTTAGTCGCTCCCCAGATCCACGACATGCTGTTGCCCATGGGGCCATGGGCCATGAGCATTGTGTTTCCCTTCGCCGTCATCGCGGGACGCCCTGAGATCTACATGGGCGACAAGGTGGCTGCGCTGCTGCCGACTGTGATGCTCTATCTGCAGTTTCCGATGGAAGGCTACATGGCAAGAACCGTGCTGAAAGGCAAAGTCACGGTGCGCGGCGTGATCATCCAGGTGCTGTTTTACCACGTACTGGCGATCGCCGAATTATTCCTGCTGAATGGCTTCATGGCCCCGGCCGTGACCAAATAACCAGACAGCCGACTTTGCGTGGCTCAATCGTCCGTGCCAATCACGACAGCTTCGTTGAAAATTAGGACTTATCGAAAAAGAGCCGCGACCTGTCAGGCCTACGCCTTGTGCGCGCGCAGTTCGGCCACAATTTCAGCCGCCGCCACGCGAGCCTTTTCTTCCTGATCGGGCGGAAAGCTGATGGCGCCCACGCGCGCATGGCCGCCGCCGCCGTAGCGCTCGCATACCTGCGCCAGGTTCACCATCTTTGCCGGGGCGGCCTTGGTCCACGGGTTCGAGCCCACGGCCACCTTGGTGCGAAAGCTGGATTTAGACAGGCCGATGGAGTAAATGGCTTTTGGATACAGGTAGTACGGGATGAACTTGTTGAAGCCCTCAAGCGGATGATCGGTAATGTCGAAGAAGATTGTGCCGTCCTTCTCCTCGGCGCGGCTGCGGATGAGCGCCAGCGCCTCGGCGTGACGTTCGAGCAGCGGCGGCAGAAGCGACGCAACAAACGGCTGACTCAGTACCTCAGCCAGCGGCATGGATGTCAGCAGCGGAATCAGCCGCGGAATGAACTCCGTATCCTGATTAGCCTCGATAATCAGCGTCAGCTTCATCGCTGGAGCCGCCATCTCCACGGCGGACTCGGGGCTCTCGTACTGCGCGCCGTCCACAATATCGGCCCAGTGAATCAGTTCCGCCAACGGCGCGGTATCAAAGCCATAGTGCGTTGAAGCAATGTGCGCCAGGAAGCTGGTGCATGAGGTGTAATTGGGGTCAAAGAACTTGCGCGATCCACACACCGGATCCTGCTGGCAGGCAAGAAAATGCTGGTGGTCCTCCCGCGTGAGAAAGGCCGACTGGTGATGATCGAACCACCAGGTGATCCTGGGCGAGGCCGAGTACTTGAAATCCACGATGGCATTTTCATCGCCGGTGAATTCGCTCTCGTCAAACAACGCCCCTGCTCGGTGAACCAGGCCGTGATACTCATACGTGGCGTTTGCGTCGACGCACTCGCGATGAAAGCGCGTAAACAGAGACGCTGAGCATGCACCGTCAAAACACTTGTCGTGATAGAAAACGCGAACCAGCAAGAGCTGAGTTCCTCCTGAGCCGGAAGTTGAAATAGCCGGAACTGTTAAGCATCAAGGGCTGGGCCCGTTGTGTCAAGGCGGGTGGATGAGGGAAAATGGCCCGCTGACCCCGCAAAACCGTCCAAGAGTCGACTGCGTAGGGTATTTTTATCAGTACGATCGATTCGTGAAAAGCTGTCACGTTTTTCTTCCAGGAGGCTGAGTGGAGCAAGAGAACCATTCCCCCGTACCAGAGGCAACGCCCGCTGAAGAACCTGCAGCCGACACATCCCTCCTGCCCGAAGATGCATCTGCCCCCAGCCCTGCACCCGGCCCCAACGCCAACCCGGATCCGGAGGAATATCGCGGCGTTGACTGGGCGTTCATCGGCGACAACGGATTGCGCGCCGGATGGTCGGTACTGATCTTCGTACCCATCTACTTCATCGCTCTCTTCACGCTGGGAACCGCGGCATCTCTGATCGTTGGAAACATCGTCCACAACAGGCTGGGCAGCGGAACTGCTCTTTCGGCGGGCGTCGGTGAGCTGGTTCCGTTCTTCGCCATGCTGATTGCGGCCGCAATCGTCGGCCTTTTCGAGCACCGCAGCATTCTGGACTACAATCTCAGAGGTCCGCGCCGTGTGCTCAACTTCTTCTCGGGATTCGCGGCCGGATTTGCCGCACTCTCTGTGCTGGTGGGCGCGCTCGCCGCCGGCGGATGGCTGCACTTTGGCCCCATCGCACTGACGGGGACCAATATTCTCAAGTTCGCCGCACTTTGGGGCGTCACCTTTCTGCTGGTGGGATGCTTTGAAGAAGGTGTGTTCCGCTGCTACCTGCAGTTCACGCTCACGCGTGGCATCAACTTCTGGTGGGCGCTGGCCGCTGTCGCCGGGCTCTGCCTTGACCTGGTGCTGCGAGCCAGGGGAAACGGCGTGTGGGGCGTCTACGCAATCGCTCTGCTGGGGTTGCTGCCTTGCTTCGCGCTGCATTGGTTAAGGGCGGAGAGCGCGGGATTCTGGCAAGCGGCCTGGGTCACCTCTACGCTTTTCGGATTCATCCACACCGGCAACAACGGCGAAAACTGGATCGGCATCTTTGCCGCCGCGGCCATCGGGTTTGTCTTCTGTGTCAGTGTGCGCGTCACCGGATCGGCGTGGTGGGCCATCGGCTGTCATTTCGCATGGGATTGGGCTGAGACCTACTTCTACGGCACTGCCGACAGCGGATTGCCCGCGCAAGGCCACTTTCTAACCACTAGCCCAGCCGGCAACGCGCTTTGGAGCGGCGGCACAGATGGACCTGAAGGCAGCCTGCTGGTGCTCGTCGTTATCCTGCTCCTGCTGGGGGCGCTGCTCATCATCTACGGACGCAAGCGTCCTGCGCCGGCGACCAGCGAAGCCGTGGAACTGCGCGCCGTATAAAACTGGTTGCACTGGACGGGTTTTGAAAGGGCGCGGCTTTAGACGCGCCATAACTCTTCCAATTTGAATGTGGGCTTTAGCCCCCGAGGGACGTTCTGCGCTGGCCGAGTTGCATGAATGCAACCAGTTCTGGCACACTCCTCGATTCAGACCACGGCGTTTTCCGTAGTAGACCCATGGCTGACATATTCCCCATCGTCGGGCCACACTATCCTTCCGCTGGTTCGATCTTCAGGGTCCAGGCGTGGTCGCACGGGCGGTTCGGTGCCTGCTGCAGATTCTCAGGAAGGGCGACAGTTGTGCCGGTTGCCGAGTCGAACTTCCATTGCAATTCTGACCTCGAGCCGAGCAGCGTTACGCGGGAACCCTCTTTCGGGCGAACTGTCTTGAGCATTGCCTGCGCACCGGGCCACTCGGTGAGAATGGCGTAGACAAATCGCCGGTCCTTGGTGCGCGTGTAACGGAGGTTGTCGCCTTCAGACCACAAGGTGCCTTCGCGGGCGCGAGTGGCGTAGATGGCTTCGCCG
Source organism: uncultured Acidobacteriaceae bacterium (assembly GCA_963765025.1). GTDB lineage: Bacteria > Acidobacteriota > Terriglobia > Terriglobales > Acidobacteriaceae > Telmatobacter. The sequence continues at coordinate 5,652 of CAVXVM010000110.1, read as the reverse complement.
TTCACCTTGAGCCAGGCGCCCGTGCCCTTCATCTGACGAATGGCCTCGGGGTGAAACTCGCCATGAGCGCTGGGGCCGACGCCAACCATGAACCCGCCGCCCTTGGCGACCGAGTCCACGAGGTTGTGCACGATCCACGTGGTGCCCTTGTACTTTGCCGCGTCAGGGTCGTAGGAGAAGTCGGTGCCCAGGGGATAGATGGTGAGCCAGGGCCTGTCAGTGGTTTCCTTGGAGCCGGGGACGACGCGCTCGGGCGTGAAGTAGTCGCCGTAGTTGCCGATGCCGCGATTGCGCAGCATCACATCCGGCTGCAGCTCGCGCATCATCAGCAGCGTCTTGCGCAGTTCGGGCCAGACGCGGGGACCGAGCCACATGTCGAGACCAATCATGTCGATGCGTCCATACTGCGTTAGAAGTTCTCTTAGCTGCGCGCGATGGCGCTCCATCATGCGCTTGACTTCTGCGTCAGTGGGATCGGGAACGACGACGGCATGGTCTCCCAGCTTTTCTTGCGTGAATCTGACGTCGTTCGGAGACATCCATTGTTTGGATGAAGGAATCTGCAGCGGGTGTGCAACGTAGGGACGAAAGTCGGCGTCGTACCAGTCGGGGTGGGAAAAATATAAATCGATCTTGATGTCGCGCTTGTGAGCCGCGTCTGTAAGTTCCTTGATAACGTCGCGGCGGAACGGAGTCTCCATGATGGAATAGGCGAGGTCGCAGTCCTCGATGCGCGGGCCGCCGGGAGCGGTCCAGTTGGCGCGGCTTTTCACGCGCGTTTTGGTGTCGAACATGGAGAAGCCTTCGTGATGCTTCGAGGTGAAGGCGAACATCTTCATGCCGCTGTCGCGGAAGTCGTCCATCCAGGCGTCGGCGTCGAAGCCGGCGGGGTTCCAGGTCTTATAGAGGCTGTTGTACGCCTGGCGGTCTTCAAACGACATGGGGAGATAAGGCCAGGACTCCGCGCCGCGATGCCAGATGGAGTAGATTCCCCAATGGATGCGGATGCCGAATTTCATATCCTGAAAAGCTTCATAGGCGCTCTCTGGCGCATTGTGATATTCGGCGACCGGGGTGGTCTCAATGTAGGAGTCGCCGCGCAACATGGCCGGGGGGAATCCGTGCACCGGTTGCGGCGATTGGCCCAGGCCGCGCAAGGGCGAGGTTGCCGCCAGTGCGGCTGCCGATGCGAGAAAGTCTCTGCGATTCATGGGGGGAGTCTCCTTGTTACCGCGGAAGTCTCAGGCGAGGATTCTTTCTCGTGTCGCCGATTCCATGGAATTGTACCTTGGAATGGCTGCTCCGCTGTAGCCGGGCGTGGGGTGTATCGACAGATAGTGGTGCGCAGCGTTGTGAGCGAAAATCCTGTCAGACGAAGCCGAGCCCGCAGGCTGTGGCGGGTCCACCGTCAAGGGCGAGAATGAAGTATGGCAGGATTTTCGCCGCAACCCGAAGGGCCGGGGCCAATTTTCCTCATTTCGTCGTCAATCGTCGCTAGCAGACGCCCGGTATGCGGCGCTCCTCGCTCCTAGAACTGAGAAAAATTGGCGCCCGGCGCTGCACGCCACTATCTGTCGATACACCCCAAGGCGCAGTGGTGACGCGGCGTTATCCTGTTGTAGACCCATGGCTGACATATTCCCCATCGATCAGGCACGCGCGGGCGCTACTGCTCCGTCTCCCGGCAGACGCAAGTCGCGCTGGCCGCGCATCCTGCTTTGGTCCGCATGCACTCTCGCAGTCGTCGTATTGTTGGCCGCCAGCGCCGGTGTCCTCTGGCTGCACTCCGCGGCGAAAGCGGCGCTGCCGGTGATCGATGGCGAGTTACATGTTTCGGGCTTGTCCGCGCCGGTGATCGTGCGGCGCGACGTACACGGCGTTCCCCACATTGAGGCCGCCAGCCAGGACGACCTGCTCATCGCCCAGGGCTACGTCACGGCGCAGGACCGCCTGTGGCAGATGGACGCCTACCGCCGCAACGCCGAAGGCACGCTCGCAGAGATTATGGGGCCCTCGCTCGTGGAGCACGACAAGGCGCAGCGCGTGATGCAGTTCAGGAATTCCGCGCAACGCATCTATGACCACCTGCCGGCAGCCGACCGCGACCGGGTGGACAACTACGCGCGCGGAGTGAACCTGTTCATCGAGCAGCATCAGGACTCGCTGCCTGCGGAATTCCGCCTGCTGCACTATCGTCCCCAGCCCTGGACCGGCGTGGACTCAGTGAGCGTGGGGCTGATGATCGTCGAGATGCTGGATACGCACTGGCCCAACAAGTTTGCGCGCGAGCGCGTCTCCGCCGACCTGAACAATCCCGGCCTCGAGTCCGATCTCTATCCAGTGGGTTCGTGGCGCGATCATCCGCCCACCGGCCTTGTGATTGATCTGAGCCAGCCACATCCTGAACTGGCGCCGCCCAACTCGGATGACGACGATGATGACGAGCCTTCTTCGACACAGGCCGCGCCGCATCAGTACCCAGCGCCGATTCAGCCTGCCGGGGTCGACCCACGCGCGTTGCTTGCCCTCATGGGCCTGCCTGCTTGCGATGGCTGCGTCGCAGGCTCCAACAACTGGGTCATCGCCGGCAGCCACACCGCAAGTGGCAAGCCGATGCTCTCAAACGATATGCACCTGAGCCTCATGGTGCCCAACATCTGGTACATGGCTGATCTCAGCGCCCCCGGCTTCCACGCTGCGGGCGTCACCATTCCCGGCTTCCCGCTGGTCATTGAAGGGCATAACGAACACGTGGCCTGGGGTATCACCGCGCTCATGGGCGATACCGACGACCTTTACCTCGAAAAGCTCGACGGCAAAGGCAACTACCAGGACGCGGACGGCACATGGAAGCCTTTGACCGTGGACCACGAAGTCATCAAAGTGCGCGGCCGAAAAGATTTGATCCTCAACGTCGAAATCACCGGCCATGGGCCGCTCGTAAATCCGATCCTGCACAAAGAAGGCAGGCCGATTGCGCTCAAGTGGACCCTGCTCGATCCAACTCTGAACGCCTTGCCGATCTATCAACTGAATACAGCGCAGAACTGGACGGAGTTTTCTTCAGCGCTGGCGGACTGGTGCTGGCCGACCTTGAACATGGTTTACGCCGACGACCAGGGTCACATTGCCTATCACGCAGTGGGCAGAGTTCCCATGCGTCCTGGCGGGCTCGCAGGCAAACCCATCAACGACAGCGCGCACGAGTGGCAGGGCTACATTCCCTTTGACGACATGCCCAGCTCCGTCGATCCGCCGTCGGGTTTTCTCGCCACGGCCAACTCCCGCGTCACCACGGACAAGTCGCCTTATCCGCTCACGCTGGAGTGGGTGGAACCCTATCGCATTGAGCGCATCTACAAGTCTCTCGAGGGACGCGATGGGCTCACACCCAAAGACATGCTGGCGGTACAGACCGATGTGTACAGCGAGATGGATCAGGAGATGGGCCAGCGCCTCGCCTACGCCATCGACCACACGGACGGTGTGGATGAGAGGCTGCGCAAGGCCGCTGACTTGATGCGAAGCTGGGATGGGCGCCTCACCACCGACTCTGTCGCCGCCTCGATTGTGACCACCACGCGCCAGGCGCTTTGGCCCATGATTCTGGAGCCGAAGCTCGGTAAAGACGCCGCAGCCTATCGCTGGGAAGAATCGAATTTCGCCGAAGAAGAGATCGTGATGCACGCCCGAGCGGACTGGCTGCCGCCCGGCTACAAGAACTGGGACGCCCTGCTCACAGCCGCTGTGCGCAAGGGCATGAAAGACGGCAAAGCGCCCGCCGATGTGACGACCTGGCACTATGGCAACTGGCACGTTGTGGACCTTGAGCATCCGCTTGCCAGGTACTTGCCGCTTGTTGGCCGCATTGCGGGCACAGGGCCGCATCCGCTGAGCGGCGACACTACTACTGTCAAGCAGGTAAACCATGACTTCGGGCCTTCCCAGCGCTTCACCATCGACTGGAGCGATGTTGACGGCTCAACACAGAACATCGTGCTCGGCGAAAGCGGCGATCCGCTTAGTCCTTACTTCCGTGACCAGTGGAACGACTGGTACGGCGGAACAACGTTCCCACTCGCGTTCAGCCCCGCAGCCGTGGCAGCGCAAACAAAGCACACGCTGCGGCTGCTGCCATGAATTCAGATGGAAAAGAAATGCGGGTGCCCCCGGTCTCGATTCTGAGACCGGGGATTGAAGGCCGCCGCTTCATCGGCCCAGCCATCATCCTCTTCGCCGCCCTGGTAGCCGTCACCCCCGAACTCATCCGCGGCAATTCATGCGGCCACGACTTCGACTTTCATCTGGTTTCGTGGTTTGATGCTCTCAATGCCTGGCGCCATGGAATTCTGTATCCGCACTGGGCGCCAAGCGCCAATTACGGCGCGGGCGAGCCGCGGTTTGTCTTTTATTCGCCGCTCACGTGGATGATGGGCGCAGCGCTCGGCGCATTTTTGCCGTGGACTTGGGTTCCCATTGCGCTCACTTTTCTTCTGCTGGCCGGAACTGGGCTCGCCACAAGAGCGCTGGCGCGCCAGGCGCTCAGCGAGGACCCGGCAACGCTGGCCGCCTGCGCGGCGCTCTTCTCGGGCTACTCTCTCTTCACTGCGTACGAACGCACAGCTTTCGCCGAGCTTGCCGGCGGCATGTGGATTCCGCTCGTGCTCCTGTTCGTGCTTCGCAGGAGCGCCTCGGGCGAAGCCAAATCGGAACACCGCGAAGCAGCCGTCACAATCGCAGGGCTCGCCATCGCCATTGCAGGCTGCTGGCTTTCCAATCCAACCGTCGGCGTGATGGGCTGCTACCTGCTTGCCGCCGTCGCGCTCGTCGTATTTGGCCTTGAGCGTTCATGGGCGAAGCTGTTACGCACCGCGGGCGCAGCCGTGCTCGGCATGGGACTTGTTGCCGTCTATCTTGTGCCTGCCTCGTGGGAGCAGCGCTGGGTCGATATTCACCAGGCAACCCAAGACAAGGGAGAGACTCCCGAATACAGCTGGCTGTTTGCCGTGCACAACGACCCCGCGCTCGCCTACCACGATGTCGTGCTCCACACGGTCTCGAAGATTGCCATCCTCATGATCGCCATTGCTCTCTGCGCGCTGTTGCTGTGCCAATTGCGCAGCCGCCTTCCCGGTCCTGCGCGTTGGTGGGTTCCGCTCGCGATCATTCCCGTAGCCGTGCTCTTCTTGCAGTTCCCGTTCTCCCTGCCGCTATGGAATCTTCTTCCCGATCTCCGCTTCCTGCAGTTCCCCTGGCGATGGCTTGTGGTTCTTGAAGCGCCTATGGGCATCTTTGCCGCTGCCGCTCTTTGGCCGCGCAACTCAACGCACCACTTGCAGCGCTTCGCCGTCGCAACGGCAGCAGCCGTAGTCTTTCTAACGCTCACCGCGTGGGCAACCAGGGATTTGTTTCAGGTATGTGACGACGAAGACGCCGTTGCCGGCATGGAACAGGTCTACGCCGCTGGCCAGGGCTTTATCGGCACCTACGAGTACGAGCCCATTGGCGCAGACATCTCGCTCATCGCCGCGGGACTGCCGCAGGCCTGCCTCGTCACGAACGCCGCCACGGTGCTCGGCAAACCGACAGGCGACAGCGACTCTGACTCCGACATTGCCCTTTCATGGAGCGCATCTCAGGGCACCTGCGAGG
>CAVXVM010000109.1:0-4952 GCA_963765025.1 uncultured Acidobacteriaceae bacterium | reverse complement strand
TCAGCGGAAAAGCCGCGCTTCGTCATCGGCGCCATGGGCCCCACCACGAAATCCATCAGCGTGGTGGGAGGGGTGACGTTTCCGGAACTCGTCGACGTATATTACCAGCGTGCCGCGGGGCTGCTCGATGGCGGCGTTGACATTCTAGCCGCCGAAACGTGCAACGATACGCGCGCCGTGAAAGCCGCGCTGGTGGCCATCGAACGGCTGCGCGCCGAGCGCGGAATGCCCATCGCCAGTACGGTCTCGGGCACCATCGAAACGATCGGCACCATGCTCGCCGGGCAGGACGGCCGACGCCTTTTTGCGCCTCCGTCCTCCATGCCGACCTGCTTTCTATCGTCTGGCGGCCATGGTGGATGATCTGGTGGGAGAAAGCGATCCAACGATCCTTGGGGATGATCTGCATCAACTCCTGCTCGACTTTTTCGGGTGTTTCACTTTTGGCGAGACCAAGGCGGCGGGAGATGCGCAATACATGCGTATCGACGACGACACCTTCCGCCTTGCCGAAGCAAACGCCCAGAACCACATTTGCTGTTTTTCGAGCAGCGCCGGGGATGGTGATGAGTTCAGCGAGGGTTTGCGGAACCTGACCGTTGAAGTCGCTGATGATCTTGCGGGCTGCACCCTGAATGGACTTTGCCTTGTTGCGAAAGAAGCCGGTGGTGCGGATGAGGGCTTCGAGTTGAGGTAGAGTGGCTTTCGCCATGGCCTGTGGGGTAGGGAATCGGCGGAAGAGTTCGGGCGTGACCATGTTGACGCGGACGTCAGTGCATTGCGCGGAGAGAATGGTGGCGACCAGCAGTTCCCATGGGGATGAATGCTTCAGCGCACATTCGACTTCAGGATAGGCTTCGTCGAGGCCTTTGAGGATGGCGGTTACGCGGTCGGGGGCTAGGTCGCCGCGCAATGGCTTCTTATTTGCGGTTTTGAGCGGCGCCTTTTTCGTCGTCATCTTTGTTACTCACCAGAATCGAGTCGCGATGCTGCTCTTCATCCCGCAAGCCTGCACCTCGAGCTTGCCTATTTTAGAGCTTTCCGTTGAGCCAGTTACTGAGGTTGTCGATCGGCAGGCGCACGCCGAGGTAGAACTGGCCAAAGAGAGCATAGACCGCACTTACCTCGTCAAACCTCATCTCATAGATGAGCTTCTTGAAGACCACCGGGTCCTCTGCGAACAGGTCGACGCCCCACTCCCAGTCATCCATTCCGATGGAGCCGGAGATGATCTGCTTGACGACGTCGCCGTAGCGGCGGCCGATGAGACCGTGCTCGTGCATCATGCGCTGGCGCTCGGCAAAGGGAACGGAGTACCAATTGACCTTTTCGCCGCGCTTGCGATCCATGGGATAAAAGCAGAGGTACTTTGCCTCAGGCACGGACGGGAAGAGACGCGTCGCCATGGCGCTTGAACCGCGCTGGAGCGATGCGGCGATTTCAGCATTCCACTCTGGCGTGTGCTGGGCAAATCCCTTTGCCGCAGCAGCCTCGTAGGTCTTGCGGCTGGACTCGTAGAGGCCAAGCTCAACTACAGACACGTACGAGTGGGTGGGCGTGAGGAAGTTGTAGAGTTCGGTCTGGGCGAGATCGAGCTCGACCTGATTGAGAGCTTCAAAAGACTCTCTAAAGTGAATGAGGATGAGGTCGCCCTTGTGACCGAGCTCAGAGAAGAGGGCGGACTGGATTGGACCATCAGGGGCAGCGCGCTCGAGAGCCTTGAGCGCGGCGACGGCGTTGGCTGCGATGCGCTCGCGATCAACTTCAGCGGTTGCGAGCCAGGCCTTCCAATCGAAGCGGAAGAACTGGTGGAGCAGGCTTGAACCTTCAAGAGTGAGTGGAACAGGGGGAAATTCAGACAACGGGTGCACCTCAAGAATCAACGTGTATTCATCTTTATGGTAGCAAAGCAGGAATGCATACGTGTGCATTTATCTTTTATGTATGGTTTGGGTTACGGAAGAGGAAAGTGTGCTCCAAGGGCCTATATACTGAGGAAGTTTATGAGCGAAAAGATTCTCGCGTTGCTAGTGCAGTTTGTTACCCATGTTATCGATGCTGGTGGTTATGCCGGAATAGTGGCTCTGATGGGAATCAATTCATCGGGAGTTCCACTTCCATCCGAATTGATCATGCCGTTTTCCGGGTACCTGGTTTATCTGGGGCGCTTCAATCTGGTTCTGGTGACAGTGGCGGGAGCGATCGGGTGCAACATAGGCTCCGCGGTTGCGTACTGGATTGGCTCCAAGGGCGGGCGGCCGCTGGTGGAGCGCTATGGCAAATGGGTGCTGATGAGTCACCACGATCTTGACCGTATGACGTGGTTTTTTGAGAGATATGGATCGATCGCGATCCTGGTGGGACGCATGCTACCGGTGGTACAGACGTTTGTCGCTTTCCCGGCAGGGATTGCCCGGATGCCGCGGCTGCGCTTTCACGTTTACACCTCGTTGGGTTCCTGTGTTTGGTATTTTTGCCTGGCGTATGTGGGTATGAAGTTGGGGGAGAAATGGCACACGGATCCCAGGTTCTATGAAACCTTCCATCGCTTCCACCTGGTGGTGGAGATTGCGTTGGTGGCGGGAATCGTGTGGTTTGTCTGGTCGCACCTGAGTCGCAGGAGTGAAGCGAAAGCAGCCTAGGGCTGCTGTGCGAGCGCAGAAACATTTCGAGAACAAGCGTTGTCTTGGCGAAGGGGACTAGAATCTGGTTCCGATAGACGGTTATCGGCCAAATAAAAGAAAGTCGAGGAGAAATATGTCAGCAGAACACGAGAGCAGCCCAACGGCTGCCAAGCAAGAGATTGCACCGGCAAAAGGAAAGCTCGGAGTGATGGTGGTGGGCCTGGGCGCTGTAGCCACAACGATGATTGCCGGCGTTGAGGCCGTTCGGCGTGGTCTGGCCAAGCCAATTGGTTCGCTAGCGCAGATGGGAACCATTCGGCTAGGCAAGCGCACGGAAAACAAGATTCCCTATGTTAAGGATTTTGTACCGTTGGCCAACTTGAATGATCTGGTGTTTACAGGCTGGGACATCTTTGAGGACACCGTGTACGAATCCGCAGCGCATGCAGAGGTGCTGGACAAAGAAACGTTGCTTGCATTGAAGCCTTACCTGGAGACGATCAAGCCGCTTCCTGCGGTGTTCGACCAGTACTACGTCAAGCGACTGCATGGCACCCACGTGAAGAAGGGCAAGAACAAGCGGGACCTAGCCGACCAGGTGATTGAAGACATCCGCAACTTTAAAAAGACCGTGGATCGCGTGGTGATGATCTGGTGTGGCTCGACAGAGATTTTTTTGGAGCCGACGGCCGTGCACGAGTCAATTGAGACATTCGAGAAGGGCCTGGAGGCAAGCGATATCGGGATTGCTCCATCGCAGATTTATGCCTATGCCGCACTGAAAGAAGGCGTACCGTTTGCCAATGGCGCGCCGAATCTGACCGTGGATACAAAAGCCCTGATTGAGTTATCAAAACAAAATGCCGCGCCGATTTGCGGTAAGGACTTCAAGACCGGGCAGACGTTTATGAAGACGGTTCTGGCGCCGGCATTCAAGGCGCGCCACCTGGGCGTGAGGGGATGGTTTTCAACGAACATCCTGGGCAACCGGGATGGAGAGGTACTGGACGATCCGCAGTCGTTCAAGACGAAGGAAGAGTCGAAGCTGGGGTCGCTTGAGTACATTTTCCAGCCGGAGCTTTACCCGGATCTCTACAAGGACCTTTACCACAAGATTCGCATCAACTATTACCCACCGCGCGGCGACGATAAGGAAGCGTGGGACAACATCGACATTTTTGGATGGCTCGGGTATCCGATGCAAATCAAAGTTAATTTCCTGTGCCGCGACTCGATTCTTGCCGCGCCGATCGCGCTTGACCTGGTTCTGTTTCTCGACCTGGCGAAACGCACGCCCGGGTTGCGTTCGATCGGGATTCAGGAGTGGCTCAGCTTTTACTTGAAGTCCCCTCAGACCGCTGCAGGGCTTTACCCGGAGCACGACCTGTTTATCCAATCGATGAAGCTGAAGAACACACTCAGGCACATCATGGGCGAGTCGCTGATTACGCATTTGGGGCTGGAGTACTACGACTAGGGCCGGCGCGGTTCGACGTGCGGTTCAAATTAAAGCCCCATCCGAGCGGATGGGGCTTTTGTTGTTTCCTGTCCTGATGATTCAAGCCAGAGTCGGCGCCGCCTGAAGATTCGGAACGGCGGACGGGGCCACAGTCGAGCACCGGCATGGTGGTGCCCAGAATCCTGGTTTGCATGAGCAGTCCCTCCCTGTTATTGCGTAGTGTAACTGCCCGCAACCGAGCGGCCGAAGCAATGTTTCAACAGAATGTTTGTCGATTCGTTCATCGCGCGCAGGCCCGCAACGTGGGGTTCGGATTCCGCCCGGCCGCAGCCTACTGTTCGCCGCGATGCGCGATCACATAATCCTTGATTCGGTCGTAGACGTCGCTCGGAAGCACCCCGTGCTCCACCAGGTCCTGCTTGCTTCGGTAAGGACGGAAGCGCACAATCCGCCCAGCCCAACTTGGCGTCATGCCCGGAACTTTGAGCAGTTCACTCAACGTGGCGTGATTGATGTCGACGCGCGCCTCGGGCGGCGGAGGGGCCTTTAGCCTTGTTGATGCTTGCGGCTCGGCACCCTGCGCGACGATGAGTTCTCCACCCGCCGAACCAGCAAGGCAGGCCGCCAGCAAAATGACCACCGTGATTGACCCTCTACGCCGCACCGCTTCGATCTCCCGTCAGGCTCCGCCCGTCATGCATTTGTCCAGATGCGCAAGCACTTGCGGCCACGCGTCTCCGTGCCGCTTCTCTGACACTGCCTCGTCGGGAAAACCCGCGTGCGTAAGACGAATCCGAGTGCCGCTGTCTTTCGCAATCAACTCCACAGTCACCCGGGTCTCCGCTCCCTGCGTTGCCGCAGTGAGCCAC
>CAVXVM010000108.1:0-10610 GCA_963765025.1 uncultured Acidobacteriaceae bacterium | reverse complement strand
ACTGCAGGGGCAGAATCCCCATGCCAACCAGGTTGGAGCGATGAATGCGTTCGTAGCCTCCTCGGCGATGACGGCGCGGATGCCGAGTAGTTTTCGTCCATTGGCGGGCCCAGTCGCGCGAGGAACCTGAGCCGTATTCCTTGCCGGCGGCGATGATGAGCGGAGTGCTGCGCTCAGCGTCTTTCACGCTCGCGTCGAAGATGGACATGCCTTCGCCTTCGGGGAGCAGGCGGGTGACGCCACCTTCGGGGCCCGGCGCGAGTTTGTCGCGGACACGCACGTCAGCGAAGGTGCCGCGTACCATGACTTCATGATTGCCACGGCGCGAGCCGTAGCTGTTGAAGTCTGCCGGTTTGACTCCATGGTCGACAAGATATTTTCCGGCCGGACCGCTGGCCTTGATGTTGCCGGCGGGGGAGATGTGGTCAGTCGTGACGGAGTCGCCCAGCACGGCGAGGACACGCGCACCGGCGATATCAGTGACGGGCGCGGGCTTTTCGGTCATGCCGTCAAAGTACGGCGCCTGCCGGATGTAGGTAGAATCGGGCTCCCACTGGTAGACGTCGCCGGTGGGGAAGCTGAGTCCCTGCCAACTGGCGTCACCGGAGGAAACGGTGGCGTACTCCTTGCGGAAGCCCTCGCTGGTTACGCCCTTCTTGATAGCTTCAGCAACTTCGGCCTGTGTGGGCCAGATGTCCTTGAGGTAGACGGGTTTGCCGGTCTCGTCGGTTCCCAAGGGATCGGTGTCGAAGTTATGACCGATTTTGCCGGCGAGTGCGTAGGCAACGACCAGCGGCGGGCTCATGAGGTAATTGGCGCGTACGTCCACATTCACGCGGCCCTCAAAGTTGCGATTACCGGAGAGAACACTGACCGCGACAAGGCCGTGCTCGTCGATGCTCTTGGAGACGTCGGCAGGAAGCGGGCCTGAGTTGCCGATGCAGGTGGTGCAGCCGTAGCCGACGACGTTGAAGCGAAGCTTCTCAAGGTAAGGTAGAAGGCCGGCGCGGGTGTAGTAGTCGGTGACGACACGGGAGCCGGGCGCGAGCGACGTTTTGACCCAGGGGGGAACGCAAAGGCCCTTCTCGACGGCCTTCTTGGCGAGGATGCCGGCCGCGACCATCACGGAAGGGTTGGATGTGTTGGTGCAACTGGTGATGGCGGCAATGACAACGGAGCCGTGATCGAGATACTTGTCCGGATCGATCTTGAAACGTTCTTTTACGGTGGTTGTCACGTGTCCAGTTTGGAATGTACCGGCAAGCAGGCTTGCGGTTGAGGAACCTTCATTCTCTTCTGCAAGGGCCGCATCGGATACGCTCACGCGTTGCCATGTTTCAGCTGTGCGCGTGCCAATGGGCTTGGCAGTGGGCGACAGGAGCGAAGGAAGCTGCTGCGCAAAACTGGCAGCCGCGTCCTTGAGCAGCACACGATCCTGCGGGCGTTTTGGTCCGGCAAGGCTGGGCTCAACGGTGGTCAGATCGAGCTCGAGAGTTTGGGAGTACTCTGCCTCAGGCGATGAAGCCGTGTGGAAGAGCCCCTGTTCCTTGTAATAGGCCTCGACCAGCGAGATCTGCTCGTCGCTGCGGCCAGTGAGGCGAAGATATGTGAGTGTCTCCGCATCGACCGGGAAGATGCCGCATGTGGCTCCGTACTCGGGAGCCATGTTGCTGATGGTGGCGCGGTCAGCCAGTGGCAGGGCGGCGATTCCGGGGCCGTAGAACTCAACGAACTTGCCGACTACGCCGAGCTTGCGTAGTGCCTGCGTGACGGTGAGAACGAGATCGGTGGCCGTTGCGCCCTCGCGGAGCTTGCCAGTGAGCTTGTAGCCGACAACCTGCGGTACGAGCATGGAGACGGGCTGGCCGAGCATGGCCGCTTCAGCCTCAATGCCGCCGACGCCCCAGCCGAGCACGCCGAGGCCGTTGATCATGGTGGTGTGGGAGTCAGTGCCGACAACGGTGTCAGGATAGGCGACCTGCTCACCGTCAATTTCGCTGGTGAAGACGACACGTGCGAGGTACTCGAGGTTGACCTGGTGGCAGATGCCCATGCCCGGTGGGACGGCGGAGAAGTTGCGGAAGGCGGTCTGTCCCCACTTGAGGAAGGCGTAGCGCTCGCGGTTGCGCTGGAACTCGAGCAGCGAATTGGCACCATAGGCGCCGGTGGTGCCGTATTCGTCGACCTGAACGGAGTGGTCGATGACGAGTTCGGCAGGAACAAGGGGATTAACGCGCTCAGGGTTGCCGCCGAGCTTGCGGATGGCGTCGCGCATGGCTGCCAGGTCGACCACTGCGGGGACGCCGGTGAAGTCCTGCATGAGGACGCGGGCAGGCATGTAGGCGATTTCGCGGCTGGGTTCGGCCTTAGCGTCCCAGTTGGCGAGGAACTCGATGTCGCCGGCCGTGACGGTGATGCCGTCTTCGCGGCGGAGCAGGTTCTCGAGGAGAATCTTGAGGCTGAAGGGTAGCCGGCCGAGGTTGAATCCGCGGGAAGTGAGCGCGGGCAGACGGTAGATGGTATAGGAGCGATTGCCGGAGGTTAGCGCGGCCGTGCTGGCAAAGCTATTCATGGGAGATGGACCTTTCTATCCGCGCATCGGCGGATGGATCTCAAAGCTTGGGGTTCACGAGCGGAAGTTCCGTTACGAGGAAAATCCGCCGGCCGCCGCGACGCATAGCGCACGGAACGGACCAGAGAACGAGTCAACTGACTAGATTACTCAGAGGGAGGAGTGCCGTCCACGGTCGGGGTGCCCGCGGCGAAAGCGCTTGAGGACGGGCGTCGAGGAGATACGAACTGCGGAACGGCTGAACATGGCTGACAGATAAATTTTAGCGCGGAAGCGGGCAGCACGGGAATGAGAAATGGCCGGTGGCGCGGCCTGGTACGGCATGAAGCATGATTTGCAACCCCGGACGATGAAAAGCTAGGCTCAAACGGTGAGCGAAGGGAGAAAAGCGATGAGGGTGCGCGGATTTGGTCTGGTGATGGCGGGGGTAGTGTTGCTGGCTGGATCGATGGCGGGCCAGACGATGTCGCACGTGGAGGCGAGCGCCGGGACACCGGCTGCGAAGGTGTGGCCGACGGTGGATGGGACGGTGGTGCTGAAGGACTTTCGCTTTGGCACGGGCGAGACGTTGCCAGAACTGAAGTTGCATTACCTGACTCTGGGGACGCCGCATCGCAACGCATCGGGGCAGACTGACAATGCCGTGCTTTTGCTGCATGGGACCGGCGGTAACGCGCATAGCTTGTTGAATCCGCTTTTTGCCGATGTGCTGTTTGGGCCGGGGGCGTTGCTGGATATTTCGAAATACTTTCTCATCCTGCCCGATGACATCGGCCACGGCCAGAGCTCGAAGCCATCAGACGGACTGCACGCGCACTTCCCAGCTTATGACTACGATGACATGGTGCGCAGCCAGCGGATGATGCTCGATGAGATGAAGGTGGATCACCTGCGGCTGATCCTCGGTACGTCGATGGGCTGCATGCAGTCGTTTGTGTGGGGCGAAACCTATCCCGGATTCATGGACGCGCTGGCGCCGTTTGCGTGTTTGCCGGTACCGCTGGCGGGGCGCAACCGGATGATGCGGTACATGGCGATAGAAGCGATCAGGCGCGATCCGGCATGGATGGGTGGCGAGTACAAGGCGGAACCCAAGCAGGGATTGCACAATGCCAACGAGATGATCTTCATCATGGGGTCGAGCCCGCTGCAGATGCAGAAAAACGCGCCGACACGAGAACTGGCCGAGAAATATGTGGACGCAGCGCTGGCGCGCATGGATGCGAATACCGATGCAAATGACCTCCTCTTCTATGTGAACGCGAGCAGGAATTACGATCCGAGCCCGCGGCTCGATCGCATTACCGTGCCGGTGCTTTGGATCAACTCAGCAGATGATTTTATTAATCCGCCGGAGTTGGGCATTGCACAGGAGATGGTGAAGCGCATGCCGCATGCGCGCTTTATTCTGCTGCCCATTTCAGACGCAACAAGGGGGCATGGGACGCATACAGTTGCCGCGGTGTGGAAGGACTATCTAGCGGAGTTCATGCGGGAGACTGAGCCCAAGAATTAGGGTGGCAGCCGGCGGCCGTTCAGGACCGCCTTTTGCCGGGGTTGCGACCGGTGTGCTTCTTGGCGCCGGGCTTGCCCTTCTTGGGCGCGCCCTTGAACCCTGGTTTTGAGAAGCCGCCGGGTTTGGGACGGGAGAATCCTGCAGCAGGTGGTTTCGAACGGCCGGCTCCGCTGGGCTTGAAGGGTTTGCTGCTTGGGCGGGCGCCGCCTGGCCTGGGCTTGCCGCTGCTGGTCGTGAAGGGGCGCGCTAGGCCACCTTCGGTACGAGGTGGGCGCGCGGGCCCGGCGCTGGAGCGGTCGAAACGCGGTTTGTCGAAAGCGGGCTTATCAAAACGAGGTTTGTCGAAACCGGGTTTCGCAAAGCGGGGCTTTGGCGGTCCTGATCTTTCGAATCTGGGCTTCTCGAAGCGAGGCTTCGGTGGTCCCGATCTCTCGAAAGTTGGTTTTTCAAAACGGGGTTTGGCCGGACCTGTCTTCTCGAATCGGGGCTTGCCAAAACTTGGTTTGCCAAAGCTGGGCTTGCCTGTGCGGAGGCGATCAAATGGAGGGCGGCCTGCGCTTGGGCGGGCGGGACTCTTGCTGCGTGTTTCGGGGTGATAGGCTTCGGCGTGGCCCGGTTCTACCGGGTCGATCCGTAGGCCTCCGGGACGGATTTCGGGAAATTCCCCTTCGCGAGCGGGTGCATCACGGCGGGGTGCGGCAGGGCGCTTGAAGGTCGGGCGTTCGCTGCCTGGCTTTGCGGAAAACGGCTTGTCCGGGGCTGGCCTGCCTGCGGCGGGCCTGCGGTCAAATGGCCTACCTGCAGGCTTGCTGCCGAAAGTGCGGCCTGCGGCTGGTTTCGACCCGTATGTGCGGGGCGTGGCTGGCCTATCCCCGTAAGGCTCGCCTGCAGGTGGGCGGGCTTCTCCTGTTTCGCCAGCGGCAAAGCGTGCGGGAGGCCGCGGGGCGCGGTCATCCTTCTTCCAGGCTGGCTTTGCCGGGCCGAATTTGGATGCGCCGACGGCGGGTCGGAAACCTTCCCCTGAGGGGCGCGCCGGGCGGAACAGTTTGTCGGAACGGAAAGGCTTGCCGGGGCTGAACGGACGTTTAGGGCGGAACTCGCCGGCAGCGCTTGCCGGTGCTGCGCCCGCTTCAAGATTCCCGGGTTCGAATCGCTTGGCTGGTGTCCGTGGATCGAATGGTTTGGAGGTGCGGAAACCGGGTTTGGGCCGGAGCGTGGGCAGCGCAGCGTCGGCAAGGTTGCGGCGACGCACTTCTTTTGCCTT
This sequence comes from uncultured Acidobacteriaceae bacterium, assembly GCA_963765025.1. Lineage (GTDB taxonomy): Bacteria > Acidobacteriota > Terriglobia > Terriglobales > Acidobacteriaceae > Telmatobacter. Next base: position 5,258 of record CAVXVM010000108.1, on the reverse strand, counting down.
GGGGAGTTTGAATTTGCCCTCGGCAGCCAGGCGCAGCTTTGCCAGTTCGTTCGGCTCAAGCTCACGCATTTTGCCCGGCTCCTGGTCCAGAACAAGGGGGCCGTAGCCAATGCGCCGAATCTTCTCGACAAAATGGCCAACCGCCGAAAACATCTTGCGCAGTTCCCGGTTGCGACCCTCGATCAGCACCACTTCGAACCATGGGTTATCCCCGAGGCGAACCTGGCGGATGCGAGCGCCTGCGGTGCGCACCTTTGGCGAGCCCGGCTTTCCTTTTTCAATGCTGACGCCGCTACGGAGCAGGTCGAGTTCGTCTTCAGTGGGCTGCCCGGCAACCTTGACGAGGTAGGTTTTTTCCACGCCCGATCCGGCCTTGGTGAGACGGTTTGCCAAATCGCCATCGTTGGTGACAACGAGAAGGCCTTCGCTCATGTAATCGAGGCGACCGACAGGGTAGAGGCGCTCACGCATCTTCTCAAAGAACTGCATGACGGTCGGGCGGCCCTCAGGATCCTTGACCGTGGTGACAAAGCCGCGAGGTTTATTGAGGACGAAGTAGCGGAGGCGCTCGGCGCCGTGGAGAAGCTTTCCGTCAACGCGGATGTGATCGCGGCCGGCGTCTGCCTTTGTGCCGAGTTCAGTGACCACGGTGCCGTTGACTTGCACGCGGCCTTCTTCAATCATCTGCTCGGCCTTGCGACGGCTGGCCACACCGGCCTGCGCAAGGATCTTCTGGAGGCGTTCGGGCTTTCCCGCAATGCGCTCAATAGGAGTGAAGTCGGACTCGTCGTCTTCATCGGTCTCTACCGACGTGGCTTCAGGTTCCGGCGCGTTTTCTTCGCCGTCAGGCCCCGTTTGAGAAGGAGCGTCGTCTGCCAGCAGGATTTTGCCCTCGCCGTCGAGCACATCGCCGATGGGGTCTTCCACAAAAACGGGAGGAACCACTTCAACAGGTGTTTCGGGAGGAGCTTCGGGCGCGGGCGCGACTTCCTGCACCGGTTCGGCTGGCTTGGTTTTGGGGATACGAGTCTTGGCGGACTTCCTGGGTTTCTTCTCCATGGGGAGAGCCTCTGTTTCTACTTACTCAGTGGGAGGGGGCCCGATGGGCGCAGCCTCGGTGGTGGCTTCAGCGGATGCTTCGTCCAAATGCTCTTCAGCCTTAGCTTGATCGACTTCAAGACTCAGATCTTCGCGAAACTCCGGAACGGCATCGCGCTGGCCGGCATGTTCAGATTCAGCGAGTTCCGGCTCTTCGAGCTCAAGAGCGGCCATCTTTTCGAACTCCTCCATCGAGGGCAGTTCGGTGACATCTTTGAGGCCGAAGCGAAGGAGGAACTCTTTCGTTGTCTTGTAGAGGATAGGGCGGCCGATGACGGGCTTGCGCCCGGCAGTGGCGATGAGCTTGCGCGCCAGCAGTGAACCGAAGACGCCTGAGGAATCAACACCGCGAATCTCGTTTACTTCAGGAGCGGTGACCGGCTGCTTGTAGGCAATGACCGCCAGTGTCTCAAGAGCGGGCAAGGAGAGCTTGAGCGCAGGCTTGAGACTTTTGACGAAGGTGCGCACAGCGTCGTGATATTCGGGCTTGGTGGCCATGCGATATCCGCCGGCGATTTCGCGAATCTCAATGCCACGGCCATCGGAAGCGTAGGTGACGATCAGCTCGTCGAGCAGCTGGCGGAGAATGGCGCGGACCTCGCGGTCACGAAGTCGGGCTTCGCGCTTCAGCGCCGCCTCGGCTGCCGCTTGGCCGACGGCTTCTGGATCGGAGCCGGAGTCGAGCTCAGCGCCGCCTTCCACAGGAAGGTCGATTTTGGAATCCTCTCCCTCGGGAGCGGTGTCTTCAGCCTGCGGGCTGACGGGGAGGTTCGATTCCGGCGAAGGTGCAGCCGTTGCAGCGAGTTCGGGCTCGATGAAATCGAGCTCGAACTCGGAGGCGGGCTCGGATTCTCCGTCTGAGACTGAGTCTCCGGCGGCCTCGGCTCCTCCGGCCTCCTGCTGCGCCTTCCATTCCATGGCTTCTTCGGTGAACAGGAGGGCGAGTTGGGCCAGTGTAACCGGCTCTTCGGCGGCGTAAATTACGGCTTCCAGCTTTGCTTTCAGGCTCATTCGTCTTTAGGTACCTCAAGTATGGTACCGGATATGACGCCGCGGTGCCTGTTGACGGGGTCCAGATAGGCCCTGGAAAGCGCAAAAAGGCGTCCCCGACCAGGAACACCTGTTTTGACGGTTTGGCTAACTAGTTTGAAATCTGGCGGAAGAGGAAATACAGGGAGCCGGAAAGCAGGGCGGCAACGGGGAGCGTGAAGATCCAGGCCATAGCAATGTTGCGCAAGGTTGCTACCTGCAGACCGCTCCTGTTGGCCGCCATGGTTCCGGCAACGCCCGAACTGAGTACGTGAGTGGTGGAGACGGGCAGTCCGAAGTTATCGGCTGCGGAGATGGTGGCCATAGCTACCAACTCTGCGCAGGCGCCCTGGGCGTAGGTGAGGTGCTCCTTGCCGATTTTTTCACCAACGGTGACCACAATGCGCTTCCAGCCGACCATGGTGCCAAGGCCGAGCGCCAGTGCCACAGCCACCTTGACCCAGGTAGGGATGAATTTGGTGGCCTTGTCAACTTTTGCTTTGTAGTTGTTCAGTGCCGCCTTCTCATCCGGATTGAACTTCGGGTTGCTTGCCTTGAGCATGAGGCGAAGGGCTTCGCTGGTGACGTACATGTCATTGCGGACGTTGGTCTGCAGGTTTGGTGGAACATTCTTGTAGTCGCCGTAGGCCTGCACGTCGCCCTCAAGATCGCGAATGATTTCGCGGAGCGCCGTCATGTCTTCAGGCTGCAACTGCTTGGTTTGCAGGTACAGGGTGAGATTGGAGCGCGGGTCACCGCCCATGACCGCGTTCTTGTCAACGCGAGACTCGATGATGGAGACAGCCTTGTCGGACGCGGCGACGAAGTCCTGCATGTCTTTGGGAGTGACGGCGTGATTGAGAGCGTAAGCCGTGGGGACGGTGCCGATGAGAATCAGCATGATGAGGCCCATGCCTTTTTGGCCGTCGTTGGAACCGTGAGAGAAGCTGACCCCGGAGCAGGTGAAGATCAGCAGCAGGCGGATGGGCCACGGTGGAGGCGTGTTGTCTTTGGGCGCCTCATAGAGCGCAGGGTAGCGGATGGTCCATTTGGAGATGAGGAACAAGAGAGCTGCACAGACGAATCCGATGACAGGCGAGATGAGGAGCACCTGGAAGACCTTGCTGGCTTGCGTCCAGTCCACGCCGGAAGTACCGCTGAAGGAGTTCATGATCTGGTTGGCGACGCCGACGCCAATGATGGAGCCGACCATGGTGTGCGAGCTGGAGGCTGGGAGGCCGAGCCACCAGGTACCCAGGTTCCATAGGATGGCAGCGATGAGGAGCGCAAACACCATTGAGTATCCTGCGCCCGAGCTGACCCTGAGAATGAGCTCGACCGGGAGCAAGGTGATGACGCTGAAGGCAACCGTACCGGAGGACATGAGAACGCCGGTCAAGTTGCAGAGTCCCGACCAGATGACGGCGATGTTCGGATCGAGAGAGTGGGTATAAATCACTGTGGCGACTGCGTTCGCGGTGTCATGGAAGCCATTGACAAACTCAAAGCTGAGCGCGATAAGGAGCGCGAGGCCAAGAAGCACATAGGGCCAGACGCTCACGATCTTGATGTTGCCGAGATCCTGGATGACATGGACACCGATGAACGAAAGTCCACCCGCCAATGCCGCCAAAACAAGCACGACGCTGACCCATGTGGGCATGCCTTTGTTCATTTTCTGCTCGAGGATCGAAGACCCAATGGGTGGGGAGCCAGCAGTAGTAGCCAAGTCGGCCATGAAATGGTCCTCCGGAGAATGGAGCGAGAGTGTGCCAAGTTGAGCCGGGGAAGCCGCAACCGGACCTAGACAGAGATAGGCGCTGCAGATGAAAAGAGAATGAATCAGATGCTCGAATTGTTAAGCGTGTTTGAATATGAGAATCAGGAGATGCGCGGCAAGGCCACGAACGATCGGAGTGGGGTAGATCAGCGACTAACAGGCGGGGGAATTGGCTGCGCGGTCCTCACGTGACAATGCTGGCGAACTGCGCAAAAAGCATAAGAGAAACGGCATTCGGTCAGGTGGTTACCGGCGGCTCTGCCCATGAGACGGCTTGAAGATAGCTGCAGAGGAGCATATGCGCGTCGAGGCGATGGGTTGAGACGATCCGGTCGCAGGAAGCCCAGTCGCCGCGCTCATGCGATTCGAGCCACCCAAGTAGTCTGCCCTCGGAGTTGAAGTTTCCGGCCAGGGCTTCGCAAATCTGGCCGCGCAAGGGAAGAATGGGCGCAATCTCTTCCATAGGCACGCCAAGCATCGCTGGCAACAGGCTGAGCATGCCCAGGAGGTACTGTTCATCGGCATCAAGGCCGCAGTCGTGAGCCGCTAGCTCACAAAAACGCGCGCGCGCCAGGGCCATTTGAAGGATTGCCGCAGGCTGGTCGACATTGAGCTCACTGAGTACGGCCAGCGACACAACGCGGCGGAAGGTAGCCTCACCCAACACGGTGATGGCCGACTCAATGGACCGGATCTCGCGATAGATGCCGTAGATGGGGGAGTTCACGAGCCGCAAGAGGCGATAAGTAAGGGCGGCGTCGCGCCTGACCAGATCACTTACCTTATGGATGTTGATCGGATCGTGATAGAGTTCGCGAACGATTCCAAGATGGGAAAGGCGGTTGGCCGGAACCTTACGTTTTTTTAATAAAACCGGGTGGCAGAAGTAATCGCCCTGGAACAAGGTGAAGCCGAGAGCGGAGGCCTTGCGGTGGTCCTCTTCAGTTTTTACGTTCTGGGCTACTTTGACGACGGATTTCAAGCCCCATTTATCGAGCTGCGCATTTTCAGAGTTTGTGTAGTGCCTGAAGTCAAGGCGGACGAAGTCGGCTTGCTCGAGCAGCGGATGTGGAGGCTCGGTTCGCATGAAATCGTCGAGAGCGAGACGAAAGCCGCGTCCCCGGAGGGTTTCGCAGGCATCCACGAGCGCGGGAGTCGGCTCAAGGCCAGCCGATACGCCAAGCACGGTAAGGCCGGGCACCAGCACCAGCACCCAACCTTCCGCCAGCGCTTCAGCAGTACAGGTGATGAATGCGGGCAGGCCGTTTGTGAGCCGTTCAAGGCCGAAGATGACTTCGTTGTCGAGCATGGTTTCTACTGCCATCTCGCCGCTTTTGCGAAGGATGGTTTC